>NZ_JAJSAW010000019.1:0-82466 GCF_021378985.1 Pseudomonas sp. JR33AA
GCACGAGTAAGGTTGGGCGAGGTTAAGGACGCTGTACTGGAGGCAATTGCTAAGCATGAGGCGTGTAGCAAACTTCAGGCATGCATTGAGGGTTTAGACGCACGCGCTATCTCCAGAAAATCTACCGACCTCTCGCGTACTACGGCTAGCCAGGAACTTGCGGACGCTCTGAACGAAGAGCTCAAGCGCCTTAAGGTGCATCAGCTTCAAGTCGTGATGAAGCCTGAGTCCCCTGGAGGCAAGACCCAGTTCAAGCTGATTTTGCAACTACCTGGAGGGGCTACCCCGGCAGCCATTCTTAGCGAGGGAGAGCAGCGCGCTATTGCCATTGCCTCTTTCCTTGCGGAGATCAGGCTTGGTAAGGGACGTGGTGGAATTGTGCTGGATGATCCGGTTTCATCGTTAGATCACCGTCGTCGTTGGGAGGTGGCGGAGCGTTTAGCTATTGAGTCGCTGACTCGACAAGTAATCGTCTTCACCCACGACATCTACTTCCTGTGCATTCTTGAGCAGAAGGTTGAGGAGTTTGGTGCTGCTCTGACTAAGAACTACATTCGTCGAACCGCGCAAGGTTATGGGGTGCACTCGCAGGACCTGCCGTTCGATGTGGTGGGTACCAAGGACCGCCTGGCCAGACTGCGGCAAGCGTTGGTTGATGTTCGCAGAGCACAGAAAGATGGGAACGACGATGAGCATCGTCGCCTGACCGCTGCAAGCTATGGTCGACTGCGCCTCGCTTGGGAGCGGTGTGTCGAGGAAGTTCTGTTGAACGGAGCTGTTCAGCGGTTCGGCGAGGGTGTATCAACGCAGCGTCTCAAGTCTGTTGTTGTGACCGACGAAGATTACCAAGAGATCAATATCGGCATGAGCAAATGCTCCAAGTTCGAGCATGACGCGGCAACGGCCGTCGGAAGGCTTCCGACACCAGAACCTGATGAACTAGAACAGGACATCGAAAGATTGGGGTCATGGAGAACTGCTTTAGAAAAACGCTTGAAAGATACAGCCAAAGCGAGGGGGTGAACTCAACCCTCTTCGAATGACCGTGGACAAATGACAGCTTTGGCCGATATCTGTCCTTCACCAATGGCTGTTTTGGGTGGAAAGCAGCCTTGTGCGAGTGACCGCTTTCGATCCAAAGCGGACCCTCGTCAGGGGCTGCATACGGCCAGAAGCTGCCCTTCGGAAGGAGGGCGGGGAGATTTAGTGTAGGGATCTCGAAGGACAAGAAACTTAGAATTGCTTGGTCATCAGGCACCTCTATATAGCTAAAATTCACGCCCCATTGGTGGTCGGCTTCGTTTAACCGCTACAATAAAATCCTTCAGAAGCATTGCTGAGAAAATTAGGGCAATGCACGATAACCCTATATAGATGGACCTCTCCGGCGAAAATGGACAAAGAGCAGCTATTCACCGCAGGCAGTGATGGACTCATCCCGCAGGCTGACACCGCCCGTCAAGCCGTGGACTCGCTACGAGGGTACGCCTATCAGGTGACTGCAGCGGCATTAGCATGGCTGGATGTTAGTGAGCAAGCTCGGATTTTTCTCGAGGTTGCAGAGGACTACGCTACTATGGCTAATAATGTTCTCAAAGCCGTGCAGGTTAAAGACACTCGCGCATCAACTACCGTAACTCTAAACACTAAGAGTGTCCGCGATGCGATTGCTAACTTTGTTCGGTTGAGTCATGAAAATCCTGCAATCGAAGTTCATCTCGAGTATTTCACGACTTCCGATATTGGCAAGGAGTCGGCTGGCTCTACTGTGTTTCCGTTAGGGGGGCGTGGATTAGTTTACTGGCGTTCAATCGCAAAAAGCGGAGACGTGACGTCACTGCGTAGCTTTCTTGAAAGCGAATCTCTCGCTGAGCAGGTTAGAGTGTTCGTGCGGGCGCGAGACGATGAGCAACTGAGAAATGATTTGCTGCGGAGGATTCACTGGAACTGCGGCCAGCCAGATCTTGCAGCATTGCGCAGAGAGTTCACACAGCGTCTTGTGGTAGTGGCAAGAGAGCGATTCCAGCTATCGGCTTCAGAAAGTGAAGGTATTGCAGACGGACTACTTTACCGTGTACTTGAAAAGAGTGTTGGGAAAGTCGCTTCAGAGCGCACGTTGACACGTGCTGACTTGATTGCAGCTATAGATGCATTTACTCGAATCTCGATTTCTAGGAAAGTGTTCGATAGACTAACAGCGCTGAATGGCGGACTCGGCAGCCTTGGAGGAGTTGGTACCCAATCAAGTGTTGTAACACTGACATTGCGATGGCTCATCGACGGTCGAGCACTTCCCAAACCCCGGGGATTTCTATCACGTCCGCTTGTGGAGAAAGGCATAGAGGGGGCCTTGAACGAGGCGGGTGCCTGTTTTATTACTGGCACTAGCGGAGTGGGGAAAACTCATGTAGTCCGAGCTGTTGCAGAGAAGATAAGTGACCGCTTTTTCTTGGTTGACTTTCGCGATGCAGATGCGGAGGAAGCAACGAACCGGCTCGATGTATTGCTTTCTCGCCTGGGCGGGCTACAAGCACAGCTCATCCTCTTAGAGGACCTGAACTGCTATGAAAATCCCCAGGTGGAATTGCTGCTAAGTCAAGTTCTTCAAGCTCTAGGGCGACGCGACGTAGGGGTAATGATTACCTGCTATAAAAAGCCTACTGGCCGGGAGCTCGCTAATCTTGGACTGACGCTCCACTGCGCTCGTGAATGTTTGTATTTCACAACAGAGGAGGTGGAGCAGTTAGTGCTGATCCACGGGGGTAATCCAACTGCCTGGGGGAAATTAGCTCATATCACAGGCGCTTTTGGACACCCTCAGTTGGTACATGCGTTCGTTGCAGGAATGGCAGCTAGAGACTGGCCGAGTTCTGAGTTATTTCAGCTACTATCGGCCGGCTTGTCATCTGGGGATATCGAAGAGGAGAGAAATAGTGCTCGCCGGAAAATTGTGGCCGCGCTTCCAGAACCAACAAGAGATCTCCTGTATCGCCTAAGTCTTTTGATTGGACACTTCAACCGGAATCTAGCTCTTACCGTCGCTGAAATACCTCCACCCGGGAGCACTCCGGGCGAAAATCTTGATGCGCTGATTGGCCCATGGGTGGAGACCATTGGAAGGGATAAATACCGTATCTCACCATTGGCGGCACGGTTTGGCAAAGAGATGCTTTCTCCCTCTCTTCAAACTCGCATACATAACAGAATCGCAGGGTATTTAATTTCCTCTTCAAACATAAATGCCGAAGATATTGACAGAATTATCACTCACGCCCTGACTGGTAAAAGCACCGGTACTTTGGCCGTGATGGCTGCGAAGCTATTGACCGTAGATGAATCTATCATTGTATACCTTAGCGAAAATTTTTCGTTGTTCCACGTATTTGAAACAAATTGTCTGATTTACCCACAAGACACACATGTTTCAGTAATGCTTCGTATGGTTCAGTTCAAAGTGCTCGCAACGGCTAAGTCAAAGCAGACGATACCCGCATGTGTAGAGGCATTGCGCAGAGAGATTTCGCGACTTCCAGTGGGGCCTGAGAGAGATGCGATTTACGTATCCGGCTTGCTCGTCGTATTAAACTTTTTAGGTGTCGCTAACTACCTAAGTGACTGGTTTTCGATTCTGCAGGAATATCAAAAATTCATACAAAGTAACTCTTTAGGGCTTGACCTGAATTCCGAAGCTATAGAGCAGAATATCGGTTCCCACGGCGGAGTTTCAGGGCTCTTCGCGGTCGGGGTCTCCGGGCTGGAAAGTGTTGCCGTGCTGGAGAATATTTTCAGTCAGTTGAACGTGCTTGAACCGAGTGACAGGGAAACGTACCTAGAATTTATTCAGGATGCAACGCCAGACTTCTCCGTTTTGGTAAATGGCCCTTGGGTCTCCCAGGATCGAACGATCTTGGATTATAAAGATGCGGCAGCGCGTTATTCTCGCATGGCAAACTACACACAGCATTGGGGTGTTCCTTCTCTCACCATTCAGTGTTGGATTGCTAGAGCAGTTATGTTCGATGAGCATGCAAATGATCAGCAAGCAGCTCTTGGCATACTCGATGAAGCAGTAGCTAGATGTGGTAATGATGTATTGTTAGCACGCGCACGCGCTAAAATCTACTGGCGCGCGCAGAAACATCCTGAGGCATTATTAATCCTGCGTGATATCGCTGATATTATTGGTAAGGATAACTTTATAGAGCGGGCTTTCGCTCTACGAGAGGCTGCCATCAGTGCAGCTAAGACCAACGATTGGCCCCAGGCGGAGCACTGGTTTCTGGAAGCCAGGGATTCGGCATCTAGTGTGGACCTCCATGACATGAAAGTTATGGGTATTGGACTCGGTGCTGACGCTGCCGTAGCAGCCTTCGAATCAGGAAGTGTGCAAAGATCGCTGATCTTGATTGGGCAAGCCCTGACAGAGCTAGAGAGTATCGACCCCCGAACCTCTTTGCGATCTATCTACTGCCACAATGTCGTCCGTCACACTTTACTCTGGCTTATGTCACGTATAGAAGATATACCCGTGGAAGTCGCGGGCAAACCTATACTGTTGGTCCCGGGCTGCTGCAGTAATCCTGAACCACCAGAAGCCATTGCGACGCATCCAATTGCTGCAATGGACATAGCCTGGTATATGCTCGCAAAATTAGACGTTTTGGCTCGTACTAATATTGGCTATGCGGCTCAAATCCGTGAAAGAATGGGTAAAAACGTCATACTCAGTTTAGAGTTTATTCTGCGCATGAGAGAGCTTGTAGTTAATATGGAAGACCTAAATCATGAGGAGTTCCCCGAGTGCGCTAAGCGCTTCGCAGAAAGTGCGTCTATTGTAGCTAGTCAAGGATCTCTATCTAATTTAGATATGCTAGACCCTGCTCGCGAACCTATTCCTACATTAAATCTCGCAGAGTTTGACGGTCGCTCTAACGGCTTCTTTATAGAGGCAATATTTTCATACGTAATTAAGTGCGCGAGCAAACATCGTTACGAATTAACCCAAAATCTCAAAAATGCTATGGTTTCCCAATTCGGTACAGAGGTAGTGGAGAATACTGTTTTTTCACGGATGGGGGGTGACGAAAGGTCTAATCCGCCGAAGAATTTTGAAGAAATATTTATCGATAGCTTATCAGTATTTCGCTCCACCGTTCACCCAAAACCTATAGACTATGCCTTAGCGGGCATTAGATCGTTGCAACTAGTCGCGCACTCGTTTCTTAAAAGTGATTTGATACCCTTGATTGCAATTTGGCAGCGCTCTGCTTGGGTAAGGATTTCTTCCACCGAAGTATTTAAACTTTATAACCCCGTGGATACGGTTCCTCCTTTGATAACAGCCTTAAAAAACTCCGTAAATGACGAAGGCTTTCTATGTCGACTGATGTTGTTAGCGGCAGATGCGACTAGATTGGATCTCGGAACAGACCTGCGAGCTGACTTTTTGTCGAAATCTTGAGAGTGACCTAGGGTCTGTGTGAAAAGTCTTGAGACGAAGGTCAGGCAAGGCGAAAACAGCCGAGGAAGCGGAGTTTACGGGTTGTAAATGAGCATTCCGAGGCTGTTTTCAACGCAGCATCACCGAGTATCCAGGCTTTTCACACAGACTCTAGCAATGGTAGTTTTCTTTTATGTCCTGCTAGCTTGGGATGTAGCGCTCGACTTAGCAGCAGACTGGTGCAGAGGCCGAAATTAATGCATAAAGTTACTTCAGGTCGACATATATTCGTTAAAAATTCGCCCAATCTCTACAGTCTATCAACAATAACGACATTAAGTGCCCGTCCAAAAATCTGCCACCAAGAAGGTATCAGTCCTCTTGAACTGCAAGATGTAACGTATGTGCCGGAGTGTCCCCTGATGCTTCTGCTTTGTCCCCAGAGTACGACGGCTCGGCTGAGCGCCGGCGTGCTCAATTTCCCGACTGGCCAATAGCGATCATCCGCGAAAGGCTGCTTGGGGTCGGCTGCAGCCTAGATCTTTCATTTGCGATCGGCCAAGAGCGGCCATTTTGCATTGAATCACCATAATTGCACAGTTGAGAGAAACATGAATTCCGCTGCTTTGAAATTAGTCGATGAAGCACTTCTAAACTTCCCAGTAATTACTCTGGGTGCAGGCCAGGTTCTCTATCATGGGGCGCGCTCAAGGCAAGCAATATCCAATATGAGGCCGAACGCAATGTTCACCTCAAGCTTATATTATGCAGCTGACTATGCCTTTATTAGAGATCAACACAAAACAAGCGAAGACGAGCCTGACCTATATAGGGCGTTATTCTGCTGCACGCTACAAAAGGATATAGACATAATCAAGATTACAGGCGTTGACTGGCCTGCTCTGTGCATGGAGATAAGCAAAGCAGATAACTCTATGCCGAAATACGATGGCTGGCTCCAACAGCACCTTACAAGTTACATAGCCATGAGATATGGCAGCAATACTGAAGGCGCGAAGCTTCTTTCTAGCTCTAATGGCTCTCTAGATGAATACATATTCAGGAATGCAAGCTCGATATTTTCAACGCACCGTAGAATTGACTAGTCTAGATGCTTAAAACTGCGGATATTTAACTCTGGGGGAATAGTAAACTTCTCCGTAATACCAATCAGCCGAATTTATTGTGGCTATGGGGGGGCTCCGGAAATGGAACCGGCCGGGCGTTTCTAGCATTATCGCGGGCGTTGGCTCCGAGTCATTCCTCTGGCAGTTTCCTCTAAGCTGCCGCTCGCGAATTGCAGCTATTAGCCGTTATTGCCTGTTGCCACTGGCAGCTATGGGTCGATAGCGGCCAGTCATGAACAGCCGCAATCGACCCAAGGCTGCCGGTCAGCACCGACAGGCATGGACCAGAAGCGGACTTTTATCTCACCTCGATTTTGAGGGGTAGGGGGCGTCCACGAAACCTGGGGCGATTCACGGGCGATGGTGTACGCGGCTGACACCTAACTCTCGGCACGGCGGCCGTAGGTCCGTTGCTGCCACTTGTTAGACGCATGGATCTACGTCTCCAGACCATTTTATATTTCGCTCAATTTCACCAACACGACAATAATTCGCGTCACTCCATTCGTACTCGAAAGTATCAATGAGGCAGTTATCTTTGCCTACTTCATTAAGCTCCAGACTCCTTTTCCTGAGTAGGAAGGGAACAAATTGAACTGTTAGCCCGCTTAGTTTGATTGGTTCAGGTATTTTTTCTAGGTGATGAAGTGTCTCAGAAATAAATGCTAGAAAAAAATTCTTGTACCCGTAGACCCTGCAGTTACTCTCGGCGTATTTCATCATTCCTTCAATTTCTTCAAGCGGGAATCCGTCCACATCCGCTGTTAAGTAATCAATCATGATGAAATCAGTGCCTGTTTGAGCTAGCATTGAAAGCCAGTGATAGTCTCTTGGTATCGAGAGATCACTAGCAAACTGAATCTTGTGTTGAAATCGCCATCCAAACCAATCTCTCAGTAGCAGTTCTATTAAGTCGCCCTTTCTGTATAGATTTGAAATACTAGTTAATAATTTTATTGATTGCCTTGAAAGAGGTTGAGATTTTGGAATCTTAATGCTCCAACCTTTTTCATGAAAATTTATATTTTGCATGTCAACATGCTGCCACCAGCAACACCCCAATTCGGGATCGCATAGTACTATAAGTACTGGTTCTGAGAGCTCAGTCCAATACCTGAGATGCTTGTAATTCCCTCTGTATATAAAGTGTTCTTCAGATTCTTCTTTTAAATAGCTTGGCCCGCATTTGATCTGTAATGATAGTCTTTTGCCGTGACTGGAGTTATCATCTAGCCTGGCTTCTATCTCACCATCTATTCCTAAGTCTGTAGACGAGAGCTCCCTAAATATCCACCTGAGATCTTGATGAACTTTCATGCCAACAAGATGGACACCTGTGCGCCCCATGATTTCTTCGTCTGGTGCAACTGGCCAATCTGACATCGACATTCCTTTCTCGTAATAAACCAGCTACCTAGCTAAAAGTAGACGGCGCAAGCGGGGAAACACTTCTTACCAATGTTGCCTGATAATGTCCCTGGTCCATGGGTAGCTCGTTCAGCCGCTTGCTCAGAGCGGTGGAAACGCGACATGAGGTGGTAAGAAAAAGCAACATGGCCTGCGCGGAGATTACGAAACCGCTAGCAGCGTGTCCATGGCCTGGTTTGGCCAGCTACTACTGTTGCTCGTAAGAAGTCATTAACCAGCATCCCCGAGGGACTGCTTTTGGTCGATAGCAGACATCTGAAAATGGCCGTAATGGGTCGTTTTCGCCGTTCCTCACGTAGCGTTTGAAGCGGGTGGGCGTAGCTCTCACTGGACCTCCGCAACTCCCGATTCGATTCCACTAAAAGCCATAACTAGCTGATCTGTTTATAGATACGCTATGAGGTACGACAAAAAATCCACAAAATTCCAGCCCCGCGAAAACCGTACCCTCACGGCCAACAACCGTCCGTCTGTCTCCGCACCAGAATCAGTTGGCCTATGGCGATTTCTCGCTACCTGGCACTAGAAGCCCGCCTTGTGCGGGCTTTTTTGTTCCCGCTTTTTTCCCACGAATCTGCGTGTTTCTGACTTTGTGGTTCGCAGTTTTCCACTTCGGGTTGCACGTATTTTTAGATAGTGGTTAGCTGTTGATCAGGTTTTGACCAGTGTTTACGGCGTGAGAACCGAAATTTTTCTAGATAATGGTTTTTCCGTTTAGAGATAATTTTGAGATGCCCCAGTTTTCCCATAGCCTGTGAGCGGCCCCTTATTCGACTGTTTCAAGGGCGCGCTCCAGGTCGTTTATGGCCTCCTCCACCTCCTGCACCGCCTGGTCCAGTTGGTCTGAAGACGTTAGTGGGGCAGTACAGGCAATTTCGAATCGCCGGCAGGCTTCGACCAGTTGCTCGCCTTTCACCACACGCGCGGCGCCTTTGATTCTATGAATCAGTTCACTTAACTTATCGGTCTCGCCTTCATCCAGCAGTGTCCTGAGTAACTGGCAATCCCTTCTGTTGTTGCGGATCAATTCGTCGAGGATCTTGCGAAACTTCATCGGGTCATTGTTAAGCAGCAACTTCAGCGGCCCGAGGTCAATCAGCTGCAGCGAGGCCGGTTCTGCGGGCACAGTCACCCGCGGGCACTCGCTGTCTGCTTCGTCATTGTGGGCCAGTGCCAGCAACCTCGCGTCCAGCTCGTCGAGGCTGATCGGCTTGATCAAACAATCGTTCATGCCGGCATTGATGCATTGTTCAACTTCTTCCGGCTGCGCGTCGGCGGTAAGGCCAATCAGCACTGTCGGTTCCAGTGCCTCCTCTCGTTCATGCCGGCGTATCGCACGTGCCAGGTCGACTCCATTCATCACTGGCATGTGGCAATCGGTGATGACGACATCGACGGGCTGTTCGCGCCAACGCTCAAAGGCACGTTGGCCGTCTTCAGCTTCGTAGACGTCATGCCCCAGGAATTTCAGCTGTTGATGCAATACCTGGCGATTGACCTGGTGATCATCCACCACCAGTACCTGTAAACAGTAACGCTGCTTGGAGGACGGCAGGACAGGTACTTGAGGGATGTAGACGCGGTCCAGTACTTGAAGGTGCAGCTCGACATCGATCAAGGTTCCACGGCCCACCGCGCTGCTCATGGTCACCTGGCCCCCCATCATTTCGCACAGCGAACGGCAGATCACAAGGCCCAGCCCTGTACCTTCGGTTCGCTGCTGGTTGCGCTGCACCTGCGCGAAGGGACGGAACAAGTGCTGCTGGTCGGCGGGGCTCATACCAACACCGGTGTCTTTCACGCTGAGGTGAACATTGAGCACACTGTTTTCGACCAGATGCCCGGAAATACTCACGGTTATCGAGCCTTCTTCCGTGAACTTGATGGCATTGCTGACCAGGTTGGACAAAATTTGCTTGAAGCGCAGCGCATCAACCAACACATCGCAGTTGATGCTCGAATCTATGTCCAGAATCAGACTCAGGCGTTTTTGCCTGGCCAACCCCTCGAACACCCTGGCCACCGATTCAACCAGCTCTCGTAGGTTTGCACGTTTGGGCGACAAACTTAAACGCCCGGACTCGATTCGTGCGATGTCCAGGATATCGCCAATCAGTTCCAGCAGGCTTCTTGCCGAGTTATGCGCAATCTCGATGCTCGAGCGATCAATCGGCTGGTTTTGCGCTCGTTTCAGTGCAAGTTCCAGGATGCCGATAACCGCATTCATAGGCGTGCGAATTTCGTGGCTCATGGTGGCCAGGAAGCTGGTTTTGGCCCGGCTGGCATCGTCAGCGCGTTTTTTCGCCTCTTGCAGTTGCTCCACCAGCTGGCGGTGGTCGGTGATATCCAGCCAGCCGCAAATGACCCCCTTGGTCTTGCCCGTGGAGTCCTGAAAAGGCTGCACCCAGTGGTTGATCCATGCCGCTTGGCCTTGCAGGGTAACGGCGTGGACCGATTCGATGGTCTGGCCGTCGCTCATGGCCTGTAGATAGTTTTGATGAAAGTCCGGCAGGCTCTCGAAGTTTTCTTTGGGTAACTCATGCACGGTTTTGTTCAGCACCTCTTCGGCGCTCAGGCCGACGCTTCTCAGGTAGCTGCGGTTGCACGACAGCATGCGGCCTTCAAGGTCCCGTACATACAGGGGGGGCGGCATGCTATCAGTCAACGTTTTTACAAACTGCAACTGGTCATTGAGCATGCGCTCGGCTTTGAGACGGGCCTTGACCTGCCGGCGTAGATAAACCACCCAGGCCAGGACGAACAACACCAGCAGCGAAGCACCCGAAATGATTTGGCTGATCATGCGTTCATAATCGATCCAGGTTTGGCCGCTCATGCCCGGGGGCGAGCGCCAACGGTTGGAGATTTCATTGAGCTCATTCGGTGCAGTGTTCTGCAGCATCGTGTCGATAATCGACTGCAGCTCGACGTCGCTGCGGCGCATGGCGAAATTGAGCGTTGCCGGCCCGACATCCAGCATCTGGTTGATAACCAGCTTTTCGCGAAACAGCCGTTCAATGTAGTAACGCGCGGCAGGCAAAGCCACCATAGCTGCCTCGGCCTTGCCCTGATACACCAGGTTCATTGCATCCAGCGAACTGCCGGCTTCGATGATGCTGGCTTTGAGATACTGCTTGCGCAATTGCTTGATTGCCACGTGGCCAGTAGGCACGGCAATACGCTTGTCGGCCAGATCACCTAGTTGGCCTTGTTGCTCGACGCTACTGAGCAACACGAACGGGCTATTGATTAATGGTCGGGTAAAGCGCAAGTATTCTTCCCGTTCGGGGCTTGCGGTCATCAGTGCCAGGTCCGCCTTTCCCTTTTGTACGGCTTCGATGATCTGTGGGAAGCCGCCGGGGCGCGAAATCACTTCGAAATGCAGGCCGGTACTGAGGGTGATCACTTCGAGGATGTCGGCAATCGCGCCGGAAAATGTGCCGTTCGAGTCGAAATAAGCGCCAGGTGCCAGGTCATCATTGATCACTAGCCGTGCCACCGGGTGCCGCTCGATCCAACGCTTTTGCTCAACGCTAAGGCCGATGGGGGCTTCACTGGGGATGAAACTGTTACCCACCCAGCGTTTGGCCAGATTGCGTAATTGATCTTCGCCAATGGCTTTGATAGCGGCGTTGACGAGCCGCTGCAATCGCGTATTGTCGGGCTGCATGGCATAGCTGTAGTCCTTCCCCCGCACCTTGGCGAAACGTTCAAAACGCACAAGGCTGTAAAATGAGCGGTTGATCAGGTAATAGGCGGTGTAGAGGTCGTCCAGGTACACATCAGCCTGGCCGAACGCGGCAGCAGCAATCGCCTTGTCATGGTCGGGGTAAACTTGCAGCATTGCGCGTGGATAATGTTGCTTGAGTTCGGCGCTGTGCTCCGCAGTGATTGCGACGCGCAGGCCTGCAAGGTCGCTAGGCGAATGTCGGCGTTCAGCGCTGCGCTTGAACACCGCCAGCCGGTCCGTGGCGTACGGCATACTCAGCAACAGGTCTGGCGTCAATGCGCTGCGGCGGTGGGTGCTGATCATGTCAACGCTACCTGCCTGCAAAGCCTTGCGGGCGTCCTGCTCACTGGCGAAAATCTCGACCTTAGCTTGCAAGCCCAGCAGTTGGGCAACCAAGGCGGTCACGTCTGCACTTATGCCTTCGTACTGGTAGCCTTCTGGAGTGACAGAGAAGGGCGCTGACTCACCGGCCGATACACCCACCCTGAGTTCGCCTTTATGTCGCAGCCAATGCCAATCCTCGGTAGAAATCGTCATGTCGTGACGATCGATATGCAATGGGCTGGACAGCACTTGCGGGGCCAGAGGTAACGATGCTGCTCCTACCGAAGTGCAACAGAAAATCAGCCCGACGAACAGGCAGAAAGGACGTAGAAACATGCGAGATAAAAGACCGAGTGTGCTTGAAGTACGGGAGTCCGTTAACTGACGGTTGTTCTTCAAGAGCCAGGGTGCCAGTAGAGCCGTCAGGGCTGGAGTGATGATAGTACAAAGTCGTGTCTGCCGTTGATGTTCACTTTCCCCGACCTTCTTGCGCTGCGAAGAAGTCGATAAAGTGAGCTTCTGGCATGGGCCGGGCAAAAAGAAAACCCTGTGCCAGGGTGACACCCAACTCGATCAAGCGAGCCTGTTGTTCAGTGGTTTCCACGCCTTCCACCACCAGCGAAACGCTCAGTGCCTGAGCCAGAGCAACCGAACAGCTGATGATTGCCGCGCTTTTGGGCTGGCTTTGCATCTTGTGGACGAACACCCGATCAAGTTTTATCTGGCTGAAAGGCAGTTCACTGAGGCGAGCCAGCGATGAATAGCCGGCACCGAAGTCATCCATGGCCAGGCCACATCCCAGCATCCGCAGTCGCACAAGGTTTTCCAGGCTGCTGGCCGGGGCACTGATAACCCCGCTTTCGGTGACTTCGAACGTTACGCTGGCCGCGGGTATCTGCGAACGCTTGAGCAGGGTGCTGATTTGCGCCGTCAGTTCGGCGCCGGCCAGTTGGGTGGGGTGCAGGTTGAACGCCAGGTTGATGGACCGGCCTGTTGCGGCCAGCCGTTGTTGTAGGGCCAGGCCTTGATCGAACAGCTGCCAGAACATTCTATCGATCAGGTCATGCGCCTCCATCACTGGCAAAAAATGCCCAGGTGGCAACACCCCCAACTGCGGATGTACCCAGCGCGCCAGTACCTCTGCTCCTGCTAGCTGTTGCCCGTCAAGCGTGATCTTGGGTTGGTAGTAAGCTTCGAACTCACCGTTGTCCAGGCCGCGCTGCATATCGCTCAGTGTCGGTAGCTCTGCCGGCGACAACCGCTTGGGCGTTGCGCTGCGGTGCTCTTGGTAGCGTTTGACCAGTTGGCGAAACCCGTCCAGTTTGAATGGCTTGCCCAAGTCGCCCAGAAACGTCAGCCCCAGGCATTGAATCATCGCCACGGTAGCGTGGCGCAGCAGCGGATCAAGCTCGCTGCACAGCACCACGGCACCGACTTTGCCACTGCCGCTGGCCTGGCGCAGGAACGCCAGGCCATCCATGCCGGCCATTTTCAGGTCGCAGAGCACGATGTCCACGGCATCACTGCTAGCCAGCACTGCAATGGCTTCTTCTCCGTCCGCCGCTTGCAGGATGGGGCTCGAAAGCGCTTTCTCCAACGCGGTCACAGTGACAAGGCGCTGAAAGGGCTCATCTTCCAGAACCAGAACAGTCAAGTCTTGCATTGCAGGTATTCACGCACGCAGTTAAAGGGTGGCCAGTCTGCAAGGGGGAATTCCTGTACATCCATCAGAGGTTTCTGATCGTGCCTAGGAAATTTCCCACAGTGGCATTACGCTATGCCTGTCGGGATAGCCAATAGTGCTAATCTGCCTCGTAATAAACGCTTTTCAAGGTAAAAACCCGTTATGCATAGCGTTCTGATTGTTGACGATCATCCGGTCATTCGACTCGCGGTCAGAGTCCTGCTGGAAAAGCACGGCATGCGCGTGGTGGGTGAAGCAGACAATGGGGTCGACGCTGTCCAGCTCGTACGCGAGCTGATGCCGCAAGTGGTTGTTCTCGATATTGGCATTCCTAAGATGGATGGCTACACGGTTATTTCCAGAATCAAAAGCCTGAAAGTACGCAGCGAGATTCTGATCCTGACGTCGCACCCGGCAGACTCTGTGTGCCGACGCTGTATCCAGCTGGGGGCTCGTGGCTTCGTCAACAAAGAAGAAGACCTGGGCAGCCTGGTTACCGCCATCAAGGCGGTCGATGCCGGTTATACCTTCTTTCCGCGCTTGGCTTTTGATAGTGTCAACTCGGCAGATCAACTGACGGAGCGGGAACAAATAAACTCTCTTACCGATCGTGAGTTGACAGTGTTGGGCTATTTAAGCCAAGGCTACTCAAACAAGCAGATTGGTGAAATGCTGTTACTCAGCAACAAGACGGTCAGCACCTACAAGACGCGCCTGCTGCAAAAGCTGGGTGCTGCTTCACTGGTCGATCTGGCGGAAATCGCCAAGCGAAATGCACTTATCTCCTAAGTATTTCAGAAAAGTCCTGTAGGAAATTTCCTAGGCCTGCGTCGGCAACGTCCTACTCATTTCTTCTCTACGCACTCCTACAATGGCTCTAGCTCAAGGGTACGGCGATACCCCGGCTAAGGCAGTTCAATTGTAATCCTCTTCTGGACTTCAAAATAAACGTAGGAGTGTCAAATGAAATTGAGTACGTTGGCTGGCGCAGTAATGGCCGTTACTTTGGCGGCAACTTCGGCTGCTAGCTTTGCCAAGGACCAAGGGCACGGTGTTATTACCTTCAAAGGTTCTATTATTGATGCGCCATGCTCCATTGCTCAAGAATCTCAGTACCAGACAGTCGACATGGATCAGATTGCCAACGTTGCCCTGAAAAACGGCGGCAAGTCCTACCCGACCAAGTTCAAGATCGAACTTCGCGGCTGTGAGATGGGTGCCCTGAAATCGGCTACTGCTACCTTCACCGGTTCCCCTGCCTCCAACCCAGACCTGCTGGCGCTCAAGGGGACTGCCAAAGGCGCTAGCCTGGCCATTGCAGACCACAAGGGCGATCTGATCAAGCTGGGCACTGCATCCCCAGCGCAGACCCTGTCCGATGGCGACACCTACCTGCAGTTCAGTGCATACCTGCAGGGCGACAGCGCGGCTGGTGGTGCTGCAACCGAAATCGAGCCGGGTGACTTCGAGACCTTCGCCAACTTCACCCTCGCGTATCAGTAACGTCATTCGTCACTGAGCTTCCCTACAGCGCATTTGGACTATGCGCTGTAGGGAAACCTGCGGAGGTTTGGATGATTCGCTCAAGCGCATTGCTGTTCCTGGTCCTTGGCCCTTTGGCAGTTCCCTGGTGTGCTGCCGATGCACTCAAAGGGCGTGTGCAATTGACCGGGAGCATCGTCGATAGTGGCTGTAACATTCGCGTCGGTAATAACAATCAGATAGTTTCCTTCAAGCCTCTGGCGGTGAGTGGTTTGTTAAGTGGTGACCCGTCCGTCCGGCAGGCCCTGACTATTTATATAAGCGATTGCATTACGCCAGAAAAAAACAGAAGCGGCCCTCCTGTTCAGGGTTTCATGTTGAAATTTGAAGGTCAGCGGCATGATGAAAATTTCGGTCTTCAGGGCGATGCAAAAGGGATCGCGTTGCAGATAAAGGACAGTCAAGGAAAATTGATCTCTCCCGGTATGACGCTTGAATACGGAGCACTCTCTACCGAGCGTTTGCTGCTCAACTATTCGCTGACGCTCGTCGGTAGCGGGCGTGTACTGGAGGCTGGCGATTATCACGCCACGATCAAGCTGAATATTCAGCACTTCTGAACTGCAGGCGTTACTGCAGCTTCGTTCAAGGATTTAGTCACGTGGATCATCGTAAAGTACTGGCTACTATGGCGTTGTGTTGTGTCGCGACGTTGGCAAGTGCAGCCGAGGAACTCCAATTCAACACTGACGTACTCGACGTCAAGGACCGTGAGAACCTTGATCTTGGGGTATTTGCGTCCGCGAACTTCATCATGCCCGGCCAATACAGCCTGATGGTGCACGTGAACAACGAGGCGTTGGCGGAATTTGCCGTCGATTATGTTCTGGCCGATGATGATCCAAAAAACAGCGTTGCCTGCCTTTCGCCGGCGTTAGTCAATGAGTTGGGTTTGAAAGAGCGGGTTGCCAAGGCGTTGGTCTGGTGGCACGACGGCGTTTGCCTGGATTTAAGCAGCGTTTCGGGTATGCAGGCACGGGGCAACCTCGCCACCGCGGCGCTCTACGTGAGTATCCCCCAGGACCAGCTGGAATATACCGCCGCGAACTGGGACCCGCCGTCCCGTTGGGATGAGGGTATTTCCGGGGTGCTGTTCGATTACAACCTCAACGTTCAATCTACCGAGCGCAAGCGCGGCCGGGGTCGTAATGACCACCTCAGTGGCAACGGTACTACCGGGGTAAACCTGGGGGCCTGGCGCTTGCGTGGAGATTGGCAGGCGCAAATGCAACACGACGCTGGCCAGCCCTCGAACAACCAGTTCGAATGGAGCCGTTTCTATGTGCTGCGGGCTGTGCCCTCGCTGCGTTCGAGCCTGATTGTCGGGGAAGACTACCTGGACTCGAACATGTTCGGCAGTTTCCGCTATACCGGTATTAACCTGAGCAGCAATGACAACATGCTGCCGCCCAATCTCCGAGGCTATGCCCCGGAAGTCACTGGTGTGGCCCGGACCAACGCGCGGGTAATCATTCGCCAGCAAGGCCGGGTGCTATACGAAACCCAGGTACCACAAGGTGCGTTCCGCATCCAGGACCTCAACGATGCAGTTTCTGGCCAACTCGATGTGCGCGTCGAGGAACAGGATGGCAGCGTTCAGGAGTTTCAGATAGACACCGCCAGCATCCCTTACCTCACCCGCCCGGGTGCAGTGCGCTACAAGCTGGCAACCGGCAAACCCTCCGATTGGGAGCACAAACTCGACGGCCCGGCGTTCGCTACCGGTGAGTTCTCCTGGGGTGTGAGCAACGGCTGGTCGCTGTATGGCGGCAGCCTGGGTGCTAAGGACTATGGCGCTTTAGCCGTGGGTGTGGGGCGAGACCTGATGGCGTTCGGTGCATTGTCGTTTGACGTCACTCAATCGCGGGCCACCGTGCCGCAGCGCGACACCTTGAGCGGCAAGTCCTACCGTGCCAGCTATTCCAAGCGATTCGATGAGCTCGACAGCCAGGTTACTTTCGCCGGTTACCGGTTCTCCGAGAAGAACTACCTGAGCATGAACGAATTCGTTGAAATCCAGCGCGGCGGCCAGCCGCTGAACCAGAGCAAGGAGCTGTATACCGCAACAGTGAGCAAACAGTTTCGCGATTCTTCGCTCAGCATGTACCTCAACTACAACCACCAGACATACTGGAACAGCCGGTCGAGCGACCGCTACAGCCTGTCGTTGTCGCGCTATTTCGACGTCGGTGGCTTGAGGAACCTCAGTTTGTCGCTGACGGCCTATCAGAACAAGGGTAATGGCACTACCGATGATGGCGCCTACCTGTCACTCAATATCCCTTGGGACAGCACCGGTTCGTTCAGCTACAGCTCGTCGGTCAACCGCGGCGACACCTCCCACAGCCTGAGCTATTACGACCGTATCGACGAGCGTAGCCACTACATGCTCAGCGCCGGCAAGGCTTCACGCGGGGAGAGCGTCAGCGGCTTCCTGTCCCATGACGGGGACCAGGCCCAGGTCGTGGCCACCGCCAGCTACCAGGCGGGTGAGTACACCTCGGCCGGCCTGAACGTGCAGGGCGGTGCCACCCTTACAGGGCAAGGCGCAGCACTGCACCGCAGCGGCGTCATGGGGGGCACGCGGCTGCTGCTTGATACACAAGGCGTCGCGGATGTTCCCGTGCGTGGCAACGGTGGGGTAACCCGTACCAACCGCTTCGGCAAGGCTGTGGTGTCTGACGTAAACAGCTATTACCGCAACCAGGCCAGCGTTGTTCTGGACCAGCTACCCGACGATATCGAAGCCACTCAGTCCGTCATCCAGGCCACCCTGACTGAAGGTGCAATCGGTTACCGCAGTTTCGATGTGATCGGTGGCCACAAGGCCATGGTCGTCATCCGCATGGCCAGCCGCAGCGCACCGCCGTTCGGTGCCACTGCCAAGAACGGCCGCGGCCAGGAGACCGGTATTGTCGGTGAAGAAGGGCTGACATACCTGAGCGGCATGAAGCCGGGTGAGACCATGTCGCTGCACTGGGATGGCCAGGCACGTTGCCACTTCACCTTGCCCGACCAGGTGGTCTCGCCGGAACGGCACCTAGAGATGGTGTGCCAGCCCGACAGCGATGTGGACGACGCCACCGCTTAACCTATCCGCAACAGGTACTTTTATGAATATTAGTTTCAAACGCAGCACGCTGACGCTGCTCACTCTGATCGGCACTTGTGTGGCACAAACCAGTCTGGCCGCGATTTCGCTGGACCGTACCCGGGTAATCTTTGTTGGCAGCGAGAAATCAATCAGTCTCAATGTCAGCAACCAGAACACCCAGTTGCCTTACCTGGCCCAGGCCTGGATTGAAAATGAACAGTCCGAGAAAATCACCAGCCCTATGGCAGTGGTGCCGCCCATTCAGCGCCTGGAGGCCGGGACCAACAGCCAGGTAAAGATTCAGGCCCTGCCTGAGCTGAGCAAACTGCCTCAGGACCGTGAGTCGCTGTTCTATTTCAACCTGCGTGAAATTCCGCCACGCAGCGATAAAGCCAATACCTTGCAGATTGCCCTGCAAACGCGGGTGAAGCTGTTCTATCGCCCTGCGTCGATTGCCGCTCGGGCCGGTATCAACACAGCCCCCTGGCAAGAAAAGCTGACTTTGACCCGCCAGGGTGACCGTTATTTGGTGAACAACCCGACCCCTTACTACGTCACGCTGATCGATGCCATGCCCAACCTCAAGGCTGAGGGTGCAACCGACTTTAAGCCGCTGATGATCGAACCCATGGGCCAACTCGACTTGGGCGTAACGAGCAAAGTGTTGGGCGACAAGCCGGTACTTACCTACGTCAATGACTATGGTGGCCGCCCGCAACTGCAGTTCAGCTGTGCAGCAACCACCTGCACCGCCAGCCCTGTTGCCAGCCAGCGCTGACGCTGGGCCATGATCCATTCACGTGAGGGCAATTGATGATGCCTGGACTCCGAGTCTGTTTCGCCGCCGTGCTCTGCAGTGCCACTGTTTCAATGGTGTCCCATGCCGCCGGCAACCCCCAGGTAGCTGAGTTTCAGGTGAGCGGGACGCTGCTTGAAAGCGCCTGCTTCCTGGACCCGAGCTCGGTTTATCAAAGCTTGTCGATGGGCGACCTGAGTACCGCCCAACTGGCACGAATGGGCGATCAGGGCGCCCCCTTGGCACTGCAGCTCAAGCTGCAGGGGTGTATACGCACCAGCGGTGGCCGCCAGGATGAGCAGCAAGGCACCTTGTTCTGGAGCGCCATCGAGCCGGTGGCTGCGCTGACCTTTACCGCCCTCGCCGATGCAGATACGCCGGAGCTGATCAAGGTGGTCGGTGCCGAGGGCTTCGGCTTGCGCCTACTGGATGTCCAGAGTAACGACGTGCGTCTGGGGCGTGCTGCATCAGCCTGGTTCGTCACGCCCGGCAACAACCAGCTGACCTATTACGTCCGCCCCGAGCGCACGGCTGCCCCGCTGCGCCCGGGCGCCTTCCGCGCCAGCATCAATGTGAACCTGGCGTATGACTGAGGCATCCGCAATGACCTTCGTACGTCCTGCACTGCTGACCATGCTATTTGGTTATGCATCCATGTCCCATGCTATCGACCAGGTGGTAAGGATCGAAGGCACCGTCTATGCGGCTATTCCGTGCGATATCAACAACGGGCAACCGATCATGGGACGCTTTGACGAGGTGCAGACCGCCCGCATCGATGGCAGCTACAAGACCATCGACCTGACCTACCAACTGGACTGCCGGCGTGCGACCACCAATGAGTTGCGCCTGCAGGTCCAGGCCGAACCTGCGTTCGACGCCACGCTGCTGAAGGTGCCTGGGCAGGACAACCTGGGTATTGCCATCAAAAAGGACGGCGCTCGCCTGCCAGTCAATAGCTGGGTCGATTTCAATAGTGGCAAGACTCCCAAGCTGCAAGCGGTGCTGGTCAAGCGAGCGAACAGCGAAATCAAGGCAGGCCCATTCAGGGCCGGCGCAACGCTGGTGGTGGATTATCGATGAACAGTCTGCACCGTAGCATGGCCATACTGGCGCTCGCAGCCTTGTCCCTGCCATCCGTTGGCGCGGAAAACATGCTGTTCACTGGCCAGCTGCTGGCGCCGCCCAGTTGTACCGTCAGCGACAAGGGGGGGCGTATCGACGTGCGCTTCGAGCGCAACATTGCGGTCAACCGTATCGATGGCGAGCGTTACCGCCAGACAATCCCCTACCAGATCGACTGCCCGGGGGCGAACGAGAGCGGTTTCACCTGGCACATGCGACTCACGCTCAAGGGCACCGACGCAGGTTTCGACCCTGCCGCGCTGCACACCTCGGAGAAAAACCTGGGCATCAAGGTACTGCTCGGTGGTACCCCATTGATCCCCAACAAGCCTCGCGAGATCAGTATCTACGAGGCGGCATTGCCGGTAATGGAAGCCGTCCCGGTAAAACTGGCCGGCGCGAAATTACCCAGCACGCAATTCACCGCTTCTGCGCTACTGATGGCTGAAATCTACTAGGAGGATGTATGGGCAAGTGGGCAATGACCCTGAACGCCTGGTTGGCCGCCAGCCTTTGGTTACCGGTAGTACATGCGGCAGAAGACAACCTGTACTTCTCCGGCACCTTGGTGAACGAGCCATGCGTGCTGGCCGAGGAAGACCAACTGGTCGAACTGGACTTTAAAACCGTGGTGGACAAAGACCTCTATCTAAACGGCAGAACCGTAGGCCGACCGATCGAACTGCACTTGCAGAACTGCGACCTGGGTACTGGCCAGCGTTCAGTCAGCATCACGTTCAACGGCAACGAAAGTAGTGATCCGGCAGGGCTTTTGCTGGTTCAAAGCGCCACGGTGAAAGGCCTGATGGTCGGGTTGGAAACACCTGCTGGCAAGGCTTTGCCATTGAACAAGACTCACCGTATGGGCGATCTGAGCAGTGGCAGTTACCAGATCAGTTTCAATGCCTACCTGCAAGGCAAAGCCGAGGTGCTCGCCAACCGCGCGCTCGGCCAGGGCGACTTTGACGCATCCCTGACGTTTGCCCTCACATATGAGTAACGTAATTATGAATATGTCGTATGCGGTTGTACTACGCAGCGTATTGCTATTGCTTTCGGGCGGCTTGGCAGCGCAAGTACAGGCCGTACCTTCGATTACCAGCACGTCAAGTCGTTATGAGGGCAGCGGGGTACGTTATTATTTTGTAGTCAATAACTGGACGGTCGATTCCAGGGACCCGAACCCGTGTGTAAGTACCGATCGAGCTGTCTCAACCTGTAACTTTTACTTGGTGATAAGAGATTCGAATTCCTGGGGTACATGGTCATATGGTAGATGGGAGATACCTATTCGCCGTACCTCCTACGGCTCGGGCGAACTGCTCTCGGACCTTCAAAAGCAGGGGGTCACCGTGCCCCTGAGCGGATCGATTCTAGTGCCGGCAGAGTATCCCTCTAGTCAGTTATGCTTCCGTTTTAACTGGTCCCACACCGGCCCTAACCTTGGGGGAGCGGTCAACGATTGGGGTTATTATTGTAACCGTGTCGTTGCGCCGCCGCTTTCCTGCTCTATCACGGGTAACTCCATCATTACTCACACGCCGGTATCTGACCGGGAAATCAACATGTCAACGGCTTCGACCGTGCTCAAAGTGCAGTGCTCTGGGCCATCTAGCGTCACGGTTACAGCATCCAGACCAGACTCTCGGGGAGTGCCACTCAGAGATAATGGCAGCTTGTTTTCAAGCATTACAGTCAATGGCGAGGACGCTACCTCGGGTGTCAATGTAAGGCTTCCTGACGGCCGAAATGGCTCGCTGAATATTCGTTCGAGACTGAGTAGCATTGGGACTGTCAAACCGGGTCCGTTCTCCGGCTCAACGGTGATTACAGTATCACCCCCTTAACGAACACGGGGGCGAAAGGTCACTACGGACCTGCGACGGGGCAAGCCCTGGTACTGAGACCATTCCACAAGCCCAGGGCCCCGAAAAAAGTAAGCGATCCATGAACCCCACCTAGCGCAAGGTGAGGCCATCGTTTACCGTGGCATTTCTAATGAACAGTTCCACGGCAACAGCGCTTCATAACTTGGACGCGGGTTTCATCGCAATGGATGACCGGGCTTTCCAGCAACCGGTCGCGCATCAGACTCAGCAGTGGTTGCAGGTGCTCACCACACTGAATCACCCAGCGCGCCAAGGTCTGACGCGGCGGCTCAGCACCGTTTCAAAACGGTGCAGCGGCAAGCCATCGACTTACTTGGTGGTCAACAGCATTGCCAGCACGCTCGGGCTCGCTGATTAAGCCAGGTCGATCAGCAAGGGCAGAGGTCAGAAAAAATGGGCACTCGAAGCACGTTAAGTAAGTGCTATTGGGGTCTGTCCCCCTTTTTTATTTTCGGGAGTGAACAAAAAGGGGGAGGACTCTAGTTCCCAAACCGCTAGGTCGTGCCTAGTCCTAGATCCGCGTTGCTCGTAGGAATCGTCTCGTTAGGCAAATAAACATGGTTCTATAACCCAAGGGCCGAATCACAGGCAGTGCCTGCTTCCCCAGGCGCAGCAACTATCTCTAGCACCATCCCGTGCGCTGTGGATACATAATCGGTAGTGTGGTACCGGTTTCTCTATTCTGAAGCATTTAATCGGCAAAATATTGCCGATTTAGGCTGTGCGCACTATATTAGTCAGCATTCAAATGCTGATTAATGGTGTCGTGATGCCGCTCAGACTAACGATCCAGGCTTTCTCCGATGGTGCATGGAGCGATGCAGCGACACTCACGGTTGAGAACCCCGAGCGTGTTGCTGATGGAAGGTGCCTTGTCGCATACGACGGCGACTACATCATCGCGAACGTTGATCGAATGGAAGATCGTTGCGAACTCGCCCTAAGCGTTAACCTTCCGTTGAACTGGGACCACCATGACGTCAAAGGGTATCCAGCATTCCTCTACGACATCATTCCCTCTGGTGCTGCCAAGGACTCTCTTCAATCCCGCTACGGGCGTCTCAAGCCCGAAGGTGTGGAAATGGGGCTGTACCTTCTGGAACGCTTCACGCCGGCGCCTATTGGGCACCTGCGCATCAAGGAATCGGTGGAAGGCCTTCAGGCGGATCGGAACGAGGCTTTTGAGCGTGCTGAGGTCGTGGACAGGACGAACGAATTTCTTGAGTACGCCTATGAAACCGGCGCGGCGTTGGGCGGTGCTACCGGTGCCAACGGGCAAGCCCCCAAGCTGGTCATGACCGAAGCCCACAACGGTGCTTTGTACGCTGATGCGATGCTCCCCGATGACCAGGCGTGCCGTCACTGGCTGATCAAATTCGCGCGTAATCGGGGCGGCGAGCGCGACCAAGACATCCTGCGAACAGAGTTTCATTACTACAAGGCGGTTGCTGCCCTCGGCCTTGATACGGTTCCCTCTGATGGTTTGTCGCTTGAAGAAGCAGTGAAGCCAAGTCTCTGGATGCCACGATTTGATCGCGGAGTAGTGGATGGCGTGGTGGAGCGGATACCGCTGGAGTCGGTGTACTCGATCTGCGGTATTACCGGGTACGCGCATCCGATGGCGCATGCCGAAGTGGTTCACCGACTGGTAGGTCTATGGATCGATAACGGCCAGCAGGATGAAGTGGACGACCTGGTGTTCGAGTACGTGCGGCGCGATCTGCTGAACCGCATTCTAGGGAACACCGATAACCACGGCCGCAACACCTCCATCATGCGTGTGGGTGGGAGGTTTCGTTTGGCGCCAATCTATGACCTCGCGCCAATGATCCTGGATGAAGAGGGCATCACACGGACGACGAAGTGGGCGGCGGAGCGCAAGGGGTCTTCTAATTGGCGCGACAACTGCGCTGAACTTGTTGGTTACACTGATCCCGATGTACTGCTGCAACGGTTGATGCATGCGGCTGAGGCATTCAGGGCGTTGCCCGATCTGCTGACCGATGCGCCTGAATCGATGCGCAATGCAGCCTCGCTACCCGTGAATAACCTGGATAAACGACTGGTGGAGTGGGGACTGCGATGAAAAAGCTACAGCCTGAAGAGCGCGCCCAGCTTGTAGAGGATATCGTCAAGCGCAACGCGGCGGGGCTCGATCCAATTGGCACGTCCATCCGCCGTCTGCGGCTTGAAGTCACCGGGCTTGACCAAGAGACCTTCGCGGCCATGTGCAAGATATCCACGAAAAGCCTGTACGAACTGGAAAGCGGGAAGTCGAATCCGAAGCTCAGCACTTTGGAGGCGGTGCTGCGTCTCTTTGGCGTACGGATGGGGATGGTGATGACTGCCAAAGATAAGCCCACTGCAACGCTGGTCGGCAACACTGTTGGTCAGTTGAAGGCTGGTGGGCCAGTCTCTGTGGCCGCGCCGCTGGCCAGTTCCAACGTGGTGGCCGGACCGAAACGAGGTAAAAGCCCTGCGGCAGCCAAAGCGAAGAAGGCACTGTCGAGGCCGGTATCGCCACGGATACGGAAAATCGGTCAGGAAAAGTGAGAGTGATGTGGGATGCAAATAAAGTCTCATCCCATCGTTCCTCTTGCTGATTGGTTGCGGCATTAAGTCTGGTAGCAGTTGATGAGCGGTGGGCCAAATGTCGGGGTTGCAGCTGGCTCCTTCTGTTGAAGGCCGATGCTGGGTGATTCCTGTCAGGCCGGGGTATGGGGCTGCTGCGCAGCCCATCGCAGGCAAGCCAGCTCCTACACGGACCGCACAAGGCCTGGCGTGTGTGCGTTACTTGTGGCGAGCAATTTCCTACGAAACGCGCAGTTCATTCGTACTCTCGAAAACTTGCGAAAACAGCCACCTAGGAATAAAGTCCCTCAGTCGCCGAAGCATCGGCGACGCGACCTTGGCCGGTCGGAATCGAAAGGCGCATCAGCGCCCAGTCTTCATCGCAGGCGCTTTTTTTGTGCCCGCGATGTCGTGTTATGGCGGTGGTGCGCGGGACACCTTCGGGTGTGCCGGGCTCCTTTCGTCCCGGTCGGCCAACCCGCGTACTGCTGCCACCTTAACTTGCTTGGAACACAACCCGCGTCTGAGTTTTCGCAACACGGCCGGTTCCATCAGGCGATCCGGATCATCAGCCGGTTGGCCAGTGAGCAGTGTGGGAAGGTAATGGAACGAAGCGAGCAGGGTCTGGAGCGTTAGGCCAGATCGTTGATCAAGGGTGGGGCCAGGTAGCAACAGCGGGGCTGGCCCTCAACTAACAGCCATCTAGTGCTTTTTGCCTGTGAAGCTGGCTGCGTGGTGGATGGCAAGGGCTTTGCCCGTGTTCGCGGGGCAAGGCCGCCGTCCCCACGGTGATGTCGCTAGCTTTTGAACTTTGTGCATGACAGTTGCTCCCGCAAGGCCGCTGGCAAATCCTGGTACTGAGACCATCCCACAAGCCCCGGGCCCCGGAAAAACACGGGGCTGGAATCTTTCCAGGCCGGCGCTAGCCTCAGAAGCCCCAGCGTCCTCTCAGCTACCAGCCATCAGCCTTCGGGTGGCCTTTTCGCAGTGGCGGTCAATACTTCTCTCTATACGCAGGCGTGTTCCTGGTGGCGCGCGCCGCTGGGAGGTGTCTGGTGAACAAATTAACGATTGTGGGTGCCGGCCTGGTCGGCGAGGCGGCGGCGCAGATCATCGCCCGGGACGAGTTGTGCCGTGAGCTGGTGTTGATGGACGTGCAGGGTGAACTGGCGCAGGGCAAGGCGCTGGACGTTTGGCAGGCCGCTGTAGATTCAGGTTCCGATACCCATGTTCATGGCGGGGCCAAAGCCGAGATGCTGGAGGGTTCCGAGCTGGTGGTGATCACGGCGGGCGTGCCGCGCAAGCCCGGCCAGTCGCGTCAGGATGTATTGAGCACCAACCTGCCAATCCTCGACAGCATCATGGCGGATATCAAGCACCACGCGCCGACAGCGACGGTGCTGGTGGTGTCCAACCCGGTCGATGTGCTCACCTACCGCGCCTGGAGCGTGAGCGGGCAGGGGCGCGACAAGGTGTTCGGGCAGGCGGGGGTGCTGGATACCGCGCGCATGAAGTGTTTCATCGCCGAGCAAACCGGGTTTTCTGCACGGGATATCACGGCGCTGGTGCTGGGCGGGCATGGCGACAGCATGGTGCCGTTGATGCGCTACTGCCAGATCGGCTCGGTGCCGCTGTCGCACTTCCTGTCCGATGAGCAGATCGAGCAGATTGTCGAGCGCACCCGTAAGGGCGGCGGCGAGATTCTGGGGTTGAAAAAGATGGGGAGCGCCTGCGATGCACCGGGCGTGGCCATTGCGCAGATGGTCGATGCGATCGCCAAGGGGCGGAACCGTATCTTGCCGGCGGTGGCGATTCTCGAGGGCGAATATGGGCGAACGGATATCGCCATGGGGGTACCCTGTGTACTGGCAGACAACGGGCTTGCGCGGATTATCGAGTTGCCGCTGGATGCGCAGGAACAGGCGATGTTCGACCACTCGGCAGACCAGGTGGCTCGGGATATTGCTGAAATGAAGGCGCTGTGACGTTGTGGGCGCTTTAGCCGCGAAGAATCCAACGCGGTGCATGGCACCGGCTGCGCCGGTGTTCGCGGCTAAAGCCGCTCCCACAGTGCCCCTGCCAGTTCAGCCCTCAGCGCTGATAAGCCTTGCCAAAATGCCGCTCCAGGCGCGCCTGCAGCAGCTCCAGCAGTATCGACAGCACCCAGTAGATCACCGCAGCGGTGGTGAGCATTTCCAGGTAGCGATAGCTCGAACGCCCATACGACTGCGCCAGAAACATCACCTCCCATACCCCCATCACGGATATCAGCGACGAGTCCTTGAGCATCGAGATGAACTGGTTGGCGGTGGGCGGAATGATCACCCGCATGGCCTGGGGCAGGATGACGTGGCAGAAGATCTGCGGCGTGCGCATGCCCAGCGCCAATGCTGCTTCACGTTGCCCACGGGCCACGCCGAGGATGCCGGCGCGGAAGATCTCGCTCAGGTAGGCCCCGTAGTTCAGCGACAAGGCAATGATGCCGGCGCTGATGGCGCCGGGTACCAGGCCCACCTGCGGTAGCCCCAGGTAGATCAGCAGAATCTGGATCAGCAGCGGCGTGCCACGGAAGAACGAGGTGTAGAAGCTGGCGACCCCCACCAGCACCGCGCTGGTGGATAACCGTGCCAGCGCGGCGGCAAAGCCGAGCAGCACGGATACCACCATCGAGCACAGGCACAGGAACAGGGTCAGTGCGGCGCCTTGCAGAAAACCATTGGGCCCCAGCTTGAAGCCGGCCAGGTTGGGAAACTTCTCCAGAATGATGGCGAACTTCAGGTCAAAGCTGAGGAAGAAGGCGACAAACAGCCCGAAAAGCGCCAGCCAGGTCAGCAGTAACCGGCTGCGAAAGCCGAACAGGCCGGCGCCCGCAGGCTTTGCCACGGGCTTGGGGGAGGGGGGGAAGGTGCTCATTTGCTGATGTCGGCGCCAATCCATTTCTGCGACAGCTTGGCCAGGGTGCCATCAGCCTTCAGCTCGGCGAACACCTGGCGTACCTTGGCATCCCACTCAGGGTCGCCTTTTTCGATGGCCACCGCGTTGGGCTCTTCATACAGCGGCGCGCCGGCCAGCTTGAAGCGCTTGTCCTGTTGCAGGCGCGGCTGCGCGGTCACCAGGTTGGTAATGATGGCGTCCAGGCGCACGCCAGTGCCCAGGCCCAGGTCCTGGAAGGCAACGTTTTCAGTGTCGTAGGGCGCAGCCTGTACGAAGTCGAACGGGTAATCGATCTTCTGCTCTTCCTTGCCTTCAATGACCAGGTTCTTGTTCAGGTAGCTTTCGTAGCTCGATGCGCTGATCGAACCCACTTTGCGGCCTTCCAGGTCTTTGGCGCCATGGATGCGCTCATCCGAGGCATTGACCACGATCACGGCGGGCGATGCGTAGTACTCCACGGGGAAGTCGAACACCTCGGCGCGTGCCTTGCTGGGGGTCATCGAGCAAATGCAGATGTCGTAGCGACCGCTCCAGCGGCCAGCGGCGATCACGTCCCAGGACGGTGTTTCCAGGCGCAGTTTGACGCCGAGCTTGTCGGCCACTGCCTTGGCCACGTCCACGTCGTAACCGTCGAGCTGGTTATGGTCATTGAGGAAGGAAAACGGCGGGTAGCTTTCCATCAGCACATTGACCATTTCCTTGCGCGATTCAACCCGCTCCAATGTGGCGCCGGCAAAGGCTTGGGTGGCAGTTGCGAGCAGTACAAGGCCCGCACCCAGCAGAGAAGAAAATCGCATGTACATACCTGATATGTTGGGCAAATGGGTGATAGGGTATTTAATAGTTATAACCGCCAATCCCCATAATGAATTTTATTCATAAGAACCTTCAGAGAAGTTATATGGCAGAGCGAACGATGGTAATTCTGGACGGCGGCATGGGCCGAGAGCTGCAGCGCAGTGGCGCACCGTTTCGCCAGCCCGAGTGGTCGGCGCTGGCGCTGAGCGAGGCGCCGGAGGCGGTCGTGGGCGTGCATGCAGCCTTCATCGAGGCGGGTGCGCAGGTCATCACCAGCAACAGCTATGCGGTAGTGCCGTTCCACATCGGTGAAGAACGCTTTGCCGCCGAGGGGCGACAGCTGGCCCATATCGCAGGCCAGCTTGCGCGGCACGCGGCCGATGCCGGCGCGCACCCGGTCAGGGTGGCCGGTTCGCTGCCGCCGCTGTTCGGCTCCTACCGCCCCGACCTGTTCCAGCCCGAGCGTGTGGCCGAGGTGTTGACCCCGCTGCTTCAGGGCCTGGCCCCGCATGTTGACCTGTGGCTGGCCGAAACCCAGAGTTCCGTGGCCGAAGTGCGGGCCATTCATAGCCATTTGCCGACAGACGGCAGGCCGTTTTGGGTGTCATTCACCCTGCAGGACGAGGACGTCGACGACGTTGCGCGCCTGCGTTCCGGTGAACCGGTGGCCGAAGCCATCGAAGCCGCAGTCAGCCTGGGGGTGGCGGCGGTGTTGTTCAACTGCAGCCAGCCTGAGGTGATCGGCGCCGCCATTGATACCGCGCGCGCGGTCATCGAGCGACACAACGCCGAGATCGCCATTGGTGCCTATGCCAACGCCTTCCCACCGCAGCCCAAAGAAGCCACTGCCAACGATGGCCTGGACGAACTGCGCGAAGACCTCGACCCGCCCGGTTACCTGGCATGGGCCAAGGACTGGCGTGCGCGGGGTGCCAGCATGGTCGGCGGTTGCTGTGGCATTGGCCCGGAGCATATCGCCGAGCTCAAGCGCAACCTGGCCTAAGCGCCCACGTGGCCGGGTGGCTTTTGCAGCGCCCGGCCCGCAGCCATTAAAAAAAACGCCAGTCAGACCCGGATTCCATCGTTTTTCAGGCCCCCGCCATCTCCCTATAGTCCGCTGAAGGCCGATGCTGCATCGGTGTACACAACTCAGCTGGGCGGGAACCGGATATGAACAACAACGAAAAATTCGAGGGTATTGCTGCGGCCGGTGTGGGTACGCGGGTAGTGTGGAGCGGGGAACAGGTACAGCACCCGTACAACGCCACGCAGACCCCGATCGTGGTCAGCGCCGCTTATGGCTACAACGATATCGATGCCTGGTACGACGTGGCGCAGGGCAAGCAGCCGGGCTTCATCTACAGCCGCATGAGCAACCCCACGGTCGCCACGCTGGAAGCAAAACTGGCCGAGCTGGAGCAAGCCGAGTCGGCAGTCGCGTTCAGCAGCGGCATGGCGGCCATCAGTGCCGTGCTGCATACCTTCCTGTCTAACGGCAAACGCGTGGTGTCGACCCGCGACAGCTATGGCGGCACCAACAAGATCTTCGAAGAGTTCCTGCCGCGCATGGGCGTGCAAGTGTGCCTGTGCGATACCTTGGACACCGAAGCGCTGGAGCGCGAGATTGCCACCGGTTGCGACCTGCTGTACCTGGAAACCCCCACCAACCCGACGCTGAAGGTGCTGGACATTCGTCGGCTGAGCGCCGCTGCGCACAAGGTGGGGGCGCTGGTGGTGGCCGACAACACCTTTGCCACGCCATTGAACCAGAACCCGCTGGCGCTGGGCGTGGATGTGGTGGTGCACAGCGCAACCAAGTTTCTGTCCGGGCATGGTGACGTGCTGGGTGGGGTGGTGTGCGGCGCGGAGGCGTTGATGGCCCAGGTGCGACACTACCGGGAAATCAACGGTGCGGCGCTGGACCCGTTCTCGGCCTACCTGATCATCCGTGGCATCAAGACCCTGGCAGTGCGCCTGCGCCAGCAGCAAGCCAGTGCCATGGCACTGGCCCGGTACCTGAGCACCGAGCCGCTGGTCGAGGCGGTGAACTACCCAGGTTTGCCGGAGCATGCCGGGCATGCCATTGCCAAGGCGCAAATGCGCGGTTTTGGCGCCATTGTCAGCTTTGTGCTGAAAGGCGGCATGCCGACCGTGGCCCGTTTGCTGCCGCGGCTGAAGTACGCCCACCGGGCCGGCAACCTCGGCGCGGTCGAAACCATCTATGGCCCGGCACGCACCACCAGCCATGTCGAGAACACCTTGGAAGAACGCCTGGCGCTGGGCATTTCCGAAGGGCTGGTGCGCATTTCAGTGGGCATCGAGGAAACCGATGACCTGCTGGCGGACCTGGCACAGGCCTGTGCATCGGTGCGTGAGGAACTGGCCGCAGCAAAGGAATTGCACGCAGACGCAGACGCCTGCCAGGTCCAGGCCTGAGGCAGGCGCGTAGCACTCACCCGTGCGGTGGGTGCCACTTCATGAAGTCGAACAAAAACAATATGCAAGGCAACTCGATTCGCTCTGCCAAGACGAGGTCGTTGCTACGTCCTTGCCCGCCAACTTTCATGAGTAACCCACAATGTCCGTGCAGACAACCACAACTAGAAATGCCTCGGCGCATACCTTCAAGCAGGATATGCAAACCCGCCACATCGTCATGCTGGCACTGGGCGGTGTGATAGGCACCGGCCTGTTTCTCACATCGGGCTACACCGTTAACCAGGCCGGCCCGTTGGGCGCGGTCATCGCTTACATACTCGGCGCAATCATGGTGTACCTGGTGATGATGTGCCTGGGCGAGCTGGCGGTACACATGCCGGAAGTCGGCTCGTTCAGCAGTTATGCCACGCGTTACCTCGGCCCGGGCACCGGTTACATGGTGGCCTGGATGTACTGGCTGACCTGGACGGTGGCCATCGGCTCCGAATTCACCGCCGCGGGCATCCTGATGGTGCGCTGGTTCCCCGACACGCCGGTATGGATGTGGAGTGCGCTGTTCGGCGCCGCGGTGTTCATCAGCAACATCATTTCGGTGCGGTCGTTCGCCGAAACCGAATTCTGGTTGTCACTGGTCAAGGTGTTGGCCGTCATCGCCTTTCTGGTGGTGGGCGGCGGGGCCATTCTGGGTGGCTTCGAGATCCAGCAGGCGCACAGTGCAGGGCTGGGCAATTTCACCCGTGAAGGCTTGTTCCCCACCGGCTTCTGGTCAATTGCCATGACCCTGCTGGCAGTGGCCTTCGCGTTCTCGGGCACCGAGCTGATCGGCATCGCGGCCGGCGAAACCAAAGACCCGGAAAAGAACGTCCCCAAAGCCATTCGCACCACGGTCCTGCGCCTGGCGCTGTTCTTCATCGGCACCATCTTTGTACTGGCCACCTTGCTGCCGCGTGAACAGGCTGGGGTTATTGAAAGCCCGTTCGTGATGGTCTTTGCGATGATTGGTATCCCGTATGCGGCCGATATCATGAACTTCGTCATCATCACCGCGCTGCTGTCTGCCGCAAACTCCGGCCTCTACGCCGCTTCGCGCATGCTCTGGACCCTCAGCGACCAAGGCAACATGCCCCGCCGTTACGCCACGCTGTCGCGCCGGGGCACACCGTTCAATGCGATCGTGCTGAGCATGGCTGGTGGCATGGCTTCGCTGTTGAGCAGTGTGTTTGCCCCCGACACCATCTACCTGGCGCTGGTGTCGATTTCAGGGTTGGCCGTGGTGGTGGTGTGGATCAGCATCGCGGCCAGCCAAATCGCATTCCGCCGTCATTACATCGCCAGCGGCGGCAAGCTCGAGGACCTCAAGTTCCGGGTGCGTGGCTACCCGTTCGTACCACTGGGGGCCATTTTCTGCTGCGTACTGGCCTGCGTCGGCATTGCCTTCGACCCAGCTCAGCGCGTTGCCTTGTACTTCGGCTTGCCCTTCATTGCCTGGTGCTACCTGGCCTATTGGCTGACGTGCAAGTACCGCAGCCGCCGTACGGGCCCGCTGGAAATCGTCGCCCCAGGTTCCGAGGCCGCCTGAGCAGGTGATACTAGGCCACCGGAACCTAGCCACGAGAAGCCGCCGATGACTCAGAAAACCTTGCCCCCCCTGAACTGGCTGAGAGCCTTCGAAGTGTCGGCGCGTTACTTGAACTTCACCCATGCGGCAGAAGAGCTGCACCTTACCCAAGGGGCCGTGAGCCAGCAGATTCGTCACCTGGAAAGCCAGTTGGGTGTGGCGCTGTTCAAGCGCCTGCCGCGTGGGTTGGGGCTGACCGAAGAAGGGCAGTCCTACCTGCCGGTGGTGCAGGACGCCATCAGCCGCCTTGCCGTCGGCACCAATGAAATCTTCGGGCAACGCCAGCGTCGGCCCCTGAAGGTAAGGGGCAGCCTGTCGTTCCTGCACTTCTGGCTGGCCCCGCGGCTAGCCGACTTTCGGCGTTCGCACCCGCAGGTGGATATCCGCTACATCAGCAACCTGTGGGTCAAGGAGCTGGATGCCGAAGATGATCTGGAAATCCGCTGGGGCAGCGGGCAGTGGGCCGGCGTTGAGGCGCAGCGCCTGACCCGCGATGTGCTGGTGCCGGTGTGCGCACCCGCGCTGCTGGCCGGTTGCCCGCTGCGCGATCCGCGCGACCTGGCCCGTGTGCCGTTGCTGCATGTGCTGGGTTACGAGGAGGGGTGGGGCTACTGGCTGGAGCGGGTCGGCGCCGATCAGGTCGATTCTTCCAGCGGCCTGCAGTTCGACACGCTGGTGTCGACCCTGCGCATGGCGGAGCTGGGGCTGGGCGTGGCGCTGGCACGCTCGTCGCTGGTCGAGGATCTGCTGCAGGAGGGGCGGCTGGTCGCTCCCTTTGCCCAGCGTATCGAGGCAAGCGAGTCGTTTTTCCTGGTACGCGGCCTGGGTGAAGCATTGTCCCCCGATGCCCAGGCGTTCAGCCATTGGCTGGTGGCCATGGCGCATCGTTAATTTACGTAGCTATCTGGAGCACCGATGCAGTACACATCCACGCGCGGCAACGAGACACGGGTCGATTTCCGCACGGCATTGCTTTCTGGCCTGGCCGACGATGGCGGGCTTTATGTGCCCATCTCGGTACCGGTGTTCAGCCCACAGGAAATTGCCAGCTGGTCGTGGTTGCCCTTCGACGAACTGGCCTGGCGGGTAATGGCGCCGTTTGTTGGCGATACCCTCGACGAGCCTACCCTCAGGGCGCTGGTCAGCGACAGCTATCGCGGGTTCCGCCACCGCGGCATTGCGCCGTTGCAGCAGCTTGGCCATAACGAATGGATCCTGCAGCTTTTCCATGGGCCTACCCGGTCCTCCAAGGACTTTGCCGCGCAGTTGCAGGCGCGCTTTGTCCGGCATTTTCTGGGGGCGGAGTGCGAGCGGGTCATGCTGGTCGGTGCCAGCAACGGCGATACCGCAGTAGCGGCTATCGAAGCGCTGCGGCATTGCCCTGCAGCAGGCTTGCTGGCGCTATACCCCAGCGCAGGCACACCCGCTGACCGCGCGGCAGTGATGCGCAGTGCCGCGTCCGACAGCGTAAGTTGCGTGGCTGTGGATGGCAGCTTTGACGATTGCCAGTCGCTGGTGTCGGCGCTGCTGCGCGACTGGCCCTGCCCCGGGCTGATTCCGGTCAGCTTCAACTCCACCAACTGGGTTGGTGTGCTGGCGCAGATCGTGTTCTATTTCCATGCCGCGCTGCAGCTCGGTGGCGGGATACGCCCGGTCGGGTTCAGTATCCCCACGGCCAGCTTTGCCGAGATCTACGCGGGGTTCATTGCCCAGAAAATGGGCCTGCCGATCAACCAGATCATCGTCTCCACCAACCGCAACGATGCCTTGCACCGGTTCATTCACTGCAACCGCTACAGCCGTGGCTCCACCAGCCAGACCTTGTCACCGGTCATGGACTTTTCGCTGTTCTCCAACCTGGAGCGCTTCGTCTGGGAACTGTATGACCGCGATGGCGGGGCAACCCGGGCACTGATGGAGCACTTTGAGGCGTGTGGCGAGCTGAGCATCGGCAACCGCCAGTGGTTGCATGCGCGCATGCTGTTCGACTCCTATGCCGTGGACGACGCGCTGATTCGCGACGAAATTGTCACGCTGTTCCACGAAACGGGCAGCGCAGTAGACCCTCATGCCGCGACAGGGGTATTCGCCGGGCGCCTGCACCGGCGCAACATCGGTGCGCCCATCGTCACGCTGGGGCAGTTTGCCCCCGAAAAGTCTGCCGGGCTGCTGGCGGAGCTGGGGGCCTGGCACGGTGAGGTGCCCGCCGGCGCGGTCGGCACAGCGGGCGATGGGCCGCTGTTGGCACCTGACGACCTGGCCGGTGTTCATGCCCTGTTGGCCCGGTTGCAGGCTGGGCGATGAAGCGCATCCTCGACCCCCTGGACGAGCGCATTCTCGCCGAGCTCACCGCCAATGCGCGTATCGCCCACGCCGAGCTGGGGTTGAAGGTGAACCTGTCGCGCAATGCGGTACGCCAGCGCATCGAGCGCCTGGAGCGCGACGGCGCCATTCAGGGCTACACCCTGCGCATCGGTGAGGGCAGGCGGCCGGCGTCGTTGATCAACGCGGTGATCTTCGTCTACCGCTATGACCGCATGCGCGGTGAGGCGGTACTCGATGCGCTGCGCCAGATCCCCGAGGTGATCCAGTGCGAAGTGCTCAGCGGCGAGTTCGACCTGATGGTGCGCGTCGAGGCCTCCAGCCCGGAGCGGGTGCACCATGTGTGGAAGGAAATCGCGGCCATGCCTGGGGTGGAGAACACGGTGACATCGTTCGTCCTGGCCGCGGTGGTCTGAACCACGTCTTCACACTGGCTACCGCAACGCCGCCTGGGTTCGCGCCCTGGCGGCGTTTTGCGTATTGCCCAGGCGCAGGCGTGCGCTTTGCACTGGCCAGATTGGCCAATAAATACAGCGGATTGCCATATTCAACTGGCAGTGCACGGCTCTTACGCTTGTCCTCATCGACCCACTGCCTGGACAGGACAGCAAACCATGACCGAATACAAAATTGCACTCGTTGGCTTTGGTGGCGTTAACCGCGCGCTTGCCCAACTGATCGCCGAACGCAATGCGCGCTGGCAGCAAGAGCTGGGCTTTGGCCTGAAAATCGTTGGTGTCACCGACTTGTTCCTGGGGTCGGTGATCGACCGCGACGGCCTGGATGCCGCCATGCTGGCCGCGCTGCCGGCCCAGAAGGGCGCGCTGGCGCAAATCCCTCAAGGTTCGGCCGAGGCGTTCAATGAGGCGGTGATCAAGCAATCAGGCGCCGACATCATCGCCGAGGCCACATTCACCAACCCCAAGGACGGTGAGCCGGCGGCAACCTTCTGCCGCTGGGCGCTGGAGGCGGGCAAGCACGTGGTCACTACCAACAAGGGGCCGATTGCCTTGCATGCCCAGGCGCTCAAGGCCTTGGCCAAGGCCAACAATGTGTCGTTCGAATACGAAGGCGCCGTGATGAGCGGCACACCGGTGCTGCGCATGGCGCGCCAGACCCTGGCCGGCGCGGGCCTGGTGGGTTTCGAGGGCATTCTCAACGGTACTTCGAACTATGTGCTCACGCGCATGGAGGAAGGGCTTGGTTTCAACGAGGCGGTGGCCCAGGCACAGGCGCTTGGCTTTGCCGAGGCTGACCCGACCGCCGATGTGGAAGGCCATGACGTACGCCTGAAGGTGGTGATCCTCGCCAATGAGTTGCTGGGCGCCTGTCTGCAGGTGGGGGATGTGGCCTGTAGCGGTATCAGTGCCATCGACAGTGCGGCTATCGAGCGGGCACAGGCGGCGGGCGAGCGCTGGAAGCTGATCGGCAGTGCCCGCCGTGAAGCCGATGGCTCGGTGCGAGCCAGCGTCCAGGCGAAGCTGTTGCCTGGCCATCACCCCTTGGCGGGTATTTCAGGCGCCACCAATGCGCTGGCGTTCGACACCGAGTTGCTGGGGGCTGTAACCGTGTCCGGCCCGGGGGCGGGGCGTATTGAAACGGCTTTTGCCCTGCTGTCGGACATTGTCGCCATTCACACGGCCGGCCATTCGGCCTGAGGAGCAACGTTCATGAGCCTGACTTCCATTTCCCGGGCGCTTGTTCAGCAACCCGCCTTGATCGATGTGTACAACCCCTTCGATGGCAGCCTGGTTGGCAGCGTCGATAACCTCGGTGCAGAAGCGGTGCCTGCCTTGCTCGCCCGCGCCCGTCAGGGTGTGCGTGAAAGTGCAGCGCTGCCCCGGCACCGCCGGGCCCGAATTCTGGAACACGCCGCTCAGCTCATTGAACGGGATGCGGCAGACTTTGCCGGCCTGATCGTGGATGAAGCGGGCAAGACTCTGCGCCAGGCCGAAAAAGAGGTCAAACGCTGCATCAACACGCTCAAGTTGTCTGCGGAAGAGGCGCGGCGCAACGCCGGTGAGGTGGTGCCTTTCGATGCCTATGAAGGCTCCGAATCGCGTCAGGGCTGGTTCACCCGCGAGCCGTTGGGGTTGATCCTGGCCATTACCCCGTACAACGACCCGCTCAACCTGGTGGCGCACAAGCTGGGGCCAGCCATTGCAGGGGGCAATGCGGTCATTCTGAAACCCTCGGAGCTGGCCCCGCTTTCTGCCCTGAAACTGGTGCAGTACCTGGTGGATGCAGGGTTGCCGGAGGCCGTCGTCACCGTAGCCACAGGGGGCGCCGAACTCGGCAAGGCGCTGGTGGCTGTGCGTGAGGTGCGCATGGTTTCCTTCACGGGCGGTTTCGCGACGGGCGAACAGATTGCGCACGGGGCTGGCTTGAAAAAGCTTGCCATGGACCTTGGCGGCAACGCCCCGGTGCTGGTGCTCAAGGACTGCGATTTGGAAGCCACTGTCGAGTCGTGTGTGTCGGGCGCGTTCTGGGCGGCCGGGCAGAACTGCATCGGCACCCAGCGCATTCTCGTAGATGCCTCGATCTACGAGGCGTTTCGTGCACGCTTCGTGGCATTGACCCAGGCGATGGTCTGGGGCGACCCGGGCCGGCGCGAAACCGATATGGGGCCGATGATCACCGAAGCGGCTGCACGGCAGATAGAAGAGCGCGTCAACCAGGCGCTTGAGGGCGGTGCCCGCCTGCTCTGCGGCCACCAGCGTCAGGGGGCGGTCTATGCGCCGACAGTGCTCGAAAGCGTTGACCACGTCAGCCGGCTGTGGCTTGAGGAGGTTTTTGCGCCGGTGGTGATGCTGGCGCCCTTCGAGACTGTCGAGCAGGCGATAGCGCTGGCCAATGCCCCGGAGTACAGCTTGCATGCCGGTGTGTTCACCCGCGACCTGTCGCTGGCGCTGAGCCTGGCCCGGCGTATCGAGGCCGGCGGTGTAATGATCAACGACTCTTCCGACTACCGCTTCGATGCCATGCCATTTGGTGGTGCCAAGTATGGGAGTCTTGGGCGTGAGGGGGTGCGGTTCGCCTACGAGGACATGACCCAACCCAAAGTCGTCTGCTTCAACCAGATGGGTTGAGGGGGAGGGCACCTCGATGATCACTCGCTACGGATCAAGCGCGCGGATGTCCCTGGCGGTCAGCTACAGGGGTCTGTTCGAAACGGCAGGCATCGTGGCCGATGACCTGCAACAGGATGTGCAGGGGCAGTTGCGTCAGGCGCTGAGCGTGATCGACGGCCTGATGGTGCAAGCCAACGTCGGCAAGGCGCAGCTGACGCGGGTTCAGTTGTGGCTTGCCGACTACCGCCACTTCGACCTGGTCAACGAAGTGTACGACGCCTGGTTGCAAGGCTGTGCAAAACCGGTGCGGGCCTGCGTGGGCGCTGACCTGGGGGATGGCTACCTGGTAGAGGTGCAGGTATTCGCCGTGTGCCCCGAATAGTCCTTTTCTCTATGACGAGTACCACGGGTCAACGCACAAACCGTGGTATCGCCCGTACATAGACCAGTTCACTCACCAGCTCTACCAAGGTTTGTGTGATCACCGCCGCTGCCGCCAACCCGCGCATCTCTTCTGGCAACGCCAGCGCCAGCGGCAGTACCACCAGTGAGTTGCGCGTGGCTGCGCTGAAGGTTACCGAGCGTGCCTCGCTGGCCGGCAGGCGCAGCAGGCGCGCACAGATGAAGCCAAGCACCGGCGCCAGCAGCATGAAGCCGATGTACACCGGAATGACCGGAAGCAAACGGTCGAAATCACGCAGTACCACGGCAATCTGCGATGCGATCACAACCATCAGCACCAACGCCATCGCCGGCACCGGCAACCACGCCCAGGCGTCGTTCCAGGTCGCGACGGCGCGCGAGCGTCGGGCACCGGCGCTGGTGAGTACCGCGAGGGCCATCGGCACCACGATCAACAGCACGAAGGCTTCCACGAACGGGGTGATGGAGATGGCCACCTGGCTGCTGCCACCCAGCATCAGGGCCAGATACACCGGCAGCAGCACCAGTTGCGCCAGCAATAACACGGGGGTTGCGGCCAGGGTCAGGCGTGAGTCGCCTTTGCCAATGTGGGTGAACACCACCACGTAGTCGATGCAGGGCGTAAGCAGCACCAGCAAGGCACCGACGAGGATCGCCGGGTGTTCCACCAGCCCACGGGTGATGGCCCAGACAAGCAGCGGAACGAGCATGAAGTTGGCCAGTAGCAGGGCCGTGATGAAGCGGCGGTTACCCAGGCCCTGGCGCAGGTCGAGGAAGGGTATTTGCAGGAACATCGCGTACATCAGCGCGGCGATGGCGGGGGTGATCAGGGCTTCAAGTTGGCGCGCAGCGTCGCTGGCCAGCAGGCCGAAGACGATAGCGGCCAGTACGGCGGCGAAGTAGATGGGGATCTGCCGGGTTTCGAGTTGCTCTCTGGTCAAGGTGCGGCCTTGTGCAAAGTGGAGGTATTGGGGCGCAGTCTTTGTGCGGGTGGCGGTGCGTCTTTATTAAACGAAAAAGCCCGGCACTGGGCCGGGCTCTTTCACTTCAGGCAAGCGCCAATCAGTTGCCGTAAACCGGCAGCTTCTTGCAGATGGCCTTGACCTTCTCACGCACGGCGTCGATTACCGCTTCGTTGTTCAGGTCGGCCAGGATGTCGCAGATCCAGCCGGCCAGTTCCTTGCACTCGGCTTCCTTGAAACCACGGGTGGTAACGGCAGGGGTGCCGAAACGCAGGCCCGAGGTGACGAACGGCGAACGTGGGTCGTTCGGTACCGAGTTCTTGTTGACGGTGATGAAAGCTTTGCCCAGGGCGGCGTCAGCGTCCTTGCCGGAGATTTCCTGCTTGATCAGCGACAGCAGGAACAGGTGGTTCTGGGTGCCACCGGAAACCACGTCGAAACCGCGCTCGATGAACACGCTGGCCATGGCCTGGGCGTTCTTCACGACCTGCTGCTGGTAAGCCTTGAACTCTGGCTGCAGGGCTTCCTTGAAGCAGATGGCCTTGGCCGCGATGACGTGCTCCAGCGGGCCGCCCTGGGCGCCCGGGAAGACGGCGGAGTTCAGCTTCTTCTCGATGTCGGCGTTGGCACGGGCCAGGATCAGGCCGCCGCGCGGGCCGCGCAGGGTCTTGTGGGTGGTGGTGGTGACCACGTCGGCGAACGGAACAGGGTTCGGGTACACGCCAGCGGCAACCAGGCCGGCAACGTGGGCCATGTCGACGAACAGGTAGGCACCGACCTTGTCGGCGATGGCGCGGAAGCGGGCGAAGTCCAGAACCTGCGAGTAGGCCGAGAAGCCGGCAACGATCATCTTGGGCTTGTGCTCGACAGCCAGGCGCTCGACTTCGTCGTAGTCGATCAGGCCATTGCCGTCGATGCCGTACTGGATGGCGTTGTACAGCTTGCCCGAGGAGCTTACCGAAGCACCGTGGGTCAGGTGGCCACCGTGGGCCAGGCTCATGCCCAGGATGGTGTCACCGGCCGACAGCAGGGCCAGGTAGACGGCAGCGTTGGCCTGGGAGCCAGCGTGCGGCTGTACGTTGGCGTAGTCGGCGCCGAACAGCTCCTTGGCACGGTCGATGGCCAGTTGCTCGACGACGTCGACGTACTCGCAACCGCCGTAGTAGCGCTTGCCTGGGTAGCCTTCGGCGTACTTGTTGGTCAGGACCGAGCCCTGGGCTTCCATGACTGCCGGGCTGGTGTAGTTTTCCGAAGCGATCAGCTCGATATGCTCTTCCTGGCGCAGAGCTTCTTGCTGCATGGCTTCGAAGAGCTCGGCGTCGTACTTGGCAATGGTCAAATCACGGCTGAACATGGCGGTCCTCAAGGATCGGGGTAATTTGGGTGTGCATTCTAACCGATTGATTCGCGGCTGGCATATGAAGTGGCGTCAAGTCGCAGACCAATGGGCTTCATCTTGCATCCCGCGCCGTTTCTGGGCTGGGCGGGGGCGGGAGTTGACCTGGAAGTCCGCTTTTTTATGCAGGAATGCGGGGCGGTGGATGGCACCGGCTTGGCCGGTATTCGCGGGTAAACCCGCTCCTACGGGGGCCTTGTGTGCGGGGTCACTGGAACATGAACAAGGTCTCGTTGGAGAATTGCGCCTCGAACTGATGCGCCGGCATCGGCCGCCCGAACAGATAGCCCTGCACCTCGTCGCAACCATGCTCGCGCAGGAACTCCAGCTGTTCGTGGGTTTCCACGCCCTCGGCGATCACTGCCAGGTTGAGGCTGTGGGCCATGGCGATGATCGCCCGGGCAATCTGCGCGTCCTGCTCGCCTTCGGGCAGGCCATCGACGAAGGTACGGTCGATCTTCAGTACATCGATGGGGAACTGCTTGAGGTAGTTGAGCGACGAGTAGCCGGTGCCGAAGTCGTCTACCGCAATGCTCAGGCCGAGGTTCTTCAGGCTGGCAAGAATCTGCAGCGCCTCGTTCACCTCACGCATCAGGATACTTTCGGTCAACTCCAGTTCCAGGCATGCCGGCGGCAGGCCGCTTTCTTCCAGGATGTTGGCAATCCGCGTGCCCAGCTGGCCGTCGGAGAACTGCCGCGCCGAAATATTCACTGACACTTTCGGCACCCGCACCTTGGCCTTGTGCCAGGCCTTGAGCTGGCGGCTGGCCTCGCGCAGCACCCAGTCGCCCACGTCCACCACCAGGCCCAGTTCTTCGATCACCGGGATGAAGTCGCCCGGCGGCACCAGGCCACGGGTCGGGTGACGCCAGCGCAGCAGCGCTTCGGCGCCCGTCAGGCGCTTGCCGTCGCCGCTGAATTGCGGCTGGTAGTAGAGGATGAACTCGTTCTGCTCCATGGCATGGCGCAGGTCGCTTTCCAGCTCCAGGCGCTCCAGGGCGCTGGCGTTCATTTCGGCCTGATAGAACTGGAAGTTGTTCTTGCCGCGCTCCTTGGCGTGGTACATGGCGGTGTCGGCGTTCTTCATCAGTTGGCTGAGCTCACTGCCATCCTGAGGGCTGAGGGCGATGCCGATGCTGGCGGTGACGAAGAATTCGCGGTTTTCCAGCACGAACGGCCGCACCAGGCTGCCAAGGATGTTTTCGGCTACGTGGATGGCGCGGTTCAGGGCCATTTCGCGGGTGGGGCGCGGCTGCAGCAGCAGGGTGAACTCATCGCCGCCCATGCGGGCCACCGTGTCATCGTCATCCACGCAGGCCAGCAGGCGCAGGGCCATGTCCTTGAGCATGCGGTCGCCGGCCGCATGGCCGAGGGAGTCGTTGATCGGTTTGAAGCGGTCGAGGTCGAGGAACATCAGCACCACCCAGGCCTTCTGCCGCTCGGCCTGTTGCAGGGCATTGTACAAACGGTCCTGGAACAGTGTGCGGTTGGGCAGGTGGGTCAGGGCGTCGTAGTAGGCCAGGCGGTGGATGCGCTGTTCGCTGGCCTTGCGTTCGCTGATGTCGGTGAAGAAGCACACGTAGCTGGCCAGGTCACCTTCGTCGTCCAGTACCGCGGTGATGCCGACCCAGGCCGGGTAATGGTCGCCGTCACGGCGCTTGAGCCACACCTCGCCTTCCCAGCTGCCGCGCTGGTGCAGTTGCTTGACCACATAGCGCAGGTGGCCTTCCTGCTGTTCGTCGACAGTGAGCATGCCCGGCAGTTGGTCGAGCACTTCACTGACGGCGTAACCGCTGACGCGGCTGAACGCTTCGTTGGCCTGAACGATATAGCCGGCCGGGTCGGTGATGAGGATCGCCGAGGTGGAGTGTTCGAATACGGTCGCGGCCATGCGCAGGTCTTTTTCGGCACGGCGTTGCTGGCTGATGTCGCGGCCCACCCCGAGTACGCCTTCGAAGCGCTGGTCATCGTCCCACACCAGCACCAGGCGCAGCTCGATCGGGATCTTGCGGCCATCGGCCCGCAGGCAGTCGAACAGGAACAGTTGGGTGGGTAACTGGCTGCACAGTTGCGCCATCTGCGCCGGATCGCCCATGGCCTTGCTGACACGTTCCATCAGGCTGTAGATGCCGGTGAGCTGGGCCGGGTTGGCGACGATCGACTGCCAGCCGTTGGCGAAGATCCAGTCGGCCTGGTAACCCAGCACGTTCTGTACCGAAGGGCTGACATAATTGAGCTTGAGCTGGTTGTCGGTGGAGAAGATCACGTCGCTGATGCTTTCGGCGAGCATGCGGTAGCGTTGCTCGCTGTCACGTAGCGACTGGCTGGCCTCGATCTGAACGGTTACATCCTTGCCCACACCGATGATGCGCGTCACCAGGCCTTCGGCGTTGCGGGTCAGCACCTGCTCGCGGATGTCGTAGCAGCGCCAGCTTCCGTCGCGGTGGCGGAAGCGCAGCTGGCAGTGCAGCGGTTGGTCATGACCACTGTCGCGCTGTTGCTGGCGCAGTGCCTGGTAATGGGCGGCGTCCTCGGGGTGCAGCAGCAGCTCCCAGAAGCGGTCGCCCATCTGTGCCAGCTCGGTGCGGTCGTAGCCCAGGGTCTGGCCGAGGTGACGGTTGCTGAAGATCATCCGCTGGCTGGGCACATCCTGCACGTACAACTGGTCGGGTACGGTGCGTACCACGTCCGACCAGAAGCTTTCGCGTTCCAGTAGCGACAGCTCCACCTGTTTGCGGCTGGTGATATCGCTGATGCTGAGGATCACCGCCTGATAATCACGGCGCTGCAGCGGCAGGCGCGCCATCAGCCACAGGTGCAGCTCGGCGCCCTGTGGTGTCGGCAGGCGCACTTCCAGCTCCAGCAACGGGCGTTGTTCGATCAGAGCGTCGATCAGTTGCATGCCGACGCTGTCTCGGCTGTCGCCAGTGCCGTCGATCAGCCGCTGCCAGGCACCTTCGTGGCACTCGATGTTCAGCAACTGGCGCGCCACTTGGTTGACCTCGGTGATCTTCAGCTCCAGCAGCAGCGAGCGGCGCAGGTTCGGGTCCAGCGCCAGGCTGTGCTTGAGCGCGGCCCGGTTACGCAGGTGGTAGCGATCGAGCTGGCCGGGCAGGCTGGACAGGTCGAGCACGCACAGGGCAACGCCGGTGCCTTCAAATATTTCCTGATAACGCCGGCGGTCTTCCTGTAGCGCCCGCTGGCGGCGCCGCATGTTGATCAGCGCCAGCACCGGCAGCAGGGCGCAGAACAGCACCAGCAGGCACTTGCCGAACAGCGCCGGCAATAATGTTTGCCGGGCCAGTTTGGCGTCGAACAGACCGCGTAGCTGCCAGGTGCTGTTTTCAATAAAGGCCAGCATCACGCTTTGCAGCGGCTCGTCGCTGGTGTCGGCTGCGGCATGGCGTTGCAGCACTTCGCCACTGCGGCTGTTCTCCAGCAGCCACTGCGGGTGGCCACTGCCGTCGAGGTGGAGGGTGAGTTCGCGGTAAAAGTCCGGTGACAGGCGCAGTAGCCAGTAGCCGCGATCCTGTTCGGGATCCTGGCGCAGCAACAGGTACAGGATGTGGTTGTCGGCCGAATTGGTGAAGAAGTACGGGCGTCCCTGGCTCAGCGCGAGCAATTCGTCAAGCGACTGGCGGTCGGGGCTGCCGGCCAGGCTGTCGGCGCGCAGCTGCCCGGTGTTGTCCAGCCAGGCCACGCTCTGCAGGGTGGGGAGCCGCTCGCGCAGGGTGCCGAGCAGGCTGGGCAGGGCGGCAGTTGTTGGTGCATCAAGGTAGGGTTGCACCACGTTCACGGCCTGTTGCGCCTTGAGCGCCATGTTCAGGCCCAGGTGGTCGGCCAGTTTCGCGGAGGCGTCCAGGCTCTGCTTGCGCAGTTCGGCCTGGGTATGGTTGAACTGGGCGAACAGCTGCCACAGCAGCAGGCCCAGCAGGATCAGGGCCAGTAGCGCCAGCGCACCCTTGATCGACCCACGCAGGATAGTAGCGGGTGCTTGTGGGGCGGAACGCAATGACGACGGATGAGTAAGGTTGGTCAAGCGTTGATCCTGCGATTGGGCTGGCGATGGCAGGGAATGATCGTGCACGGTGCGTGCCGGCGCCCGGCTTGTGCATCGCGGTGGCGCACTATAAGGCCGGATACCCGAAACCGGCTAGCATGCCTCGGATTATGGCAAAGTGCCAGCCGTGTTGACCGGTGGTGGCTGCCCGGTGGTTCGGCAAGCCCCTGTAACCTGTGCGAGAATAGCGCCCGCTTCACATGACAACGCATCGGAGATGTTCGGTTTTGGTTACTCACTTTTCCTCCAATGGCCTCGATTCCGCCTGCGGGCGCAGCAGTCAGACCCTTGTCAGCACTGCCGTGACCGAGGACGTATCCTGCAAGTCTTGCCAGCGTTCGCTGGGCAAACCCGAGGCGGCCGCTGCCGCCAAAAGCAAGGCCCCATCGCTGGCTGAACTGCGCAAGACCGCCAAGGTGGCAGCAGAGCCGGCTGTTGCAGTGGCGGCGGTCAAGCCGGCAGCCAAGGGGGTCGGCACTGCGCCTGCACCGGCCAAACCGGCCAAGGCGGCCGAGCAGCAACTTGCCCGCAGCGGCGCCTTCAGCGTGAAGTCCGCCTGGGCCGCGCGCCTGGCCGAGCAGGGCGACCGTTGCCGCCTGCCGCGGGGCAAGGCCAAACAGCGTCACGTCTGAGCCTTTTTGGCTGCTGTGCGGGCCCTTTCGCGGCTAAAGCCGCTCCTACAGATACTGCATTGCCCTTGAAGGCAGTGATCTCCCTGGTAGGAGCGGCTTTAGCCGCGAAGAGGCCAGTACAGGCTATAAATTCCCCCCAGGGGACCCCCGATCACACCCCACCACCGGCCCCTCCTATGCAACGCCGCGCGTTGGCGTAGAATGGTCGACTTTGTTCAACGACACCCCGTAAACACATCCCACCGGCCACCGCGTGCCGGGGCGATCGGTGATGTCTTTACCTATCTGATTAGAGGGCTTGGTTTTGGCTCAATACGTCTACACCATGCATCGGCTGAGCAAGGTCGTGCCGCCGAAGCGGGAAATTCTCAAGAACATTTCCCTGTCGTTCTTCCCAGGCGCCAAGATTGGCGTACTTGGCCTGAACGGCGCCGGTAAGTCGACCCTGCTGCGGATCATGGCGGGCGTCGACAAGGAATTTGACGGCGAAGCCCGTCCGATGCCCGACATCAACGTGGGTTACCTGCCACAGGAACCGCAACTGGACCCCACCAAGACCGTGCGTGAAGTGGTCGAGGAAGCGGTCAGCGTAATCAAGGACGCCCAGGCCCGCCTGGACGAGGTCTACGCGGCCTACGCCGAGCCGGATGCCGACTTTGACAAGCTGGCCGCCGAACAGGCCAAGCTGGAAGCCATCCTGCAGGCCGCCGATGGCCACAACCTGGAGCGCCAGCTGGACGTCGCTGCCGACGCCCTGCGCCTGCCTGCCTGGGATGCGCGCATCGAACACCTGTCCGGTGGTGAGAAGCGCCGTGTGGCCCTGTGCCGTCTGCTGCTGTCGGCACCCGACATGCTGCTGCTCGACGAACCCACCAACCACCTGGACGCCGACTCGGTGGCCTGGCTGGAGCGCTTCCTGCACGACTTCCCGGGCACCGTGGTAGCCATTACCCACGACCGTTACTTCCTCGACAACGTCGCCGGCTGGATCCTGGAGCTGGACCGCGGCGCCGGCATCCCGTACGAAGGCAACTACTCGGGCTGGCTGGAAGCCAAGTCGGAGCGTCTGGCGCAGGAATCCAAGCAGCAGAGCGCCCACGAGAAGGCCATGAAAGAGGAACTGGAATGGGTGCGCAAAGGCGCCAAGGCCCGCCAGTCCAAGTCCAAGGCCCGTCTGCAGCGCTTCGAGGAAATGCAGTCGCAGGAATTCCAGAAGCGCAGCGAAACCAACGAAATCTACATCCCGGCCGGCCCGCGCCTGGGCGACAAGGTCATCGAGTTCAAGAACGTCACCAAGGGCTACGGCGACCGTGTGCTGATCGACAACCTGTCGTTCTCCATGCCCAAAGGCGCCATTGTTGGCGTGATCGGTGGTAACGGTGCCGGTAAGTCGACCCTGTTCCGCATGTTGATGGGCAAGGAGCAGCCGGACTCGGGCAGCATCGAGATCGGTGAAACCGTGCAGCTGGCCTGTGTGGACCAGAGCCGCGAGGACCTGGACGGCACCAAGACCGTGTTCCAGCAGATCTCCGACGGTTCCGACCAGATCCGCATCGGCAACTACGAGATCCCTTCGCGTACCTACGTTGGCCGCTTCAACTTCAAAGGTGGCGATCAGCAGAAGTTCGTCAAGGACCTGTCCGGTGGTGAGCGTGGCCGCCTGCACCTGGCCCTGACCCTGAAGGAGGGCGGCAACGTCCTGCTGCTCGACGAACCGTCCAACGACCTCGACGTCGAAACCCTGCGTTCGCTGGAAGAAGCCCTGCTGGACTTCCCGGGCGCCGCGATCGTGATTTCCCACGACCGTTGGTTCCTGGACCGTGTGGCTACCCACATCCTGGCGTACGAAGACGACTCGAATGTGGTGTTCTTCGAAGGTAACTACACCGAGTACGAAGCCGACCGCAAGAAGCGTCTGGGTGATGCTGCAGCCCAGCCGCACCGTGTACGGCACAAGAAACTGGCCCAGTAAGCCGGTTATCTGATGCACGAGAATGGGGCCCCAAGGGGCCCCATTTTTGTGCCTGATGGACCGCTATTAACGGCGAAACGAAGGTCTGTTTTGTATACACTTACATAAAACGCACCAAATAATTTCAAAAAAACGACATTTCGCCCTATTCCGGTGCGATTGCTTCTTGGTACATTTCTGAAAAAAACCAATAAGTCCAATCCTCTTGGTGAGATGTCTACCATGATCGAATCTGTCGACAATTTCCTTGCACGCCTAAAGCAGCGTGACCCAGGCCAGCCGGAATTCCACCAGGCGGTGGAAGAGGTGCTTCGCACCCTGTGGCCGTTCCTTGAAGCCAACCCCCACTATCTGCAGTCCGGCATCCTCGAGCGCATGGTCGAGCCCGAGCGCGCCGTGCTGTTCCGCGTCTCCTGGGTCGATGACCAGGGCAAGGTGCAGGTCAACCGCGGCTACCGCATCCAGATGAGCAGCGCCATTGGCCCGTACAAGGGCGGCCTGCGCTTCCACCCGTCGGTGAACCTCAGCGTGCTGAAGTTCCTGGCGTTCGAGCAGGTGTTCAAGAACTCGCTGACCTCGCTGCCCATGGGCGGCGGCAAGGGCGGCTCGGACTTCGACCCGAAGGGCAAGAGCGATGCGGAAGTGATGCGCTTCTGCCAGGCATTCATGAGCGAGCTGTACCGCCACATTGGCGCTGACTGTGACGTACCGGCCGGTGACATCGGCGTGGGTGCCCGCGAAATCGGCTTCATGTTCGGCCAGTACAAGCGCCTGGCCAACCAGTTCACCTCGGTGTTGACCGGCAAGGGCATGACCTATGGCGGCAGCCTGATCCGCCCGGAAGCTACCGGCTATGGCTGCGTTTACTTCGCCGAAGAAATGCTCAAGCGTCAGGACAAGCGTATCGACGGCCGCCGTGTGGCGGTGTCTGGTTCGGGCAACGTTGCCCAGTATGCTGCGCGTAAGGTCATGGACCTGGGCGGCAAGGTGATCTCGCTGTCTGACTCTGAAGGTACCTTGTATGCGGAAGCCGGCCTGACCGACGCCCACTGGGACGCCTTGATGGAGCTGAAAAACGTCAAGCGTGGACGTATCAGCGAGCTGGCCGGGCAATTCGGCCTGGAGTTCCGCAAGGGCCAGACCCCGTGGAGCCTGCCGTGCGACATCGCCCTGCCATGCGCCACGCAGAACGAACTGGGCGCCGAAGATGCCCGCACCTTGCTGCGTAACGGCTGTATCTGTGTGGCCGAAGGCGCCAACATGCCGACTACCCTCGAGGCTGTCGATATCTTCCTGGACGCCGGCATTCTGTACGCCCCCGGCAAGGCCTCCAATGCCGGCGGCGTAGCCGTGTCGGGCCTGGAAATGTCGCAGAACGCCATGCGCCTGCTGTGGACGGCCGGTGAAGTGGACAGCAAGCTGCACAACATCATGCAGTCTATTCACCATGCCTGCGTGCACTACGGTGAAGAGGCTGATGGCCGTATCAACTACGTCAAAGGTGCGAACATCGCGGGCTTCGTGAAAGTGGCCGATGCGATGCTGGCTCAGGGCGTGGTCTGATCTGAGGCCTTCGGGGCCGCTTTGCGGCCCATCGCGACGCAAGGCCGCTCCCGCAGGGCCTGGACTGCTCGATCGCTTGTGGGAGCGGCCTTGCGTCGCGATGGGCTGCAAAGCAGCCCCAGGGCCCTCAACCCTCACCCAGGATCTCAACCACCTCTATCACCTGTTCCCCCACCGGCCGCCGCCAGACCACCTCATCCCCCGGCCCGGCCCCGAGCAACGCCCGCCCCAGCGGCGAACCCCAGTTGATCAACCCCCGCCCGGCATCTGCTTCATCCTCGCCCACCAGTTGCACCACCTGTTGCTGGTCATGCGCGTCGACAAACCGCACCCGGCTACCAATCTGTACCTTGCTATGCGAAGTCGCCGCCGGTACCACCTGGGCGCTTTGCACCCGCGCGCTGAAGTAGCGCAGGTCCCGCTCGGTATCGGCCAGCCGCTGCTTGTCACCCCGTTCGCCCTGCGCCTGCAGTTCGCTGCGCAAGGCATTCAGCTCGGCCACACGCGTTTGCAGCTGGCGCAGGCCGCTGGCCGTCACATAGTTGGGCTGGTCGCTGATGCGCCGCTCGACCGGCTGGTGGGCCTGGGCGGCGGCTTGGTCTTCATTGACGAATGCTCGGCTCATGCAGGGCCTCCTTGTGCATGAGACCATCATGGCAGGCCGGCGGTTTAAAGGAATGTCCGTTTGCGACTCAATTGTGGCGATAGGCCCTGGCAGCGCCGCGGTCCTTTTCCTGCTCCCACTCGCGGTCACGCTGGTCCCAGAAGCGCTCGTGGTATTGGCGCTGTTCTTCGCTGTTCTGCATGGCATGACACTGGCGAAAACCATCGTCCCAGCCGGTTTCGTACTGGCGCTCGTGCAGGTAGCGCGGTACGTTTTTGCGAAAGTTGCCCACCATCAGCCCGGCCGCCTGCCGACCACTGTCGCAACCGTCCTCAAAGCCATCGGCATAGGCAGGTGGGTAGCCGTGGCTGACCATCTGCTCGTGGGTGGTTTCGCAACCTGACAGCAACAGCGCAATGCACACACCGAACCAGTACCGCGACATAGCCACAAAGCTCTCCAGTTGATGGTGGAAAGTCTAGGCGGCGATTTGTCGGGTAGGTGTCAAAACAGTGTCAAAGAGTCGGATGTCCCCCACAATTCACGTCAATAGTGATACCACTTCAGCTCCAGCATCACCTCGTTTTGCGCCGTAGCCAGGTGGCTGAATTCACGCGAAGCGCTCAACCGCAGCCCAAGGTTCTGGCTGATTTCCCACTGCTGGTTCAGGCTTACACTGCGCCGCACCTCGCCGTTGGTGAAGTAATCGCCCTTGGCCTCCAGTGTCATGTTGCCCAGCCCATTACGCCACAGCAGCCCGCCATTGAACCCCGCCGCCGGGGCAATGAACTCGGCGAAGTCGTTGTGGTGCTCGACCCGCACCGTGCCCAGGGCAAAGCCCAGCAAGCCATCGGCCAGCTGCCAGGTGCCCCCGGCGCCGCCATTCACATGGCTCACCAGCACCTCATCATCATGCTTGCCTGGCACTCGCTCCAGCCCACCGGCCACTTGCCAGGACCAAGGCTTGAGCAGCGCGTTACGGGGCGTCAGTGAACGAATCGTGGCCAGGTCCAGGCGCTGCACCTGCCAATCGTTGCCTTCGTACTGGCGCAGCTTCAATTGCAGGATTTCGATCTGTGCGCCCAGGGGGAAGCCATAGGCGTTGTCATTCAGGTCATGGTAGGCCATGCGCAAGCCATATTCGGCGTAGGCGCGGTCTTCACGGGTGCCCACGCCCAGTTGCCAGGTGCGCGAGTCATGGCCATCCTCGGGCAGGCCTGGGCGCTCGATCTGCAGGGGCGGTGGCGGGTTGCTGTTGATCGCCCGCAGCAACTCGAAACTACGCTTGGCTTGCCCTGGGTCGCGTTCCTGGCCGTTGGCCCGATACCGCTCAAGACGATACGCGGCATCTTGCACCAACGCCTGGCGTTCGCGAGGCAGGGCCTGGAATTCAGGGCTTTGCAATTGCGCAGTGTCGGCGCTTACAGCCAGCACCTGGCGTTTTTCGTCGTGGTCGAGTGGCTCGGCCCTGGCCAGCAATTCACGTTCACGAGAGGGACGGTAAGTTTCGCTGGCGACCAGGCCGGACTGCTTCACGGCCTTCACCGTGTCGGTGGGAATGGCGGTCAGCGGGAACTGAGACGTCAGGTCCAGGCTCGGCCGCGCCACTTGCAGCAGCTCCAGCAGGCGATACGAGCAGTTTTCGTCGAAGAAGAAGTAGTCGAACTGGATCTGCTTCAGCTCCCACACATGCTCGACCATACGCCCGGTTTCTTCGGGGGTCAGGTCCAGCTGGTACTCCCACAGGTCGCGGTTTTCCAGGCTGCGGTATTCGGACAGTTTCTCCTGGTAGGGCATCAGCGCGAACAGCCCCGGGTAGCCCCCCATCAGGCCTTTCCAGGCGTACAGGATGCTGTTGTCGCTGCCTTCGATATAGGCACCGAAGTTGATGGCGTAGCTCAGCAGCGTGGTGTCGTCGCTGCGAGTGTTGGATTGGTCGATGCGCAGCAGGGTGTGCCCGAACATCGACGACGGGCTGTTCAGGTAGGCTGCCGGGAAAATCAACGCGGCGCTGTGCGGGTCGATCGACTGGTACCAGGTCTTGAACTCCTGGCAGTCCGGTTGTGGCAGGTCTTGCAGGTCGAGCTGTTCGCGCAGCCAGCGGGTGCGCGCGGGGAACACGCACTGGGCGTGCTTGTCACCGAGACTGGCCGGGGCATACAGCGCAGCGACCGTAGCCTTGAGTTCCTGGTCCGGATGGTGCGCGCCGTCTTCGGCAAGGAAGAACGCATCATCGTCCACATAGCTGCGCCAGCCGCCGAGCTTGGCGGTTTCGTAATGGCCAATGGCGAGCCAGTAAGGGGTATTGGCCAATTGCTGGAGACGGCCTGGATCCAGCATGGGGGCGGCATGAACAGGGGCGCAGGCACACAGCGCCAGGGCAGCGAGGCGTTTGAGCATATCGGGCAACTACTTCTTGACGATGCCGAAAAAGGCGAAACCCGCCCCGGGTGGGGCGGGCGCAGCTGTGTTTAGGCCTCGGTCGCGTATTTGGCCAGGCGGGGATCGCTCTTCAGAACGGCCAGGGTGTTGCTGTGGACAGTTTCAGCAGTGACGTCGGCGCTGCTGAAGATCTGGTTGAAGTGCTGGTGGGTGACCGAGTTGAAGTAGCTGCGGTCCTCCGGTGCTACGCCGAGAACGACGGCATAGGTGGTCAGTGCTTCGCCCTGGCCCATGGCCATGTCCTCGGAAAGCTCGTTCATCATGCCGTTCATGGCAAACCAGGACTTGCCGCCGTAGGTCAGCGAAGCCTTGGTCGAGCAGCCGTTGGTGCCGGAGGTCATGCCGAAGGTGGCGTTACCGGATGTGCCGTTGGTGGTAGAAGCCAGGAAGTGTGCGGGCGTGCCGCGCTGGCCTTCGAACAGCATGTTGCCCCAGCCGCAGTTCGGGCCGCCTGGCGCTTCGGCCATGGCGTTCAGCGAGACCACGGTGAACAGAGTACCCAGAAGAATCCGTTTCATAGCATTTGTTCTCTTTGTCTTAACCAAGGGTCAGGGTTTCTGGCAACTCGGTTGCCAGGTCGGGAAAGCTTTTCACCCACCCGCGCAGCTTGGAGTTTAGGCACGATCTAAAGGTTGCGTTGTTGATTGCGAAAAATTTGCTGTCACAACACTGCACCGGCTGCGACATAAAGTCCTGTGGAGCCTTGCAAGGCGCGCGCGGGCAGCGCCAGAATGCTGCGTATCTGCCCCGCCGAAGTAAGGAAACCCAATGCCCGATCCTGTCGCTGCGCGCCTGCGTCTTGCGCCTGAAGCCCTGACCCGGCGTTTCTCCCCCGAGCAGTTTGCTTTTACCCATACCGACGATCTGGAGCCGTTTCGCGGAGTTCTGGGCCAGGAACGTGCTGTCGAGGCCCTGCAGTTTGGCGTGGCCATGCCGCGTCCTGGTTACAATGTGTATGTGATGGGCGAGCCCGGCACCGGGCGCTTCTCGTTCGTCAAGCGCTACCTCAAGGCCGAGGGCAAGCGCCAGCAGACCCCGGCCGACTGGGTCTACGTCAACCACTTCGACGACACCCGTGAGCCACGCGCACTGGAGCTGCCGTCCGGCAGCGCCGCCGAGTTCATCAGCGACATGGGTGGATTGATCGACAACCTGCTGTCGACGTTCCCGGCGGTGTTCGAACACCCGTCCTACCAGCAGAAGAAGGGCGCCATCGACCGCGCTTTCAACCAGCGTTATGACCGCGCTCTGGATGTGATCGAGCGCGCGTCGCTGGAAAAGGACGTGGCCTTGTACCGCGATGCCAGCAACGTCGCCTTCACGCCGATGGCTGATGGCAAGGCGCTGGATGAAGCTGAATTTGCCCAATTGCCGGAGGAGGTGCGCGAGCAGTTCCACGAGGACATTGCCCTGCTTGAGGAGCGCCTTAACGAAGAGCTGGCCAGCCTGCCGCAATGGAAGCGCGAATCGAACAACCAGTTGCGCCAGCTCAACGAAGAAACCATCACGCTGGCGTTGCAGCCGCTGCTGGCGCCGCTATCGGAAAAGTACGCCGAAAACGCGGCGGTTTGCGCCTACCTGCAATCGGTGCAATTGAACCTGTTGCGTACGTTGGTCGAGCAACTGGTCGATGACAGCAAGTCCGACGCCGTGGCCCGTAAGCTGCTCGAAGAGCAGTACGCGCCCAGCCTGGTGGTGGGCCATCACGCTGATGGTGGTGCGCCGGTAGTGTTCGAGCCGCACCCGACCTACGACAACTTGTTTGGCCGTATCGAATACAGCACTGACCAAGGTGCGCTGTATACCTCCTATCGCCAACTGCGCCCAGGCGCGCTGCACCGTGCCAACGGCGGCTTCCTGATTCTGGAAGCCGAGAAAATGCTGGGCGAGCCCTTCGTATGGGACGCGCTCAAGCGCGCATTGCAGTCGCGCAAGCTGAAGATGGAGTCGCCGATCGGTGAGCTGGGCCGTGTTGCCACTGTCAGCCTGCAGCCGCAGGTGATTCCGCTGAACGTCAAGCTGGTGATCATCGGCTCGCGCCAGCTGTACTACGCACTGCAGGACCACGACCCGGACTTCCAGGAGATGTTCCGCGTGCTGGTGGACTTCGATGAAGACATGCCGATGGTCGACGAGAACCTGGAGCAGTTCGCCCAGCTGTTGCGCACCCGCACCAACGAAGAGGGCATGGCGCCGCTGACCAGTGACGCGGTGGCGCGTCTGGCCACCTACAGTGCTCGTCTGGCCGAAAACCAGTCGCGCCTGTCGGCGCGTATCGGCGACCTGTTCCAACTGGTCAGCGAGGCTGATTTCATTCGCCAGCTGGCCAGTGACGAAATGACCGATGCAGGCCACATCGAGCGTGCGCTCAAGGCCAAGGCCACCCGTACCGGCCGTGTGTCGCAACGGGTGCTGGACGACATGCTCGCCGGCATCATCCTGATCGACACGGAAGGCGCGGCCATTGGCAAGTGCAACGGGTTGACCGTGCTGGAAGTGGGGGACTCGGCGTTCGGCATGCCAGCGCGTATTTCGGCCACCGTCTACCCGGGCGGCAGCGGTATTGTCGATATCGAGCGTGAGGTCAACCTTGGCCAGCCGATCCACTCCAAAGGGGTGATGATCCTTACCGGTTACCTGGGCAGCCGCTATGCCCAGGAGTTCCCGCTGGCGATCTCCGCGAGCATCGCCCTGGAGCAGTCCTACGGCTACGTGGACGGCGACAGCGCATCGCTGGGCGAAGCCTGCACGCTGATCTCGGCCTTGTCGCGCACGCCGCTCAAGCAGTGCTTCGCCATCACAGGTTCCATCAACCAGTTTGGTGAAGTGCAGGCGGTGGGTGGGGTGAACGAGAAGATCGAGGGCTTCTTCCGCCTCTGCGAGGCGCGTGGCCTGACCGGCGAGCAGGGGGTGATCATTCCGCGAGCCAACGTCGCCACCTTGATGCTTGACGAGCGCGTGTTGCAGGCGGTGGAGAACGGCATGTTTCACGTCTACGCGGTCAGCCAGGCGGATGAGGCGCTGAGCCTGCTGGTGGGCGAGGAGGCCGGGGTGCTCGACGACAAGGGGCTGTTCACCGAGGGCAGCGTCAATGCCCGGGTGGTGGAGCGCCTGCGTGAAATTGCCGAGATGATCAGCGAGGAAGACATCGAGAAGGCAGAAAAGGAACGCCTGGAAGAGGTGATTGCCCAGGCTAAACCGGCCTGAGTCAATAAACTGGCGCTGGCGGCGATGTGCTACCGTTCAGCGCCAGTTTTCCATCTTTCTGAACGGTTCCTCTATGCTGGAACTTAAGGATGGTACAGCGTTCAGGATGGAAACAGCCTGAGGGTTTCGGGCTGAACAAGGCTCATTGGAGGGGACGCGGCCATGCGCAACCTCAGCCTCACACGCCAGTGCCTGGGCCTGGTGACCCGTATCGAATGCAGCATTCGCCCGCTGGCCGGTGACAACGGCATGTGGACGTTGCTGTTCGCCGCCGGCATGGCCGGTGAACAACCCTCCGCGATCAAGGCGCAGGGCCCGTTTCATGGGCCATTGGTGGCCGAATCGGTGCTCACTGCCATTGTCGACAGCCTGACCCTGCATGGGTACCAGGTTGCCGAGGATCCGCAGATCTGGTGTTTGCATTTGCAGGCGCAGTTGCGCCGGATCAATGGTGAGCGGTGTCGTAACCTGGGGGATTACCAGTTTCATCCTGAGACCTGAAGAATGCCGAGCCGCTTGGCGGCCCGATCGCGACACAAGGCCGCTCCCACAGATACAGCATTGCTTGCTGTTGTAGCGGCGTTGTGTCGCGATCAGGCTGCGCAGCAGCCCCCGGGCTTTTGCTGTAACAGGTGGCTGGCTATACTCGCCGTCGTTTTTCAGTCACCTGACGAGTCTCAAAACCCTCCATGGAACGTATCCTCGAAAACGCGATGTACGCCTCGCGCTGGCTGCTCGCCCCGATCTACTTCGGTCTGTCCCTCGGCCTGCTGGCCCTGGCGCTGAAATTCTTCCAGGAAGTGGTCCACGTCCTGCCCAACGTCTTTGCCCTCAGCGAAGCCGACCTGATCCTGGTGATCCTGTCGCTGATCGACATGTCGCTGGTCGGTGGCTTGCTGGTGATGGTGATGATTTCCGGTTACGAAAACTTCGTCTCGCAGCTGGACATCGATGAAAGCAAGGAAAAGCTCAACTGGCTGGGCAAGATGGACTCCTCCTCGCTGAAGATGAAGGTTGCCGCGTCGATCGTGGCGATTTCGTCCATTCACCTGCTGCGGGTGTTCATGGATGCGCAGAACATCTCCACCGATTACCTGATGTGGTACGTGATCATCCACATGACCTTCGTGGTCTCGGCGTTCTGCATGGGTTACCTGGACAAGCTGACCAAGCACTGAGTCCGCTTGCTGCTTACACCGCCCGGCCGTTGCCAAACGGACGGGCGGCGTCGTTTCTGGCTTGTGCTTTTAGCCGGTCTGTACAAAAAATGAGCTCTCATGCGTGGTTCCCATCGCGAGGTGCTCTCATGAACCTGCATCAGCTCAATACCGAGGCCAGGGCTGGCCATGTCGACGAACTGAACCTGATCGCCATCGAAGGCGGTGACTACCTGCTCGAGGCCCGGGTCAAAGGCCATGCTCACCCCCTGTCCGATACCCGCGGTGAACGCTTGCGCGTGCACTCGGTGGAAGATGCGCGCAAGTTGCTGCAAACCATCCCCTTGCTCTCGATGAACCTGGTGCACTGGTCGGTGCAGGACGAAATGTGCGGCATGGGTACGCACCCGGAAGAAGACCTGAAGGTGCCGATTTCCCAGCGTTCGGCCTGGTAGCTGCTCGCAGCGCCCCAGTGTGCTAGGCTGCTCGCCCTTTTTATCAAGGGCGCGGCTGCATTGCGCCCTGCAGTGGAGCACGACAATGTCCGAACTCAACCTGTCTACCGACGAAACGCGCGTCAGCTACGGTATCGGCCGTCAGCTGGGCGGCCAGCTGCGCGACAACCCGCCACCAGGCGTCAGCCTGGAAGCCATCCTGGCCGGCCTGACCGACGCCTTCAACGGTGCCGACAGCCGCGTCAGCGAAGCCGACCTGTCGGCCAGCTTCAAGGTCATCCGCGAGGTGATGCAAGCCGAAGCGGCAGCCAAGGCCGAAGCCGCCGCCGCTGCTGGCAAGGAGTTCCTGGTCGAGAACGCCAAGCGTGAAGGCATCACCACGCTGGCTTCGGGCCTGCAGTTCGAAGTGCTGACCGCTGGCGAAGGCGCCAAGCCGACCCGCGAAGACAACGTGCGTACGCATTACCACGGCACCCTGATCGACGGCACCGTGTTCGACAGCTCCTACGAGCGTGGCCAGCCGGCTGAATTCCCGGTAGGCGGCGTGATTGCTGGCTGGACCGAAGCCCTGCAGCTGATGAACGCTGGCAGCAAATGGCGCCTGTACGTGCCAAGCGAGCTGGCTTACGGCGCCCAAGGCGTTGGCAGCATCCCGCCGCACAGCGTACTGGTGTTCGACGTCGAGCTGCTCGACGTTCTGTAATACCGCTGGGGCCGCTTTGCGGCCCATTCGCGGCACAAGGCCGCTCCTACAGGGGTACGCATGCCCATGGGGAAATGCGTTCCCTGTAGGAGCGGCCTTGTGTCGCGATCGAGGGCGAAGCCCTCGCCAGGGCCCTCAGGGCCATCAGTTCCAGTCTGTTCCCATCGGGCGCAATGCCCGCGCATAACAGAACAGAAATAGGTTCCGCACCAACTCCTTCAGTACCCCAGGTTCACTCGAATTGAGCCCGCTCATGTCCAGGTCACCCTGGTCACGCAGTTCGTCGAGAGCTTCTTCTTCAAGCACCGCGCACACTTCGCCGGTTTCCCGATGAAGAATGCGCAGGTAGGGGTGAGGGCGTTCCAGCCAGGCGTCGATCAGATAAGTCATGGCTATTCTCCTTGGATAGCAGTTCCAATGAGAATAATTCCTATTATCAGAATAGCAAGTGCCAATTGGCGGTTTTTTGCCTGATCAGACTTTGCGAACGAACTCGGACTTCAGCTTCATGGCGCCGATGCCATCGATCTTGCAGTCGATGTCGTGGTCGCCGTCACACAGGCGGATGTTCTTGACCTTGGTGCCGACCTTGACCACCAGGGACGACCCCTTGACCTTGAGGTCCTTGATCACGGTGACGGTGTCACCGTCCTGCAGGATGTTGCCGACCGAATCCTTTTTCACCACCTCGTCGCTGGCCGCCTCGGCATCGCCGCTGGCCGACCACTCGTGGGCGCATTCAGGGCAGATCAGCTGAGTGCCATCCTCATAGGTGTATTCGGAGTTGCATTTTGGGCAGGGTGGCAGAGTGCTCACTTCGGTTCCTCAAACAAACAGACGGGCGGTTAAAAGCCCACATTGTAAAAGGTATTTTCCCGGAAGTGATTATGTCCGGACAAAAGCATCGCGGGCTTGCCCGCTCTCACAGGGATAGCATCACCCTCGAAGGCAGTGCTTATCCTGTGGGAGCGGGCAAGCCCGCGAAGAAGACGACCCGGTCTATCAGTGAGTCCGCGCGACCGCAAACTCGCTCAGTTCAACCAGCGCATCCCGGTATTCACTGGCAGGCAGCACTTCGAGGCAGGCGATGGCACGCTTCACGTAATCGCGCGCCAGCTCTGCGGTGTACTGCAGCGCGCCCGATTCCTCGACCGCGACACGAATCTGTTCCAGATCCTCCAGGCCACCTTTCTGGATCGCCTGGCGTACCAGCGCCGCCTGCTCGGCAGTGCCTTCGCGCATGGTGTAGATCAGTGGCAGGGTAGGTTTGCCCTCGGCCAGGTCGTCACCGACGTTCTTGCCCAGGGTCTGCGAGTCACCCTTGTAGTCCAGCAGGTCGTCGACCAGCTGGAAGGCCACGCCCAGATGGTCGCCAAAGGTGCGCAGGGCTTCGCGCTGCTCGTCGGTGGCCTGGGCCAGTGCTGCAGCACTGTGGGTAGACGCTTCGAACAGCATCGCTGTCTTGCCGCGAATGACCTCCATGTAGACTTCCTCGGTGGTGCTGGCGTCGCGTACGCGCGACAGTTGCAGCACTTCACCTTCGGCAATCACCCGGGTGGCCTTGGACAGGATCTGCATGACCGGCATCGAGCCCAGTTCGACCATCATTTCGAACGAGCGCGAATAAAGGAAGTCGCCCACCAGTACGCTCGGCGCGTTGCCCCACAGGGCATTGGCGGTAGAGCGGCCACGGCGCATGCCGGACATGTCGACCACGTCGTCGTGCAGCAGGGTGGCGGTGTGCAGGAACTCGATGGTGGCAGCCAGCAGCCGCAGGTCGTCGCCTTCGCGGCCCAGGGCCTTGCCACACAGCAGTACCAGCAGGGGACGCAGGCGCTTGCCACCGGCGGACGTGATATAGTCGCCGATCTTCGATACCAGCGGCACGCGCGAGGTCAGCTGCTTCTTGATGATCTCGTCGACGGCGCTGAAATCATCAGCCACCGCGCGGTAGAAGGTTTGGGGTTGCATCGGCTGCTCCAGTGAGGTTGCGCGGCATGCTAGGTCGCAGGTCCCGGTGTGTCAAGGCGCGGTGCCCGCTGGCCGGGGGCAGCACTTGCAAGCAAAACCCCGGTTGCGTACAATCGCGCACCCTAACTTCCTGGGCAGCACCTGCCTTACGCAATTGCGCCGGGCCGTTCCAGCCCTGTGCAGCCATGCCAGCCAATACTCATCATATAAAGCGCTGGGTGAGCAGGATTATCGGAGAAATACCATGTCTTACGCAGTAATCGTTACCGGCGGCAAGCAGTACAAAGTCGCTGAAGGTGAATTCCTCAAGATCGAAAAACTGGAAGTCGCCACTGGCGAATCCGTGACCTTCGATCGCGTTCTGCTGGTCGCCAACGGTGAAGAAGTCACCATCGGTGCTCCAGTTGTTGCTGGCGCTAAAGTAGTGGCCGAAGTCGTTTCGCAAGGCCGCCACGACAAGGTTCGCATCATCAAGTTCCGTCGTCGTAAGCACCACATGAAGCGTATGGGCCACCGCCAGTGGTTCACCGAGATCAAAATCACCGGCATCCAGGCTTAATCCCCTAGATCCCCTGAATTTATTTGGAGAATTGAACCATGGCTCACAAGAAGGCTGGTGGTAGTACTCGTAACGGTCGCGACTCAGAATCTAAACGCCTTGGCGTGAAGATGTATGGCGGCCAGGTTATCAAGCCAGGCAACATCATCGTCCGTCAGCGCGGCACCGAATTCCACGCTGGCTACGGCGTTGGCATGGGCAAGGACCACACCTTGTTCGCCAAGATCGAAGGCGTGATCAAGTTCGAGAAGAAAGGCGAGTTCATGCGCCGTTACGTGAGCATCGTCGCCGCTTAATCGCGACGTCGCTCCAGAAGCCCCGTCATGCGACGGGGCTTTTTCGTTTGTGGTGAGCCTCTTGCAAAGCTGTTTGTCTGGGTTGCCGGCGTTGGTTTCTACGGTCGTACGGGGCCGCCGCGCTCATTTTTGCAAGAGCCTCATGTTTTTGAGTCATTCAGCTCGTCTGCCGACGAGAGGCGGTTTTAATGAAGTTTGTTGACGAAGTATCCATTCGGGTCAAAGCCGGTGACGGTGGCAACGGTTGCATGAGCTTCCGTCGCGAGAAGTTCATCGAGAACGGCGGCCCTAACGGCGGTGACGGCGGTGACGGCGGCTCGGTGTACATGATTGCCGACGAAAACCTGAACACCCTGGTCGACTACCGCTACACCCGTCACCATGAAGCCCAGCGTGGCTCCAACGGCGGTAGCACCGACTGCACCGGCAAGAAGGGTGAAGACCTGTTCCTGCGCGTGCCGGTCGGCACCACCGTGATCGATGCTTCCACGCAGGAAGTGATCGGTGACCTGGTCACCCCCGGCCAGAAGCTGATGGTCGCGCAAGGTGGCTGGCACGGGCTGGGCAACACCCGTTTCAAGTCGAGCACCAACCGTGCGCCGCGCCAGACCACCCCAGGCAAGCCGGGTGAGCAGCGTGACCTGAAAATGGAAATGAAGGTATTGGCCGACGTCGGCCTGTTGGGCTTGCCGAACGCCGGCAAGAGTACCTTCATCCGTTCGGTCTCGGCCGCTAAGCCGAAAGTCGCCGACTACCCGTTCACCACCCTGGTGCCAAACCTGGGCGTGGTCAGCGTCGACCGCTGGAAAAGCTTCGTCATCGCCGACATCCCCGGCTTGATCGAAGGCGCCTCTGAAGGTGCCGGCCTGGGTATCCGCTTCCTCAAGCACCTGGCGCGTACCCGCGTGCTGTTGCACCTGGTGGACATCGCGCCGCTGGACGAAAGCAGCCCGGCCGATGCCGCCGAAGTCATCGTCAACGAGCTGACCCGCTTCAGCCCGTCGCTGGCCGAGCGTGAGCGCTGGCTGGTGTTGAACAAGGCCGATATGGTCATGGACGACGAGCGCGACGAACGTGTGCAGGAAGTGATCGACCGCCTGGAGTGGGAAGGCCCGGTCTACGTGATCTCGGCCATTTCCAAGCAGGGCACCGACAAGCTCAGCCACGACCTGATGCGCTACCTCGAAGACCGCGCCGACCGCCTGGCCAACGACCCGGCCTACGCCGAAGAGCTGGCCGACCTCGACCAGCGCATCGAAGACGAAGCCCGTGCCCAGCTGCAGGCCCTGGACGACGCCCGTACCCTGCGCCGTACCGGCGTCAAGAGCGTGCACGACATCGGCGACGATGACGGTTGGGACGATGATTTCGAGGACGACGAAGACGGTCCGGAAATCATTTACGTGCGCGACTGATCGGTTGCAGTACACTAAACGCCGCTCTCTGGAGCGGCGTTTTTGTATCCACGGTATCTACAGATTCGACATAGGTTGGAAGAAGATGCGAAGCAAGGTGACGGGCGCCAAGCGCTGGGTCGTTAAGATTGGCAGTGCTCTGCTGACCGCCGATGGCAAGGGCCTCGACCGCGGTGCAATGGCCGTTTGGGTCGAGCAGATGGTCGCGCTGCGTGAGGCAGGCGTGGAGTTGGTACTGGTCTCCTCCGGGGCCGTGGCTGCCGGCATGAGCCAGCTGGGCTGGACCAAGCGACCGAGTGCGATGAACGAGCTGCAGGCGGCTGCCTCGCTTGGCCAGATGCGCCTGGTGCAGGCCTGGGAGTCGAGCTTCGGGGAGCACGGGAAGCACACCGCGCAGATCCTGCTGACCCATGACGACCTGTCCGACCGCAAGCGTTACCTGAATGCCCGCAGCACCCTGCGCACCCTGGTCGATCTGGGCGTGGTGCCGGTGATCAACGAAAACGACACCGTGGTCACCGACGAGATCCGCTTTGGCGACAACGACACCCTGGCGGCGCTGGTGGCCAACCTGGTCGAGGCCGACCTGCTGGTGATCCTCACCGACCGCGATGGTATGTTCGATGCCGACCCGCGCAACAACCCCGAAGCGCAGTTGATCTACGAAGCCCGTGCCGACGACCCCTCACTGGATGCCGTGGCGGGCGGTACCGGTGGTGCCCTGGGCCGTGGCGGCATGCAGACCAAGCTGCGTGCGGCGCGCCTGGCTGCCCGTTCGGGTGCCCACACCATCATTATCGGTGGCCGTATCGAGCGCGTACTGGACCGCCTGAAGGCGGGCGAGCGCCTGGGCACCTTGCTGTCCCCTGAGCGCGGCATGCTCGCTGCGCGCAAGCAGTGGTTGGCCGGTCACCTGCAAACCCGTGGCACCCTGGTGCTGGATGCCGGTGCCGTGCAAGCGCTGCGTCAGGCCAACAAGAGCTTGCTGCCGGTTGGCGTGAAGACCGTGCAGGGCAGCTTCCGTCGTGGCGAGATGGTGGTGTGCGTCGGCCCGGACGGTGTTGAAGTGGCTCGCGGCCTGGCCAACTACAGCGCCCTGGAGGCGCAGAAGATCATTGGTCAGTCGTCCGAAGCCATCGAGTCGATCCTTGGCTACAGCGCCGAGCCGGAACTTGTACACCGCGACAACCTGGTGCTGGTATGAGCCTGCTGAAGAACGTAATCGCTGTGGCGGTGTGTGTGCTGCCGATGTTGGCTGGCGCCGAAGAGGTCGGCCAGGTGTCCACCGTGTTCAAGTTCCTCGGGCCGAACGACCGCATTGTGGTCGAGGCGTTCGATGACCCTAAGGTAGAGGGCGTGACGTGCTATCTGTCACGTGCCAAGACTGGCGGGGTGAAGGGGGGCTTGGGGCTGGCCGAGGACCGGGCGGAGGCATCGATTGCCTGTCGTCAGGTCGGGCCCATCAACTTCAAGGGTGAGCTCAAGGATGGCGAGGAAGTGTTCAAGGAACGCACCTCGCTGGTGTTCAAGACCATGCAGGTGGTGCGCTTTCTCGACAAGAAGCGCAATACGCTGGTGTACCTGGTGTATAGCGACCGCATGATCGAAGGCAGCCCGCAGAACGCGGTGACTGCCATTCCGATCCTGCCCTGGGCTCATTGATAGCCCGCCAGGCCTCCATTCGCGGGTTACAAGACCTGTAGGAGCGGGTTTACCCGCGAATGGGCCGGCCCTGCTGGCCAATTTCCACCCGGCGTTCACCGTCGCCGCCGCTACCGTATTCGCGGGTAAACCCGCTCCTACAGTGATCGGTGGTGGACACGCTTCGGGGGCAGGTCACAGACCGCCGTGTAGGAGCGGGTTTACCCGCGAATGGGCCGGCCCTGCTGGCCAATTTCCACCCGGCGTTCACCGTTGCCGCCGCTACCGTATTCGCGGGTAAACCCGCTCCTACAGTGATCGGTGGTGGACACGCTTCGGGGGCAGGGCGCAGGCCGCCGTAGGAGCGGGTTTACCCGCGAATGGGCCGCAAAGCGGCCCCCTCCCTCAGGCCAATTCCTCGGCCTGATCCTCACGCACAACCGCCTTCACTTCATCCAGGCGGCTGATGAACTTCCAGTCCGCCTCGTCGATGTAGATGCCGTTCGGCCCGCTGCCACCTTCCAGGTCGATCGCAACGTGCGCCGATACCTGGGGTTTCACACTCGCCAGGATCGGCACGAAGCCCAGTTGCTGGCTGGTCTCCAGCAGTGCCGCCTGGTTGCGTTCGTCGATGTCTGCCGCTTCGTCCAGGTAGTACGGCAGGCGAATGCGCCCGGCCAGGTCACGGTCCATCAGGTGCAGCAACAGGTACATGTTGGTCAGCGCCTTGATGGTCATGGTGGTGCCGTTGGACGCCGCACCGTCGATGTCGGCGTGGATGATCGGCTGGCCATTGACCTTGGTGATCTCGAACGCCAGCTCGAACAGGTCCTTCAGGCCCAGCTGGTTGTGGTTGGCCGCCACCAGCCGTGCCAGGTACTCCTTGGCCTCTTCGTTCTTGTTGTCCTGATCGGCACTCTGGGTCAGGTCGAAGACCGACAGGGTTTCGCCTTCTTCGTACTGGCCGGCACTGTGGATAATCTGGTCGATGTGCTTGAGCGCTTCCTTGTTCGGCGCCAGTACCACGCGGAAGCTTTCCAGGTTGGACACCTGGCGCTTGTTGATCTCGCGGTTGAACAGGGCCAGCTGGTGCTCGAGGCTGTCGTAGTCGCTGCGGATATTGCGCAGGGTTCGGGCGATGTCGGTGACCGCGGCGCGGCGTGCCTTGGCCAAGGTCAGGGCTTCGTCGGTACGGTGCGCATAGGCGTTCACCAGCAGTTGCAGGCGGCGTTCCATGTCGTCTTCGCTGTCGAACTTGGCAACGCCTTTCAGGCGTACCTGGGCGTACAGCGCCTCGATCTGGTTGTCCACCCGCTGCAGGCCTTGCCAGCTGTCCTGGTAGTCATTGAGCAGCGGCAGCAGGTTGTCCATGGAGTCGTCGATGGCTTCCATGTAGGGCGTGCCGTAGGGCAGGTCGGCCGGCAGCAGCTGGCGACGGCGCAGGGCGTCTTCCAGGGTGCGTTGCTTGGACTCGAGATCGCCGAGCTGACGGCCGACCAGTTGCAACTTGGCTGACAGCTGCTGGACGCGCTCGGTGAAGGCGTCGCTGGAGCGCTTGAGTTCGTCCTGGGCCGCTTCCAGCTGCGAGAGCTGTTCCAGCTTCTCGGGCTCTTCGGCGGCGAGGGTTTGGCTACGGCGGAAGTCTTCCAGCGCCTTCTGCGCGTCCAGCACTTCCTGGTACAGGGTTTCGGTCTGCGCTTTGGAGGCGGAGCGGTCGGCGGCCACGGCCTGCTGGGTCTTGAGCTGCTTGAGTTCTTTTTCCAGGCGCTCTTTCTGGTCGCGCAGGGCGGCGCGGTCGGCCAGGGCCTGCAGGGCCGGCGGGTCGATGTGGGTCAGGTCAATGGCCAGGCCTGGGGCCTCGAAGCGCTCGCCCTTGAAGCCGTCGAGCACCGCTTCCAGCGACTTCACCCACAAGTCGCTGTCGTCCAGCTCGATGCCGCGGTCGCCCAGCGGCAGGCTGAACAGCGCACCGTTGAACAGGCGCATCAGACGGTCGACGTCCTGCTGCGAGAACTCTTCGCGCAGGCGGGCATAGCTGTTGTTGTCAGCGTGATCCAGCTGCTGCTTGACCTGCTTCAGGCGTTTTTCCAGGTCGCGTACGCGCTCGTCGAGGTCTTCGGCACTGAACTGTCGCGACTGGGCCAGGGCGCCGGCCAGCTCGTCGTGGGCGTCCTTGGCCGCCAGCAGTTGCTGTTCCAGCACCTTGACGTCATCGACCAGCGCAAAGCGGTGCTTGAGCACCGACAGCTCGCCCAGCCAGCGCTGGATACCGGTAATTTCACGCTCCAGGCGCATCAGCTCCTGAGTGCCGCCACGCTGGTCGTTCTGCAGCCGGTCCTGCTCGCCACGGTAGTGCTCGGACTGGATGACCAGCTCTTCCTTGCGCGCCATGGCGTATTCCTGCCAGGTGCCCAGCAGGGTGTCGAGCACAGGCGAAATGCGGTGCAGCTTGCCACGCAGGATGTCGCGCTGGGCCACGCCACCGGCCAGGGCCTCGACCAACGGGCCGGCAGCGACCAGGGCGTTGTAGTCCTGCTCCATGCGGCGTACGTCGCGGAAGGCTTCCTCGCACGCAGCGATGTAGTCGACGCTGCCCGAGCGCAGGCTGTGCTCGAAGGCGTCGAGGAACAGCTGCTTGAGCTTGGCGGCGGTGATTTCACGCATGTGCAGCAGGTTGATGAACAGCGCGCGGAAGGTTTTCAGGCTTTGCTCGCTGGTGGAGCGCAGCGGAATCATGGTCAGGTCCAGCGGCACCGAAGTGTGTCCGCCCACCAGCAGCCGGCGCAGTTCGTCCGGCTTCAGTTCGTAAGCCTTGATCCCCAGGCGTTCAAGGTTGGTGAACAGCTCTTTCTGACGCAGGCAGGTGTCGTTCTTCTGGTAGTGGGCCAGGTCCAGTTCGCCCTTGTAGGCGAAGAACTGGTGGCCGAAACCGCCACCCGGGCCGCGCCCGACCACACCGATCACGTGCGGGCCGTGGGGCAGGCTCAGTTCGCAAAGAATGTACGACGTGTCGCTGGCGAAGTAGAAACGGCGCGACTGCTCAAGGCTGTACTTGCCGAAACTCATGTCCGACATACGTGCCAGGATCGGGAACTGCAGGGCGTTGATCGATGCCGATTTACCCAGGTTGTTGGCGCCGTATACCGACAGCGGGTGCTCCAGCGGGAACAGGCCAAGGCTGTAGCCGGCGGTGTTGAGCAATGCGAAGCGGCGGATGCCGTAGCGTTCCTGGCTCATGCGTCAATCTCCTGTTGCTCTTCGCGGATGGCCCGGGCCAGGGCGTCCTCTTCGCTTTCCTCGCCTTGGAAAGGCGTGAGGTCGAGCGGGTCGTCGGTACGGTTGAGTTCTTCGGCGCTTTCTTCCTCGACCAGAACCGGGGTGGGCAGCGGCAGGGCGCTGTGCAGGGTGGCGGCCAGGTCGCGGTCCTGCTGCACCGAAAGGCACACATCGAGGAAGCGATGCATGGGCGGCAGGAAGCGGTAGATGCCGCCTTCCTCATGGGCGAAACCGAGCTGGGTCATGCGGCGCAGGATTTTTTCTTCCAGCTCGTCCACGGTCTGCACTTCGGCCTGCAGGAACAGGTCGCGGTACTTGTCCAGCAGCGAGGGCAGTTCGTCGCGGCCGATGCTGCCGCCATCGAGCACGGCCATCGGGTCGCGGCCCTGGTCGGCAAGGTGCTCGACCAGGATGAAGGTGAACAGCGACAGGCGCTGCGCGGTCTTGTTGACCTGCGCGGCGGTCATGTCCGGCACGAAGTAGTAGAAGCCACGGGTATCGCACACCAGTTCGAAGCCCAGGGCCTTGAACAGGGTGCGGTACTGGTCCTGGAAGTTCGACAGCTGGGCGTACAGCTCAGGGTCGCGCCGGCTGACATGGAAGCCTTTGAACAGCTCGCGGAAGATCGGCGCGAGCTGGGACAGTTCGGAAAGATCAAGATGCATGGGCTGGGCTCGCGTTGGGTTCGGTAGGCGCGCTAGGGGCGTCTTCGCGGCTGGAGGTCAGGGCGAACGAATGCAGGCTGACCAAATGTTCCTGAGTGGTGTATTCGCGGCGGTCGAGGCGTTCGCGCTTGAAGCGCTTTTCCCGCGACAGGCGCGAGAACCAGTACAGCAGCTCGTCGGTGGCGCCTTCGGGCTCCTGCTCCAGCAGCCAGACCATCAAGTCGGGCAGTGGCAGGGCCTGTTCGCAGCGTTCGGCCATTTCCTTGACCGTGCGCGGAGCACGGGGCAAGGCGCCGGACTGGGTCTTGTGGGCTTTGGGGAAGCGCGCCGGCTTGGGCTCGAAGCGGGCCAGGGCGTATACGTAGGCCTCGACCTGGCTGGCGCTGCCAAGGAAGGTGCTTTGCGGGCGGGTAAACATCGGCATGGCCGCCTGCGGCACGGCGTCGATGCCCTTGCGCCGGATCACCGACAGGGCCAGTGCGGCGCCGCGGGTCACGGCGTTGTGCCGGCGGGCTTCTTCGCGCAGCGGCAGCAGCAGTTCGCGCGCGTGGCGCAGGGTCAACTGGGCGCTGGTCTGCATTTCCAGGATGCGCGCGTGGGTGCGCAGCAGCATGTCGTCGTCGACCAGATGGCCCAGACGTGCTTGTTCGCCCAGCAGTTTCAGCAGCACGGTCTCGACCTTGCGCACGCCCTGCTCGAAGGCGCCGTCGGCGTTGACCAGCTGGATCATCGGCTCGACGTATTCGTCCCAGGTGGCCAGTACTTCGGCATAACGCTGGCGCAGCGGAATCTGGCGGTTGCTGGTCTTGGCCCGTTCGGCCACGGCCACCAGTGCCTGCTCGTCGTTGTCGAGCTTTTTCAGCACATCGCGCACGCGCATGTCGAGCAGGCGCAACTGGCGCGCCAGGTCGTCGCTGTCACGGTTGTCGAAGGCATCCTGGATATGCCCGGCCAGGCGCTCCAGGTGGCGCAGGTAGGCTTCGATCTCCAGGCACAGGCCCAGCCGGTGTTCGCGGCGCAGGTAGGCTAGGAAGTCATGGATCTGCGCGTTGAGCTCGAAACGGTTCGGGCTCTTGGCCACCGGGACCAGGATATCCAGGCGGATCCACACGTCGAGTAGCTGGGTGATGTCCTGCGGGGTGCTTTCGAGCTGCTGGCGGGCCACATGCTGGCGCAGTTCGACCAGGCTCAGGGTGCCCTGGTCGAAACGCTCGCACAGCGGCTCGATTAGAGCCCAGTGTTCGGCTAGGGCGCGCAGGACGCGCTTGGGTTCGATCATTGGCTTCGACTCGTTGCCAAGAAAAAGGGGGCGATTGTACTGCATTCGGGAGGGTGGTTTTTACCCCTTGGTCTGTAATGAGAGATAACCTTCAGTTTTGTGGGTGTATGTCGTTGTTCTAGTGGCGCTCGGTCTGATAGGCGCTGCAAAAAACACGGCGTCCACGTTAGAATGCCCAATTGCCTTCACCCCCTCGGATACCCGCCCCTTGCTGACCGAACCCCGTCGCCGCGCCTACCTTTCCGCCATGCAAGTGGTGCACTGGCTGCCGCGCGCCGAGCTGCCGTTCGCCGCACCGTCGCGGCCCGAGTTGCTGCTGCCAGTTGAGCCGGTCGAGGACATCGATTTCGAGGTCAGGCCGGCATCGGTAACCAACGAAGCGCCCGTCACCCCCCAGGCGCGCTCCGGCGAGCGGCCAAAAATCGAGATCCCGCGCCCGGGCAGTGTGCCAAAACCTGCCGTCAAGCCCGCCGAGGCACAAGAGCAGCCCGCTGCTCCGCGCCCGGCGCCGGTGCCGCCACCGCGCTTCTCGCTGCAGTTGTTGCGCGCCGGCAGTTGCCTGCTGCTGGTAGAGCTGGCTACCGGTCAGCCGTTCCAGAGCCGCGACCCCTCCTATCTGCTGCTCAAGGACATGCTGCGTGCCGCCGGCCTGCCTGACGCCCCGCAGATCATCGGCGAGCCGGTACGCTGGCCACTGCTGGTGCGCGGCAACATGGACCAGGGGCCGGAGGCTGCGCGCGATTTCGTCCAGGGCTTCGTTCAGGCGCGCCTGGAAGACGCCCCGTGTTCCTGTCTGTGGCTGGTCGGCCTGCCGGCACTGCGTTTTGCCGCCAATGTCGACGCCGACGCCTATTACCAAACCCTAACGCTCGACAGCCTGGGCGACGCCTGGGCATTGCCGGGCCTTGAACTGTTGATGGACGAGCCGCAACGCAAGGCGGACGTCTGGAAAGCCATGCGCCAGCTGATGGCGCGCTGGAAGAGCGTTGAATGAGTGACTCGATCAGCTTCCGCCCGATGACCGAGGCGGATCTGGATGCCGTACTTAAAATCGAATATGCCGCATTCAGTCATCCCTGGACCCGCGGGATCTTTCAGGATGCGCTCAAATCGTACGAAGTCTGGCTGATGTTCGATGGCCAGCAGCAAGTGGGCCATGGCGTGATCAACGTGATCATCGACGAAGCGCACCTGCTCAACATCACCGTAAAACCGGAAAACCAAGGCCGCGGCCTGGGCCTGCGCCTGCTCGAGCACCTCATGGCCCGGGCCTATCAGCTCAATGGCCGCGAATGCTTTCTGGAGGTGCGCGCCAGCAACCAGTCGGCCTATCGTTTATACGAACGGTACGGTTTCAACGAAATTGGCCGCCGCCGCGACTATTATCCGATCGCCGGCGGCCGCGAGGACGCCCTGGTGATGGCCTGTACCCTGTTCGGGGACTGACTTTGCAAGGCGTACCCGGGCGCGCAGGCTTTGTTCTCGGCAGGGACGGATAAAGAATGAGAAAACTGCTTTTGGCAGCAGGCCTGTGTATAGCGAGCGCTGCCCATGCTGACGAGCGCGACGTGTGGATGTTCGCCCAGTGGGCGGGAGATCATCAAACCCGCCCCTTCCGTGAAATGCTGGTAGATGCCCGGCTTTACGGTGTAGTGCCAATTCACCAGTTGCTACGCTCGGCATCGGACTGGAAATTGTGCCACGCATCGCCTTTCGCCGTACCGCCCCCTGGCAATTGGGCGGCTGTACGCTCGACCCTCGCGTTGATCAAGGCACTCGACGATCAAGGCATCCTGCGCCAGTTCGAGGTGGTTTCGGCTTACCGTGAGCCGCGCCTGAACGCCTGTGCAGGCGGGGCGGCCAACAGTGCGCATACCCGCGCTTTCGCCGTCGATGTACTGCTGCCGGCCTGGGCCGATCCCAATCCGCTGTGCCATTTCTGGCAGCAGCACGGCCAAGCCTGGAACATGGGCCTGGGCCGTTACCCATCAGGCCGTATTCATGTGGATACCGCCGGCTATCGCACTTGGGGTGGCGATGGCAGTGCGGGGTCGTCGTTCTGCATCAAGCCCAAATGAACCAGGCAACCCTGGCATTCGTTCATTACCCAATCGGCGAAGCGCTGGCGCTTGCCGCTGTCGGCCAGAGGCTGTGGGCTAAGCAGGTGGTAGGCCGAGCCATCGCGCACAAAACCGTATGGCGCCTGCAACTGCCCGCTGTCGAGTTCGTCACACACCATCAGGGCTGAGGCCATGGCCAGGCCCAGGCCGGCGTTGGCGGCCTGAATCGACAGGTAGAAATGTTCGTAGTCGCTGCGTTCACTGTGTCGCGCCTGCTGGCCGCTCAGGCGCAGCCAGGTGGGCCAGGCGGCGGGGCGGGTGGTGCTGTGCAGGAGCCGTTGGCCGTCAAGGAGGGCAGGGGAGGCGGAGTGGCAAACCGGGCCGATCCATTCGTCGCAGATTTTCTGGCTGTACAGCTGGTTGTCCCAGTGGAAGTCGTCGCGGCGAATTGCCAGGTCGACACCGCTGCGGGCGAAGTCCAGCGGGCCGCCTGCGGCTACCAGGTGCAACTGAAGGTCGGGGTGGGCAGCATGGAATCGCGGTAAGCGCGGGATCAGCCAGCGAATGGCAATGGTCGGCTCGCAAGACAGCACCAGCACATTGTCGCGCGCTTGTTGCTGCAGGCGCTGCACGGCGCCTTCGAGTTGTTCGAAGATCGCATGGGTGGTGCCTTGCAGGGCACGGCCGGCGGGGGTGAGGAAAATGGCCCTGTTGCGGCGTTCGAACAGCTCCACGCCAAGGCTTTCTTCAAGCAGGCGTATTTGGCGGCTGACCGCGCCGTGAGTGACATGCAAGTGCTCGGCTGCGCGCACGAAGCTCTCGGTCTGGGCGGCAGTGTCGAAGTAGCGGAAGGCGTTGAGTGGCGGCAGTTTCATGAGAGCCCTGTTCAGGTGTGCCGGCCTCTTCGCGGGTAAACCCGCTCCTACAGGGCCATATATTTCCCCTGTAGGAGCGGGTTCACCCGCGAAGAGGCCAAGGCAGGCTGTACATATCTGTGAATAAAACTATCAGATTCATACCAGCATAAATCGATTTTTCGGCGCCCGTAAGCGCTCGATAATTGGCGATCTGTGCATTCCCATCGCCTATCGAGAGCCCTCAACATGACCGAACTCATCGCCGTCGCCCTGTTCACCTTGCTTGCCGTCATCAGCCCTGGCGCTGATTTCGCCATGGTCACCCGCAGCAGTTATGCACAGGGCCGCAAGGCCGGGCTGGCTGCCGCCGTAGGTATCGCCCTGGGGGTGCAGGTGCATGTGTTGTACACGGTAATGGGCATTGCCGTAATCATCAGCCAGAGCCCGGCGCTGTTCTTCGTCATGAAGGTGCTGGGGGCGGGCTACCTGATTTACCTGGGGTACAAGTCATTGACCAACACCCGACGCATCAGCCTGGACGGGGTTGGCCAGTCCTCTGCCGGCGTAGTGCAAGCGCTGCGCACGGGCTTTTTGACCAACGCCCTCAACCCCAAGACCATGTTGTTTGTCATCAGTGCCTTCACCCAGGTGGTACAGGCTGGCAGCCCGCTGGCTCTGAACTTCGCCTACGGAGCGTTCATGTCCGTTGCCCATTGGTTATGGTTCAGCCTGGTGGCGGTATTTTTCTCCAGCACGGCCTTGCGCAAGGCGATGGTCGAGCGGCAAGTGCTGGTGGACCGAGCCATTGGTCTGGCATTGATAGGGCTGGGCCTGGCTGTGGCGGTGACCGGGATGCGTTGAGGCGAGGACAGCAGCGCCGAAGCCTTTCATCCGGCGCCCGGCTGCTGCTGAATTGGTTGGTACTGGCACCCGCAACTTTTTTCGCAGGCAATGAAAAAGGGCTTACCTTGCGGTAAGCCCTTCGTCTTGTTTGGTGGCTACACAGGGACTTGAACCCCGGACCCCAGCATTATGAATGCTATGCTCTAACCAACTGAGCTATGTAGCCGATGGCGCGCATTATTCTCTTGAACGCCCCCTCTGTCAACACTCATTTCAAAAAAAATTTGCACGCTTTCAAAAACTTAGCGGCCAGCCCCGGTTTCAGCGCACCACAAGCCAGTGCCCGAGCACGCCCAGCAACTGCAGCTGCTGGGCTGCAGCCAGGGATTGCAGGCTTTGGTCAGGCCGGTCGAGGTTGAAATCGTCGCTCACACGGCGATGAGCCACGTGTTCATCCATCATCCACACACGCTGCCCTTGGTAACCGGCAAGGCGCTCCAGCACCTGCTTCAACGGCATGTCGGTGGCTTTCAGGCGGCCGTAGCGCCAACTGTCAGCGGTTTTCAGATCAGCCTTACGCACCGGGTCGATGCGTGTGCCATCGAAGGTTACCCGCTCACCCGCCGAGACCATCCGCTGCTCACCGCCTTGGGTGAGCATGGCCTTGCCACTGAATACCACGAGTTCGTCACGCCCCGCATGGCGGGCTACCTGCAAGCGAGTGCCGTATACCTGGATGCGTGCGTTGCCCACTTCCACGTCCATGGCCCGCCCGTCGAGCACGACTTCCAGCTGCACCTGGCCCTGCACCAGGTGTAGTTGACGGGTGCGGCCGCGCAGGTCGACGTTCATCGCGCTGGCGCTGTCCAGGTTCAATGTCGTGCCATCCGCCAAGCGTATGCTGCGGCGCTCTCCCACATCGGTGTGCAGCTCGCTGGCCAGGCGCTGCATCAGCGGCCAGTACAAGTAGGCAGCAGCACCCAACCCTAGCAAAAACGCAAGCGCCAACCATTTACCCAGGTGACTGCGGCGGACCGTGATAGGCCGTGGGCGAGGGCGGGCAGGTGCGGGTTGCAGCTGTTGCCAGAACGTCTCCAGCTCGGCGTAGGCGTGGGCGTTCTCTTGTACCTGGCACCAGGCCGCGAATGCCTGGCGCTGGGTTTCGTCGCAACCGGGCTGGCGCAGCAGCGAGAACCACGCCAGCGCTTCCTGCTCTGGGTCGGGCTGCACCTGCTTGGCGGACATCGGGTTCATGGGGGCGGTCTGCTCGCGATAGGGGCCGTTTGGCCTAACGATGACAGGAGTCATTGGCAGAGGATGCTAATTATATTGATAACCATTTTCAAGTGTGCAACGACAGGGGGATAAAAAAGGTAGCTAAGTATCTATTTGATTCCGATAATCGGATCCCAAACCTGAGGACGGAGATTTAGGCAAATGGCCACCAGTAGTGCCTCCACCGCATCCCCCAAGGCAGCGGCAAGCCAAGCCTCACCGATGGTGATGCGTATCATCGGCTTCTGCGCCTTGGCGCATTTGATCAACGACCTGATCCAGTCGGTGCTGCCGGCGATCTACCCGATGCTCAAGGCCAACTACGACCTGAGCTTTGCCCAGATCGGCATGATCACACTCACGTTCCAGATCACCGCCTCGCTGTTGCAGCCTTGGGTCGGCTTCTTCACCGACCGCCGGCCCACGCCAAATCTGTTGCCGCTAGGCACCCTGTGCACGTTGGTGGGGATCGTGATGCTGGCCTTTGTTGGCAGTTTCCCGATGATCCTGCTGGCGTCGGCGCTGGTGGGCATCGGCTCGTCGACCTTCCACCCGGAAACTTCGCGTATTGCACGGCTGGCCTCGGGCGGGCGCTTCGGCCTGGCCCAGTCGAGCTTCCAGGTCGGTGGCAACACCGGCTCCGCTTTGGGACCACTGCTGGCAGCGGCCATCGTCATTCCTTTCGGCCAGACCCATGTGGCCTGGTTCGGCCTGGCCGGGCTGTTCTTCCTCGGCGTTACCCTGATGCTGCGCGGCTGGTACAAGGAGCACCTCAATCAGGCCAAGGCGCGCAAGGCGGTTCAGGCCACCCACGGCATTTCGCGCAATCGGGTCATTGCGGCGCTGATCGTGCTGGGTTTGCTGGTGTTCTCCAAGTACTTCTACATGGCCAGCTTCACCAGCTACTTTACGTTTTACCTGATCGAAAAGTTCGGTGTGTCGGTGGCCAGCTCGCAGCTGCACCTGTTCCTGTTCCTCGGCGCGGTGGCGGCGGGCACCTTCTTTGGCGGGCCGATCGGTGACCGCATCGGGCGCAAGGCGGTGATATGGTTCTCGATCCTGGGCGTGACGCCATTCACCCTGGCGCTGCCGTATGCCGACCTGTTCTGGACCACGGTACTGAGCGTGGTGATCGGCTTCATCCTGGCTTCTGCGTTTTCCGCGATCGTGGTGTATGCGCAGGAACTGGTGCCGGGCAGCGTAGGCATGATTGCCGGGATCTTCTTCGGTCTGATGTTTGGTTTTGGCGGCATTGGCGCTGCGCTGTTGGGGTACGTAGCGGACCTGCGTGGTATCGAATATGTGTATGGGGTGTGCTCGTTCCTGCCATTGTTCGGCTTGTTGGCGGTATTCCTGCCAAGTACAGGTAAGCGCTGAAAGCGCCGGGGGCCTGACAGGGGCCCCCGGGCAATTGACTAGCCCCCCGGAGGTGGCTAGAGTGCCGCCTCTTTTTTCAATCACCTGCGTAGTAGCCAAAGCAATGCGCCGTACCCAGTGCCTCCCACACGTCCGCCAGCCTGCCCTTCAGGCGCTGCGTCGTGCATGGCCGAGTGACACGGTGCTCAAGCGCCGCCGCAGCGTGCTGTTTGCCTTCACCTTCTCGCCACACTTCGCATGAACTGATTTGCGCTTTCGCGTCGCTCGCCGTTCCGGCGTGCGCGCCTGTTTCTGCACGTCTTTTCGGTTTGCCAGGAGTGGTACATGAACATGCGTTTGTTGGCGGGCCTGTTGTTCGCCGTTTCTGTCGTGGGTTTCAGTTTGGGGGCCAGCTTGCCGCTGGTGTCGTTGCGCCTGCATGAAGCGGGGGCGAGCACACTGGAAATCGGCATCATCTCGGCCATCCCTGCCGCCGGGATGATGCTCTCTGCTTTTCTGGTCGACGTCTGCTGCCGCCATCTCACCCGGCGCACTATCTATCTGCTGTGTTTCAGCCTGTGCACGGTCAGCATCGCCTTGCTCGAGTCCGCGTTCGGCTCGTTATGGCTGCTGGCGTTGCTGCGCCTGGGCCTAGGGCTTGGCATGGGGATCGCCATCATCCTTGGCGAGTCGTGGGTCAACGAATTGTGCCCCGAACATAACCGCGGCAAGATCATGGCCTTGTACGCCACCAGCTTCACGGGCTTTCAGGTACTGGGCCCGGCCATGCTGGCAGTGTTGGGCGCCGATAGCCCGTGGATCACGGGGGGCGTCACGGTCTGTTATGGGCTGGCGTTGCTGTGCATCGTGCTGACTGTGCCCAACGACCATGTCGAGCACGAAGAAGGCGAAAAAAGCTTCGGCCTGGCCGGGTTCTTCCGTGTGGCACCGGCGTTGTGCATGGCGGTGCTGTTCTTCTCGTTCTTTGATGCGGTGGTGCTGTCGCTGCTGCCGGTGTATGCCACCAGCCATGGCTTTGCTGTTGGCATGGCGGCGTTGATGGTGACGGTGGTGTTTGCCGGCGACATGCTTTTCCAGCTGCCGCTGGGCTGGTTGGCCGATCGGGTTGAGCGCACAGGGCTGCACCTGGCGTGCGGGCTGGTGGCGATGGTGATCGGCATCGGTTTGCCTTGGCTGCTGAATCTCACCTGGCTGCTGTGGCCGCTGCTGGTGGTGCTGGGCGCGGTGGCGGGGGGGATCTATACCTTGGCACTGGTGCTGATCGGGCAGCGCTTCAAGGGCCAGGACCTGGTCACTGCCAACGCCAGTGTGGGCTTGCTGTGGGGCGTAGGCAGCCTGGTCGGGCCGCTGGTCAGTGGGGCGGCCATGAACGTTGCACCGCATGGTTTGCCCATGGCGCTGGCACTGATGGCCGGGCTGTTCGTGTGCTTTGCCAGGCAGTCATACCGGCGCCGTGAGCGGATGCGGGCTGTGGCGCAGTAATAGCCCTTTACGCTGCGCCGATGCTTACCCAATAGCGCGTCCTGTACTCGACCCGCACGGGCAGGCTGCGGGTGAGCAGTTGCAGGATTTGCCCGGTATCAGCCAGCTGATAGGTGCCTGAAACCTTCAAACCCGCCACTTCGGGAGCGCAGCGCAACAGGCCCGGTCGATAGCGGCCGAGTTCGCTGACAAACTCGGCAAGCGGCATCTGCTGCACGCTGAGTACACCTTCGGTCCAGCCCCAAGGGTCGTTGTGCAGTGTTCTGGCCTGAATGCTGCCGTCGGCGCTGACTTGCAAGGTTTCACCTGGCAGCACCTGCCTCGCTGAGGCCGAGGCATGGAACAGCGTGACTTCACCACGACGCACCGACAGCAGCAGGCCCTGGCTGTTTTCGCGTAGCAACAGCCGGCCATCGAAGGTGGTCAGCGGGCCGACACGGGTAGCGACGTGGAACGGGCGGTTGTCGTTGGGGTTGCTGTCCAGGCTGACCTCGCCATGGATCAGTTTCAGCTGGCGTTGCTCCGCGCTGTAGTGCAAGTCGATGGCACTGGCGGTGTTGAGCTGGAGACGGCTGCCGTCACTGCCTTGCCATTGGCGCCGTTCGCCTGTGGCGGTGCGGGTGTCGGCCAGCAGTTGTGGCAGGCCTAGCGGTTCGCGCGCGGCCCAGCCCAGGCTGCCGCCCACGGCCAACAGCCCCAGTAACTTAAGGTGGTCCCTGCGGCTGGCTTTGGGGTGCTGGCTAGCGTCCATGGTGCGCCGGCTCAGGTCCTTGGGCAGCCCGGCCAGTTCATCGCCCAGATTACTGACCCGCTGCCAGGCCAGGCGGTTGTGTGGGTGGCTGGCCAGCCAGTGCTGAAACTGCTGCTCGGTGCGCGGGCTGGGGGTGTCGAAACGCAGCTTTACCAGCCAGTCGATGGCCTGATCGACCTGCGCCTGTGCGGGCGTACCATCAGGCATCGGCATAGCGCAACCGGTAGCATACGCCCAGGGCCTTGGCCAGGTCGCGCTCAACGGTGGCCCTGGACACCTCCAGACGCTGGGCAACCTGCACGATGCTCAAACCGTCCAACTGAGCCAGCAGGAACGCTTGGCGCACGCGTGGTTTCAAGGAGTGCAAGGCGCGGTCGAGGCGTTCCAGTCTATCGAGGATGACAAGCTTATCCTCTTCGCTGGGCACTTCTGCTTCGGGCAGGTGAGCCAGGCTTTCCTGGTAGGCCCGCTCCAGCGCGCGGCGGCGGAACTGGTCGATCATCAAGCCACGGGCGATGCTGCTGAGGTAGGCGCGCGGTTCTTTGAGCGGCGACACCTGGCGCGCGCGCAACAACCGCACGAAGGTATCCTGGGCCAGGTCTGCGGCATGTTCACTGCAACCGACCCGGCTGCGTAACCAGCCACGCAACCAGGCATGGTGAGACTGGTAGAGCAGAGCGACCTCGGTGGGCTTGAGCGTGTCGTTGATCTGCATCGTAGAGAAGGCCCAGTTCAGTGATGTGTACGATTGTGAATGGTTCTCAATTCTATGCGGGGAAGACGGCGCGGAGCAATGGCATGCCAAGGATTAGCTGCGCAAGAACCGGCGTTTGCCCGATAAACGGCTGCGCTAAGCTGGACCTGCAATCGACTTGATGGAGGTGCCATGATGCTGGCCGACCTTTCGCCTGAGGCCTATCACGAGGCCACGCAACACCTGGCGGCACTTGACCCGGACTGGTCGCGGCATATTGCAGCGATCGGGCCCTGCCTGCACCAGGCTACGCCGGGACGTGAGCCTTACGAGGCATTGGTGCGGGCGATTGCCTACCAGCAACTGCACGCCCGCGCCGCCGAGGCGATCCTGGGGCGTTTGCTGGCGCTGTTCCCGGCAGACGATTTTCCGCAGCCAGAGCAGTTGCTGGCGATAACCCCGGAAACCCTGCGTGCCTGCGGCTTTTCGGCGAGCAAGCTGGTGACGGTCCAGGGCATTGCTCAAGCCACCCTGGAGGGCTTGGTACCGACGCGGGAGCAGGCGTTAACCATGGCTGACGAGGCGTTGATCGAACGCCTGGTGGCGCTGCGTGGGGTAGGGCGGTGGACGGTGGAGATGCTGCTGATCTATAGCCTGGGGCGGTCTGACATTCTACCGGTGGACGATTTTGGCGTGCGCGAGGGGTATCGGCGGCTGAAAGGGTTGGAGACCGCGCCGACACCGGCGCAAATGCGTTCGCTGGGCGGCGCCTGGCGGCCGTTTCGAACCGTGGCGGCCTGGTACCTGTGGCGGGCCTGACGTTTTTGCATCGCCCGCTCAGGCAACAACATATCCGGGAAACAAAGATGAACCTCTACACCACCCCCGACCAACGCTGGCAAGCCGTAGAGAGCCGCGACACTGCCGCCACAGGCCACTTTGTCTATGCCGTGCGTACCACCGGCGTCTACTGCCACCCCGGCTGCAAATCACGCCAGGCCAAGCGCATGAACGTCGAGTTCTACGACACTGCCGCTGCCGCCGAGGCTGCCGGCTACCGTGCTTGCAAACGCTGTATCAGCAAGGGCAGCGCCACCCGCCACAGCCAACTGGTTACCCACGCCTGCCGCTTGATCGAAACCAGCGACCCCGCGCCAAGCCTCGACCAACTCAGTGCGCGGCTGGCCGTCAGCCCTTTCCATCTGCATCGGCTGTTCAAGGCTGAAACCGGGGTTACCCCCAAAGCCTACGCCACGGCCTTCCGTGCCAGGCGCCTGCGTGCGCACCTGGAAGACGGCCAGCGCTCAGTTACCGATGCTATCTACGACGCCGGCTACACCTCCAACAGCCGCTTTTACGAAAGCGCCGACTTGCGCCTGGGCATGCGCCCCCGGCAATACCGCGCCGGCGGTGCCGGGGCAACCATTCACTTCGCCCTTGGGCAATGCTCGCTGGGTGCAATACTGGTCGCCCAGAGCGACAAGGGCATCTGCGCGATTCTGCTGGGCGACGACCCTGAGGGCTTGTTGCACGAGCTACAGGATCAGTTCCCCAAGGCCCACCTGATTGGTGGCGACAGCGCCTACGAACAAATGGTCGCCGAAGTGATCGGCTTCGTCGAAGCGCCAGCCTTGGGCCTGGCCCTGCCGCTGGATGTGCAAGGCACCGCGTTTCAGGAGCGGGTGTGGCAGGCGCTGCGTGAGGTGCCGGCCGGCAGCCGGGTCAGCTACACCGACATTGCCGAGCGCATTGGCGCCCCCAAGGCCGTGCGGGCGGTCGCCATGGCCTGCGCGGCCAACCGTATTGCCGTGGCCATCCCTTGTCACCGCGTGGTGCGCCGCGATGGCGACATCAGCGGTTACCGCTGGGGCGTGGAGCGCAAACAGCAATTGCTGAAGCGAGAAACGGCACTCTCCTGACGGCCCGAAGCCGCGTAGAATCCCCCGCCAAATCGAATTGCAAAGAGGAATATTCGATGAGGCGTGTCAGCCTTGCCCGTTATTGCCCAGGTCTGATTGCCCTGCTGGCCCTGATGCTGTTGCTTGTCAGCCCGGCCTGGTCGGCCCCGGCCACGCCATTGTCCAACCTGGCGGCTGCCGAAGCGCCCGCACTGGACGAAAACGCCAGCCTCGAACAGCTGAGTGACCGCTTGGACCTCATCCGCCAAGGCGTCACCAGCGAGGCCAACGATGACGTGCTGTCGCAACTGCGCCTGGGTGCGATGCAGGTTCAGCGTCAAGCTGATGCATTGAGTGCACAGCGCACTGCCGATGTGGGAAAACTCGATGACCAGCTGAAGGTGATCGGCCCGGCCCAGCCGGACGAGGCCGCTACCCTGACGCAGCAGCGCAAAGCGCTGGAGGCCGAGAAAAAGGCGCTGGTAGCCCAGCAGGATCAGGCCACCAAGCTGACCCAGTCGGCCCGTGACCTGTCCACGCAAATCGTCAACCTGCGCCGCAGCCAGTTCAACTCGCAAATCACCAGCCGTGCAGCCTCGCCACTGAGCCCGGCGTTCTGGCAGAGCATCATCCGCCCAACCCAGGACGACGTGGCGCGCCTGCGTGACCTGCGCGGCGAGGCGGCCGATGCCATCAGCAGCGCCTTCAGCGCCGAAAACCGCTGGCTGTTCGTTGCCAGCCTGGTGGCGGCGATTCTGGTGTGGACGTTGGTGCGGCGCGTGCTTGAACGCTTGCTGGCCAGTGCCATGGTCCACTGGCTGCCTGAGGGCCGCCTGCGCCGCAGCGCCTTGGCGCTGGGCGTTAGCCTGGCAACCCTGGGCACCATCGCCGGCTCGGTTTCGTTGCTGCGTTGGGGGCTGGAAAGCAACGCACGCTTGGGTTCGGATATCGCCAGCCTGACCAATCACATTCTCACCCTGGTGGTGTTCAGTGCCTTCATCACAGGCCTGGGCCGCGCCATGCTGATGCTGCAGCGTCCGTCCTGGCGGTTGCCGGCGATCCACGACGAAGTCGCCAGTGCGCTGGGCTGGTTCCCGAAGGTGCTGGCATTGGCCCTGATGGTCATGATGACCATGGAGCGCATGAACAGCGTGATCGGCGCCAGCCTGGCGCTGACGGTGGCCGTCAACGGGCTGACCGCGCTGGTGGTGGCGCTCACCTTTGCAGGCGCGCTGCTGTGTTACCGCCGCACCTTGCGCAAGCACGGCCTGGAGCGCCCGACGGGCCTGGCCGGGCTGATCCCGTTCGTGATGGTCATCTGGCTGACGTTGATCCTGCTGGCACTGCTCACCGGCTACCTGACGCTCGCCTACTTCCTCACCGCCAAGCTGTTGTGGGTCAGCCTGGTGGTCACCTGTGCCTACTTGCTGACCACCTTCTTCGGCGACCTGTGCGAAACCCTGTTGTCGCCCCGCCAGCCCGGTGGCCTGGCACTGGCCTCCACCCTGGGCCTGGCGCCTCGCCACCAGGCGCAGGCCAGCACCATACTGGCCGGCATCGGCCGCACGGTCGTGTTGTTCCTGGCACTGTTGCTGGTGTTGATGCCGTCGGGCACCAGCCCCAGCGAATTGCTGTTGAGTCTGGGCGACTGGGATGGGACCGGCGGCAAGGTGCTTGGCAACCTGAACATCGTGCCGCAGGACATCCTGCTGGCCTTGGCGATCTTCCTCGGCGGCCTGTTCGCCATCCGTGTGGTCAAGCGTTGGCTGAGCGACCGTCTGCTGCCGGAAACCGAAATGGACGCCGGCATGCGGGCCTCGCTGGTGACCCTGGTGGGCTACCTGGGTTTCCTGTTCCTGGCCATGCTGGTGATGTCGACCTTGCGTATCAACCTCACCAGCCTGACCTGGGTGGTCAGTGCCCTGTCGGTCGGTATCGGTTTCGGTTTGCAGCAGATCGTGCAGAACTTCATTTCCGGCCTGATCCTGCTGACCGAGCGCCCGGTGAAGGTGGGCGACTGGGTCAGCCTGGCGGGTGTCGAGGGGGATATCCGCCGCATCAATGTACGCGCCACCGAGATCCAGATGTCTGACCGTTCCACGGTGATCGTGCCCAACTCGCAGTTCATCTCGCAGAACGTGCGCAACGTGACCATGGGCAACGCGCTGGGTGTGGTCAGCATTACCCTGACACTGCCGCTGGAGACCGATGCCAACCGTGTGCGTGAGCTGCTGCTGGCGGCTTACCATGAGCATGAGGCGATTCTGGATGCACCAGCTACTTCGGTGTCGTTCAAGGACCTGACGGCCAGCGGTATGGTAATTGGTGTGAGTGGCTATGTGGCAGGGCCGCGGCAGGTATCGGGCACCCGCAGCGACCTTTTGTTCACCATTCTTGGCCGGTTGCGTGATGAAGGCATTCCACTGTCTTCGCCGCAGAGCATGGTGCTGGTGCAGGAAGGTGCGCGGCCGGCGGACGAGTCGGTGTAGGCATCGGGGCGGGGGCGGTCCAGCTGGTAGGCGCGGGTTTACCCGCGAAAGGGCCGGCCCTGCTGGCCAATTACCCCCGCCGTTCACCGTTGCCCGCGCTACCGTATTCGCGGGTAAACCCGCTCCTACA
>NZ_JAJSAW010000002.1:0-602773 GCF_021378985.1 Pseudomonas sp. JR33AA
ACGCTCCGGGGTCCCCTCGCTCCGGGCTTGCTCCCGGGAGGACCGCGCGCTTAGAAGCAAAAAACCAAAGCAGGAGCAGGAGCAGGAGCAGGAGCAGGAGCAAAAGCGACCGCCACGCCTGGCATCACTTCCTCAGTGGATCATCCCAAAAATGCCGCTCGGCCTCTTGATGTATATCCGCCCGGCTCAACCCAAGGTCGCGCAAGGTTGCATCACTGAGGCTGGCCAGCTCCTGACGCTGACGGTACAACTCCAGCCAACGCGCCGGACGCTGCAAAGCCGCGTGCCACAGGTAGCTCAGGGAAAAGGCAGGTTGCTGGATGCTGCTGACATGACCTTTCATCGTGAAGCCCTCCGTCTTGATGGCCTCAGTCTCACGCCAGGCATAAGATCAATCCAACGAATGTTTCTGATGTGATGCATCTCGGAGATTGATGCAATGTCCCAATACCAAAGCCTCGACGCGGACGTGCTGCGCACCTTCGTCGCCATCGCCGAGCAAGGCGGCTTTACCCGCGCAGGCGAAGTGGTCAACCGCACCCAGTCAGCAGTCAGCATGCAGATGAAACGCCTGGAAGAAGACATTCTGCAGCGCCAGCTATTCGAGCGTGATGGCCGTCAGGTGCGGCTGACCGCCGAGGGCCAGGTCCTGCTGGGGTATGCCCGGCGCATTCTCAAGTTGCATGGCGAGGTGTTCAACACCCTGCGCATGCCGCACATGGTTGGGCTGGTACGTATCGGCACACCGGACGACTACGCCATGCGCTTCCTGCCGACCATCCTGTCGAGCTTTGCCCAGGCCTACCCGCTGGTGCAGGTGGAAGTGCATTGCGATTCATCCAAGCAGTTGATGCTGCGCCAGGACCTGGACCTGACCATCGTCACCCGCGAGCCCGGCAACGAGATTGGCCAGTTGCTGCGCCAGGAACGCCTGGTGTGGGCCGCGGCAGAAGGATTTTGCCCGCACGAACAGCGGCCGATGCCGGTGGCGCTGTTCAACACCGACTGCTTCTGTCGCGCCTGGACCTGCAATGCGCTGGAGGCACAGGGCATCGATTACCGTATTGCCTACACCAGCCCGAGCCTGGCGGCAATCTTTGCCATCGTCACGGCCGGGCTGGCAGTGACCGCGCAGCTGCAGAGCCTGATCGGGGGCAACATCCGCATTCTGGGTGAGAACGAAGGGCTGCCGCAGTTGCCCATGGCCAATGTCATGCTGGTGCGCAGTACGCAAACCTCCTCGCCAATCACCGACTGCATGGCCAACTACATCGTTGAGGGTTTCAAGTGATCCGGGGCCGAAAAACGGCCCCAACATCTCAAAGCTCAAACCCCAGCATCACCGCACAGAGCACCAGAAACACACAGAACATCGCCCGCAATACCTTCTCCGGCAACGCATGGGCCAGCTTCACGCCCCAGCTGATGCTGAGCAAGCCCCCCACCGCCAAGGGAACCCCAACCCCCCAGTCAACGCTATGGTGCACGCCATAGGTCACCAGCGTGACCAATGTACTCGGCGCCGCCAGCGCCAGTGACAGCCCCTGCGCCACCACCTGAGTAGCGCCGAACACACTGGTCAGGACCGGCGTGGCCACCACGGCCCCACCCACCCCGAACAAGCCACCCATGGTGCCGGCAAAGCTGCCCAGCACACCCAGCCACGGCCAGGCATGACGCAGCTCGGCACTCGGTGGCGACACCTTCATGAACATCCGCACCACGTTCCACACTGCCAGCGCTACCAGGAAGCCGACAAAACCCAGGCGCATGGAATGCGCATCGAGCCCCACCGCCCAGATCGACCCCAGCCAGGCAAACAAGAAGCTGCACGCCGACAGCGGCAACGCATGGCGCAATGCAATGCGGTTGCGCTGGTGATACCGCCACAGCGCCAGCAGCACGTTCGGCACCACCATCACCAGGGCGGTCCCCTGCGCCAACTGCTGGTCCAGGCCAAACAGCACGCCCAACGCCGGAATCGCAATCAGCCCGCCGCCAATACCGAACAAGCCCCCCATGGTGCCCAGGGCAGCGCCCAGCGCGATATACAACAACCACTCGATCATCAGGGCCTCGTCCGCCTGTACCAATAATCCCAGCATGCTAACGACTGTGCGCTGGCGGGGAAACGCACAGCAGCGCACAATGGCTGTGCGTTCTTCGCAAAAGCAAGGCAGCCATGAGCCCCGATACCCTGACCGATCAATTGAGCCTGTTCCTCGATGTGCTGGAAACCGGCAGCTTTTCTGCCGCCGCACGTCGCCACCCGCTGACTCCATCTGCGGTAGCACGGCGCATCGACAACCTGGAAAGCGCCGTCGGCAGCCGCCTGTTCACCCGCAGCACCCACGCGGTGCGGGCCACGCCTGCAGGCAATGCCTTTGCCGAGCGGGCCAGACGCATCATCGAGGAGTTGCGCCTGGCCCGGGCTGAAGCGGTGTCACTGAGTAATGCCCCGGAAGGCCTGATCCGCATCGACGCCCCTGCCGCGTTTGGCCGCCGCCACCTGGCCCCGGCCATTGCCGACTTCCTGGTGGCCTACCCGGGCCTGGACGTGCAACTGCGGTTGATCGACAGCTTCGTCGACCTGCATGGCAGCCACCTGGGCGAGGTCGACCTGGTGCTGCGCGCCGGCCCATTGGCCGACACCCGCCTGGTCGCCACACCGCTCGCCTACATGGTGCGCATCGCCTGCGCCAGCCCCGCCTACCTGGCCAGCCGCGGCATACCCACCTGCCCCAGCGAACTGCCCAGGCATGACGGGCTGGACTGGGATGGCCTGGCGCCCCCGTTCGCCTGGCGCTTCAGTGTGGCCGGGCAAACCCGCCTGTACCGCCCCACGCGCATGCGCATGGCCGCCAACAATGCCGAAACCCTGCTGTTCGGCGCCCTCGCCGGCCTGGGGATAGCTCACTTGCCCACTTGGCTGATCAGTGAGTACCTGCTACGCGGCGAACTGATCCCGTTGTTCTGCGACGGCGGCTTGCCTGAAGCCGAGACCAGCGGCATTTACGCGCTACGCCTGGCACATGAAACGAACTCTCGCAGCCGTTTGTTGCTCGAATTCCTCAAGAGCCGCTTCAGCCCGATTCCACCCTGGGACCTGGCCTTGCGCAGTGAACTGCGCGATTAATTCGCGCACTGATGATCAGCGTGCCAGAATTTTCCATTGATGACTTTCAAGGACCTGCATGAACGCCGACACCCAAGCCTCCTGTGACGAGCTGCTGCTGGATAACCAGGTCTGTTTCGCCCTGCACTCCACCTCGTTACTGATGACCAAGGTCTACAAACCGCTGCTGCAGGCGCTGGGCCTGACCTACCCGCAATACCTTGCCATGCTCGTGCTGTGGGAGCGAGACGGCCTGACCGTGGGCGAAATCAGCCAGCACCTGCTGACCGACCCAGGCTCGCTGACCCCGCTGCTCAAGCGCCTGGAAAGCGAAGGCCTGTTACAGCGTAACCGCAGTCGCGAAGATGAACGGGTCGTGATGGTACAGCTGACCGACAAGGGCCGCGCCCTGCAACAGCAGGCCAAAGAGGTGCCGCCGTGCATTCTCAAGGCCAGCGGGCGCAGCCTGGAGCAGCTGCAGAAACTGCAAGCCGACCTGCTGAACCTGCGCGAAAACCTGCAGAAAAACCTCTGAGCGCTATGCTGTGTGATGGCCATTCGGATGAACGGTGATTATTTATCTTGCGCACTAACTAATTGCGCGCTAATTTAAATCCCACACCAACCCCGCCCTCCTGCAAACGGGAGCGCAAAGCACATTAGCGAGGCTCAAGATGCAAAAGGTCACTCCGCTGTACATCGCAGAAGCAACCTCCACCGGTGGGCGCGACGGCAAATCCCGTTCCAGCGACGGCAAGCTGGAAGTCAGCCTCAGCACCCCCAAGGAACTGGGCGGCGCAGGCGGTGACGGCACCAACCCCGAGCAGCTGTTCGCCGCCGGTTACTCGGCCTGCTTCATCGGCGCCTTGAAGTTCGTGGCCGGGCAACAGAAGAAAGCCCTGCCGGCAGATGCCTCGATCACCGCCAAGGTGGGCATCGGCCAGATCCCGGGCGGTTTCGGCCTGGACATCGACCTGCACATCAACCTGCCGGGCCTGGCCCAGGCCGATGCCGAAGGGCTGGTGGAAAAGGCGCACCAGGTTTGCCCGTATTCCAATGCCACCCGCGGTAATGTGGATGTGCGCCTGCACGTAACCGTGTAAGCGCAAAGGCTTGTGCGATCCCGTGTAGGAGCGGCCTTGTGTTGCGAAAGGGGCGCGAAGCGGCCCCAGGCGTTCGGCATGTAGTCAAAAATTGCCGGGGTCGCCTTGCGGCCCTTTCGCGACACAAGGCCGCTCCTACAAAAGCACGAGTACACAGGCATAAAAAAACCCGGCTTTCGCCGGGTTTTTTGCGTCTCGCAAGAAGCATTACTTCTTGGAACGGCCTTTGAAGCTGTTGTCGCGAGTGTCGATGTCGATCCACTCGTCGATCTGGATGAAGTCGGCAACCGAGATCTCGGTACCGTTCGCCAGCTTGGCAGGCTTCATGACTTTGCCGGAGGTGTCACCGCGAGCAGCGTTCTCGGTGTAGACAACTTTACGGCTGATGGTGGTTGGCAGTTCAACCGATACCAGGCGGCCTTCGAAGAACACGGCTTCGCAGACGTCTTCCATGCCTTCTTCGATGTACGGCAGAACGGCTTCGATGTCTTCGGCGTTCAGCTCGTACATGGTGTAGTCGGTGGTGTCCATGAAGGTGTACTCGTCACCATTGATGAACGACAGGGTCGCTTCTTTGCGATCCAGGATCACGTCGTCCAGCTTGTCGTCCGCACCGTATACGGTTTCGGTCTTGTAGCCGGTCAGCAGGTTCTTCAGCTTGGTCTTCATGATCGCGCTGTTACGGCCCGACTTGGTGAACTCAGCTTTTTGAACCAGCCACGGGTCGTTGTCGATCCGCAGGACGGTACCGGGTTTCAGTTCTTTACCAGTTTTCATTACGAAGTATCCGAATCTGGATGGATTTATAAAAATCGAGGCCGCGTATCATAGCGAATTTCGGTAAAAGTGTACTAGCGCTGTGGCAAGGTCCGGCTGAGCGGCCTGTCGCGCCGCCCAAAGGCGGGCATGCTGCTGCAGTTCCGGCCAATGCTGGCGGGCCGCCCGCCAGGCCTGGCCCATGTCGAAATCCATGTTCCACGCACGCCACAGGCCCAGCAGGGCGGCATCAGCATCGCCTGACAGGCCGCGTCGATAATGCGCGAGGAACGCTTCGAGCTTTTCCCAATGGGCATTCTCGTCCTGCACATAGATGTGCCACAGCATCGGCTGCCCGGCCCACTGCGCACGCACGAACGAGTCTTCGCCGCGCACGGCATTGAAATCGCAGCTCCATAACAGCCGGTCGAAGTCGTCCTGGCTGACGAACGGCAGCACCTGTAAGGTCAGCGCCCCACGCGTACGCACATCACCCACGTGCAGCGGCGCCTCGCCAAGCCACTGGCTGAGCCCCGCGACGATGCGCCCTTGCGGGACCAACAGGTGGCAGGCCTGGTCAGCCGTGGCCAGGGCATCAAGCCAGTTGCCCAACTGCGGGTTTTCATAGGCAAACAGCGAGATCAGCAGCGCACCCGGCACAGGGTCTACACCAAGCCCCTGCAAAAAGGTTCGGCGCGCATCCGTCGACTGCTGGAACGCGTCACGCCGGGCCAGCAGCGAACCCTCGCGCAGCAAACCGCCCGTTTTCTCGGTAAAGCCCGGGAAAAAAAACACCTTGCGCAAACCGTTGGGCTGCGGCGAAGGCAACCCATGGCAACCCTCCACCCAGTCCTCGGCACTCAGGTACTCGAGGTTGAGCCAGAGCGGCGGATGCGCACGGGCACGCATGGCCTCGACATACGCCGTGGGCAACTGGCAGGCGAACGCGCCGATCACCACATCGGCCGGCGCCACCGGCGACCACGTTACCGGCCAGTGGCGCACCTCCACGCCGTGCTGCCACTGTTGCGCAGCCGCGGCATCGGCGCCAGGGCACATGGGCGTGAACGCGTTGAGGTCATCCACCCACAGGCGCACCGCCAAACCGTGCTCGGCCACCAACTGCCGGGCCAGGCGCCAGGTCACGCCGATATCGCCGTAATTGTCGACGACGCTGCAGAAGATGTCCCAGGTGGCTTTCATGCGCCCCTCCCGTGCTGGTGCAAAAACCGCGAATTCTGCTCATAAATTGGCGCAGACAAAAGCACCTGCGCAGAAAAATGCCCAAGCGCATGCGACAATGCCTCCCTACCACGCTGCCAGGAGGCTGCCATGCCGCGCCACCGAGAACTGAAGATCACCCTCAAGCCGTTGCCGTTGATCATGTGCGTTGCCTTGGGCCTGTGGCTGGGCGCCATGGCCATTGCCGTGAGCCTGTGGCTGGCCCAGCAGTTGTGGCCACAGCAGGTGCAGCCTCTGGCCCAGGTTGTAGCCCCCCACGCGCACCACCCCGTTGCAACACCCGCGCCGGCCAATGGCCAGGATGCCCAGGCCGAGATGTTCGAACGCTACAAGGACATCCTGCACAAACAGGAACTGCAACAGGCCGCCGATGCCGCCCAGGGCAACCCGCGCAACCTCAACAGCCCCAAGTGCCAGTTCTGGCTGCAGCAAAACCGTACCGCGCCCACCGAAAAAAGCCAGGCCAACGTGCTGGAGTTCTGTTACTGACCATGGACAAGCCCCACCTGCTGGCGCTGATTGTCGCCACCCTCGAGCATGACCTGGACGTGCTGACCCGCGCGGCGCAAACCGCCTACGAGGCCGCCACCGCCGAAGAGAACATCGCCGAGAACAAGTACGACACCCTCGGCCTGGAGGCCTCGTACCTGGCCACCGGCCAGGCCCGCCGCAGTGCCGAGATCCGCCAGGCGCTGGTGATCTACCAGCAGTTGCTGCTGCGTGATTACAACCCGGCGCGCGGTGTGCAGGTAAGCAACCTGGTGACCCTGGAAAATGAAGATGGCGGGCAGCGCCGGCTGTTTCTCGGGCCTGAGGCAGCGGGGTTGAAGATTGGCGAAGGCGACGGGTTGGTGACGGTGATTACCCCGCGTTCGCCGCTGGGGCAGCTGTTGCTGGGCAAGCGGGTGGATGACGAGGTGAGCCTGGGGGCGCAGGTATCGTTCATTGTCGATGTTGTCTGAACCGGCCTCTTCGCGGGCCCGCTCGCTCCCACAAGGGTCCCACTGCCTTCAGGGCTGTGATATCCCTGTGGGAGCGGGCGGGCCCGCGAAAGGGCCGGCACAGGCAATAATTCTCTAAAGGGCCTGCAAGGCATCGAACCGCCCCGCCAGCCCCTGCTCGGCAAACTGCTCCACCACAAAATCGATGAACGCCCGGGTCTTGCCCGGCAACAGCTTGTGCTCGGCGAAATACAGGCTGATATGCCCATCGTCCACATACCAGTCCGGCAACACCCGCAGCAGCCGCCCGGCCTGCAAGTAGGGCACGGCAAACGGCAAACTCACCAGGGCAATACCCAGCCCCTGCTCGGCCACCGCGCACGCCGCGTCCGAGTCGCTCATGGTCATCGCCTGGCGCAATTGCAGCGGCTGCTGCGCCTGCCAACGGTTGGTCAGCGGCCACGAGCGCACCCGCCCGGTCTGCGGTGACCGGATCAGGATGCCGTCATGGCGTTGCAGCACCTGCGGGTCTTCTATCGGCGCGTGCCGCTGCAGATAGGCCGGTGCTGCCACCAACACCCGGTGCGCCGGGGTCAGCTTGCGCGCCACCACCCCCGGTGGCAGTTCAAAACCACCACCAATCGCTGCATCGAAGCCCTGGCCGATCAGGTCGACCTGGCGGTTGTCAAAATGCCAATCCGGGGTAATGGCCGGGTATCGGCGCAAAAATTCCCCCAGCAACGGCAGCACATACAAACGCCCGAACACCGTGCCCATGCTCACCCGCAACAACCCGGCCGGCTGGCCTTCTGCACTGGCCAGGTTGGCCACCGCGTACTGAATGGTGCGAAAGCTGTCACTGACCTCACCGAGAAAACGCTGCCCTGCTTCAGTCAAGGTCAGCTTGCGGGTACTACGCTGGAACAACCGCACACCCAGGCGCGCCTCCAGCTGTGCAACGTGCTTGCCCACGGCGGCCGGGGTAAGGCTCAGGCGCCTGGCGGCCTCGGCAAAACTGCCCACCTCGGCACTGCGAATGAAGCATTCCAGCGCGTTGAACGATTCCATAGCCATGATTAGCAACCAAAGGTTTACTCTGCTGATAGTGATTGCCATCTTATCAGCAGGTAATCGAGCGCCGATACTTTGCCCATCCAAGGCATTTCGGCCTGGCTTCCAGCAGGAGATCAGCATGTCCAAGCAACTTACACTCGAAGGCAAAGTGGCCCTGGTTCAGGGCGGCTCCCGCGGTATTGGCGCAGCCATCGTGCGGCGCCTGGCCCGTGAAGGCGCGCAAGTGGCCTTCACCTATGTCAGCTCTGCCGGTCCGGCTGAAGCGCTGGCCCGGGAAATTACCGAAAACGGCGGCAAAGCCTTGGCCCTGCGGGCTGACAGCGCTGATGCCGCAGCCGTGCAGCTGGCGGTGGATGACACCGTAAAGGCCTTCGGCACGCTGGATATCCTGGTCAACAACGCCGGCGTGCTGGCCGTGGCCCCGGTGACAGCGTTCGACCTGGCCGACTTCGATCGCATGCTGGCCGTGAACGTACGCAGCGTGTTCGTCGCCAGCCAGGCCGCAGCGCGCTATATGGGCCAGGGGGGTCGTATCATCAACATTGGCAGCACCAACGCTGAACGCATGCCGTTTGCCGGCGGTGCACCGTACGCCATGAGCAAGTCGGCACTGGTTGGCCTGACCCGCGGCATGGCACGCGACCTTGGGCCGCAAGGCATTACCGTGAACAACGTGCAGCCCGGGCCGGTGGACACCGACATGAACCCGGCCAGCGGCGAGTTTGCCGAGAGCCTGATCCCGCTGATGGCCATTGGGCGGTATGGCGAGCCGGAGGAGATTGCCAGCTTTGTGGCTTACCTGGCCGGGCCTGAAGCCGGGTATATCACCGGCGCCAGCCTGACGGTGGATGGCGGGTTTGCAGCCTGATTGAAGGGTTGCCTGTGCCGCGACAGCGCCGGCACAGGCTTAGCCTTTCTTCGCCCCCAGGCACTGTTCCATCACGTCCAGAAAAGCTCGGGCAGCCGGTGTGGGGCTGGACGACCACACCGCATACAAGTGTCGCACCGGTGCATCCACCAACGGCGCCACGGCTACACCTTCGATACCCAGAGCCACCCGCTCGGGCACCAGGCCGACGGCCATGCCCCGCTGCACGAATTTCTCTACTAGACGAACATGCCCGATCTCGAACTGCACCCGACGCTGCAACCCCACCGCTTCAAACGCCTCGTCGGTCTGGCGTCGCGCCCCGGTGCCTTCGGGGAAGTCCACCAGCACTTCGCCTGCCAGGTCAGCCAGCGCCAGCTGTGCCCTGCCCGCCAGGCGATGCCCCGACGGCAACACAGCCACCAGCTCTTCCCTGGCCAACAAGCGATGCTGCACCCCCTGCACCACCTCGCCCTGCCACAGCCCGATAAAGCCCACGTCCAGGCGCCGCTCGAGCACATCAGCGATCAGCAATTCGCTCTTGGCCGTAAGCCAGCGTACATCCACATCCGGGAAACGACCGTGAAACACCGCCAACAGGTCGACCAGGTCCAGCGCGGTGAGCGAGCTGATTTCACCAATCGCCAGCCGCCCACGCACCTGGCCGCAGGCCGCCGCCACGTCATCGGCAATGCGCCGGGCCGCCTCCACCGCTGGCCGTGCACTGAGCACAAAGGCCTCCCCCGCAGGTGTCAGGCGCACCCGTCGCGAACTACGCTCGAACAGGCTCACCCCCAGCTGCGCCTCAAGCCGCGCCACCTGGTGGCTAAGGGCCGACTGCACCACATGGCAGCGCTCCGCCGCGCGGGTAAAACTACCGGTGTCGGCCACGGCAAGGGCGTATTCGAGCTGCTTGAGGTTCATCGATCTATCTGCTTTCAAGATGAATAGGTTGAAAACTATACATTGGTGTCATGCCTGACACTTCCTGATAATCACCACCACACCACTGCCCCACGAGAACTGCATGCACACCCCCACTCTCAGCCGCGCCCTGATCCTGCTGATGGCAACCGCCACAGGCCTGGCCGTGGCCAGCAACTACTACGCCCAACCGCTGCTGCACAGCATCGCCCAGCAGTTTGGCTTGAGCACCGCTAGCGCCGGCAGCATCGTGATTGCCGCGCAGCTCAGTTATGGCGCCGGCCTGTTGCTGCTGGCACCGCTGGGCGACCTGTTCGAGCAGCGCCGGCTGATTACCGTGATGACCGTTGTCTCCACCTTGGGCCTGGTCATCAGCGCCTGCGCACCCAGCCTGCCCTGGCTGCTGCTGGGCACGGCGCTGACCGGGCTGTTCTCGGTGGTGGCACAGATTCTCGTGCCGATGGCAGCGACGCTGAGCGAGCCGCATCAGCGTGGGCGCGCGGTCGGCACGCTGATGAGCGGCCTGCTGCTGGGCATTCTGCTGGCGCGTACGGCTGCCGGCTTCATGGCCGAGCTGGGTGGCTGGCGCAGTATCTACGTGCTGGCCGCAGTGCTCATGGCACTTACCGCCGTGGCGCTGTACCGCAGCCTGCCACAGCACCACAGCCATGCCGGGCTGAAATACCCGGCGCTGATCGGTTCCGTGTTCCGCCTGTTCATCGAAGAGCCCGTGCTGCGCCTGCGCTCGCTGCTCGGCCTGTTGGCATTCAGCCTGTTCGCCCTGTTCTGGACCCCACTGGCGTTTCTGCTGGCCAAAGGCCCCTACCACTATTCGGACGCAGTGATCGGCCTGTTCGGCCTGGCCGGTGCGGCGGGTGCTTTGTCGGCCAACTGGGCCGGGCGCCTGGCAGACCGTGGCAAGGGCGCGCTGGGGACCACCGTGGGCCTGGTAGTGTTGTTGCTGTCGTGGGTGCCGCTGGGGTTTGCCGAACAGTCCCTGCTCGCCTTGCTGCTGGGCGTGCTGATGCTCGACCTGGCGGTACAGCTGGTGCATGTGAGCAACCAGAACGCCGTGATCGCCCTGCGGCCCGAGGCACGCACGCGGCTGAATGCCGGTTATATCACCTGCTACTTCATTGGCGGGGCCCTTGGGTCGTTGCTGGGCACGCAGCTGTTCCAGCGCCAAGGCTGGATGGGGATCGTGGTGGCGGGGCTGGTGATTGGCGGGCTGGCGTTGCTGGCCTGGGGATTGGCCGAACGCAGGCGCAAGAACACCTTGCAGGTGGCCTGAAAAATGCTCGCTGGCTTCTTCGCGGGCACGCCCGCCAAGAGCCAGCCACAGCGACAAAGTACCGCACTACCCTCTGTCGCAATGCCGTTGACTTGCCTGCCGGGGCAGCGCTCAGTAACTGCTGGAAAAGGCCCTTTCCCTGACAGGATGACTTTATGACAAGACTCACGGTGCAGTCCGGCGATTTCTTGCAAGGTGAAGGCGAGTATCGCAATGGATCGCTCACACTCAAGACGGCGCGCAGCCCCTCACCCGGCGAGCGGATTTCCCTGGCACGCATCACCGACTTGCGGCTGGCCAGCCTGGAATCCAGCCGCAGCCTGGGCAGCACCTTGGGCTGGGGCGTGGCCGGCGCTCTGGTGGCAGGGCCAGTGGGGCTGCTGGCCGGGCTGTGGCTGGGCGGCAAGGAAGAAGAAGCGACCTTTCTGGCCACCTTCAAGGATGGACGCAAGCTGATGGCCAGCACCGATGGCAAGACCTGGTCGAAGATTGATGACAACTGGCGGCAGCACAAGCGGCCGGCCAGGACAGGCTGACTGAATACGCCGGGTCTGGATCGTTTTATGTAGAAGGCGGCTGGTAAGATGCCGCCTTTTTCATGGCCTGTGCCGGCCTCTTCGCGGGTAAACCCGCTCCTACAGGGGTATCACCAACCGGTGTATCACCACCCGGTATTTCACTACCCGGTGTAGGAGCGGGTTTACCCGCGAAAGGGCCGGCACAGGTATCGCGCATCCAGGAGCCCCACCGCATGCCCCCGCATCACCCCCGCCTGCCCCTGAGCCTGCTCAGCCTGGGCCTGGCCCTGCAGTGCCCCCCTGTGTTTGCCGAAGACAGCGTGGTGCTGGCCCCGTTGCAGGTCTCCGACACCTACGCCAATGATGGCTACCAGGCCCGTCAGGCCGCTGTGGGCGGCTTCCAGCCCGCGCCACTGCTCGACACCCCCGCCTCTGTCAGCGTGTTCAGCCAGCCGTTGCTGGAAGATCGCCAGGTACGCAAGCTTAGCGAAGTGTTGCAAAGCGATGCCTCGGTCGGCGAAAGCTATGCGCCCATCGGCTATTACGAAAACTTCAATGTGCGCGGCTTCGAGCTGAACGCCGCCAGTAGTTATCGCATCAACGGCCAGACCATTGCCGGCGAGCAGAACGTAGCCCTGGAGAACAAGCAGCAGGTGGAATTGCTCAAGGGCCTGTCGGGGCTGCAGACCGGCGTGTCGGAACCGGGCGGCCTGGTCAACTATGTCACCAAGCGCGCCGAAGACATACGCAGCGTCACGGTGTCGACCAACGAACAAGGCGAACGCTATCTGGCCACCGACCTTGGCGGCTGGTTCGGCAGCGAAAAGCAGTTCGGCGTGCGCGCCAACCTGGCCCATGAAGACATCCGCACCTACGTCGACCACGCTGACGGCAAGCGCGACTTCGCCTCGCTGGCATTCGACTGGCAGATCAACCCGGATGCCACCCTGCAGCTGGATGCCGAGTACCAGCACCGCGAACAGTCGTCGGTGCCGGGTTACCAACTGCTCGGAGGCACTGAAGTGCCACACGGTATCGACCCGGAAGACCGCCTGGCCTACCAGCATTGGGCCAAGCCCGTGCAGAACGACTCGCTGAACCTGGGCGGGCGCTTCGAGTACCGCTTCAACGATATCTGGACCGGCACCTTGAGCGCCTCCCGCAGCAAAGTGGTAATCGACGACTACAGCGCGTTTGCCTGGGGTTCGAGTGAAGGTGCGTTTTTCGGCAGCACGGGCGACTACGACATCTATGACTTCCGCAGCCCCGACGACACCCGCCGTACCGACGAGGCTCAGGCCATGCTCAACGGGCAATTCGATGCGCTGGGGTTGGGGCACGAGCTGACCGTGGGCACCAGTGCGCAGCGGCGCACACTGGATCAGCGCCCCAGCTATATGGAATGGGTCGGTACCGGCAACATCGACACCGGCGCCCCTGCATTCGACCCGTCCGACAAACCCGTAGGCGCCAGCGAACGCCGACTGGACAGCCGTCAGTACGGCTTGTTCGTCAGCGACCGCATCAGCTTCAACGAGCAATGGCAGACCGTGCTGGGCGCCCGCGAAGTGCGCCTGGATGAAAAGACCTGGGACGAGAACGGCGTAGCCGGGCGCCATACCCGCCAATACCAGCTGCTGCCCAATGCTGCAGTTATCTATAAGCTGCAGCCGAACACCACTGTATATGCGAGCTACGCCAAAGGGCTGTCTGCAGGCGGTACCGCACCATTTTCCGCTGAGAACAGGTTCGAGATCTTGGCGCCCACCACCTCCCGCCAGCTGGAACTTGGCCTCAAGCACGACTGGCAAGGCCTGAGCCTGAGCGCCGCCCTGTTCCAGATCCGCCAGGCTTACCAGTACGCGCGCCCGGACGGCACCGGCAACTTCACCTACGTGCAGCAAGGCCAACAGAAAAATACCGGCCTGGAACTCGGCGCCAGCGGCCGGGTGACCCCCAACCTGCAGCTACAGGCCAGTGCGGCAGCCATTCGTGCGCGGCTGCAGAACAGCGGTACCGAAGCCTATGAAGGGCACCAGGCGGTCAACGTGCCTGAATTCCGGGCGGCGCTGCATGCGGAATATACCCTGCCGGTTCCGGGGCTGGCGCTGCTGGGCGGGGCGCGCTACAGCGCCAGCAAGTATGCGAGCCAGGCGGGCAATGTGGAGGTTGGCGGGTATACCGTGTTCGACCTGGGCAGCCGCTACAGCACCCGAATTGCCGGGTATGACACGGTGCTGCGGCTGACGGTGGATAACGTGCTCGACAAGCGATACTGGCGCGATGTGGGCGATTACCTGGGCGATAACTACCTGTTCCAGGGGGCACCGCGTACCGCTCGGCTTTCGGCTTCGATCAGCTTCTAGAGTGCCGGGGCCGTTCCCACAGGAAATCGAGTACGCCTGTGGGAGCGGCCTTGTGTCGCGAGGGGCTGCGCAGCAGCCCCAATGACCTTGAAAGCAAAAAGCCCCCGTGCTTTTCAGCGCGGGGGCTTTTTGTAGAATGTGGCGGTGAAGAAGGGATTTGAACCCTTGATACGATTTCTCGTATACACACTTTCCAGGCGTGCTCCTTCGACCACTCGGACACTTCACCGTTTCTCTTCAAGCCTTGCAGCCCGTCGAGGTGCGCTAATTTAGTGAAAGACTTTCCCTTTGGCAAGCATTTTTTTCAATTTTTTCATGTATTTGCACTTGGGCTGCGGTGAGCGCTGACCGACCAGTCAGCCTTGCTGCTTTACCTCGCCCCTGGCGCTGGGTAACGTCGTCGCCACGCCAACAAAAGGACTCTGCCATGAGCGAGCTGATTACCTACCACGCCGAAGACGGCATCGCCACCCTTACCCTGAACAACGGCAAGGTCAATGCCATCTCGCCGGACGTCATCACCGCCTTCAATGCAGCGCTGGACCGTGCCAGCGAAGAGCGTGCAGTGGTGATCATCACAGGGCAGCCGGGCATTCTGTCAGGGGGTTACGACCTCAAGGTGATGACCAGCGGCCCAAAAGAGGCCATCAGCCTGGTCACGGCCGGTTCCACCCTCGCCCGCCGGCTGCTGTCGCACCCGTTCCCCGTGGTGGTCGCCTGCCCCGGCAATGCCGTGGCAAAGGGCGCCTTCCTGCTGCTGTCGGCCGACTACCGCATTGGCGTCGAAGGGCCGTACAAGGTATGCCTGAACGAGGTGCAGATCGGCATGACCATGCACCACGCCGGCATTGAACTGGCCCGCGACCGCCTGCGCCGCTCGGCCTTTCACCGCTCGGTGATCAATGCCGAAGTGTTTGACCCGCAGGGTGCCGTGGATGCCGGCTTCCTCGACAAGGTGGTACCGGCCGAGCAGTTGCAGGAAGCGGCAATGACCGCAGCACGGGAGCTGAAGAAGCTGAACATGCTGGCGCACAAGAACACCAAGCTGAAAGTGCGCAAAGGGCTGCTGGAGGCGCTGGACAAGGCGATCGAGCTGGATCAGCAGCACATGGGCTAGCCGCACGGGCCCTTTTCGCGGGTTTGCCCGCGAAAGGGGCGGAACAGGCCTGCACCAAGGTTTGCCCCAACCAGTGCACACCCGTACACTGCCCTGCGACCGTCTGGTGTGAGTCGTACCATGCTTTATTTATTGCGTATGTTCCTGCTGGGGCTGCATTTTCTTGCCGTTGGCGCCGTGGGCCTGATCATTGGTCTGTGCCGCCCCTTCAACCCTGACAACAGCCGCGTTTTCGCCCGGCTCTACAGCTTGCCGGCCACCTGGCTGATGCGCATCAAGGTCAAGGCCGAAGTCGGCCCATTGTGGGACCACCCGCCCGGCTGTGTGATCGTGGCCAACCACCAGTCCAATTTCGACCTTTTCGTGCTGGGCCAGGTGGTGCCGCAACGCACCGTTGCCATCGGCAAGAAGAGCCTGGGCTGGATCCCGCTGTTCGGCCAATTGTTCTGGCTGGGCGGCAACGTGCTGGTCGACCGCAAGAACGCCTATCAGGCGCGCAGGGCTATACAGAAAACCACCCGGGTTTTGCAGGACGACACCTCGATCTGGATTTTCCCCGAAGGCACCCGCAACGCCGGCGAGCATTTGCTGGCGTTCAAGAAAGGCGCATTTCACATGGCCATCGAGGCGGGTGTGCCGATCGTGCCGGTCTGCGTCAGCCGCTATGCCAGGCGCCTGAGCCTGAACAGCTGGCGCCAGCGCACGGTAATTGTGCGTTCGCTGCCGCCCATTGCCACGACGGGCATGACGCTGCAGGACCTGCCCGCGCTGATCGAACAATGCCGGGGGCAAATGCAGCAGTGCATCGACCGCATGGAAAAAGAACTGGCCTGATCCGGGTTGCTCTAAAGCCGGGTACAGCCCAAGCTGTATCCGTGTTCAAACGAATAAGCGGACAACCATGGGTCGAGTCGTGGCATCGGCGGTATACAGCGCCGGCAGAAAGGTCACCAACATCAGCATCGACGAAGGCAGCGAGTGGGCGCGCAAGCCGGGGCATTTTGTGTGGATCGGCCTGGAAGAGCCCAATGCCGAGGAGCTGGCCAACCTGCAGTCGCAGTTCAACCTGCACGAACTGGCCATCGAAGATGCCCTGGAAAAACACAGCCGGCCCAAGCTGGAAACCTTCGGTGACGCGTTGTTCATCGTCACCTATTCGCCAGTGCGCCACGAAGGCAAGCTGGAATTCATCGAAACCCATATCTTCGCGGGTAACGGCTACATCATCACCTGCCGCAACGGCCACTCCAAATCCTACGCCATGGTTCGCCAGCGCTGCGAGGCTCGGCCTCTGCTGCTGGAACATGGCGAAGACTTCGTGCTGTACGCCCTGCTCGACTTCGTCACCGAGAACTACCAACCGGTCAGCGAGGCCATTCATGGCGAAATCGAAGAGCTGGAGGAAAGCGCACTGGGCGGCTCGCTGCGCGAAGACGACATCCGCCGCTTGCACAGCCTGCGCCGTGACATCCTGCGCCTGCGCCGCTACGTGGCACCCATGGTTGAAGTAAGCGAAGAACTGCAGCGCCTGAACTTCCCGTTCATCGACAAGAACATGCGCCCGTACTTTCGGGACGTGCAAATTCACGTGACACGGCAGATGGAAGACTTGGCCGGCATCCGCGACATTGCCAGCCAGACGATCGAGATCGGCATGCTGCTGGAGTCGTCACGGCAAAGCATCGTGCAGCGCAAATTCGCGGCCTGGGCGGCGATTCTGGCCTTCCCTACGGCCATTGCCGGGGTGTATGGGATGAACTTCCAGAACATGCCGGAGCTGAGCTGGCACTACGGTTACTTCGCGGTACTGGGAGTGATTGCGACGGGGTGTGCCGGGTTGTATGCCAGCTTCAAGAAATCGGGTTGGCTTTGATGCCCTCTTCGCGGGCGTGCCCGCGAAGGGTTGCTGCCGCTTACGCGGCGCTGTCGTTGGCCTTTGATGGCTGCTGGATAAACCGCAACATCCACTCCCCTACCAAATCACCCTGGTGCTCGGTAGCCAGGCTGGCGACGGCCTTGTGGTACACCTCGTCACCCAGGTATTCCTGGCGCGCATCGAGCAGTGCGCGGGAGTAGTCATGCACGAATTCCGGGTGGCCCTGGAAGCACAGCACCTGGTCGCGAATGTGGTACGCCGCATTCGGGCAGAAATCGCTGGAGGCGATCACCGTAGCGCCTTCGGGCAGTTCGGTCACCTGGTCCTGGTGGCTGATCAGCAAGCTCAGCTCTGACACCTGCGGGTCCATCCACGGCGCATGCGCCGCCAACGCGTAGCGATGAATACCCACGCCCCAGCCTTGCTCAGCCCGCTCGGCCTTGCCACCCAGGGTCAAGGCCAGCAACTGGTGGCCAAAACACACGCCCAGCAGCTTTTCACCGCGTTGGTACAGCTTGAGCAGGTAGGCCTTCAGCGTCTGGATCCACGGGTCGGTACCGAACGAATCGGCCTTGCTGCCCGTCACAAGGTAGGCATCGAACTTTTCACTGTCGGCGGGATAGTCGCCGTGCATCACGTTGTACACACAAAATTCGGCGGCAATCGGCTGACGCGAAAAGAGCTGCTCGAACATCCTGCCGTAGCCCTGATATTGCGCCGTCAACTCCGGTCGCAGGACATCGGTTTCAAGGATGCAGATGCGTAACGACATAGGGGTAGTCCTGAACGACATGGGTGGGAATCTGCTGTAGAGACTGCCGCGAAAGACACGTACAAGCAAGTAGGCTGCACTGACGAACGGTCACATTTCGTCGGCACCTGCCGGGCAGTGGCGCCACTGTCTAGACAGAGCGTGTCAGATAGATAGCACTTGGCCTCATAGCCAGAGGAATGGTGTTTTTGCGCAGTTAGAACAAAGGGTTCTCAAATATGGGTAACGCACACCCTACTGTTGAAGGTATATCCACTTTCAAGAGGCAAGCAGTCCGGCGCCACAACGCCACTGCGATCGACCCGAAGCGCGACAAGGAAGCCAACGGGTATTCAGGAATAACAACAAGAAGGCGGTCCGCCATGTTCAGACAATCGAAAATTCGCCAAGCTGGGCTCATTTTATTTGCCACCACGTTACTGTTGATCTTGCCGAACCTGACACGTTTGTTCGGCTGACTGCGGCGGTGGCGTCAACGGGCAACGCACAGGTAACCTGCTGGCCTTGATGGTCGGAGATTGCCTATGCGCCACTGCCTTGCCCTGCTAGCGTTGCTCCTGAGCCTGCCCTTGTCGGCGGCGCAACTGCACCTTGAACTGGGCGCGACACCGCGCCAGTGGAGCAGCGCCGAACTGCTTGGCCACCCACAGGCCCAGGACATCAGCATCGAACAGGACGTATCCTACAAACGCCCCATGCACTATCGGGCGGTCCCCCTGGTCACGCTGCTGGAAGGTGTGAGTGCCAGCGATCACCTGCAGGCCGTGGCGCTGGATGGCTTTGCCGCCGAAATGCCCGCTGCGCCCTTGCTGCAGCATGGGCCGGCGCGGGCCTGGCTGGCCGTGGAAGACCCCGACAAGCCGTGGCCATCACTGGGTCAAGGCAAGCCAAGTGCCGGGCCGTTCTACCTGGTGTGGACTGCGCCGCAGGCCAGCGGCATCCGCCCTGAGCAATGGCCATTCCAGATCTCTACCCTTCGCAAGCTGGCCCCGGTGGACCAGCGGTTTCCTGCGCTGCTACCCGACCCGAAGCTGCCGGCCGACAGCCCGGTGCGCCACGGCTTTGCACTGTTCCAGCAGAACTGCCTGGTGTGCCACCGGTTGAACGGTGCGGGAGATGGGCAAGTGGGGCCGGACTTGAATGTGCCGTATAACCCGACCGAGTATTTTCAGCCGGTTTACTTACGCAAGTTGATACGCGACCCGCAAAGCCTGCGGCGGTGGCCGCAGGCGAAGATGCCGGGGTTTGCCGAAAATGTGTTGAGTGAAAAGGAACTGGATGCGCTGCTGGCCTATTTGGGGCACATGGCAGCGCGTAAGCCTTGAGGGCCTCTTCGCGGGTGAACCCGTTCCTACACGGTAGTGGACGCACAACGGGGGTTGGGCACACTCCTGGGGTCGGACACAGACCGTCTTAGGAGCGGGTTTACCCGCGAAAGGGCCGGGCCTGCTGGCCAATATCCCTGGCCGTTCACCGTTGCCGCCGCCACCGTATTCGCGGGTGAACCCGCTCCTACAACGGCAGGTGGTGTCCACCATCCATCAATGTGTAGGCGCGGGTTGACCCGCGAACGGGCCAACTCCAAACGGTCAGGCCATGAGCCGTTCGTGCTTGACGCCCCACCCCTCCACCTCACCCCCATACGGTGTCACCAACTGCTCGAAGGCCTCTTCAAAGTCGCCAATCCCGCCATGGGTGGCGTACATGACCTTGCTCAGCTCCAGGTGCCAGGCACCGTCGCCCAGCTCCTTCACCTGGGCATTGAGCGATTCCCCGCGAAACTGCCCGGCGGCACGACGGGCCCCTGCTTCATCCGGGAATACGGCATAGAACTCGATGGGGTGGATCTGGGTGAAGTCGAAACCGCCTGCTTTCATCTGGCGCAGGACGTTGCTGCTGATATCGTCGTTCTGGCTGCTCATGAATCGTCCTCCTGAATAAAGCAATGGATAGACTTTCCGTGCACTACGCACCTGCCGGCAAAGGCCGTGCAGTTCGAGCTGATGCAAGACGCGAATTGAAGCGGCGCCAACCCTCAGAACAGGCAGGCACTCCCCCAGCGTAGTGCCTGCCAATGCACCACGCAAACGTGTGGTTCAGGGTACTTCGTGAATGCTGGTGATGGTCACACCGCTATGCTCTTTGAGCCACTGTACGGTCGGGGATTCGATACGGTCCTGGAAGTCGTTGAGGTCCAGCTCGTCCATCACCGGAAACAGGTGTGAGCGGATGGCCCGCGCAGCGTCTTCCTCGCTGGGGCAATGCTCGGCATGCAACAGCAATGCAGACGGTTCGCCCTTCTGGTCGGCAAAAATGACTTCCCACTCTTTCATTGAACGGACCCTCTCAGTCAACGAATACCAGGTGTGTGACGCCTGAATAACTGACCTTGGGGCGGGGATAATGTTCAGTCCGGGAAAATTGCGCGGGGCCCATTCGCGGGCTTGCCCGCGAATGGGCCGCAACGCGGCCCCGGTTTACTTCGGCGTGCCGTGCACCACGCCAGCGGTGTTATCCAGCAGGCTCTTGGTCGCGGTCTGGATATACGCTTCCAGTTTCTTGAGCATTTCCGGCTGGTCCGGGCTTTCGATCAGTTCGGCCTTGAACTCGCTGCCCAACTGGTAGCGGTACATCCGCGGGCTCATGTCCTTGGACTCGATCAGGATACGGTCACCCTGCACCAGCCCGACAATCTGCTCGCTGCCCGACGGCTTGATCATGCCCACGCCCTGGTCACCCTCGGGCAGGTTGAGCAGGTCGCGCCCCCAGCACTGGTGGCGAGCCTTGCCACCCAGGCGGCCCATGATGGTCGGTACGATATCGACCTGGGTGCCCACGGTGTGGTTCACCGCACCGAACTTCTCCTGAATGCCCGGGGCAATCAGCAGCAGCGGCACGTTGAAGCGGCCCAGGTCCAGCTCGGTAACCTGCTGGTGGTTGCCAAAGCCATGGTCACCGACGATGACGAACAGGGTGTCCTTGAAGTAAGGCTCCTTACGCGCCTTCTCGAAGAACTGGCCCAACGCCCAGTCCGAATAACGCATGGCGGTCAGGTGCTCGTCCAGACGGCCCTGGCCGGTCACTTTCTCGACCGGCAGGTCCTTCGGCAGGGCATATGGCGTGTGGTTGGACAGCGTCTGCAGCAGCGCGTAGATCGGCTTCTTGCCATCGTGCTTGGCCAGCTCTTCGTTGCCGCGTTCGAACATGTCCTGGTCGGACACACCCCAGGTCGGGTCGGAGAACACCGGGTTGACGAAGTCATTACGGCCGATGAAGGTGGTCATCCCCTGGTTGCCGAAGAACCCGGACTGGTTGTCCCAGGCAAAGTCGCCGTTGTAGACGTACACGTCGTCGTAGTCACGCGCGCTGAGCAAAGCCGGCAGGCCCGACAGCTTGTGGCCGCCTTCCGGGGTCTGCATCAGGTATTCGAAACCTGGCAGGTTGGGGAAGCAGGCCATGGTGGCGAACATGCCCTGATGGGTATGGGTGCCGTTGGAGAAGAAGCGATCGAACAGCAGGCCTTCCTTGGCCAGCTTGTCGAAGTACGGGGTGATGTTGTTGGGGCTGCCAAGCGCGCCTACCGAGTGGCCGGCGAAGCTTTCCATCAGGATCACCACCACGTTCTTGATCGGCAGGGTACGGTCAGCCGGCGGCACAAAGTCGCGGCGGATAGCGGCTTCGTCGGCGTCGACCAGGGTGTCGTGGGCGGTCAGCAGTTGCTCACGCACACTTTGCGTGGCCACGTCCTGCTCCAGGACTGGCTTCCAGATGTTGGCCCGGTCCTCGCCAAAGCGGCTCTTGGCGGCGTCGATCAGGGTCAGGGTGCCGTTCAGGCCCAGCTGGTTGACGAAGTTGGAGTCGGTGGTAAAGGCATCACCCCAGCGCATCGGCGGCCCCTGGCGCAGGGTGCCACGGGCAGCGACCACGGCCACCAGCAAGATCACCATGAATACCGCCAGGCGCTGGTACCACGGGGCAACGCGGTACAGGCCTTCGGCACGGGTGGCGCGATCGATACCCTTGAACAGCAGGCTCAGCAGCCAGGTACCGAAGGCCCAGGCCAGCAGGTAGCGAACCACCGGAAAACCGTACCAGAGCATGCTCATGACGGTCTTCGGGTCTTCCTTGATGTATTGGAAAACCAGGCCGTTGAGGCGCTGGTGGAACTCGCGGTAAAAGTCCATTTCCATCAGGCCGAGGAACATCACCACGCTCGACGCGAGGGTCAGCCAGAAACGGAACACGCCCCGCCGGGCCATGGCCCAGGGGCTGAGGATGGCCAGCAGCAGCGGAATGCTGATGTAAACCACCACCCGCAGGTCGAAGCGCAAGCCGGTGAGGAAGCCTTCGGCGACCGTCGAATAAGGGGTATCGCCGACCATGTCGTTGTTGTAGGCCAACAGCGCCAGGCGCACGAGGCTGAGCATCAGCATGATCACCAGGCCGCTGAGCAGCGTGTAGGCCAGGTGGGATTTCAGGGTCGGCGAAAATGACGTTCGCGCGCCCTGTTGCTTCAAGGCGTCCGTGTTAGCCATGAATGGGAAGGTCCTAGGATTGCGGTTTGCGAAGAGGCGATGGCGCCAGGCCATCGCAGCATTGTGCGGGTGCGGATTCTGTTTAAACCCATGTGAAAATTTTGTCACGGCCCTATTACTGGCTTTGTCAGTAATGCGCCTAGATCCGCACATTCCCCCGCGGCCCGGCAATCGCCCAGATCACCAGCCCCACCACCGGCAGCAATGCGATCAACAAGATCCACAACACCTTGATGCCCACCTCACTGCCACTCTTGATCACGTTGAGAATGGCCCAGATATCCAGCGCCAGAATGATCAGCCCAACCAGGCTGTTGAAGGTAGATCCCATGTCTGTATTCCTGTCCAGAGGCTTTGCTGCACAGCATAGTCAGCTATAGCACCAATAGAAGGGAATCCTTGGCGGATGTCGCAGGTCCCTCGGTAGACTGACTGCATTTACTGATTCGAGGTTCGCATGCCACCCAGCCACAGCCAAAGCGCCGCGCCACCTTCACTGCTGCAGGCCTGGCGCCAGCAGCTTACCGATGCCCCCTGGCTCAGCGCCGGCCTGGGCCTGAGCCTGCTGGCGGTGTGCGTGCTGCTGGCCGCCAGCCTCTGGAACGCGGTGAACGGCGACCATGCCGACAACCTGCACCTGGCCATGCTGGGCGGGTTGTCCGGCTTTGGCGCCACTGCACTGGGCGCCGTGCTGGCAGTGGTGCTGCGCGATGTCAACGCGCGCACCCAGGACGTGATGCTGGGCTTTGCTGCCGGCATGATGCTGGCCGCCAGCTCGTTTTCCCTGATTCTGCCGGGCCTGGAGGCTGCCCGCGAGATCACTGGCAACGGCCCGGCCGCTGCGTTTACCGTGGTGCTGGGCATGGGCCTGGGTGTGCTGCTGATGCTGGGCCTGGACCGCTTCACCCCGCATGAACACGAAAGTACCGGCCCGTGCGGGCCCGAAGCCGAGCGCATCAGCCGTGTGTGGCTGTTCGTGCTGGCGATTACCCTGCACAACCTGCCTGAAGGCATGGCCATTGGCGTTAGCTTTGCCAATGGCGACATGAACATCGGCCTGCCGCTGACCAGTGCCATCGCCATCCAGGACATCCCCGAGGGGCTGGCCGTGGCGCTGGCCTTGCGCGCCACGGGGCTTTCTAACCTGAAGGCCGCGTTGGTGGCGATAGGGTCGGGCCTGATGGAGCCGCTAGGGGCGGTGATCGGGCTGGGGATTTCTACCGGCTTTGCCCTCGCCTACCCGATCAGTATGGGGCTGGCGGCGGGGGCGATGATCTTTGTGGTCAGCCACGAGGTAATCCCCGAAACCCACCGCAACGGGCACCAGACAGCGGCGACCCTGGGGTTGATGGGCGGGTTTGCGGTGATGATGTTTCTCGACACTGCGCTGGGTTGAGGCTGAACACCGGCCTGTGGAGCGGCCTGTGCCAGGCTTCAGATGTGGACGGCGACCTTCAAGGCTTCCAGCGCCGGCTCGACCTTGATGCCCAGCGCTGCCCCCAGCTCCATTACCCGCGCCAGGTCCTGCTGCCCCACCATGACCATCTGCAGTTCGTCATCGAGCAACTGGCTGAAGTTGAGCAGCACATAACCACCAGCCTCCTTGTTCAGCGCGCCCATCTGCACCTGGATACGGTTAAGCGCAGTCAGTGGCTCGGTACGGGCCAGTTGCTTGGGCTTGAGGGTAAACGGCACGCTGTTGTCGAATGAGTCGCTGATCTGCTGGAACAGGTCCTGGTAGCTGTCGGCCTGGAACACCACGGTATCCGGCAGGCTGCCCAGCACCACCCATTCGCCCAAAGGGATCGGGAACGTGTCGTCGTAGTTGATATCGGGGTTGGCGGCCAGGAAGGCGACAGGGTCGGCGTAGGCCTGGGCGGCCTCGTCGGCGATACGCTCGATGTCTGCCTCACGCATGCAGCCGGCGCCAATGAGGCTGATGAATTCGAGCAACTGAGTTTTCATGAAAGGGGCCTGCGACGGGTGAAAAGTCGCCAAGGATAGCCGCAAATGCCCCCAGGCCGTTAGCCGGCCAGCGCTTGCAGGCGCGCGGCAGTGTCTGCTGCGCCCATGGTTTGCGCCGCCATCAGGGCAGTGATACCGCGGGCGTCCTGGTGCGCCGGGTCGGCCCCCTTGGCCAGCAGATAGTCGAGGATTTCGCTGCGGTTGAACATCGCCGCCAACATCAGCGCGGTGCGACCGTCCTCTGCCGTGGCATCCACCGGCACACCATGCTCCACCAGCAGGCGAATCATCGCCAGGTCCCCTTTGAATGCGGCACCGGCAATCGGCAGCTGGCCATTGTCGTTGGCAATCAGCGGGTCGGCACCTTGCGCCAGCAGCACGCGCACCGCCTCGTGGTGGCCGTGGTAGCTGGCCAGCATCAGCAGAGTATCGCCCTTGTGGTTACGCAGGTTGGCCGGCAGGCCGCTGGCAAGCAGGCGCCCGAGCATATCGGCGTCGCCCTGGCGGGCACGTTCGAACACCTGCTCGGCGAACGCAGCGGTTTCGTCATCGGTCATGGTGGCGGGCGCGGTTTGGCTGGACATAGGGAACCTCCTGGCATAATTGATGGCCCAAGTGTTTGTCAGGCATGCCAATGCGGTCAAAGGTTCAGATTCTATGAGGCCGATAGGCAAACACTGACCCGTGCAAAATGCACTGTGCAAAACGCACGACCGTGCAGCCTGCACGATGCCGCTTCTGTAAATTTCCCGTAACCGCCTGTATTTACTGGTTTTTTCGCCAACCCGGATTCTGGCACGGTCACTGCAACCATCAACTCATGTCTGCCACACACCAGCCAGGAGTTGATATGGACCTCATCCAGCAAAAATTCGCCTCGGTATTTTCGGCCTATCAGGTGAATACCAAAGCCCGGCCCGATGGCGGTGTACTGCTTACCCTGCGCGCAGCGGATGGCAAGGTAACCCGCCGGGTCCTGACCTATGGGCAATTGCACAGTGCCGAACAGCTGTCCTGGGCGATCAGTGCCATCCGACGTGACCTGGCTGAAGAGGCCAGTGAATTGCCGGTCATCTCGATGCTGCAGAGCCAGCAGCGGTTTGCCCTGCCGACTTACCGCTGAGGGGTGTATTGGCTGAGCTGGCCTCTTCGCGGGTGAACCCGCTCCTACATTGACGGCGCGATGCCTGAGGGCGGCGCAACCAATGTAGGAGCGGGTTTACCCGCGAAGAGGCCGGCAATGCCCTTACAACTCGTCGATCCCAAGGAATGCCCGCGCCGTCACATCCCCGGTAAAGCGCGCCTGCATGCCCTGCTCGCTGCCATACAAGCGCAACGCCAGGCAAAACGGTGTATCCCCCAACTCAACCCAGCGCCGGGTCCCGGCCGGCACCAGCAGTTGGTCCCCCTTCTCGCACAGCACCGAATACACCCAGCCGCCCAGCCGCAGGCCAACCTGCGCCCGCCCGCTGACCACGGCGAACAGCTCGTCGGCATCATGCACATGTTCATCACGCACATCGACCTGTGCCGGGTCTTCACCGTCACGGTTTAGCAGCGCGAAGGCCTTGCTGCCATGCGCCGTCATCAACTCATCCAGATACACGCGGCAAACATCCAGCACCTCGTCCCGGGCCGTGCCTGGGCGTACCCGCAGGCCAGGTTCGGCATGCACAAAGCGCACGCCCTGCTCGGCCAACGTAGCGGCGATGTCGTCGTGGTGAGTCAGCACCTTGTTCGGCAGTGCCGGGCTGGCGGGGTGGAAAACGCTGAGAATGCTCATCAGGGGCGGGTCCTGGTCGGTTGCGAACAAAGGGCAATGATAACGGCTGCGGCCAAGGCTGCGGCACTGGCCATACCAAAGGTGAAGGTGGGGCCCAGCAGCTTCCAGCTGTAGCCTGAGAACAGCGCCCCCAGCGCACCACCGGTTCCCGACAGCGCTGCGTAAAGCGCCTGGCCCTGGCCCTGCTGGCGGGCGCCGAAGCTGGCCTGGACGAAGGCGATGCTGGCGGCATGGAAGCAGCCGAAGGTGGCCGCGTGCAACAGCTGGGCGAAGATCAGTACAGCCGGCTCCTGCGCCAGGTTGCCCAGCAGCAGCCAGCGCAATGCCGCCAGCAGGAAGCTGACCAACAGCACGCGCTGCACGCTGAAACGGGCGAACAGGCGGCTCATGACCATGAACATCAACACCTCGGCCACCACCCCAAGCGCCCAAAGCAGGCCGATGGCACCGCGCGCGTAGCCCAAGTGCTCCAGGTGCAGGGTAAGGAAGGTGTAGTACGGCCCGTGGCTAAGCTGCATCAGGGCCACGCACGCGTAGAACGCGATCACCCCCGGGGCACGCAACTGCTGCAGGAAGCCCCCCGTGCCGCTGCGCCCGCCCTGCTCCACCGGCTGGGCATTGGGCACCCACAGGCTGGCGGCGACGATGCCGGCCATGATCGTGACCAGCGCCACCGGGTAGATGTCCAGGCTCAACCACTCGAACAAGCGGCCCAGGCCAACCACGGTAAGGATGAAACCGATCGAGCCCCACAGACGTACCTGGCTGTAGCGCGACGTCTGCCCGTGCAGGTGGGCCAGGGTGATGACCTCGAACTGCGGCAGCACCGCATGCCAGAAGAACGCGTGCAGGGCCATTACCAGCGCCAGCCAGGCATAGCTTTTGCCGAAGAAGATCAGGGCGAAGGTGGCCAGCGTGCACAGCGCGCCAAGGCGGACGATCAACAAGCGCTGGCCCGTGCGATCGCCCAGCCAGCCCCACAGGTTGGGGGCCACGCAGCGCATCAGCATGGGGATGGCCACCAGCTCGCCGATGCGCGCCGGGGAGAAGCCCAGGTGGTCGAAGTACAGCGCCAGGAAGGGTGCGGTGGAACCCAGCAGGGCGAAGTAGAACAGGTAGAAGCTGGACAGGCGCCAGTAGGGGATGGGTTGCATGGGGTGGCCTTGTGGGGACCTGGGCCGGCCTCTTCGCGGGTGAACCCGCGCCTACGCGGATTTCACCCTGCTACTGCACCTGAGGGCGATGATATCCCGATGTAGGAGCGGGTTTACCCGCGAAGAGGCCGGCGCAGGCAAATCAGCGCTGGCCCAGCACCGGGGTAGCGACCTTCACATCGGCATTCTGCGCACGGTGGCGCAGCAGGTGGTCCATCAGCGCAATGGCCATCATCGCCTCGGCAATCGGCGTGGCACGGATGCCCACGCACGGGTCGTGGCGGCCCTTGGTGATGACGTCCACCGGGTTGCCATCGACATCGATCGAGCGGCCCGGGGTGGTGATGCTGGAAGTGGGCTTCAGCGCCAGGTGCGCAATGATCGGCTGACCGGAGGAAATACCGCCCAGAATGCCGCCCGCGTTGTTGCTGAGGAAGCCTTCCGGGGTCAGTTCGTCACGGTGCTCGGTGCCGCGCTGGGCCACACTGGCGAAGCCGGCGCCGATTTCCACGCCCTTGACCGCGTTGATGCTCATCAGCGCATGGGCCAGCTCTGCATCCAGGCGGTCGAAGATCGGCTCGCCCAGCCCGGGCATCACGCCTTCTGCGACCACGGTGATCTTGGCGCCCACCGAATCCTGGTCACGGCGCAGCTGGTCCATGTAGGCCTCCAGCTCAGGCACTTTGTCCGGGTCAGGGCTGAAGAAGGCGTTCTGCTCCACCGACTCCCAGGTCTTGAACGGGATTTCGATCGGGCCCAGCTGGCTCATGTAGCCACGCACGGTGATGCCCTGGGTGGCCAGGAACTTCTTGGCGATAGCGCCAGCGGCCACGCGCATGGCGGTTTCACGGGCCGAGCTGCGGCCGCCGCCGCGGTAGTCGCGGATGCCATACTTGTGGTGGTAGGTGTAGTCGGCGTGGGCCGGGCGGAACAGGTCCTTGATGGCCGAGTAGTCCTTGGACTTCTGATCGGTGTTGCGGATCAGCAGGCCGATCGAGCAGCCGGTGGTGCGGCCTTCGAACACGCCCGAAAGGATTTCTACCTCGTCGGCTTCCTGGCGCTGGGTGGTGTGCCGGCTGGTGCCGGGCTTGCGCCGGTCAAGGTCGTGCTGCAGGTCGGCGAGGGAGATTTCCAGGCCCGGAGGGCATCCATCGACAATGGCGACCAACGCCGGGCCATGGCTCTCGCCAGCGGTGGTGACAGTGAACAGCTTGCCGTAGGTATTGCCGGACATGGACGCTCCGCGAGTTCTGCCTGAAGTGGACGAAAGCGGCAGTATACAGATGGTTGGGCGGCCTGTGCTGGCCTCTTCGCGGGTAAACCCGCTCCTACACGGTCACCACCAGATCCAAAGGGTGTGCAGCCCCGTACCGCGAAAGGGCCAGACCTGCCCTGTACAGAACCTTCCCGCAAACAGTGAGTCCAACCCACATCTCCCCATGTAGTACCGCATGATGTCGCGCCTCGTCGCCTTGCTCTTCCTGCTGTGCACCGGCCTGGCCCAGGCCGCCGCCCCCACTGTCCTGCAACGCCCGATCGACCTGGACACCGGCCAGGGCGTGCTGCACGGCAGCCTGCTGCTGCCACAGCAGGCCACCCCGCCGCCCGTGGTGCTGATCATCGCCGGATCCGGCCCCACCGACCGCGACGGCAACAACCCGGCATCGGGCCGGGTCGACAACCTCAAGCGCCTGGCCCTGCTGCTGGCCAACGAACACATTGCCAGCGTGCGTTACGACAAGCGCGGGGTGGCCGCCAGCCAGCCGGCCACGCCTGACGAGCGTGACCTCAGCGTGGAGCGCTATGTGGCCGATGTGGTCGCCTGGAGCCGCAAGCTCAAAGCCGACCCGCGCTTCGGCCCGCTGATCCTGATTGGCCACAGCGAAGGCGCACTGATTGCCAGCCTGGCCGCCGAGCAGGCGGGCGCCAGCGCAGTCATCACCCTGGCCGGCAGCGGCCGGCCGCTGGCCGAGGTGCTGCACGAACAACTGGCCCAGCGCCTGCCGCCCGCGCAACTGGCCAGTGGCAGTGCCCTGCTCGACCGCCTGCAGGCCGGGCAGACCAGCCTGGATGTGCCAGCGCCGCTGCGCCAGGTGTTTCGCCCCAGCGTGCAGCCGTACCTGATTTCGCTGTTCCAGCAAAACCCGGCAGACGCCTTTGCCCGCCTGCCCATGCCCGCGCTGATCGTGCAGGGGCGCAACGACGTGCAGGTGGACGTGGCCGACGCCCAACGGCTGAAAGCGGCCAAGCCAGATGCACAACTGGTCCTGATCGATGGCATGAACCACATGTTGCGCATCAGCCCCAAGGGCATGAGCCAGCAGCGCGACAGCTACCTCAACCCTGAGCTGCCGCTGGCGCGCGAGCTGGGCGAGCGAATTGTGACGTTCATCCAGCATTTGCCTTCGGCGTAAGGCAAACAGGCTCAGGTCTCAGCCATGCCTGCCGATACAGCAGGCATAGCTGAGGACAAGCCCTGATGACCACCTCCCCCACCGCCGTCGAGCCGGCCGAAGAACCCCAGGAAACCCCCGCCCTGCCCTGGGCCGAGCTGACCGCCGAACATTTCCAGCTGCTACGCCTGGCTGCACTGCCTACCGACCGCAGCACCGGCGCGCGGCCGCTGCGTTTTGTGCAGTTCGGCTATGCCGAGCGCCATGACAAGGCACACAGCCTGCTGCGCATGGAAATCCAGTTGCCTGGCCAGAAAGTGCACAAAGAGCAGAACCGCCTGGACATCCGCGTCGACCATGCCGAGCGCCTGGTGCGCATCGGCAATGAACATGGCCTGCAACTGGAACCGGTGAACCGTGGCATCGGCCGTTTCATGCTGGCCCAGGCCGCGCAGTGGTTGCAGCGCAAGTGGTCGCACTACCGGGTGGAAGGCATGGCGCTGCCAAGCAAGGATGCCCTGAACGAGGACTCACGCCTGCGCCGTGACCACTGCTTGCGCGGGGTGGGTATCGAGGTGCAGTACGAGGACAGCCAGCACCTGAAGGGCCGTATCGCGGACATGACGGTGGGCCAGCTCAAGGCCGTCTGGAGCAGCGAGCGCCTGCAACGGGTGGACATTCTGGATGCCGCCCACCTGCTGCAACAGGCGGACCAGCAACTGCAGGAAAAGGAAGGGCAACTGCGCGAGCGGGATGAGCGGGTGGCCAAATATCAGCGCGAAGACGGCGGATTGCGTTTCACCATTACCTGCCTGGTGGCGTTTGCCGTGTTCCAGGCAGGGCTGTTGATCTGGATTGCAACGCGCTGAGAACGCATCAGCCGGGGGAGATTGGGGCCGCTTCGCGGCCCATCGCGACACAAGGCCGCTCCTACAGATTGATCGAGATATGTCGCGATGGGCTGCAAAGCAGCCCCAGATAGCCTAGACGCGGGCCTTGAACAGTTCCTGATGCTGGCGGCACTGCTCGGCCGTGAGCATGAACACCCCGTGCCCGCCACGCTCGAATTCCAGCCAGGCAAAGTCCACCTCTGGGTACAACGCCTCGACATGCACCTGGCTGTTGCCCACTTCGACAATCAGCAGACCCTTCTCGGTCAGGTGGTCAGCCGCTTCGGCCAGCATCCGCCGTACCAGGTCCAGGCCGTCGCTGCCGCAGGCCAGGCCCAGCTCGGGCTCATGGTGGTACTCGGCCGGCATGTCGTCGAAGTCTTCGGCATCGACATACGGCGGGTTGGACAGGATCAGGTCGAAACGCTGCCCCGGCAAACCGCCAAAGCCATCGCCCTGCACGGTGTACACGCGCCCGTCCAGGCCATGGCGTTCGATGTTCTGGTTGGCCACTTCAAGGGCCTGGAACGACAGGTCGGCCAACACCACCTCGGCCTCGGGGAACACATCAGCGGCTACGATGCCGATGCAGCCCGACCCTGTGCACAGGTCCAGAATGCGCGCCGGCTCGCTGGCCAGCCACGGCTCGAAACGTTTTTCGATCAGCTCACCAATGGGCGAACGCGGCACCAGCACCCGCTCGTCGACAATGAACGACATGCCGCAGAACCAGGCCTCGCCCAGCAGGTAGGCGGTCGGTACACGCTCCTCGATACGGCGCTTTAGCAGGTGCTGCAGGCGTACTCGCTCGTCGTCCTCGAGCATGCAGTCCAGGTAGCTGTCGGCCACCTCCCATGGCAGGTGCACCGCACCCAGCACCAGCAGGCGGGCTTCGTCCCAGGCGTTGTCGGCACCGTGACCGAAGAACAGGTCATGCTCGTGGAAGCGGCTGACCGCCCAGCGGATGTAGTCGCGCAGCGTGCGCAGACGGGATGTGATCACGGGGTACTCCTATTTTCAGACCGGACAAAAGTCTAACAGCCCCACCCACACATTTGTTCCTTTGCCTTGCCCAAAGGCTAGCCACAGGCCAGTAACCATGCCGCTTGCGTTGTCAACCATTCCCATTGGCGCCAAGGCAGAGGAGAATAGGTATACAAAAGCCCTATCCAAGGAGCCCTTGATGTCCGTTCCAACCACGATGTTTCGCCTCACTGGCCGCGACTATCCGCCGGCCAAGCTGAGCCAAGCCAGCCTGATCATCATCGATGCACAAAAGGAGTACCTCAGTGGTCCCCTGAAGCTGTCAGGCATGGATGAGGCCGTGGCCAACATCGCCAGGTTGCTCGACGCCGCCCGTAAAAGCGGCCGTCCGATCATCCATGTTCGCCACCTGGGCACTGTGGGTGGCCGTTTCGACCCCCAGGGGCCGGCTGGCCAGTTCATTCCGGGGCTGGAGCCGCTGGAAGGTGAAATCGTCATCGAAAAACGCATGCCCAACGCGTTCAAGAACACCAAGCTGCACGAAACGTTGCAGGAGCTGGGCCACCTGGACCTGATCGTCTGTGGTTTCATGAGCCATTCCAGCGTCAGCACCACCGTTCGCCGCGCCAAGGACTATGGTTATCGGTGCACCCTGGTAGAAGACGCGTCGGCCACCCGCGACCTGGCATTCAAGGACGGCGTCATTCCGGCCGCGCAGATTCACCAGTGCGAAATGGCCGTGATGGCTGACAACTTCGCTTGCGTCGCACCCACCGCCAGCCTGATCTGAGCGGCTTGAAGGACCGCCCGGCAGCCGGGCGGAACCCGATGGGCAGCAGCAGGTCGAATTCCGGATATCCACCGAGGAGAGCGGAATGAAGCTCAAAGGCAGTTTCGACGCCAAGCGCCTGCGCCCGCGCGAACCGCGTAACTGGGGCGCCCGCCTGGCGGCCGGCCTGTCGGCCCTGCTGGCGACGCTGGGCGTATTGCTGGCCATGGCCGGGGTCGCCGGCCTGCTGGGCAACTACCCTGCCCTGCAGGAACTCAACGCCAACAAACCGTTGTCCAGCATCCTTACCGTGGCTGGGCTGTTGCTGCTGTGGCTGGGCGTGCGTTTCTGGCGGCGCAGCCGTATCCGCTTGCGCCGCGGGCGCGAGCTTAACCTGTCGCCGCACCTGATGAAAAAGCATGATTAATGGTTTTGCGTAACCTGTGCGGGCCTCTTCGCGGGTGGGTACCTGTAGGAGCGGGTTTACCCGCGAAGAGGCCCGTACAGGCTGCACACGGCCCCACAGTCGCGTAAACTACGCCGCCTACGTGGAGGCATCATGCAAGACGACGATTTTTCCCTGTTCAAGGCCGAAGTGCGCGGCGTGAAGCCGATCCGCCACGACCGTGCCGAAGTCGGCAAGCCCAAGGCCGACCGCCAGCAGCTGGCCGGCCTGCGCCAGGCGGCAACCGTGCGCAGTGACAAGGCTTTGGTCATCGATGGCATGTCCGACCAGTTCGTCATCGACGTAGGTGCCGAAGACGAACTGATGTGGCGCCGCGATGGCGTGCAGGAAGGCCAGCTGCGCAAGCTGAAGCTGGGGCAGATTCCGTTCGAGGGCAGCCTCGACCTGCACGGCATGACGGTGGAAAAGGCCCGCGAAACCTTGTGGGACTTCATCGCCGAAGCCACCAAGCTGGAGGTGCGCTGCGTGCGGGTGACCCACGGCAAGGCCGCGCGGCTGGACGGCAAGCGCCCGATGATCAAGAGCCACGTCAACACCTGGCTGCGCCAGCACCCGCAAGTGCTCGGTTTTGCCTCGTGCGGTGCCCGCCACGGCGGCACTGGCGCGGTGTATGTGATGCTGAAGCGAACCATGCTCGAAGGCCGCGACGAGTAACGCCGCGCTTGCAGCGCCGCCCGCACCGCCGTACCCTTCGTTTTTGCGATTTTTTCCCACAGGTAGATCCATGTCCCTGGAACAGAACTACACCGAGATCCTCAGCCAGATTGGCGAGGACGTCTCCCGTGAGGGCCTGCTCGACACGCCCAAGCGGGCTGCAAAGGCGATGAAGTACCTTTGCCGCGGTTATGAGCAAACACTGGAAGAAGTCACCAACAACGCTTTGTTCAGCTCTGACAACAGCGAAATGGTGCTGGTCCGGGACATCGAGCTGTATTCGATGTGCGAACACCACATGCTGCCGTTCATTGGCAAGGCACACGTGGCCTACCTGCCCAAGGGCAAGGTACTGGGCCTGTCCAAGGTGGCACGTATCGTCGACATGTACGCCCGCCGCCTGCAGATCCAGGAAAACCTCAGCCGCCAGATCGCCGAAGCCGTGCAGCAGGTAACCGGTGCCGCGGGCGTGGCCGTGGTGGTCGAAGCCAAGCACATGTGCATGATGATGCGCGGCGTCGAGAAGCAGAATTCGACCATGATCACTTCGGTGATGCTGGGTGAGTTCCGCGATAACGCCGCCACCCGTAGCGAGTTCCTCAGCCTGATCAAGTGATGGGTGGCTGACCCCAAGCCGACCCTTCAGGGTCGGCTTTTGCATTTCAGGAGTTGTCCATGATCGTCAAAGCCCTGCGGGTTGGCCTCGGCCAGCTCATCGTGTTCGGTGACTGGATCAGCCGCCCGGCAAAGCGCAAGCGCGACGCCGCCGCCCAGGCCCGCATCGAGCAAGCGGCCAAGGGGCTGGCGCTGTACCAGTTCCACGCCTGCCCGTTCTGTGTCAAAACCCGCCGCACCCTGCACCGCTTGAACGTGCCAGTGGCGCTGCGCGATGCCAAGAACGACCCGGTGCACCGCCAGGCCCTGCAGGAAGGTGGCGGCCGGGTGAAAGTGCCATGCCTGCGCATTGAAGAAGCCGGCAAGGTGACCTGGATGTATGAGTCTAAGGCCATCATCGCTTACCTGGATGAGCGGTTTGCTTCGGCCTGACCGGTTGTAGCCATCCTGTGCCGGCCCTTTCGCGGGTAAACCCGCTCCTACAGCGGTGCGCGCGGTCCCTGCGATACGCGATCCCCTGTGGGAGCGGGCTTGCCCGCGAAGGGGCCGGGACAGGATGAAGATCAGCCCACCATCGGCACATGCCGCGGGTGGCTGCTGACCCGCTCCAGCCAGGCCCTTACCGCCGGGTATTCTGCCAGGTCGAAGCCGCCCTGCTGCGCCACATGGGTGTAGGCATACAACGCCACATCGGCAATCGAGTACTGCTCACCCACCAGGTAAGGCGTCATCTGCAACTGACGCTCCATCACCTTCAGCGCCTTGTAGCCGCCCTTGTGCAGCTTGCGGTATTCGTCCAGGCGCTCGTCCGGCAACCCCAGGTAAAACTGGATGAACCGCGCCACGGCAATGTACGGCTCGTGGCTGTACTGCTCGAAAAACTGCCACTGCAGCACCTGGGTACGCAGGCGCGGCTCGCTGGGCAGGAACTCGCTGCCATCGGCCAGGTAGTTGAGAATGGCGTTGGACTCCCACAGGTAGCTACCGTCTTCCAGTTCCAGCACCGGTACCTTGCCGTTAGGGTTCATCGCCAGAAACTCGGGCGTTTCGGTCTCGCCCTTGAGAATGTCCACCGGGTGCCATTCATACGGCCGGCCTAGCAGGCTCAACATGAGCTTGACCTTGTAACAGTTACCCGACTGGTAGTCGCCATAGACCTTGTACATCGACCCTCCCTGCAAAGCAGTTTCGCAATTGCGCCCAATATTTGGCGACTGTACGGCTAAAAGCAATGGCCGCTGTATGGCAAGGATCAACCTTGCTCGCTGTAGTCTGAAAAAACTGCTTACACCTTTACAAGGACTTTGTTCATGACCGATGCCACTTCCGCACGCCTGCGGCCCCTGGCAGACACCTCCCCCTCGGCGGTGGTCGCCGGCTTCATTGCCATGCTCACCGGCTATACCAGTTCGCTGGTGCTGATGTTCCAGGCCGGCCAGGCAGCTGGGCTGACCACCGCGCAGATTTCGTCATGGATCTGGGCGCTGTCGATCGGCATGGCGGTATGCAGCATCGGCCTATCGCTACGCTACCGCACACCGATCACCGTCGCCTGGTCCACCCCCGGCGCGGCGCTGCTGATCACCAGCCTGGGTGGGGTCAGCTATGGCGAGGCCATTGGCGCCTACATTACCTGCGCCCTGCTGGTGCTGGTGTGCGGCCTGACCGGCAGCTTCGAGCGCCTGGTCAAACGCATCCCGGCCTCACTGGCCTCGGCGCTGCTGGCGGGCATCCTGTTCAAGATCGGCAGCGAAATCTTCGTGGCCGCGCAGCACCGCACGTTGCTGGTGCTGGGCATGTTCTTCAGCTACCTGCTGGTCAAGCGCCTGTCGCCGCGCTATTGCGTGCTGGCCGCGCTGTTGGTGGGCACCGTATTGTCCGGTGCGTTGGGCCTGCTGGACTTCAGCGGCTTCCACCTGGAAGTGGCCAAGCCGGTGTGGACCACACCCAGCTTCTCACTGGCTGCAACCATCAGCATCGGCATTCCGCTGTTCGTGGTGGCCATGACCTCACAGAACATGCCCGGCGTGGCCGTCCTGCGTGCCGACGGCTATCAGGTACCAGCCTCGCCGCTGGTTTCGGCCACCGGCTTTGCCTCGCTGCTGCTGGCGCCGTTCGGCTCGCATGGTGTCAACCTGGCGGCGATCAGCGCGGCGATCTGCACCGGGCCGCATGCCCATGAAGACCCGAGCAAACGCTACACCGCGGCGGTGTGGTGCGGGATTTTCTACGGCATTGCCGGGGTGTTCGGGGCCACCTTGGCGGCACTGTTCGCGGCATTGCCGAAAGAGCTGGTGCTGTCGATTGCGGCACTGGCGCTGTTTGGCTCGATCATGAACGGTTTGACCGTGGCCATGAGCGAGGCACGCGAGCGGGAGGCAGCGGTGATCACCTTCATGGTGACCGCTTCGGGGTTGACCTTGTTTTCGATTGGTTCGGCGTTCTGGGGGATTGTGGCGGGGGTGGTGGCCTTGATGATTCTTAACCCGCGCAGGGGGTGAGGTATTTGTTGCCTGTGCCGGCCTATTCGCGGGTAAACCCGCTCCTACAACGGGTTGTGATTTCCTGTTGTAGGAGCGGGTTTACCCGCGAAGAGGCCGGCACAGCCAACTGGATCACAACCTGAAATGCCCCACCATGCCCTTCAAATCAGTACCCAGCTGCGCCAGCGCCACACTGGACCGGGCATTGTCCTGCATCGCCAACGCCGCCTGATCCGCACTGCCACGAATTTGCGTGACACTGCGGCTGATCTCTTCCGCCACCGAACTCTGCTGCTCGGCGGCTGCGGCAATCTGCTGGTTCATCTGCTGAATCAATGACACCGCGGCGGCAATGCTGCCCAGTGCACTTTCGGTCTGCAGGGCATCGGCCACGGCCAGCCGCACCAGCTCGGTACTGCCACGGATCTGCGCCACCGACTGTTGGGCATTGCCGCGCAGGCTGGCCACCAAGGTCTCGATCTGCTCGGTGGATTGCCGGGTACGCCGCGCCAGGGCGCGCACTTCATCGGCCACCACGGCAAACCCGCGCCCCTGCTCGCCGGCGCGGGCAGCCTCGATGGCGGCATTCAACGCCAGCAGGTTGGTTTGCTCAGCCACGCTCTTGATCACTTCCAGCACGTCACCAATGGTGTGGATTTCGGCACTGAGGCTGTCGATGCCGGCGCTGGCAGCTTCCGCCGCCGACGCCAGCTGCTCGATGCGCTGCATGCTCTGGCGTACCACCTGCTGGCCGCTGTCGACCTTCTCGTCCGCCGCCTGGGCCGCCTGCGCCGCCTCTTCGGCATTGCGCGCCACATCGTGCACGGTGGCCGTCATCTGCTGCATGGCGGTCGCCACCTGCTCGGTTTCCTCCTTCTGGCTGCCCACCTCGCGGTTGGTCTGCTCGGTCACCGTCGACAACGCCTGGGCGCTGCCGGCCAATTGTTCGATGCCCTGCTGCAAGCCACTGACAATGCCCGAGAGCCCCGCCGCCATCTGCTGCATGGCCTGCATCAGTTGCCCCACCTCATCCCGGCGCGGCGCCTGGGCATCGAAGCCCAGCTCCCCCGCCGCAATGCGCTGGGCGCGGGCAATCACATGCTTCAACGGGCCGACCACAGCCCGGGTAATCAGCCAGGCCGCCAACACGCCCACAAGCAGCGCCAGCGCCGTGGCCAGGCCGATGGCCAGGGCATTACGCTGCAGCTCGCCTTGCAGGGCCTGCTCCTGCCCAAGATAGGCTTGGTCGACACGCCCGGTAACCCGCTCGGCGCTGGCTTGCAACTGCGCCTTGAGCCCCTGTTCACGGGCCAGCTGGTCGGTGTATTCGTTGAGTTTTTCCGAGAAACTGCCAATGTGCCCAGCCACTTCGCCCAACACACTCTGGTAACCGGCATCGCCAACCGCGCCCTGCAACTGGCTGACCAGGCCGGCGGCCTCCACCGTCTGGGCGATACGCTCCTGGCTCACACCCTCCTCGCCCTTGCGGCTTTTATCCAGGCGTACGCGTGCTTCGTCCATGGCCTGCAGCATCAGCCGCGACACCTGGGCCACCTGCGCGGCTTGTTCAAGAAACTCGCCACCCTGCTGGCCCTGGGACTGCTTGAGGGTGTACACGCCGTCATCGGCCAGGCCGGCCTGCAGCACATCAAGGTTGTTGGACACGTTGGACACCGACCAGCTGGCCATGTCCAGCGCCAGCTCCTTGGCTTGCACGGCCTCGACAAAGGCTTCGAAGGCCTGGCCGTAGGCGGCAAGATCAGTTTGCGCCGCCGCCAGCGCCGGCAGGCCTTGGGCGCGTTCGACCAAGCCCTTGAGGCCGCCACGCAAGGCGTCGGCCTGCTGCATGTCGGAGCGCAGGGCAAACGCCTGCTCATGCTCGCGCAAGCGCAGCAGGTCGGTATTGAACTGGGCCAGCTGACGCAAGCTGTCGAAGCGCTGGCCAACGCTGTACAACGCGGCGACGCCGATGGCCGCCACCGCCAGCGTCAGCAACAGCACCAGGGCAAAGCCCAGGCCAAGTTTACGGGCCATGCCCAGGTTGGCCAGCACACCGTGCTTACTCGCGCCCATCGCCGATCCCCTTTCAGCCAGTGAGGTTATCCCGAAGACTAAGGGTGGCAACGTTATCTGCCAATGAACAAGGGGGTGGCGCCAGAATAGTGTCAAATAGCTATGGCTTGTCGTTTTTAGCTGCAAAAGGGTCGCTTTCAGTGCGCGGCGTACGCAATATCACTAGGCCATTAATGATAGCCCGCCCAGCAACCGACGACAGCGCTCGCCGATATTAAAACGACGCAAGTAAAATATTCATTTATTCCAATCCACACTTTATGAACCACTATTGACGCCATTAAATTTGCGCCAAAAGTGGGGTATTGAATTTTTTTTAAACACCCCTGCACACGATAAAAACGTCGCTATCGTGATCGGTAACTGGCCCGCTCTCCGGACCTGCAGTGCACCCTGGAGTTTGTAATGAAAACAGCCATGTTTACTGCTGTGGTCACCCCGTTGCTGCTGTTTACTTTGCCAACCGTCGGACACGCCGAAACTTCCACCGCACCGTTATTCACCCTTGGCTTACAAGGGAGCTACACCCAACTGGAACTCAACGGCCGTAACAACGACACCGAAGATATGCCCGAGGGTGGCTTATTCATTAACTACGGCAACAAGATGACGGCCAGCCAAGGCCTCGTCTACCAGGCCGAAGCCAGCGGCATGTACTCCAAGCAGAACGACCAGAAGCTCAAGGACGGCCAGGCCGACCTGGACCTGGGTTGGCGGTTGGCACTGGCTGAACGGCATTCAGTCGACCTGCTGCTGGGCGCTGGCTACAAGTGGAACCGGTTGGAACCCAATACCAGCCGCCATGATGTCGACCTCACCAACCGCACGCCGTTCGCCAAACTGGCGGCGGGTTACAATTACCGCTTCAATAATGCCACCTTGCGTTTCGAAGCGGGTATACGCCAGGTTATCAATGGCGATTCGCAATTGAAAATACACGGCATCAGCAACGAAGAGGTTGATTTAAAAGATACTACCAACCCGTATGCCGAACTTAGTGTGCTGTTCAACCAACACGGGACGGTGCCGATATACGCTTCGCTTTACTTCAGCCGCTACAACTATGAACTGGACGGGCAGTTCCTGATGACCGACTCGGACGAACAAACCCGGGACGAATATGGCCTGAAGATAGGCGCCGCCTTTTAGCCGGGTGGCCAGCTGACTGCCCGGCTTGCAAAAGGAAGGCCTGGGTATGCGCCTCCTGCCCATGCGCGACATTCTGGGCTTTGGCCTGGGGCTGGTGAGCGCAAGCGTAGGGGCGGGCTTGCCCACGAAGCGGCCCGCACGGCATCCACTCAGATCGCCGTGGCCCCACCGTCCACCGTCAGGCAATGCCCGGTGGTAAACGCCGCGCCGTCACTGCACAGGTACAGTACGGCGCTGGCGACTTCCTCGACCTTGCCAATGCGCCCCACCGGGTGCATGGCTGCGGCGTACTCGGCCTTGCGCGGGTCGGCCTGGTAGGCGCGGCGGAACATGTCGGTGTCGATCACTGCCGGGCACACGGCGTTCACGCGGATACCCTTCTTGGCGTACTCGATGGCCGCCGACTTGGTCAGGCCGATTACTGCATGCTTGCTGGCGCTGTAGATGCTCATCTTCGGCGCCGCCCCAAGCCCCGCCACCGACGCGGTATTGACGATGGCCCCACCCCCTTGGGCCAGCAACAAGGGCAACTGGTACTTCATGCACAGCCACACGCCCTTCACGTTCACCGCCATGATGGCATCGAACTCCGCTTCGCTGCCTTCGGCCAGGCGGTGTTGCTCAATCTCGATCCCGGCGTTGTTGAAGGCGTAGTCCAGCCGGCCGTAGGCGGCCATCAGGCGCTCATGCAACTGGCGCACGTCGGCGTCGCGGGTTACGTCGCAGGCAATGAACAGCGCTTCGCCGCCTGCCGCGTGGATCAGCGCCACGGTGGCCTCGCCGCCGACCGGGTCGAGGTCGGCCACCACCACTTTCATGCCCTGGTGGGCGAACGCCAGGGCGGTTGCCCGGCCGATGCCGGCACCCGCGCCGGTCACCAGGGCTACCTGGCCAGAAAAGGTCATGCTCATCGCGTGCTCCTGTGAGGGTTTGGGTGGGGTTCAGAGCATAGTCAGCCACCGCCTGGCCGGGCAGCATCATCACAGCAACGGTTGGGCTACCATGCTTGTCAGTGATTTTAAGGAACCGCCTTCATCAACAAGGTAGATTGAAAGCCTTACGCCCTCCACTGCCCACAAGGACCCGCCATGACCCAGACCAACCGCCGCTTCCTGCTTGCCAAACGCCCGGTCGGCGCCGTGCGCCGTGACGACTTCAGCTTCGAGACCGTACCCGCCGAACAGCCCGGCGAAGGCCAGGTACTGGTGCGCAACCTGTACCTGTCGCTGGACCCGGCCATGCGTGGCTGGATGAACGAAGGCAAGTCCTACATCCCGCCCGTGGCCCTGGGCCAGGTAATGCGTGCGCTGGGTGTAGGTGAAGTGGTTGCCTCCAATCACCCCGGCTACCAGCCCGGCGACCACGTGAGCGGCGCCCTCGGCGTGCAGGACTACTTCACCGGCGAGCCGCAGGGCCTGCACAAGATTGACCCCAAGCTGGCCCCCCTGCCCCGTTACCTGTCAGCCCTGGGCATGACCGGCATGACTGCCTACTTCGCTCTGCTGGAGGTTGGCCAACCCAAAGCTGGGGAGACCGTGGTCATTTCCGGCGCGGCCGGTGCGGTGGGCAGCATTGCCGGGCAGATTGCCAAGATCAAAGGCTGCCGCGTAGTCGGCATTGCCGGCGGTGCCGAGAAGTGCCAGTACCTGAAGGACGAACTGGGCTTTGACGGCGTCATCGACTACAAGGCCGAAGACGTGCTGGCCGGCCTGAAGCGCGAATGCCCCAAAGGTGTGGACGTGTATTTCGACAACGTGGGCGGCGATATCCTCGATGCCGTGCTGACGCGCATCAACTTCAAGGCACGCATCGTGATTTGCGGCGCGATCAGCCAGTACAACAACAAAGAAGCCGTGAAAGGCCCGGCCAACTACCTGTCGCTGCTGGTGAACCGCGCGCGCATGGAAGGTTTTGTGGTGATGGATTACAGCAAGGACTACGGCAAAGCCGCGCTGGAGATTGCCGGCTGGCTGGCCAGCGGGGAGGTGAAGAGCAAAGAGGACGTGGTGGAAGGGCTGGAAACCTTCCCGGAGACCTTGTTGAAGCTGTTCAGCGGGGAGAATTTTGGCAAGTTGGTATTGAAGGTTTAAACGCCTCTGCACGCACCGATAGCCCGTCGTAGGAGCGGGTTCACCCGCGAAAGGGCCAGGCCTGACGGCCAATATCCAACGGCCGATCACCGTTGCCGCCGCCACCGTATTCGCGGGTAAACCCGCTCCTACACAGAGCGGGGGGCCGCCAAATCAATGGTTCGACACAGGCATCAATGGCTCGGCACAGGAATCGATGGCTCGGCACAACCCGTCGTAGGAGCGGGTTCACCCGCGAAAGGGCCGGGCCTGCCGGCCAATATCCAACGGCCGATCACCGGTGCCGCCGCCACCGTATTCGCGGGTAAACCCGCTCCTACACAGAGCGGGGGGCCGCCAAATCAATGGTTCGACACAGGCATCAATGGCTCGGCACAGGAATCGATGGCTCGGCACAACCCGTCGTAGGAGCGGGTTCACCCGCGAAAGGGCCGGGCCTGCCGGCCAATATCCACCGGCCGATCACCATTGCCGCCGCCACCGTATTCGCGGGTAAACCCGCTCCTACACAGATCGGGTGGGCCGCCAAATCAATGGTTCGACACAGGCATCGGTGGCCCGAAAGGGCCCGGCCCTGCCGCCCAATATCCACCGGCCAATCACCGTTGCCGCCCCCCCTATTCGCGGGGACACACATCAATGGCCCGGCACAGGCCGTTGCCGGACAGCCGCAGGTTTTTACCCCCGAATCTCCGCCACCACCGCAGCCAACGCCTGCGCAGGGTCTGCAGCCTGGCTGATCGGCCGGCCGATCACCAGGTAGTCCGAACCGGCATCCAGTGCCTGACGCGGGGTGAGGATGCGGCGCTGGTCATCCTGCGCGCTGCCCGCCGGGCGAATACCCGGGGTCACCAATTGCAGCGATGGGTGCGCTGCCTTCAGTGCCGGGGCCTCAAGCGCCGAGCACACCAAACCGTCCATACCCGCCTTTTGCGCCAGCGCCGCCAAACGCAGCACTTGCTCCTGGGGGTCGATATCCAGGCCAATGCCGGCCAGGTCTTCACGCTCCATGCTGGTCAGCACAGTCACGCCAATCAGCAGCGGCTGCGGGCCGCTACGCTTGGCCAGCTCTTCACGGCAGGCCGCCATCATGCGCAGGCCACCGGAGCAATGTACGTTGACCATCCACACGCCCATCTCGGCGGCGGCCTTTACCGCCATGGCGGTGGTGTTGGGAATGTCGTGGAACTTGAGGTCCAGGAACACTTCGAAGCCCTTGTCACACAGGGTTTCGACAATGCCCGAAGCGCTGCTGGTGAACAGCTCCTTGCCAACCTTCACCCGGCACAGCGCAGGGTCAAGCTGGTCAGCCAGCTTCAGGGCGGCCTCACGGGTAGGGAAATCCAGGGCGACGATCAGGGGCGTCTGGCAGGCGGACATGAGCAGGGTCTCTTGGCAAGTCGAAAACGGCGCGCATTGTAAACGAAGTGACGCAGGCTTTGGGGCCCGCAGGTCACGGAATTGGCCCAGCACGGCCTGGCACCTATAATTGAACCAACGGAACGGGCAATTGCTCAAAATTCATGTAACCGTTGCCCATGGCCCGATCTGAGGAGAACGACAATGCCCTGGTATGCCTGGCTGATACTCATCATAGCCCTCGGCTCGATTGTCGGCGGGTTGATGATGCTACGCGACACGGCTAAAAAACTGCCGCTGACCGAAGAGCAACTGCGCAAGGTCCATGAGCGCAATGCCGAGGCGGATGCCAAGGACGCGCAGGACCGCTAAAGGCCGGGCCAGGGCATTACCCCGGCCCCTGCCCGCTTACTCCACCATCACCTTGTCCCGGTTGCGCTCCAGCAACGCATTGCCAATCCCCTTTATCTCCAGCAACTCATCCACCGAAGCAAACGGCCCATTGGCCTCGCGGTAGGCCACGATAGCCTCCGCCTTGGCCTTGCCAATGCCGTTCAGCTCCTTTTGCAGGGTGAGGGCATCTGCCGTGTTCAAGTCCAGCTTCGGCGCCTGTTGTGCCTGTGCCTGGGCCTGAGCCACCACCGGCACCGGTTCGGCCACTGCCGTGGTGCTGGCCGGGGCGGCGCTAAGGGAGAACGACAAACTGGCGAACAGCGGCAGCAGCAGGTACGACAGAACGTTATTGCGCATGGTCAACACTCCTTGGGTTGGTCATTTTCCAGCAACCGCTTTCCTTCGGCTGCGCAACCAACCCTAGCGGCTAACCCGGCCGCACAATACCCACCCCCCCCGGCGAATGGTTACCGAATCGGTCAGCAAACCGTTCAACTTCGCCCACCCACCAACAATGCCCGCATCCTCACCACTCGGCTCCGGCCCTTGATGCACAAGCCCCTGGCCCTGTGCCTGTAGCCAGATCCGCGTTTGTCCGTTACTCCCTGCCTACCAATGCCCTGCCGTTCTCCTACAACGCCCGCCGAACAACGCCCACCCCATAAAGAAGCGGGCCGTGGCGGCTTCGAGCGCAAGATAATAGTTGCCTTGGGGTGCACACCCAGCACGTCAGACTTTCCTGAAACCCTGCCCCATCTCTTCAGCTCGGGCAACCAAACGAACTATCCTACGCGCCAGTCAGAAGCAGCTGAATTGTCGGGGAAATGCCTCAGGGATAACGTCACCGGGTCGCCATGTTGGTGACCGGGTGTGAGAACCTGATGCGAGTTACCTGGCTTGCCTGTCATGGCAGTCGTACGCGGGCAGACTTCGGTCTGGCCGGGCTTTGTAGCTCCCTCGGTTTCTCACTCCGTGTACGACTGCCGCCCTGATCCGTGAGAAAGATCTACGTGGCAGTTCCCTTTATCAGGAGCAACTACCATGAAAAACAACAACCAATCCCCCCTCCTCACCGCAGGCATCGAAACCTTCCTCGAAGCCGGCAACCCCACCGTAAACCTGCTCCGCGTCCAACCCGGCGTCCCCGTCGATGACGCCTATGAACACGTCTCCGTCCTGCTGGGCTACTGCAAGCACTTAGTACGCGAAGGCGATATGGAAGACGACCACAAGATGCTGGGCGCAGCGGATTACCTGCTGGCCACCGCAAAAGCCCTGATGAACGACATCGAGATTGCGAAAAACAGCCGCCACTGAAGCGGATGACGCGAGACCAGGCCAGACGTGGCAAGGGCAACCCCGCCCCACTGTAGGAGCGGGCTTGCCCGCGAACACCGGCACCGCCGGTGCCATCCACCACAGGCCTACAAGATCACAGCCCCCACCCGCCGCTCAAATCTCACTGCGCGGATAAACACTGATAAAGGCCGAAATGGCAATCGCGTCCCCATCATCCACCTTCACCCGCGGGCTCTGCCCCGAGCGTTTGATGTCAGAAGCAAACTCCGCGGTCTTGAATGCCTGCTCAAGCTCGTCACCGCCCACCCCGGCATAAACGACCACCTGGGTACCGGTATTGTGCTTTTGCAGGGGCAACTGCTTGATCTGAACCTGCACACCCGCCTTGGTCAGGGCCACGGCAATTTCCTTGGCAAAGCGAACAGCTTCCTTGTCATCTTTGTGGATATTCAGCAACACCACCGGCGCCAGCGTCTTAGCCTTCAGCTCGCCCGCCAAGGCCTTGAATGCATCATGCGCCTGCGGCGTCAGCGCCCTGGGCTTCAGGCTGGCCTCCAGCTTCAACCGCTCGGCCCTCTCGCGCTCCAGTTCGGCCCGGAGCGCATCGTTCTGCTCCATGAGCTGCTCGATCTCCAGCCTGGCCTGTACATCCGACTCCTGGACGACAGTAACCACCTGCGCCCCCCGCGAAACGGGCACTTCGGCTTGCTGTTTTTTTACATCCGAGGTCATGTGGGCAATGATCATCGCACTGGCGGCGATGAGCGCAGCGATTACCGCAGTGGCAGAGGCTATGGCATGGATAAGGCTGGCTGCGTCTGCTGAAATATCAGGCATAAACAACTTCTTGAAGTTAGGGATGTTCATCGTTTCACGGTCAGGCAGGCGCATCGGGCGGATGCTCTGGTTCGGGTACAAGTCAAGCCAAGAAGGCTAGCGAGGTCTGGCAGAGTGCCATAATTTTGCGGATTTTGCTGTAATCACTGGATTCCGGGGCCAATATCGTAGCTTCTCCTGCGTTTGATGCTCCCCCCGTGAAGTGGATAAGCGGCGCCAGGGCGCTCACAAATACGTACATCCACATCCATCGCCAAACACTTTAGTGCGACGACCATCACCAACAAGGTGATGATCAATTACGGCCCGACTCTCAAAGTTGCACTCGACTTTATTAAAACAAAACCGGGCGATGCGTGCGGCTGCGGCCGGTTCGCAGATTTGCGCATTCAGCACCAACGCATGCAGGCGCGAAACGCAGGCCGATACTGCTGTAAGTTCAAGAGGTATTCAAAAGCATGACCTAAACCTTCAGCGCCTGTCTTTGCCTGAGTGCACTAAGTACCCAATGACGATCGCGTTGAGCACGAGTGAGATCACCTTATGAAGGTTGCTCCAGGCACGCTCAAGCCGGAATCGGCCTCAGGAGCCGAGACGCATTGTCCGTGCATGTGATCGACGAACGGCAGCGAACCTTCGCACAGATTCGGCGCACCTCGCTTGACGCTTATGCCCTCTGACGCTTAACCTTCCGCCCCTTAGAACAGGGAAGTATTCGGAAGATTCCGCTCACAGTCGCAACAGCGCACCTTTCCTGAAGATGAATTCCGGCGTGCCACAGGCGCGCTGCTTTGCTTTGCGGTTGCCACTTTGAAGCCTCGTTCCCCGCTGCAGATCCAGAAATCGGTCATCTTCGCCCTAGTCCTGCGCGAGGCCCGTGCGCGGGTCGGCAAAAGTCGTCTGGGCGCGCTCTGGATGCTGCTTGAGCCGATCGTCCACCTGCTGGTGTTCTCCCTTCTGTTTGCAATGCTACGTGGCCGCACCCTCTCCGGCGTCGAGTACCCGGTGTTCATCCTGGTCGGCATGGCCCCCTTCCTTCTCTATCGAAATACCGCCCTCCGGCTCATGGATAGCCTAAGGGAAAACCGCTCCTTGTTTGGCTACAAGCAAATCAAGCCTCTGGACACCTACCTGGCCCGCGTCATTGTCGAAACCTGCATCGCAGCCACGGTTTATGCCATCTTGGTCTTCGGCTTCGCCTGGTATGGCTTCGACATGTCCATTCACAGCCCTCTTGAGTGGGTCGCGACCTTGCTACTGGGCCTGCTATTCGCCTTTAGCCTGGGCATGCTCCTTGCGCTAATAACCCACGCCCTTCCCAGCGTGAAAATCGTCATTCGCATGGCCTTTTTCCCACTCTACTTCATCTCTGGCGTGCTGCTTCCAGCCTCTTACCTGCCACAGGCAATGATGCCAGTGCTGCTGCTCAACCCATTCCTGCACATTCTCGAACTGATCCGTGCAGAAGTACTACCGCATTACACCCCGGTCGACGGTGTGTCCGAGACCTACGTCATCAGCTTTACCCTGGTATTGCTGTTCCTGTCGCTGGGCGCCTACCGCGCTCGCAGGATGCACCTGATTTCCACCAAGAACGGTTAAGTACAGGCCAAACGTGTTCGAGCTAAGAAACGTCACCAAGTCGTACCTCACGCCGAATGGCCGCCGATACGTCTTTCGCAACCTGTCGCTGGCTATACCGCCAGGCAAGAACATTGGCTTGATCGGCCGTAATGGTGCCGGCAAGTCCACGCTCATGCGCCTGCTTGGCGGCGCAGACGTTCCCGACTCCGGCACAATCATCACCGACCGCAGTATTTCATGGCCGGTCGGCTTGACAGGCGGCTTTCAGGGCAGCATGACCGGGCGCGACAACATCAAGTTCGTCTGCCGAGTCTATGGCGCGACTGGCGAAGCCATGCGCGAGAAGATCCGCTACGTGCAGGAATTCGCAGAGATCGGAGACTGGATCGACGAGCCAATCAAGACCTACTCCTCCGGCATGCGCTCTCGCGTGGCGTTTGGTTTGAGCATGGCCTTCGACTTCGACTACTACCTGATCGACGAGGTGATGTCGGTGGGCGATGCACAGTTCAAGCGCAAGTGCGCTGAAGTATTCAAAGACAAGTTGCAGAAATCCAACGTCGTACTGGTCTCTCACTCCATGCCCGAGATCGAGAAGCTATGCGACGTGGTGCTGCTGGTTCGCAACGGCGGCATCCAGGTGTATGACGACGTTGCCGAAGGCATCAAGGCCTACAACAGCTGATCAACTTACTCCAATTACGCAGCACCGTTCGACTTCAAGGATGCATCCAACTATGAGCAGCACAGGTAACAAGAAGGGCTGGCGCCTGGCGATAGCCATGGTGGTCTTGCCAATGATCCTGGCAAGCGTCTACTACGGCGTATTCGCCATAGACCGCTTCGTCAGCTCCGCCCAAGTGGTGGTACGCCAGGATAGCGGTAATCAGGGCGCCCAGATGCCCGGCCTTGCAACCTTACTGACCAGCGCCAACCCGGCATCGCGAGAAGAAACCCTGTACCTGCGCGAATACATCACGTCGACGGACATGATGCTTTTGCTTGAGGACCGCCTGCACTGGGTGGAGCAATACGCAGCCCAACGTAGCGACGTATTCTTCTGGCTCAACAAGGACGCAGCCCGCGAAGACCTGCTCAAGTACTACCAGCGCATGGTTTCGGCCCACTATGACGAAACGACCGGCCTGCTGCGCGTCGAAGTCCAAGCATTCACACCGGAACTGTCCGAGCAGATGCTGCGCGTCATCCTTCAGGCTAGCGAGCACTTCGTCAACGAGGTCAGCCACAGAATTGCCCGCGAGCAGATGAAGTTTGCCCAAGGCGAACTGGAAACCGCGCGCATCAACTACGCCACACGCAAAACCCAGCTTCTGAACTTCCAGAACGAGAACAAGGTACTGGACGGTGGCAACAGCGCACAGAGTCGCGCCACGATCATCGCCGACCTTGAGAGCCAGTACACCAAAGAGCAAGCAGCCCTCACCGAGATGTCGTTCAAACTGCGCGGCGATGCCCCGCAGATCCGCCAGCAAAAGCAGAAAGTCGAAGCCATTACCCAGCAGTTGGCCAAAGAAAAACGCTTACTGGTGTCATCACCTAAAGGCTCCCAGCTGAACGTGGTTGCATCGCGCTTCCAGCAACTGACTCTGGATGCTGGCATTGCTGAAGAGACGTATAAAACTTCTGTAGCCGCGCTGGACAATGCACGTGTCGAAGCCAGCAAAAAAATTCGCACCCTGGTGACGGTAGTTAGCCCTAATACCCCCCAATTAGCACTGTATCCGGAGCGTTGGTACAACCTGGCAACCATCCTGCTGGGCCTGCTGATGCTTTATGGCATCACCCGATTCATTCTGGCTTCGATCGAGGATCATCGTGATTAAATCCCTTGCTGTCTCTCGCACCTTCAACCTGAAGCTGGCAGCACTCGCCCTGGCGACTCTGGGCCTTGTCGGCTGCAGCGGCACACTGTCCGGCGCAGGGCCGTACAAGGGTGCGATCGAGACCAAAACCGACGCTTACAACCTGGTCGACATCAACGCCAACAACATCGGCCCTTACATGCATGAGGCTCAACAGCCCGCACTGGCCACGGTGATTAAACCTGTGTCGCCCGAAGTTCGCCTGATGCAGGGCGACGTGCTCAATGTGCTGATCGCCGATACCGCACCTGAGGGCTCTGCGCTGTTTGCTCCGCTTGCTACTGGCGGCACTCAGCTGAAAACGCGCATCGATGCTCAAGGCATGCTTTCGCTGCCGTACGTGGGCCGCCAATTTGTTGCAGGCATGACCCTGAACCAAGTTGAAAACCTAATCCGCCGACAACTCAAGGGCATCACCACCGACGTGCAAACCCACGTTGAACTGGTAGGCGACCTGTCGGGCTCGGTGCTGGTGGCAGGCGCAGTAAAAACACCAGGCCGTTTCAGCACCCTGCAAGGGCCACTCACCCTGCTTGACGCCATTAACCAGGCTGGCGGCCCCGTCATGGAACCGCACCTGGTGAACGTCACCGTCCGCAATGGCACCCAGGTACAGCAACTTAACTATGAGAACGTGCTGGCCGGCAACAACATGGTGCTGCGCCCTAACTCGGAGGTTGTGGTTGACCGCGCCCGCCAGCGCTTTGTTGCCATGGGCGCCGTCAGCGAGCCAGGCCTGAAAGACCTGCCAAGCCAGAACACCACCTTGCTGGACGCACTGGGTAGCGTCGGCGGCCTGCGCGAGCAGAATGCCAACCCTGAAGGTGTATTCGTGTTCCGCATGAACGAAGGCTCGAGTGCAAAGCCGACTGTACTTCGCCTGAACATGCGTGATCCTGCTGCAATCTTCTATGCTAAGCAAATTGCCATCAAACCCGATGACACCATCTATGTAACCAATGCTGCCGTGTACGAGTGGCAAAAAATTATTACCCCGATTGTCCAGACCATGGTCCTGGGCCGCGCAGCCGGGGTTCAATAATTTGCGCGACTCTCCCTGCCCTACGGCAGGGAGAGCCAAAATGTCGCTACCCATCGTCAGCCCCCCTCCCAAGGCGTTACTTCCCAGCACTTCTTTCGTTTCACTGCGCGTAAGCTCCCAGCCTTGAACCACCTGGGAAAACCTACGACCATAGAAACATCTCAGTCACAAAAGTACTGTACAAGTAACCCCTAGCAACCCCTGCAAAGAAGATGATAACGAACCCTTATCACTTAACCAGGAGGAAGACATGGGAGTCATTGTATATAACACCCTGCTAATCGCCGCCTGCTCTGCAACTTTCCTACTTCTAGCATCCGTGATCGGATGGGCACTACACCTCCCCGAGCAAGACGAAGCTTGAGCGCCTTAACATCACGCGACCTCACAATCACTGCGATTTTCAGAACCAAATTCACGCTAGGCCATTTCTAGCTTTCATGTAACAATACCCCTTCTTAAGGCGTGAACGGATGCGGCCGAGAATTCAATAGGGGGCGAAACATTGAAGCAAATCATTTCGGTACTGTACGGCCTGGGAGAGCAAGCAGGCGGTGTAACACGGGTTTCCTTGACCCGAACTGAAGCTCTGGCAAGCCCAGAAACTCATTCCAAGATGGCCCTCCTCTCTTATGACGACAACCTCGAAACGACTTTCGAGAATCTTGTCTCTCAGGGGCGCATCTCTAGCGAAATCAGCATTGTAAATATTTACAAATGGTTCGCAGAAAAAAATGAACTTGCACGGAAGCTGCGAAAGAACCCAACCAGCAGCACACTTGAACATCTAAAGGTCAAGGTCCGTCGACGCGCCGAGCACATAAATCAGTTAGACGTTAAAGTGGTTCGCTATTTCACGGACGATGAAACGCTGTTCCTTGAAGAATATTATAAAGGTAATGGCGAATTTGCAATGTCGGCGCTTTTTCAATCCAAAGCCCCCACATTGAAATTCAATTCTTTGAGAACATTTCAAGCCTACTGGCTGAATGAGATCAGCAAGAACTACGAAACAACCCATTTGATCGCGGATGCAATTCACGCAGCCGAAACGATATGCATGGTTGACGCCAAAGGAGCACACAAAGTGCTCATGATGCATAGCAACCATTTGATGAAGCCTTACACACCCGGATCCGAAGTTGCTGCCAAATATCATGGCGTAATCAAAAGCATCCCCAATGCCGACCGACTCGTCCTACTCACCCACGCCCAACTTTCTGACCTGACCGAGCAGTTCCCTTGTGATAGATACCGAGCCATTGGCAACCCTATTAATGTAGCCGAAAACCAGGGCGAAGTTATTCGAGAGAAACATCTTGCCGTAATCGTCGCTCGACTCCATTCGATCAAACGCATCAAGAACATGATCAAGGCCTTTACGAAAGTTATCGAGGCCCTGCCTGATGCACGACTTGAAATTTGGGGGTCTGGCGAACAGAAAGATGAGCTCCAAGCTGAAATTGATAAGCTGAATGCTAATACGTCAATCAAACTGATGGGCTTCGCCACTGACGTGTCAGGCATCTTCCGACGCGCAAGCGTCAGCTTGGCCATGTCCGCCACAGAAGGCTTTGGAGTAAGCTTTGCCGAATCGCTTGCCTACGGGACACCACTGGTATCGATGGACACCAACTATGGGCCTAAAGAAATTATTACAAATGGCGTAGACGGCTTCATCGTAAAAACTGAAAAGGAATTCATTGAAAAAACCTGTCTGCTGCTGAGCGATCATGACCTGTCGATAAACATGGGCAAGGCCGGCATTATCAACATGGAACGCTTCCATGCAAAAAGCATCACCCAGCGCTGGGTAGAGCTTTTCGAGGAGATCGAAAATAACCCTCACACTCCCTCCACAGCCGCCACAGCCGCCACAGCCAACAACGCGACGCTGATCAATACTGCAGCAAGTAAATTTGGCTGGATCTATCTCCCAAAAACAGAAGACCCAGCAACAATTGATAAATATAAGACAGCTAAATCTGTAGTTATCAGACAGGTGCTGGATTCGAAGAAGTTCCTCGGCGAGCCCACCGATCTGCGCGAAGGCATACATGAAGTCGACGAGATGATGCTCGACGAACCAAAGGGCCTTTACCGCTTCCGAGCGATGAAACATGGTACAGCGTACAAAGGCATCATAGCAGCCGAATCGATAGAGTTTGTAATCTAACCCGGATTGCTTTGGCCTGCCCCAGACAACCAGGCAGGCCAAACAGCCTACTTATTGACGCCATTAATTTATCACATGATATCACTATGATATCATTTAACCCATATCCTGACCCTCCACTCAGTGCACCCCTCGCGAAAATCAAAAATCTCTCACAAAAAAAATAATTCGCGACCACTTGACGGATTGACACAATACTGCCACACACGTAAAATTCGTGCCCTTACTTAGCAGTGCGCACTAATCGAGAGCCGCTTTTAGAGCGCAATAATGGAAGCGCAATACTCTGGAGAGGGTAAGGAAACTTGGACGCAAAATTAGTAGCAGACTCAGCAACCGTAGCGGAAGATTCGCAGCTGGGCCAGCCCGTTAAAATTTACGGTAATGCTGTTGTAGAGGCAAAAGCCAAGATTGGCAAGTATTCTGTAATCTCCAGCAATAGCATTATTGGCGCAAATAGCGTCATCGGCAACTATTGCACTATTGGCGCTAATACCAAAATTTCGGTGGATATCCCGGCGCCACAGAGCTTTTTCAGCACACACTCCTTCCAGTACAGCTCCAAGCACTTCAAGGATGTGAAGAATTACCCCAAAAAAAATGCCTCTCCAGAGCCCCTCGCACCTACGGTTATTGGTAATGACGTGTGGATCGGTACCAATGCATCGATCTGCAAGGGCGTTACAGTGGGCACCGGCGCAATTATTGCCAGTGGTTCATTTGTTGCTGAAGACGTTCCAGCCTATGCCGAAGTCAGTGGCAACCCAGCGAAAGTCGTTCGCTATCGCTTCGATGATGAGACCATCAACCAATTTCTGAACAGTGGTTGGTGGGAGCTTGAGCCTAAGGATATGTCCGACTTGGACTTCCAGAATCCGCTGGATTCACTCGAGCGCATCAACTCTTTGAAATTGCACTTGAAGTTGAAAAACCGCAACTCCCTGGCAGGCGAGCTCAAGAACTCGGTCAGCGGCACGAACTCGGGCATCATCTGGTTCTCGACTCCATACGCCTATGCCGACATGGATGCACTGGAGGGCGTCAATGCAATCAAAGTTATTTCGCACGAGGCAGGCGCCGAGCCAAATGCCGAAGTGCTGAGTGCCGGCGTTTACCCGCTTGCCAAGTCGACCTACGACCCTAAGCGCGGCTGGTATCGTCTCGATATCACTAGCGACGGCTCACTATTCAAAGGCAAGATTGCAAAAAACAAGCTCACCTTCCAATTGGTAACTGTCAATTAACGGTACTGCTTGTCGGCCTTGAGGTCACAAACGATACCCGTGGCGATACAATTGCCATGGGTAAATAAATTTTGGCATTACCATATTCACTAAAGGGATATTTATGAGAACCGTCATCACCTTTGGCACCTTCGACGTGCTCCACATTGGCCACGTCAAAATCCTTCAGCGCGCACGAGCCCATGGTGATCGACTGGTTGTCGGTATCTCCTCAGATGCCCTGAACTTCTCGAAAAAACAACGCTACCCTGTTTATCCTGAGGCGGAACGTCGCGACATTATTGCCGCCCTGTCCTGCGTAGACGAAGTATTTATCGAAGAATCTCTTGAACTCAAAGGTGAGTACATCAAGGAATTCGGTGCTGATGCCTTGATCATGGGGAATGACTGGGAAGGTCGCTTCGACGAATTCAAGTCCCTCTGTGAAGTTATTTACCTTCCTCGCACTGAAGGCATCTCCACTACACAGCTGATTGCCGAGATCAAGAAGTATGGCTGAACTTCCGAGGATTGGGTTTGTTGGCTGGAACCCCTTCCAGTTCCTCCACATCAAGAAACTTGCAAGCACCTTCCCAGGTGCCTGTTTTGTTATTGAGAAACGTCAGGATTTTATTTCTGAATTCAGCGATGAGATCCTCAATGACCCAGACACGCCGATCATGGTTTGGGACAGAGCTCAGATGCCAACGCTTGATGGCGTGTTTGACATCATTGTATGTCAGACACCTTTCTCCCGTATTGAAACCATTGAAAAGTCTAAAATTGCAATGATTCAGTACGGCTATGCTAAAGAGCCGCATAACTACGGCCCTTGGCGTGCGCTGGCAGATCTTTGCATGACGTACGGACCTTACGCCTCGGAGCGCATCGCACATTTCAGCCCTACTGCATCGGTCGGTAATCCTCGATACGATGACTGGCACCGTCCCGAGTTTCATATCGCAGCAAAGGCCAAGCATGCGGACAAGATTAATCCAGCCCGCAAAACTGTGCTTTATCTTCCTACCTGGGGTGAGCTGTCCAGCGTCGACCGTTATCTGACTGCTATTTACGAGCTCTCAGTTGACTACAACGTAATGCTGAAAATGCACCATAACACCGAGCTACTGGAAGGCGACCGCAAAAGTAAAATGGACCTCGACTCCATTTTTCACTTTGGTGCCAATGACGACCTGCTTGAGTTGATAGCACTTGCAGACATCGTAATTTCCGATTATAGCGGCGCCATTTTTGACGCCATGTATTGCCAGAAACCCATTGCCCTGCTCCAAAATGACCTGGCAGAGCAAATGGGTGGACGCAAAATCGACGAGTACAGCCTTGAGTACGCTCGACGCGACGAGCTTGGCCTGACCATTGACTCGCCCGAAGCCTTGGCCCCCGGAATTGCGGAGTTGGCATCCGAACCAGGCAAGCACATCGAGAAGTATGATCAACTTCGCAACCTGCTTTTTGTCGATACTGATAACTCTCTGAGCCTGGCACACAATGCGCTGGTCGACCTCTGGAAAGGCAAGTACACATTAAGCCAACCACAGGCTTATGTACGCAAAGAGGTCAAGGAACACTACACAACCAAGCGTCAACTGGCGATAGCCAAGAAAAAGCTGAGCGAAGCTAAATAATGTCATCTCTCAAGCAACATCTACTCGTCAAATCGATATTTTTGCTTTCAAAGTTCGGGGCTCATCGCGCCAGTTTAGCGTATACGGATAAATTGCTGCGCTCCGAAACGTCGCTGAGCCAGTTGCGGAAAGCGTTGGAGTCCGCCTATACCAACGGGGATCATGACGCCGCGCTGAAGATCTCTGAATATGCCATACAGAATTATTCCAGCAATTCGTTCGGTTATATCGAAAAAGCTAAAATCCAGGCCGAACAAGGCGCTGTCGACGCTGCCATACAAACACTTAACCTTGCGCCGTCTTGCGCCCCTGTTAATGATGCGTTATCTAAGCTACGGTTTGGCGAGGCACTCCCCAGAAAAACAGTCTCGCCAAAGGCCAAAGCCAAAACCAAGCCTAAGGCCAAACCCAAAGCAACTGCTCCTGCAGCACCAAGCGCGCTTGAAGTTTCATTACTAAAAGCAGGCTCCGACGCTTCCGTTCTTGAGCTGATTGCTCAACAAGCTCGCCAGGCGATTATGGACAACCCTGGCAATGCTACCAACTACGGAGTCTTGACAAGGGTTCACAGCCAACTCAAAGAGCACGACAAGCTCATTGCTGCAATTAATTCATTCCCGGAAGAGATAGCTGCAAGACTGCACTATAGACTCATGCTCGCTCGTGCCTATCAGTTATCGCGAGACCAAGAGTCGGCATACCAGGTTTTGATAAAGGCACAGGTCGCCCACCCCTCTGAGCGCAAGCTTCTGATGCGTATCAGCGACATGCTAAAAGATGATGCAAAAGTCGCTCGGGCCTACTCGTATCTGTGCGCAAGCCAAGCCCTTTACCCAACTTACGGAACGGTAAAACGGCTGTCATTCGAAATCGATAACTTCTTATTCGATGCTGCCCGCAACACGCTTGCCAGCATTCTTGAGTTCCCGCGCGAAGTTGTCATGAAGTTTATGCCGATGATCAACCGTGCCACGCCATTCTTTCCTGAAATGCGTGAGCAGATTCAGGCTGCACGTGGTAATGCACGCCAGTTGCTGGCAGCAGAAAAGGGCCGGAAGGGTATAAACCCTGATGATCAGCTCAAGGTAGCCATCAAATGCCGGTGGCTACATGAAGCGCAACAGATCATCAACCGCAATAAAGGCGGCGCCCAACCTGTATCAGAGGAAAACCAACTCTGGCTCGATACTGTAATTCGCAATCTGGGCCCCGCGCGTGCGCTGGTAGAGATTGCTTCAAGCAATGAGTCATCAGCCAGTCTCCATGGTTTGTATCAAGGCTCGATCGTTAACATCCATAGCCGCTCCGTTGACGTGTCGAAAGTTGTCGAGGTTTTCATCCCGACGGTCTTTTTTGCCGCCCCAGGCGAGGAGAAGCCAAGCTACGCTACGGTTCGCGAATTCTTGATGAATGTCTTCAAGTACCTGCTGGGCCGTAAAGACTTGGTGCTCGTGCCAAGACATCAATGGAACTGGCGTAACTGCGACCCTAGCATTCCGGGTTCGCGTGTCGTGAGTTACCACACCAACGCGCCTTACAACGTCAATCATCTGCATATTCAAGAAGTGCCTCTGGCAGGCCGCTGCAGCATCGATTATCAAGGTTTTGCCGGCTACTCATCCCTTGCCGCTGAGCATGAGCAGATTCGCGTAGCGACCAAGTCTATCTCGGTTGATGCACTGGAAGAGAATGAACAGCAGCTGCACGAAACGTACGTGACAAATAACGTTTCGAAGTATTCGCAGACGCAGGACCGTGTACAGTTTGATGATGACTACGTGTTTGTAGCCCTGCAAATTCCCACCGATACGGTAGCAGCACTGGCTGAGATCTCCGGTATCGACCTGGTCAGAACAGTGGCAGAGCACTTTGCTGGCACTGATACCAAGGTACGGGTAAAACGCCACCCTTACTGCAACAGCATGAGCGTCCAGCGAACCCTCAAGGATCTCTCTGAGCGGGGCATCATTGAACTGTCCGACGCCTCAGTGCACGACCTTATTTCCGGTGCAAAGTCCGTATTTACGGTCAACTCAGGGGTTGGTCTTGAAGCGCTACTGCACGGGCGACCAGTGGTGATCACCGGCGAAGCCGATTATGCCTATGCAGTTGCAGCACACGCGCGCACGATCGACGAACTGAAAGCGTGCCTGCGGGAAGAGCTAACGTTTGACAAAGGTCGAACCCAAGAGCTCCTTCACTATTATGTCAATTCTTACTCCATGGCGGCCAATGATACATCCGCCATTCAGCGCAAGCTCGAAAACTGGCTGCGCTGAACCCATAATTTAAGAGTGAACCGAATCATGATCAAGATTACCGAAAGCATTGAAGTTTCCAACTCCTCGCCGTTTGTACTGTTCGGCGGCATCAATGTTCTGGAGTCCGAGCAGCTGGCGCTGACCGCTTGCGAGGCGTACGTCCGTGTCACCGAGAAGCTGGGCATTCCTTACGTATTCAAAGCTAGTTTCGACAAAGCCAACCGCTCGTCTATCCACTCTTACCGTGGTCCAGGTATGGAAGAAGGCCTGCGCATCTTTGAGAAAGTGAAGGCTGAATTTGGCGTTCCGGTCATTACTGACGTTCACGAGATCTACCAAGCGGCCCCTGTCGCTGAAGTGGTAGACGTTCTGCAGTTACCTGCCTTCCTGGCACGTCAGACTGACCTGGTAGTGGCTCTGGCCAAGACTGGCAAGCCAGTTAACATCAAGAAGCCGCAGTTCCTCAGCCCTTCCCAGATGCAGAATATCGTGCATAAGTTCAAGGAAGCCGGCAATGATCAGCTGATCCTTTGCGACCGAGGCACTTGCATGGGCTACGACAACCTGGTTGTCGACATGCTGGGCTTTGGTGTGATGAAGCGCACCTGCGAAGATCTGCCAATTATTTTTGATGTTACCCACGCTCTGCAAAACCGCGACCCTTCCGGTGCCGCATCCGGCGGTCGCCGCGATCAGGTCGTAGACCTGGCTCGCGCTGGCATGGGCGTCGGCTTGGCAGGCCTATTCCTGGAAGCGCACCCAAACCCAGACCAGGCAAAGTGCGATGGCCCAAGCGCCCTGCCGCTGGACAAGCTGGAGCCATTCCTTGCGCAAATCAAAGCCCTGGATGATCTGGTCAAGTCCTTCCCACCACTGGTTATCTCGTAAGCAAGCTTAAGGGAACATTGACTGTGAGCATGTCAAGCAGCGAACAACGCGTTGCGATCATCATCCCTGCGCGTTATGGTTCGACGCGCCTGCCAGGCAAGCCACTGGCGGACATCGCAGGCAAACCGATGGTGCAGCACGTCTACGAGCGTGCACTTCAGGTTTCAAATGCGCACGCCGTGATTATTGCGACCGATGACGAACGGGTTGCCGAAGCTGTCCGCGCCTTTAGCGGTGAGTATGTGATGACTTCGCCTGATCACCCTTCAGGCACTGATCGCCTCGCCGAAGTCATGACTCAGGTCGATGCGGACATCTACATCAATCTGCAAGGTGATGAACCTCTGGTTCGTCCGAGTGATATCGAAGCACTGGCCGCGGGCATGCTCGCTGACTCCAGCGTCAATGTTGGCACGCTTTGCCATCCAATCGACGCTCATGAGGCGGGGAATCCCAATACTGTGAAAGTGGTATTGGCAGCGAACGGTAACGCGCTGTACTTCAGCCGTTCTCCGATCCCTTACCCGCGAGAGAGCGAGACAGCCACCTACCTGAAACACGTCGGCGTGTACGCGTATCGCCGTGAAGTGCTTGCCGAGTACGCCAGCTTGCCGCAGCCGATGCTGGCACATGCAGAAAAACTCGAACAACTGCGTCTGATGACCGCTGGATATTGCATCCGCGCCTATGTCGTTGAACCAACCGGTCCTGGTGTTGATACACCAGAATGCCTGGAACAGGTGCGCGCACTATTCAACGGCCGAGACATTGCTCCTCAGCCGACTCTGGCCGATATACGCCTGGTTATCACCGATGTTGACGGCGTTCTCACTGACGGTGGTATCTATTACGACGCAACCGGTGAATGCCTCAAGCGGTTTCATGTCCGAGATGGCATGGGCATGCGGTTGCTTGAGGAGAACGGAGTACGGGTTGCCGTGTTGTCCGGGCGCGACTCAGCAACTTTGCGTAAGCGTGTTGCTGACTTGGGGATTACGCTTTGCCAATTTGGAGTCAAAGATAAGCTTGCAGCATGCAAGCAACTCATGGCCGAGGCAGACGTACGACCTGAGCAAACAGCCTGTATTGGAGATGATTGTATTGATCTCCCGGCGTTTTCGGCCTGCGGGATGTCGTTTGCCGTTGCCGACGCACCAATATACGTCAAAGCTGCCGCAACCCAGACGTTAGTAACAGCAGGAGGCAACGGGGCTTTTCGTGAACTTGCCGACGCCATCCTGATCTCGCAAAATAAAGCCAATGTGTTCAGTACTGCGTCTGGCTATTCGAAGGTCATGAACAAAATGGCGCAATAAGCATCCCTTTAGAAATTTCCTGCCCATACCCAATCAGGCACGGGCAGGAACCATTCTCAACAAAAAATCCATTAATTATAAAACCCTTTCCTTCCTAGGCAACAAGCGATTAGTCTTTATCGATAGGCATTCGATAAATTCGAACCTTTCTGAATCCTTTGTCCCCACTTACAACCCCGACGCACAGATACTGCTTGCCTCCTTCATTTATGAGGGCTAGGCCTTCTGGCTCAAACTCTTTTCCAACCCCATCCATCCGCGCTTGGGCCTGGCCTAACTCAACGTCAAAATTCTTATCTATGACTTGGCCATCGAGTGTGTAAACTGCCAAGTGCTTTGGCACATCAATCTTGCTATTTCCAGCAACAATCCAGACCCTCCGCCCATCACTCGCTATACCTTGTAAAGGATGCTGAGAGTCAATCACATCCTGAACACTCCATTCATAGGTCCACCGCTGGGAATAATCACCCACCCCGCCACGCACAAGATCAGCAAGTTTCCAAACACGAACCACTTGGTCTCCCGTGTCTTTTTTTCTCCCTGCAGCAATTAAATACTTTTGATCCGTGCTGATCGCCGGGGTAGCGCTCACGTGGGTCTTGAAGTCATTACCAAATAGTCGAAAAACCTCAACATTTTTGACAGGCTGACCTTCTAAGTAGGAAAAGCGAACGACCTGCCTAAAGTCCTTTTGATAAGTAGACCACAATCTGACTTCGCTATCAGGAAGATACTCGATACCTAACCCTTGATGCCCCACAACATCATTAACTGGATCCGAGGCTCCCTGCGAGACCTTTGAAACCGCCTGATCAAGCGGATAGTTATTTATAATTGAAGCACCACCAGCCTTCATACCAGTCAAATGCAGCGTATAGACGGTCCGATTGCGCTCATCGAAGGCAAAGGACTGAATTCCATTTCGCCCCCCACCACTACCCCGAATTTTTTCCAAGGCAAAAAGCATAGCACTTGAATTTAAAGCCCTATTAAAGTCCAAGTGGCGAGACGACAAAGCCTGAAAAGAACGGCCTCCGCTCTCCAGCTGCGCTTGCTCATTCGCTGACGCTTCCGCGCCAGCGCCCATCAGTGCGCCTGACAAATAAAGACACGCAAATAGTGGGAAATAGCCAAGCTTCATTAGTCGCGCTCCTACTATCAGAGGAAACATCAACCACCAGCCAATGCACATCCTTTCAGATGCTTGCTTGATGGCTCCCCCAGACTAGCACAACCTGCATAGAGCTTCTAAATATAAAAAAGCTCAACATAATGTTGAGCTTTTTAATTCAAAATCACCTCCGACCACCACTAGCCAGATGAAGCCCTTGAATTACTGCCGCAACGAAAACACAACGCACGTGCAGGACAAAAAAATCACGAACTCAGAGTTGGTTCAAGTGAATATTTTTTCATCCTTTCAAGCACACTTTTGTTTGCTGAATCGATACGGTAAGCTCGCAGCAAAATTTCATTCGCAGCCTCTACATCACCTTCGGCCCGGGTCAAGTCCGAGATGAATGCTTGCGTCAGGGCCGCTTCAGGGCTTAATTTTGCATGCTCGCTCAAATGAAACTTCGCTCGCTCAACGTCCTTTCGAACCATATATGCCCTGGCCAAGCGATACTGTGCATTAGCAAAGTGTGGCGCCGAAGAAACCGCTGAGGCCAAGAAAGGTATTGCCTCCCCTGCCAACTTTGACTCCAGAAGCGCTGTACCAACCCAGTAGTTTGCAGTTTCATGTGCAGGGTCAACGTCCAACACCAAGCGAGCCCTAGACTCTACTTGTCGCCAATCTTTCGCCTTCGCACTCACATGCAAATCTATGAGCCGCCGAACAATTGCACCATTATACGCCGAACGCCCCTTTTCAGTTACGTCAGGCATTTTTCCATCCGAGGAGAATGTTGCGATATAGTTGGACAGACCGTATTTAAGCTCAATAAAGGGTGCCCCGCCATGCCCCACACCACGAAGAGTAAGAGTGGAAACCCCCTCCGATCCCAGCAAATGATGAGCGGCTTTCAGGTCCATCGCATCAGCTTCACCAGCTATGTGAAGAATGGTCGTTGACTTCTGACTGCTTATTTTCGATAGGTCGGGAAAGACCAGATCAACCGACTTAGAGATCTGCGCACTTCTCGCATGAGGTATTCTCAGAACACTGTCAAACCCGAATGCCATAGCCTTGCAGCCGATCAGCTTCGCGAAGAGAGCTGCGGCATAGCCACCCATGCTCACTCCATGCAGAATAATTTCTACTGCTCCTAGCGAAGCGGCGATACGCTCGATCTTACGTCCTATGTCGTCAACACTATCGGCGAAGCCAGGTATACCATTCTGATACCATTCATTTTTTCCATTATTGAGGAACAGGCGGTGCTCTGACTGCGCATTACCTACCCGCCAAAAATCAAACTTACCATCAGTCTTATTGGTCCCAGCAAAGAACACCAGTAGGCGTCTCGCCCCCGGGCAAGGCACAAGCTTATAGTGAGGTCCTTCAAGTTGTTCTAGAACCATTTCCATCCTCAATTCTCAATCGATACCCCAGTTAATAATTCTCAAAATTCACTGGGGAACTTTATTGACGCCAGCACACTTGCTCAGGGGGTTTAGCTAAGATATCAATCTTACTCAGTCAAAAATCTCAACAACACCTACAACGGCACCTTCAGCATCCGTTACCGCCAACGCCCGAATCTTGTTATCCAACATATAAGACTCAGCTTCCGACAACTGTGAATCTTCTCCGATAGTGTGAGGATTGGGAGTCATGAACTGTGCGACCGTCTCGCGAACGACGCCTTCGTTCTCCAGCAAGGCGCGACGGAGGTCACCGTCAGTCACAATACCGACAAGCTTTTCGTCATCCATCACCACAGTAAGGCCGAGCCGGCTGCGTGTCATGACCAACAGGCAGTCATGGAAGCTGGTAGTCGAGGTAACCATGGGTGCCGGCGAGTGCATCACGTCACGGACACGGGTCAGCAGCTTACGACCGAGGCTTCCACCGGGGTGATAGCGCGCGAAGTCCATTGGTTTGAACTGAATGGCTTCGATCAGCGCTACAGCCAAAGCATCACCCATGGCCATGGTTGCCAAGGTGGAGGTGGTTGGTGCCAGGTTGTTCGGGCAGACTTCCCGCTCAACCGAGATGTCCAGCCAGATATCAGCATGCTTGGCCAGTGTGGACTTGCCGTTGCCGGTCATGGCGATGATCTTGTTACCGAACGACTTGAGGCTCGGGATCAGCTTGATCAGCTCTTCGGTCTCGCCGCTGTAGCTGATGAGGATCAGAACATCGATAGGCTTGAGCATGCCCAGGTCGCCATGGAAGGCTTCGGCCGGGTGCAGGAAGAAACTGGGGGTGCCGGTGGATGCAAAGGTTGCGACCATTTTCTGGCCGATCAGGCCGGACTTGCCCATGCCACACACCACTGTGCGGCCTTGGCAACCGAGGATAAGCTCGACTGCGCTCTGAAATTCGCCATCAAGGCGGTCAGACAACTGCGTGACTGCTTGGGCTTGCGCAATGAGGGCTTCTTTGGCAATGCTGAGATGATTCATTTTCGTCCCTGACGACATCTGAAAAATGCGAAGCCGCAAATGTTAAAGTTTTTACATCGCGAAGCAAAGCGCGGCAGCCTGTAGTACGTTGATAATCTGACTGGTGGGTACCAAAAACGGATGTCCCCACAGTTACGCCACCGCCCCTCCCATTCACCTTCTTGCCACTTGCGTAGGTAACGCCGGCGACTGGCGGCCTTACGCTAGAAAGCGGCTAGACCAAGGGAACCGAATTCAAAGCGCGCGCTCGAACAACGCTGGGAGTGCGACCTCACCGCTATGCAGGGTGTGTTTTTTTGCTCGCAACCGATCTAGTGGGGAGCCAAATGCTGGCATTTCGCCCTTATTCATCAACCTCTTATAGAAATTTTTCGTTGTGCCCAAGCCATGTATGCAGCAGCATACGCCCCTTCTAAGATAGAGATCGGACACCGTCCCCACCTACATGGATGTCATGCCTCCCCCCCGCCAGCCCACCTTGAACAGGACTTTTTACCGCTGGCGGCGAGCACCTTTGGAACAGCACCTGGTTGACCTAATGCCTCATTGGCGGGGAAAGCAGCTGGACATTCGTAGCCACGAGCTCGTCTCCAACGCCTCGTTCGTCAACTACGTAAGGCATCACAGCGTGACGGACCTTAGCACCGGAAAGTCGCTGGAAGTGGTGGAGAAGTCGATTCGCAAGGTGGCCTTCCTCGGCAGCCAAGAGGCCAGGTTTCATCGCGCCGAAGGCATGCTGGCGGGCAGTACACATTTTTGTCACCCCGCCTGCCTGGGCGTCATCGAGACGCCATGGGAGAGTTTTATCTTTACCGCGTTCGTTCGAGGCAAGCCCCCCCGGATGCACGCCATTGCCAAGCAACTGGCACAAGGTATCGCCGAGCTCGAAGAGTTGAGCCACGGCTACCTTGAATTCGAGGGGCGACCGGTGCCGCGGGCACTGCTGCACTGGAGCATGGATTTTTTCCGGCCTTGGTTTCTGCTTCGACCACGCTTCAACTTTGCCCGCTGCCTGCCAGCGCTTGAGCAGCTTGGCAGGCAGGACCCTCGCTTTGCAGGCTTGGCCCAACGCTTCAAAGCCTTTACTCCGGTCATTCGGCAACTGGCCGCCCAGGCGAGACGCAGCCCTCGTTGCATCAGCCACATGGATTACCTGCGCAAGAACCTGTTCGTGGTCAAAGGGCAGTTGCACCTGATCGACTGGAGCGAGGTCAAGGTTGGCCGGGTGGGGTTCGATGGGGGCGCTTACCTTGGAAGCCTGTTCAGGCGCAAGGACATGAACGTCTTTCTGGCCGCCCGTAAAGAGTTCATCGAAGCCTACTCCGCTGCGCTTGCCGAGCAATTCGATCTCCAGGAGGCGCTGCGCAACCTGCATTACGTGTTCCTGCTCACAGCATTGTTCCATTGCCTGCGCCCGGAAACGATCGAGGAATATCGTCAGCGCGACAGAATGGCCCTTCTGCAAGAGAAATACGCTTACCTGCTGGCACTATTGGGCAACGATTAGCGAGTGGCTTGCGACGAGAACGCCCGGCAACGTCGCGAATGGGCCAGTTAGCATCGATAAGATGGCATTTTGATGTCATCCGTCAGCATTTACGCAGATTGTCTAATTTCTTTTTGCGTTTTATCCGAATCTGCGCGCGCGCAAATGTGAATATGTATTAAGATTCGCCCTCATTTTTCCTCTGGTTCGCCAAGGGTCCGCGCCCTTGTCGTCCCTCATCTGCCAATGGATGCTGCTTCGCGTTTATGGATGACGTTTCGCCCCGCCCTCGCCTGCTAATCCTGTCAAAGGGCGCACAGGCCATCAGCACGCTGCCTGCCTTGTTGCCCGACTACGTTCTTCAGAACGGCGTTGCGCGTGACGTGCAGCACGCCGACTGGCTTATGGCGTGGGGCCGAAAGCCCAGTGCAATAAAGGCAATGGCCGAAGCACAGAAAGCCCGCAAGCCTGTCTTAACGCTTGAAGACGGTTTCGTTCGCTCGGTGGGTTTAGGCGCCGATGAGCCTCCCCTGTCATTGATCGTGGACGACTTGGGCGTCTATTACGATGCCAGCCAGCCTTCCAGGCTCGAACAACTGATTGCCACCCCTCTTGATGCGGACCAGACGCAACGTGCCTTGGCCCTTCGTGACCTCTGGCAACAGCAGCGGGTTTCCAAGTACAACGATGCCCGCATCGAACTGCCGGAGCTTCCTGAGAACTGTGTTTTGGTCGCTGACCAGACTAGTGGCGACGCGTCACTGCAGGGCGCCGGAGCTGAAGACTTCCGGGCGATGCTTGACGCGGCTTTGGCGCGCTATCCGGATTGCACGATCGTACTCAAGGTACACCCGGATGTAGTCGCAGGTCGCAAGCAAGGGCATTTCGATCTTACCGCTCTGGCAAGCAACCCTCGGATACAGGTACTTGCACGCAATGCGCACCCGGCCGACCTGCTGCCACACATGCGCGCTGTTTTTGTGATGACCTCGCAGCTTGGCTTTGATGCCTTGCTATGGAATGTGCCAGTACACACCTGGGGCATGCCGTTTTATGCCGGTTGGGGCCTGACCGAAGACCGCCTGCCCGCACCGTCACGACGTCACCCGGTGCCCCTGGCGCAATTGATTCATGCCACGCTGGTGGCCTACCCACGTTACGTTTGTCCAGAGCGGGGCGTACCGTGCTCCCCGGAGGTACTGATCAACTGGCTTGGTCTGCAGCGACGTCACCGCAGCGTGCTGCCGACCTCCGTACAGATGCTGGGATTCAGCCGCTGGAAAGAGCCACTGGTTGAAATGTTCTTCAACGGCGCAGAAATTCGCTTCGTGAAGCCCGAGAATCCACTTTCGCAAGACCTGCCGGTGGTAGCCTGGGGCTGTAAACACGATGATGACCTGAACATGCACCCTCACCCTGTCAAACGGGTCGAGGATGGCTTTCTACGCTCTGTAGGGCTTGGCGCAGGCAAGGCAAGACCGCTGTCGTGGGTGCTCGATGACATTGGCATCTACTACGACGCTACGCGGCCTTCGCGCCTAGAGCGCATTCTTGCGACAGACCAGTTCGACGCACAATTGCTTGGCCGTGCCCAGTCGCTACGGAAGGCAATATGCGCTGCCGGGCTGACCAAATACAATTTGCCAGGCTCTAGCTGGAGTCGCCCTATTGGCGCAGCAAAGGTCATCCTGGTCACCGGCCAGGTGGAAGACGATGCGTCCATTCGATTTGGCGGTAACAGCATACGCAGCAATCTGCAATTGCTGAAAGCTGTGCGCGCGCAGAACCCTAGCGCATGGCTCCTGTACAAGCCTCACCCGGAGGTGCTGGCTGGTACCCGTGCCCGTGGCGGTGACGAAGAGCAAACCGTGCACTGGTGCGATGAAGTCATTGGCGACACGCCACTCCAGCAATTGCTGGAAGTCGTCGATGAAGTGCACGTACTGACCTCACAGTCCGGCTTTGAAGCACTCCTGCGCGGCGTGCCCGTCACCACCTACGGCCAGCCGTTCTATGCCGGCTGGGGCTTGACCCGTGACATGGACCTGTCAACGGATGTTCGGGCCCGGCGCAGCCGCAAACTGAGCCTGGATGAGCTGGTTGCTGGCACGCTCTTGCTTTATCCGACCTATGTAAGCCGCATTACCAATCGGTTTACTACCCCTGAACAGACCTTGTACGAATTACAGAATTGGCACGCGCTAACGCCGCAGCCAGGAGCCCCCTCTCGATGGCAGGACTTGAAACGACGCTTGAGCAGTTTGTTGGGCATGAAGCGCCCGACCAACTGAATGCAAGGGCGACGCGTGGTCCTCTGCTGCGCGTGCCCACCGGCAATTTCCTGTTTCTACAAGGCGTCAGCTCGCCTTTTTTCGCACGCCTGGCGAAAGCCTTACGCGACATTGGCCAGTATGTGCACAGCGTGCGCTTTAATGTGGGCGATGAACTGTATGGCGCCGATGGCCCGAACATGGCCTGCCCTGGCAAAGCTGATGACCTAGAAGCCTGGTATGCAGGAGTGTTCCGCCAGCTGGACATTACTGATCTCGTACTGTTTGGCGACTGCCGCCCCGTGCACCGCACGGCGATCAAACTCGCGCGTTTGCAGGGCATTCGGGTACATGTGTTCGAAGAAGGCTACTTCCGGCCCTACTGGATCACTCTGGAGCGCGACGGCGTCAACAACAACTCGCGCTTGCCACGGGACCCTGACTGGTATCGCGAGGTAGGCAAACACATTCCCCGCTATCAGAACGGCAAGCCCTTCAAACTGTCTTTTGCCGCCCGTGCTGCTCACGACGTGCTCTATCACGCTGGCGGGGCTTTGAATGCTCTGTTCTATCCCAAGTATCAAACCCACGCCCCCTTCAACGCGGCGGTGGAGTACATGGGATACGTCCGCCAAGGCCTGCGCCTGCTCCGTGCCCGCAGCCACGATGACGCCCTGGTCGCCGATGTCGCCCGTGAGCGTCAGCCCACCTTCCTGCTGCCGCTGCAGTTGGACAGCGACGCGCAGATCCGCGACCACTCGCCGTTCGACAACATGACCCAGGTCATCGAGCACGTGATCGACTCGTTCTCGCTGCATGCCCCGTTCAATGCCCGCCTGCTGGTCAAAAACCATCCGCTGACGCCTGGCCTGGTCAACTACCGGCGCGTCACCGAGGCGCTGGCCCGCGAATACGACGTAGCCGACCGGGTCGAGTTCATGGAAAGCGGGCATATGCCAACCTTGCTCTCGCACATTAATGGCATGGTTACCGTCAACAGCACCGCCGGGGCTTCGGCGCTGCTGCACGGGCGCCCGACCATCACCCTGGCCGACCCTATCTACGCCATGCCCGGCCTTACCCACCAAGGCAGCCTGGCTGATTTCTGGCACACCCCGGACATGCCGGACATCAAGCTCTTCCATCGCTTCCGCAACACGGTCATCCACACCACCCAGGTCAACGGCGGCTTCTACACCGCCTGCGGCATGGACATGGCCGTGGCCAACTGCCTGGAAGTGCTGATGGCGAAAACCTCAAGAATCGAAAAATACCTATGAGTTCGCACGCCTCTCCCCGCTGCATCCTCATCACCGGCGCCACAGGCGGTATTGGTGGCGCGTTGGCGCCTGCCTACGCCGCGCCGGGGGTGACGCTGATCCTGCAAGGCCGGCGCCAGGACCGCCTGGCCGAAATGGCCGAACAATGCCGCGCCCTGGGTGCCCAGGTGCTGCTGGAAGCCCTCGACGTGCGCGACCTGGACGCCCTGCGGGCCATGGTGCGCCGGGTAAGCGAGCAGCATCAGCCCGACCTGGTGCTGGTGGGCGCAGGGCTTAACACCGCCGTGGGCGCCAATGGCGAAGCCGAAGACTGGGACGACAGCCGCGCCCTGATGGAAGTGAACGTGATGGCCGCCCTGGCCACCGTCGAGGCCGCCCTGCCCGCCATGCGCAGCCGTGGCGACGGGCAGATCGCCCTGTTCAGCTCGCTGGCGGGCTGGCGTGGCTTGCCGGTCACGCCCACCTACAGCGCCAGCAAGGCCGCCATCCGGGTGTACGGCGAGGCCATCCGCGACTGGCTGGCGCCGGAAGGGGTAAAAGTGAATGTGATTGTGCCGGGGTATGTGGAGTCGAAGATGTGCTTCGAAATGCCCGGGCCTAAACCTTTTCTGTGGACCGCCGACAAAGCGGCCAGGCGTATCAAGCGCGGGCTGGCGGCAAACCAGGCGCGTATCAGCTTTCCGTTCCCGCTCAACCTGGGCACCTGGCTGCTGGGGCTTATCCCGCAGTGGCTTTCTTCGATGATCCTGCGTGGGTTGAAGTACAGTGATTGATGTTTCCATGTTGCCGGTCGCTTTGATCGGCCTGGGCTTGACCGTCGCGGTCGAGCGCCTGCTGGTTCCCCGCCCTGCCCTGCGTCGCCCGGCCGATTGCTGGCTGCTGCATGCGGGGCTATGGTGTGTGGCATTCGGGCTGTTGTATGCACTGACGGCGCGGCCCGTGTTCAGTGGCGTGAATGTGTTGCTGCTGTGGCTGCTGATCGTGCTGGTAAGCAATGCCAAGTATCACTCGCTGCGCGAGCCGTTTGTGTGTGCAGATTTCGAGTATTTCAGCGACGCAGTGAAGTTCCCGCGGTTGTACTTGCCGTTCTTTGGCTTTGGCAAGGCCGCGCTGCTGGCGGTGGGCTTTGTGGTTTACCTGTGGGCGGGGTTGAGCTTCGAGGTGGCGGGCGCGCGGCTTGCGGCGTTGCTGCCGTTGGCGCTGGGCCTGGGCCTGCTGCGCCTGGGGCATCGGCCTGTGAAGCCGAGCTTTGATGCCGAGCAGGATGTGCGTGGCTGGGGGTTGGCGGCCAGCTTGTGGCGGTACTTCTGGGCGGCGCGGGCGCCGGTGGACCGGGACGGGCTGGGCTCGCCGTTTGCGGGTGTGGCGGTGCCGGCCTCTGGGCAGCCTGCCGCGCAGGCGACAGTGGCCCAGGCCGGGGCGCTGCCGGACCTGGTCTCGGTGCAGAGCGAGTCGTTCTTCGATGTGCGTGGGCTGTGGCCTGGCGTGCGCCCGAACGTGCTCCACCAGTACGACCTGCTGGCCAGCCAGGCGCTGGCCCGGGGCAAACTGCAGGTGGCCGCCTGGGGCGCCAATACGGTGCGGACCGAGTTCGCCTACCTGACCGGCATCCCTGCCGACCGGCTGGGCGTGCACCGCTTCAACCCGTACCGGGTGCTGGCCCGCCAAGGCCTGCCCAGTATCGCCGCCAGGCTCAAGGCGCAGGGGTACCGGACCATTTGCATCCACCCGTACGATGGTGGTTTCTATGGCCGCAACAAGGTGTTGCCGGCATTGGGCTTTGATGAATTCATCGATGTGAAGGCGTTCAACGCGTCGCAAAAGGCCGGGCCGTTCATTGGTGATTGCGCCGTGGCAGACAAAATCCGCGCGCTGCTGCAGGCGCCAGGCCGTACCCAGCCGCTGTTCATCCATGCGGTGACCATGGAAAACCACGGCCCGTTGCACCTGGAAAGCGTAGCCGCGCACGAGCTGCCCACCTGGTTCGACCGCCCGCTACAGCCGGGCATGAAAGACCTGGCGCCCTACGTGCGGCACATCGCCAATGCCGACCGCATGCTGGGCATGCTGCGCGAAACCCTGCTGGCCCAGCCGAACGAGGCGCTGCTGTGCTTCTTCGGTGACCATGTGCCGATCCTGCCCGAGGTGTACCAGGCTATTGGGGCGCCCGCAGGTGATACCGACTACCTGGTGTGGTCCAACCGCCGCCAGCCTGGCTGCGGGGCCAGGCCCATGCCGGTGCAGCAGTTGTCCAGCACATTGCTGGCCCATGCCCTGGCGCCGGCAACCCGCCAGGACTCGCCTGTGGCCAGTGCCGGGGTAGCCTGACAACGTGGTGCGTATCGTTTTGGGATCGGACCTGTCGCCGGAGCGTGCCGCAGACCCTGCCCTGGCCCGCTTGCTGACCGAGGGGCGGGGGTCGCTGGCGTTTCTGATTGGCGATACGGCCTGCCGCTATCGCCTGCTGGGCGCGGCTATCCACTGGGACCGTGTGCTGCTGGCCTTCGACGGCGAGCAGGCGCTGGGCTTTGCCGCCTTCAAGCATGGCCGGCGCGGGCTGTTTGCCTGGCACTGGCGGCCGTTCGTGCGTGAGTTTGGCGTGTTGAGTGGCTGGGTGCGGTTTATCGGGTTCTGCCTGAGCGAACTGCGCGAATGGCGCTACCCGTTCTTGCTGTACGGGCTGCGGGTCAGCAAGGCCGCACGCCAGCAAGGCGTGGGCTCGGCGCTGGTGCAGGCGTGCTGCGCGCACGCCGCCGCCCAGGGCTTTACCCAGGTAGAGCTGGAGGTGCCGCTGAGCAATCATCGGGCACAGCACCTGTACCTGCATAATGGCTTTGCCCTGCGCCGCAAGCGCTGGGTGCCGTTCCCGCCGGTGCGCAACATGTGGCGGGCCGTGTAATGCACAACACGCCTCCCTTTGTACCCCACCCGCCCGAAGGTTACTCGCCGCCCGATGCCCTGGTAGACGGCATCGGCTGGGTCGGCATCATGTCGCAGTGGGTGGCCTGGAAGGTGCTACACCTGCCGCAGTTCCTCGGCCCGGAAGGCCCGCCCTTCTGGCTGTGGCGCCGTGGCCGCAAGGCGCCCAAGGGGCTCAAGGCCATTGCCGGTATCGGCTACAAGCAGTCGTCGGCCCATGCCCGGGTGCTGTGCCAGCGCTGGGGGCTGCCCTATATTGCGCTGGAAGACGGCTTTTTGCGCTCTTCCTCGCTGGGCATCGAGGGCGACACGCCGATGTCCATGGTGGTCGACCCGGTGGGCATCCACTACCTGGCAGACCGCCCTTCGCTGCTGGAAAACATTCTGCAGCAGCCCGAGGCGCTCAGCGCATACGAGCTTAATTGCGCCCGCGAACTGATTGCCTTGATGCGCAGCAGCGGCATCGGCAAGTACAACAACGCCCAGGACCTGCCCGACGACGACCCGCTGGGCCGTGAACGGCCGCTGGTGCTGGTGGTGGACCAGACTGCCGGGGATTATTCGATCCCGGGCGGCGGGCTATGCGAAGCCGACTACGTGCGAATGCTGGATGAGGCCCTGGCAGAAAACCCTGATGCCGACGTGCGCGTGCGCATTCACCCGGACTGCCTGGGCGGGCAAAAGCCCAGTTGCCTGCTGGATGCCGCGCGGGCCCGTGGGGTAACGCTGGAGGCGCGGCCGGTAGCCTGGGCGTCACTGGCCCGGCGTGCCCGGCGTGTGTATGTGGGTACCAGCCAGGCCGGGCTGGAGGCGCTGATCCAGGGCGTGCCGGTTACCTGTTTCGGGCTGCCGTTCTACGCGGGGTGGGGGCTGACCGATGACCGCATGGCCATTGCTCGCCGGCAGGCACGGCCAGACCTTGTGCAACTGGTGGCGGCGGCCTATGTGCGCTACTGCCGGTATGTCGACCCATTGAGCGGCCAACTGACCGATGCCTTGACCGTTGCCCGCCAGTTGGCCAGCAAGAAAGCCCGCGATGCTGCGTTTGCCGGCCCCACCACGGTACTGGGCGTGAAGCGGCACAAGCAGCACAACATCCGGCGTTTTTTCGCAAGCCGTTGGGGGCAGTTGCGCTTCACCGTGGACAGCCCGCAACTGATAAGCCAGGTAGCGGCCGAACAGGGCCGCCTGCTGGTATGGGCTGCGCGCGAGCCGGCAGGCCTGGCCGAACGTGCGCGCCAGGCGGGGGTGCCACTGTGGCGGGTCGAGGATGGTTTCCTGCGCTCCACGGGGTTGGGGGCTACCAACAGCCCGGCGCTGTCTCTGGTGCTGGACCGGGGTGGCATTCATTACGATGCGCAGTCTGCCAGCGACCTGGAGCAGCTGTTGCAGCATGGCAAATTCGACGCCCCATGCCTGGCCGAAGCGGCGCGCTTGCGGGCACAGATCGTTGCCAGCGGCACCAGCAAGTTCAACCTGCGCAGCAATGTGCGCCCGGCCCTGTTGGGGCAGCCGGGCCAACTGCGGGTACTGGTGGTGGGCCAGGTCGAGGATGATGCCTCGACGCTGTGCAGCGGTGGCGGTGCCGGGTGCAACCTGCGGCTGCTGCAACAGGTGCGCGCGCGGTTGCCGGATGCCTGGATTCTGTACAAGCCGCACCCCGACGTGGAAGCCGGCAAGCGTCGCGGGCACATTGCCCCGGCACAGCTGGTGGGGCTGGCCGACCAGGTACTGGCGGGTGTGGACATCGCCAGCCTGTATGGCCAGGTCGATGCACTGCATACGCTCAGTTCCACCGCCGGTTTCGAGGCCTTGCTGCGCGGGCTGCCGGTGGTCACCTACGGCACGCCGTTCTATGCCGGCTGGGGCCTGACCGAGGACCATCAACCCTTACCCCGGCGCACCCGGCGTTTAACCCTGGACCAGTTGGTAGCCGGCGCCTTGTTGCGCTATGCGCGCTATGCCGACGTCCAGCAAGACCTGCCCTGCGATGCCTGGCACGCCCTCGCCTGCCTCAACGCGCCCCACCCGGCGCCGGTGGCCTTTCGACGAGTGGCCCCTTTGCTCAACTATACCCGGACCATGCTCGGCTGTGGCCGGCCACTGGCCCCATCAAAGGACTAGATCATGCCTGTTTCGATCAAGGACATCGGCCGTTACGCGGCACTCCCCTGGCATTGCCTGCAATTGGCTACCCATGCCAAGTCGTTCGAGAACAACCCGGTGCTGGGCAGTGCCCGGCTCAATGCCCTGGGCCTGCATGTGCAGCGTCGTCAGCTGGCGATGGCCATGGCAGGTTACCGCCGCAATGCACTGGCCTCGCGGCTGGATGCCGGTGAGCGCGCGCATTTTGAGCAGAACGGTTTTTTCATCCGTGAAAACGCCCTGCCTGCCGAGCAGTTTGCGGCCTTGCGTGCCGAGCTGGGTGCATTGCGCAGCACCGGCTGGGAAATGCGCCAAGGCCGCGCGGTTACCCGCCGGGTCAGCCTTGACCAGGACGTGCTGGCGCAAAACCCGGCCAGTGCAGCGTTTGTGGCGGACCGTGGGGTGCGCGACCTGATTGCGTATGCGTCGTCCAATACCGGTGGCATTACCTACCAGTTGCAGTCGATCGTGATCGACGCCGCCAATGCCGACCAGGACCCGCAGACCCGCCTGCATGCCGACACCTTCCACCCCACGGCGAAGGCGTGGTTGTTCCTGGACGACGTGGCGGATGACCAAGGGCCGTTCAGTTATGTGCCGGGGTCGCACCGCCTGACGCCGGAGCGTTTGGCCTGGGAGTATCGTCAAAGCCTGGGGGCGGCCTGCTCCAGCGAGCAGATGCACCGTGAGGGTTCGTTCCGCATCGACGAACCGGAGCTGGCTGCCCTCGGCTTGCCGCCACCCCGTCGCTTTGCGGTGCCCGCCAACACCCTGGTGGTGGCGGACACGTCCGGTTTCCATGCCCGTTGTGCGAGCCACCAGGCCAGCCACCGCGTCGAGATTTATGCCAGCCTGCGGCGTAACCCATTCATCCCATGGCGTGGGGCGCACCTGTTTGCCTTGCCATGGATTGCCAACCACCACATGCGTTGGGATATCCGGTTGAAGCGGTTGATGGGGTTTGACAAGAAGAGCCATTGGCGGTTTGTGGAGCAGTTGAATGCGTATGAGGCGCCGCATATCTGACCCACGCCCGACCCGGCCCGCCCCGGTGGTTGAACGCAGACCGTCGTAGGAGCGGGTTTACCCGCGAAAGGGCCGGGCCTGCTGGCCAATATCCCTGGCCGTTCACCGTTGCCGCCGCCACCGTATTCGCGGGTGAACCCGCTCCTACACGGAGGGTGGAAAGGCATCGTTGGTCGGACACACGCCGTCGTGTAGGAGCGGGTTTACCCGCGAAAGGGCCGGGCCTGCGGGCCAATATCCCTGGCCGTTCACCGTTGCCGCCGCCACCGTATTCGCGGGTGAACCCGCTCCTACAAGGAGGGTGGAAAGGCATCGTTGGTCGGACACACGCCGTCGTGTAGGAGCGGGTTTACCCGCGAAAGGGCCGGCCCTGCTGGCCAATATCCCTGCCCAATCACCGTCTTCCTTGGTCGGTGGGCACATTCTGCAATGGTTGAATCGCTGCCGGCATCATGAAGGCGTCTACGCTGGCTCGAACTATCGAAGCCTCAAGGATGACCCCATGCACTACGCCCATGCCCACCATCTGCGCCGCCACCGGGTTTCACACCCCGGCAGGCTGTATATGCTGACAACCGTCACCCACCAGCGTCGCCCCCTCTTTCACAACTTCAACCTGGCCAGGCTGGTGGTCAATCACTTGCGCCAAGCAGACCGGGAAAACAGCTGCGTCACGCTGGCCTGGGTCGTCATGCCCGACCATGTGCATTGGCTGATAGAACTGAAACAGGTGACACTGGCCACGTTGATGCGCCGCTTCAAATCAAGGTCCAGCCTTGCCTTGCACAAGGCTGGTGGAACACCCATCCCCATCTGGCAGGCGGGCTACTGCGATCGCGCCATGCGCAAGGATGATGACCTGCTCAACGCCGCTCGGTACATCATTGCCAACCCGGTCAGGGCCGGCCTGGCACCCAATGTCGGCGAATACCCGCACTGGGATGCCATCTGGCTGTAGGCGTGGCCCTCACCCCAGCCGCGCCATCTCCTCCGCCACCACCGCCACGGTATGCCTGATCTGCTCTTCCGTATGCTCGCAAGACACAAAAAAACGCACCCGCGCCGAATGCTCCGGCACCGCCGGGTACAGGATCGGCTGGGCATTGATGCCACGCTCGAACAGGGCGCTGGACAAGCGGCCGGCCTTGAACGAACTGCCGGTAATCACCGGGATCACCGCCAACCCGGTACTGGTCGCCGTGTCCAGCCCTGCTTCACGCGCCAGGCGCAGGAACAGCGCCCCTCGCGCCTGTACTTGCGCTACTCGCTCGCTGTCTGCCGCCAGCAGCTTCAACGCTGCCAACGCAGAGGCCGTGACCGCCGGTGGCATGCCGACACTGTACAAAAACCCCGGCGCCAGAAACTTCAGGTGCTCGATCAGTGCCGTGCGGCCCGCAATGTACCCGCCGCAACTGGCCAGGGTCTTGCTCAACGTCCCCATCCAGATGTCGACGTCATCACCCGCCAACCCATAATGCTCGCGAATACCTTTGCCCGTCGCCCCCATCACCCCCAGCGAATGGGCTTCATCCACCATCAGGAAAACCTTGTGCTTATGCTTGAGCTCGACGAACCGGGGTAGCTCGGGGTAGTCGCCGTCCATGCTGTAGATGCCTTCCACCACCACCAGCACCCGCTCAAAGTGCTGGCGTTGCTCGCCCAGCAGGCGGTCCAGCGCCTGCCAGTCGTTGTGGGCAAAACTCAGACGGCGGGCACCCGAGAGCTGGATACCCTGCAACACGCTGTTGTGAATCAGCTCATCATGCACCACCAGGTCGCGGGGCCCGAACAGGTAGCCGATGGTGGTGACGTTGGTGGCGTGGCCACTGACCATCACCACCGCATCATCCACCTCGTACAGGCGGGCCAGTTCGCGCTCGAGCTCGCGGTGCAGCGGGCGGTCGCCCGACACCGGGCGGCTGGCCGACACCGAGGTGCCGTAACGGTCGATCGCCGCCTTGGCCGCTTCGGCCACGATCGGGTGGCCGGAGTAGCCCAGGTAGTTGTAACTGGCAAAGTTGAGGTACTCGCGCTCGCCAATCTGCGTCTGGGCACCAGCGGTCCCCTGGTGCATACGGAAGAACGGGTTGCTCACGCCCAGCTGCAGGGCACTCTGCTGGATGACCCGCAGTTGCTGGTACCCCGGGTGCAGATCAAAGCGATAGTGCGCCTCGGGCACCTTCAGGGCAGCCTGCTGTACCTGCTCCAGGGTGGCACCCGGCTCACCCTCGGCCGCCACATGGCGGCGCCGGGCGAGGGCTTGCTGGATCAGGCGTTGCTTGGCATCGCCACCAAGGCCGGTCGGGGTTCTGGCTGTCATCTGGCACTCTTAATCAATCAATCGGTTGGGTGCCGCGTTGCTGTCGGCCAAGGCTGCGTTCATCTGCGCCAACTCTTCGGCACTGTGCTCGCTACCATGGCGGGCAAGCACATTCTGCGCCAGTTGCTCTTCGCCGCTGCTCGCTTCGCCGCGCAGCAGCTCCAGCAGGCGTACGGCAAGCTTGTCGATGCTGGAGCTGTCGCTCAGTTCCATCACCGGCAGGCGAATACCGAAACGCTCCTCCAGCGCCACCACCAACTCGACGCTCATCAACGAATCGAGCCCCATTTCCTGTAGCGGGCGCTGAGCATCCAGGCGTGCCGGCGGCAGGCGCAATATCTCGCACACCTCGTGCTTGAGCATGTCGACGAAGCGTTCGCGCAGTTCGTTATCGTCAAGCTCCGCCAGCATGCGCTGGATGTCTTCACCGCCACCTTCATCCTCATGGTCGCCGCCATAGGCACGGGCCAGTTCGCTGAAGCGCGGTGTAGTGGCGCTCGGCAGGAAGCGCGCCAGGGCCTTGAAGTCCAGCTCCAGCACGCCATGGCCGTTATCACCCTGCAACAGCATGGCCTCGAGCTGTGCCAAGGCTGCCTCGGCCCGCAGCGCCGAGCCCCCCATGCGGCTTTGCAGGGCGTCCTTGATCTGGCTGTTGCGCGCCAGGAAGCCGACATCGTCGATGGCGCCCCACAGCACGGCGGTGGCTGCCTGGCCCTGAGCACGACGGTGCCGCGCAAGGGCTTCGAGCCAGTGGTTGGCCGCCACGTAGTTGGCCTGGCCGGGGTTGCCGAACAGGGTCGTGGCCGAGGAGAACATCACGAAGAAGTCCAGCGCCAGACCCTGGGTCAGCTCATGCAGGTATTGCGCGCCCTTGGCCTTGGGTTCCAGCACGCGACGCAACTGGTCGCCGTCAAGGTTGCGGATCAGGCTGTCGTCAATCACCGTCGCGGCATGCACCAGGCCACGCAGTGGCCATGGGCTGGCGCCGATGCGATCGAACACCCCGCGCAGTTGCTCACGGTCGGTAATGTCGCATGCCACGGCCTGCACATCGACACCTTGGGCGTGCCACAACGCCAGCTGCGGTTGGGCCTCTTCACTGGCCGGGCCACGACGGCCCAGCAACACCAGGTGACGGGCACCTTTGTCGATCAGCCACTGCGCAGTACGCAAGCCAAAGCCACCCAGGCCGCCGGTGACCAGGTAGCTGGCATCGGCGGCAAGCTGCAGTGCCCGCACCGGCTGTACGCGGGTATCGACGGTTTGCTGGATCGGGTTGGCGTAAGTCACCACGACCTTGCCAATCTGCCGCGCCTGCTGCATGTAACGGTAGGCTTCGACCACCTGGTTGGCGTCGAACTCGCGGAACGGCAACGGATGCAGGATGCCCTGCTCGAACAGTTCCATCATTTCGGCGAACAGGCGGCGGGTGAGCGCGGGGCGCTCGCTCATCAGTTGGTCAGCGTCGATACCGAAATAGCTGATGTTGTTGCGGAACGGGCGCAAGCCAATACGGGTGTTCTGGTAGAAGTCGCGCTTGCCCAGCTCCAGGAAGCGACCAAACGGCTTCAGCACCTGCAGGTTGCGGTTGATAGCCTCACCGGCCAGCGAGTTGAGCACCACGTCCACGCCACGCCCACCGGTGGCTGCCAGCACCTGGTCGGCATAAGCCAGCGAACGGGAGTCGTAGATGTGGTTCACACCCAGCAAACGCAGGAAGTCGCGCTTCTCGTCACTGCCTGCGGTGGCGTGAATGTCTGCGCCCAGCCATTTGGCGATCTGGATGGCTGCGATGCCCACGCCACCGGCAGCACCGTGGATCAGCACCTTCTCGCCCGGTTCCAGGCGCGCCAGGTGATGCAGTGCGTAGTACACGGTGAAGAAGGTACTTGGAATGGTCGCCGCCGCTTCGAACGACATCCCTTCGGGGATGCGTGCAACGGCGTTGGCGTTGGTGACCAGGCGGTTGGCGAAGCTGCAGGGGCCAAAGCCCACAACACGGTCACCCGGGGCGAAGTCGCCCACTGCCTCGGCGCCTTTGCCCTGCACCACACCGGCAAATTCGAAGCCCAGGGTCGGGCCGGAGAAGCCGTTTTCGATCGCTTCATCCGACAGCAGGCCCAGGGCGAACATCACGTCACGGAAGTTGAGGCCCGTTGCGCGCACCTGAATGTCCAGCTCATCCGCCGCCGGTTGACGCGGCTCGCGCACTTCCCAGCGCAGGTTGCGCAGCTGGCCCGGCAGGTCGAAGCCCAGGCATACCCACTGCGCATCGCCCACTGCGCGGCGCGGCTGGTCGGCCAGCACGCGCAGGCGCGGCACGTAGCGACGGCCTTCGGCATCCAGGGCCAACTCGGTTTCGCTGTCGGCGTGCAGCAACGCAGGTACCGCCAGCTCGACCGCTGCCGCGTGGGCCAGGTCGAGCAGGCGAATACGACAGTGGGGGGATTCGTTGGCCAGGGTACGGCCAAAGCCCCACAGGGCGGCGTCGCCAATGGCCGCAACGTCAGCGGCGGTATCGACGCTGTACAGGTGCTCGGCAGCGCCACGGCTGAACAGCCAGCACTGTGGGGCGATCGTCAGCGAGTCACAGGCCTGTACCAGCGCGGCCGCTTGCATGCAGCGCTCGGCCTGGCCATCGAGGCCTGTGCCGCTGTCGAAACCGGCCAGGTGCAGCACATGCTCAGGGGGCTGGGCAAAGGCGCCAAGCTGAGCCGCCAGCGCCTGGGCGTCGCCCGGCTGCAACAGCTCAACCTGCTGGCCCTGGGCGCGCAGTTGCTCTGCCAGGCGCAGGGCAGCGCCCTGCCCTGCTTCGGCGAGTACGGCCCAGCGCTGCACTGCCACGGGTGCAGCCGTGTCAGCACCGGCGGGCTTGTCCGCCAGCAACAGGTAGCTACCACAGGCGTTACCCGGCAACGCCTCCAGCGTGCGCAGCGCGGTCAGGCCGTGTCGCTGCAGCTCATGGCTCCAGAACGCCGGGCCTTGCTGGCGCGACAACGCCTGCTGCGGGCCGGCCAGCCACCACTCTGGCTGGGCACCGAAGACGAAATCGGCCCAGCGCGCCGGGTACTGCCCAAGCAGCGCCAACTGGCCGTGCGGGTTGAGCTGGCCACTGGCCAGGCGCAGGGCGTCGCCCACGGTACCCAGGGGGCCAAAGTCGGTAGGCACCAGTACCCAGTCGAAGGTACCGGCTTCGGCCAGTTGCTCCAGGCCAAGCACCTCCAACGCCGGGCAATCGTCACGCAGGCGCTGCTCAAGCTCGGGCTCGGCGACGCAGTAGGCGTAATCGAGGCGATCGAAATCCAGGCCGGCGTACAACAGCTCGGCGAACGAAGCGCCACCAAAGCCGAATTCCAGCACACGCAGGCGCTGGCCGGGCGGCAGTTGCGCCAGGCGTTCGGCCAAGGTCTGGCCAATGCCGCTGAGCAGGTGCTGCTGCCCTGCCGCACCCAGTACCAGCCGCGACAGGCTGGCGCCGCTGGTTTCGCGCGGTTGCAGGGTGTCGAAGGTTTGGCTGCCATCCAGCAACGCCGACAGATGACGGCCGATACGGCCTACGGAATGGATAATCTGGAAGTACTCGGGGTAGCTCCTGAACAGCTCCTGCCAGATAGCCTGCGATGTCGGGCGTTCGCCCTGGTCGACCTGTTGCCAGCCGCCGTCAGCGCTACGCTGCAGGCTGCCGTCGTGCTCGGCATGGCGCAACAGCATCGCCAGGAAGTCGCCCTGGCCCTGCGACCATAGCGCGACCTGCTCGGCACTGATGCAACCGCCGGCCTGTTCCACCGCATCAAGAACAAAGCTGCTGCACAGCACATCCAGCAGTGGCTCTACTTCATTCAGGTAACGCACCTGTGCTGGCTCGTCGGCCAGGCACTGCAAGGCCTCGGCCAGCGGCGAACAGGCCACGGCATTACGCTGCAACGGCACAACTGCGCCAGGCGCGGCTTGCCCCACATGGGCCATACGCTTGATATCGCCACTGCGGTCGTACTGCAGGCGCACGGCGCGCATGCGCGCATCCTTGACTGCCAGCACGGCAGCACCGCTGGCATCGAACAGGGTGAAGTCGACCAGCAGCGAATGCGCGGTGCGCTTGCGCTGGCGCACCTCGGCCAGCACCGGTACACCGCCAGCGTTGGTAAAGGCAATGCGCCCTAGCTTGACGGGGATGAACGCTAGGCCATCGTCATGCCCCTGGTGGCTGGCCAGCAGCTCGGTAATCAGCTGGAAGGCACCATCGAGCAACGCCGGGTGCAGGTGCAGGCTTGCCAGTTCGTGTTCGATGGCAGCGGGCACCACCAACTGAGCCAACACGCGCTCCCCCTCCACCCAGGCTGCGGCCACAGTCTGGTAAGCGGGGCCATAGTTCAGGCCAACCGCGCAGGTCATGGCCAGATGCTGCTCGCCGGTGAAGTCTGCCGGGCGGGCTGGCAACGCCGGTGCCCGGGTGTCCAGCAGCACACCGCGCGCTTCGCCCGGCAAGCGTGCGACCACGTGCTGTACCCAGTCTTCGCGTTGCATCAAGGTACGCGAGCTGATGCGCAACGTGCCATCGGCCTCTTCCACCTGCACGCGCACTTTCTTGCTGACCTCGCTGCTTAGCAGCAGAGGGTTGTGGATTTCCAGCTCTTCGATATCGACGAACTCACCCGGCTGGTGCAGTTGCGCAACGGCCAGGGCCAGCTCGGTAAAGCCTGCACCTGGGAACAGTACCGACTCGCCCACCTTGTGGTCGGCCAGGGTAGGGTACTGCTGGGTATCCAGGCGGTTTTCCCAGGTCAGCGCCTGGTCTGTTACCGGGTAGCCCAGCAGCGGGTGCACGCGCTCGCGGCTCAGCGGGCCCTGGGCCTCGGCACTTACCGGCAAGCTGAAGTGATCGTGTTGCCAGGCATAGTTAGGCAGGCGCAGCGGGCGCCCGGCCACCGGGAAGCGTGCCGGCCACTGTGGCTCGACAGCGGCAATCTGCAGCCGGGCTACGGTACGTTCCAGCAGCAGCGGGCTGTGGTCGTTGCGCTTGAGGGTGCCAACCACCTGCCCTGCTTGTTCGCACTCGGCCAGCACATCACTGACGTAGCTGCGCAGAATGGCATGCGGGCCCACTTCGACGAACAGGTTGAGGCCATTGCGCACCAAGGCAGCCAGCGCGCCCTGGAACAGCACCGGGAAGCGAATGTTCTGCCACCAGTACTGGCTGTCCAGGCGTTCGCCGTTCAACTGGCCACCGACAACAGTGGAGTAGAACGGAATCTTGGTAGCCTGCGGGCGGATATGCGCGAGGTCGTCGATGACCGCTTGCTCGATCGGGTCCATTGCCGGCGAGTGGAAGGCGTAGTCCAGGTCCAGGCGACGGGCGAATACCTGGCGCGCTTCCAGGGCCGCTTCCAGCAGTGCCAGGGCGTCGACCTCACCGGCCACGGTGGCGCCGCGGGCGCTGTTCTCGCCCGCCACGACCAGACGGTGGTCCAGCTGCAGCTCAGTGATCAGCTGCGCTGCGGCTTCACCCGACAGGCCGACCGCCGTCATTTGCCCGGTGCCACGGGTGAGGCCCTGCAGGCGGCTGCGGTGGTAGATGACCTGGGTGGCGTCCTTCAGGCTCAACGCGCCGCTGGCCCAGGCCGCGGCCACTTCCCCCACACTGTGGCCGATCACCGCCACCGGGTGGATGCCTTCGGCAGCCAGCACTTTGGTAACCGCCACTTGCAGGGCAAACAGTGCAGGCTGGGCAATTTCGGTACGTGCATAACGGCCTTCGCCGTTGTCACCCAGCAGCTCGGCGCGCAGCGAGTAGCCCGCCAAGGGCTGGAACAACGCGTCCACTTCATCCACAGCGGCGGCGAACAGCGGCTGGTCGAGCATTGCCCGGCCCATGCCCTGCCACTGCGAACCGTTGCCGGAATAGACAAATACCGGTGCCGAGGCGCCGTCCAGGGCCTGGCCGGCCTCCAGCACTGCACTCAGTTCGCTGAGGGTCGGGTCCTGGGCATAGTCGTCCAGCGCCTGGGCCGCTTCGGCTGCATTGTCGCAAACCAGCAGCAGGCGATGGCTGTGCGCATCGCGGCGGAACATCGCCTGGTAGGCCACATCGTAATAGTCGGCCTGCGGCTGCCCGGCCAGGTAGGCGGCAAAGCGTTCTGCGGTGGCGCGCAGGCCTTCTTCGCTCTTGGCACTGAGCAATAACGGCACGCGCCGGGCGCTGGCCGCGTGCGCTGCAGGCGCCTGGGGCTCGGGGCTTTGCAGGATGACATGGGCGTTGGCGCCGCCAAAGCCGAACGAGTTCACCCCCACGGTCAACTGGCCATCGGCCTTCAGCGGCAGCGGCTCGGTGACCACCTGCAGGTTGAGGTCGGCAAACGCGATGTTCGGGTTCAGCGCCTGCACGCCAATGGTCGCGGGTACGGTACGCTCGGCCAGGCAGTTCAGTGCCTTTACCAGGCCAGCCACGCCAGAGGCGGCTTCCAGGTGCCCGAGGTTGCTTTTTACCGAGCCGATTGGCAGCGGGTTGCCGGCGCCGCGCGCCTGGCCCAGTGCCTCGCCGATGGCGCGGGTTTCGATCGGGTCTCCCACGGCGGTGCCGGTGCCGTGGGCTTCCAGGTAGTCCAGCTGCTCGGGGGCGATGCCGGCCTGGGTGTAGGCGCGCTTGAGCAACGCAGCCTGGGCCTCGGCATTGGGCAGGGTCAGGCTGGACTTGCGCCCGTCGGTGTTCACCGCACTGGCCGCCACCACCGCCAAGATGGTATTGCCATCGGCCACGGCCTGGTCGTAGTCCTTGAGCAGGAACAACCCGCCGCCTTCGGAGCGGGCATAACCGTCGCCGTTCTCGTCGAACGACTGGCAGCGCCCGGTGCGCGACAGCATGGTCGCCTTGGCGAAGATCATGAACCCGAACGGGTGCATGTGCAGGCTGATACCGCCGGTCACGGCTTGGTCGACATCACCGCTGAGGATGGCCTGGCACGCCTGGTGGAAGGCCACCAGCGACGAGGAGCAGGCGGTGTCGATGGCCATGCTCGGGCCACGCAGGTCGTAGAAAAACGACAGACGGTTGGCCGCGATACTCATGGTGTTGCCGGTCGCCGTGGCGCCATCGATGGACGACAGGTCCTCGAGCAGGCGGTAGGACTGCTCGACACCGGCGATGCCCAGGTATACGCCACAGTTGCTGCCACGCAGGCTGGAAGGCTTGACCCCGGCGTTTTCGAAGGTTTCCCAGCACATTTCCAGCAGCATGCGCTGCTGCGGGTCCATCATCGCGGCTTCACGCGGCGAGATGCTGAAGAAGCTTGCGTCGAAAGCGCTGATATCACCCAGGGTGCCTGAGGCGAAGGTGTAGCTGGTTGCAGGGCTGGCCTTGTCCGGGTGCAGGAACTCGCGTTTGTTCCAGCGCGACGGGTCAACCTGGGTCACCAGGTCGCGGCCCTCCATCAGGTTTTGCCAGAAGCCTGCATTGGAAGAGCCAGGGAAACGGTACGCACAACCAACGATTGCAACCTTTCTACGCTTGATCAAAACCTATTCCTTCAAATCTCATCGGGCACCGTCCCATCCGTCGGACAGCCGGCATGCCTGGCCTGGCCATGAAGCTGGCCGGTCGTTGTATGTCACTGATGATTGTCTGGGTACCTGAAGCAGCATACACGCGTGGGGCGCAAGACTTTTGGTCTGGGGCTGGCGTGGGAACGTTCAGATTTGTGTATGCGGATGATACGCGGGTTGCCGGGGTGGGAAAACCCTGGGGTGAGGGATGGTTCACGGATTGGTGTAGGAGCGGGTTTACCCGCGAATACGGTAGCGGCTGCAACGGTGAATGGCCGGGGGAAATTGGCCAGCAGGGCCGGCCCTTTCGCGGGTAAACCCGCTCCTACGGCGGCCGGCGCCCAACCACCGACGAGTGGCCACCACCAATCCGTGTAGGAGCGGGTTTACCCGCGAATACGATGGCGGCAGCGACGGTGAATGGCGGGTGGAGCTTGGCCTACAGCCTCCCCTTCTGCAAGTTGAACCGCCCCTGGAATGACAGTTCCCCCCCGCCAAGGTTGATGCCTCAATACACCGTGCCTTGAATCAAACGCAGCAGATACTGGCCATAACCGTTCTTGGCCAGCGGTGCTGCCAGCGTTTCCAACTGTTGGGCATCGATCCACCCCTGCCGGAATGCCACCTCTTCCGGACAAGCCACCTTCAGCCCTTGCCGCCGCTCAATCGTCGCGATATACCCGCTTGCCTCAAGCAACGAGTCATGCGTCCCGGTATCCAGCCAGGCATACCCGCGCCCCATGATTTCCACCGACAAGCGGTGCTGCTCCAGGTATGCGCGGTTCACGTCGGTAATCTCCAGCTCACCACGCGCGGATGGCCGAATGCCCTTGGCAATCTCGATCACGTCGTTGTCGTAGAAGTACAACCCGGTCACGGCATAGTTGGACTTGGGTTTGGCCGGTTTCTCTTCCAGGCTGATCGCACTACCCTGCCCGTCGAATTCGACCACGCCATAACGTTCAGGGTCTTGCACGTGATAGGCGAACACGCTGGCGCTGCCTTGACGTTCCATCGCGCTGCGCAGCAACTGCTGGAAGTCGTGGCCGTAATAGATGTTGTCACCCAGCACCAGCGCGGTGGGGGCGTTGCCGATGAAGTCCTCACCTATCAGGAACGCCTGGGCCAGGCCGTCCGGGGATGGCTGCACGGCGTAGGTAATGTTGATGCCCCAGCGGTGGCCATCGCCCAGCAGTTGCTCGAACCGCGGAGTGTCTTGCGGGGTGGAGATGATCAGGATGTCATGAATGCCCGCCAGCATCAGTGTGGTAAGCGGGTAATAGATCATCGGCTTGTCGTACACCGGCAGCAGTTGCTTGGAAATTGCCAAGGTCGCCGGGTGCAGGCGGGTACCCGACCCACCTGCCAGAATGATGCCTTTACGCTTCATAGTGGTCCTTTCTCGTGGATTTCCGTCAGCATGCGAGCCACACCCAGGCGCCAGTCTGGCAGGGTCAGGGCAAAGGCCTTCTGCAGTTTATGGGTATCAAGACGCGAGTTGGCCGGACGTATGGCCGGCGTCGGGTAGGCCTCTGTGGTCAATGGGGTGACGTGTTCGGCATGGGCTTTCAGCGGCACGCCATGGACCGCCGCTTGCTCCAGTACGTAACGGGCATAGCCGCACCAGGTGGTTTCTCCTTCAGCGGCCAGGTGGTACAGCCCAGCCAGGGCTGGGTTGCTGCGGGTGGCGACAATGGCGTGGGCGGTGACGTCGGCGATCAGTTCGGCGCCCGTCGGGGCACCGTGCTGGTCATCGATCACGCCCAGGCTGTCTCGCTCGGCAGCCAGGCGCAGCATGGTTTTGGCGAAGTTGTTGCCGCGTGCGGCATACACCCAGCACGTGCGGAAAATCAGGTGCTGGCAACCGGCAGCCTGGATTGCTTGCTCGCCGGCCAGCTTGCTGGCGCCGTAGGTATTCAGTGGGTCAACGGCATCGTCCTCGCGCCAGGGCCGGGTGCCCTGCCCCGGGAACACATAGTCGGTGGAATAATGGACCAGTAGCGCGCCACAGTCGGCGGCAGCGCGGGCCAGCACGCCAACGGCTTCGGCGTTTATCTTGAAGGCTTGCTCACGGTCACTCTCGGCCTTGTCCACGGCAGTGTAGGCTGCCGCATTGACGATGACATCGGGCGCGTAGACACGGACAGTTTCGGCTAGGCCCGGCAGGTTGCCCAGGTCGCCACAGTACGCCTGGCTGCGAGCGTTAAGCGCCAGCAACTGCCCCAGAGGTGCCAGGCTGCGCTGCAGTTCCCAGCCTACCTGACCGTCCTTGCCCAGCAGCAACACCTTCATGCAGGACGCCCTGCGTAGTTTTTCTCTACCCAGTCACGGTAGCTGCCAGACTGCACGTTCTGCACCCAGTCCTGGTTATCGAGGTACCAAGCGACGGTTTTGCGGATGCCGGTTTCGAACGTTTCCGCAGGCTTCCAGCCAAGCTCCTGCTCCAGCTTGCGGGCATCGATGGCATAACGGCGGTCGTGGCCGGGACGGTCGCCTACGTAGGTGATCTGTTCGGCATAGGGCCTGCCGTCGGCGCGTGGGCGCAGCTCGTCCAGCAGCGCGCATACGCGGTTGACGATTTCCAGGTTGGGCTTTTCATTCCAGCCGCCGACGTTGTAAACCTCACCGGCTTTGCCGGCCTCCAGTACGCGGCGGATGGCGCTGCAGTGGTCCTTTACGTACAACCAGTCGCGAATCTGCTGACCATCGCCATACACCGGCAGCGGCTTGCCGGCCAGGGCGTTGACGATCATCAGCGGGATGAGCTTTTCCGGGAAGTGGTAGGGGCCGTAATTGTTGGAGCAATTGGTCGTCAGCACCGGCAGGCCGTAGGTATGGTAGTACGAACGCACCAAGTGGTCGCTGGCAGCCTTGCTGGCCGAGTATGGGCTGTTAGGCTGGTACTGGTGGTTTTCAGTGAAGGCCGCTTCGTCGGCAGCCAGCGAGCCATACACTTCGTCGGTAGACACGTGCAGGAAGCGGAATGCCTGCCGCGTCGGTTCATTCAGACCGCCCCAGTATGCACGCACGGCTTCAAGCAGGTGGAACGTGCCGACGACGTTGGTTTCGATAAAGGCTTGCGGGCCATGGATCGAGCGGTCGACGTGAGACTCGGCGGCAAAGTTGATGATGGCGCGGGGCTGATGGGCATGCAGTAATTCCGCGACCAGCCGGCTGTCGGCAATGTCGCCGTGCACAAAGATATGGCGCTTGTCGCCCTGCAGGCTGCTCAGGGTCTGCAGGTTACCTGCGTAGGTGAGCTTGTCCAGGTTGACCACGGGTTCGTCATCGCCGGCCAGCCAGTCCAAAACGAAGTTCGCCCCGATAAAGCCTGCACCGCCGGTTACCAGAATGGTCATGTTTGTCTGCTTCCGTTGTCAGGGTCTGCTCTTCCACTTTCAGGATTCTAGACTGTCGGCGGTTGATTCGAGAGCGAAGACGATGGCAACGTGACATTCAGGCTGGAATGGCGGAGATACAAGGGCCGCGCGGCGGCCCTTTCGAAGCGGGTTTACCTGCAAAGCAAGGTCAGGGCTCCAGGCGCCGCTGCTGGTAAATCCAGTCGACAATCTCGCCTTCCGGCGAATAGCCGCTCACCGTTTCGCGCAGCAACTGCCGTACCCGCACAAAGTCATCAACCGCCGCTGCCGCCATCAGTTGGCGCAGGAACTCCTTGAGCGTATCCCAGGGCAGGAAGTCTTCGTTGGCACTCATGATCATCGGGTGACGGGTAGCAATGACGTTATCGCCGATCAGCAGCTCTTCATACAGCTTCTCCCCCGGCCGCAACCCGGTGAACTCGATGGCAATATCACCCATCGGGTTACGCTCGGAGCGCACACTGAAGCCAGACAGGTGAATCATCTTCTCGGCCAGTTCCACTATTTTTACCGGCTCGCCCATGTCCAGCACGAACACGTCGCCCCCCTTGCCCATGGAGCCGGCCTGAATTACCAGCTGCGCGGCCTCGGGAATGGTCATGAAGTAGCGGGTGATCTTGGGGTGGGTGACGGTAAGCGGGCCGCCCGCCTTGATCTGCTTGTGGAACAGTGGGATCACCGACCCCGATGACCCCAGCACGTTACCGAAGCGCACCATGGTGAAGCGGGTCTTGTTCACCTGCGAAACGTTGCTGCTGTCGCCAAACAGCACCGGCGCCACCTCGCGGCTCAGCGCCTGCAGGGTCATTTCGGCCAAACGCTTGGTGCTGCCCATCACATTGGTGGGGCGCACGGCCTTGTCGGTGGAAATCAGCACGAAGTTGGCAACCCCGGCCTGCAACGCGGCCTGGGCAGTGTGCAGTGTGCCAATGACATTATTCATCAGGCCTTCGGTGATATTGTGCTCCACCATCGGCACGTGCTTATAGGCAGCTGCGTGATAGACAGTGTCGACGTGCCAGGTGCGCATGATGTCGAGTAGCTGGGACTGATTGCGCACCGAGCCCAGGATGGGTATCAGGCTGACCGTAAGGGATTCACGGGCAACGCGCTGCTCCAACTCGGAGAGGATGCTGTAGAGGTTGAATTCGCTGTGGTCGAAAAGCAGCAAGTATTTGGGCGCCTGCCCCAAAATCTGCCGACAGAGCTCTGAACCAATAGAACCGCCAGCCCCGGTCACCAACACCGTTTGCTCGGCGATGCAGCGTTCCAGGAGGTCAGCCTGAGCAGGCACTGTATCGCGCCCTAGCAAGTCGCCAATGTCGACCTCCTGAATATCATCGACTTTCACCCGGCCGCTGGCCAGGTCCATGATGCCTGGCACACTGCGAACATGGAGCGGATAGCCTTCCAGGAAGTTAAGAATCTCCCTCCGACGGGTACGCGTGGATGACGGGATGGCCAGCAGAATCTCCTGGGCTCCTGTCACATTTATCATCTGTTCAAGTTGCTCTGGACGGTAAACCTGCAGCCCTGCAATCACGCGATCACTGATGCTGGGATCGTCATCGATGAATGCCACAGGGCGCATGGCCCGGTCCATGCGCAAGGCGGCGACCAGCTGGTTCCCGGCGGCACCTGCACCATAGATGGCGACTCTGGGCAGGCCATCATCACGTTGGGCGAACGGTACATGTTGCGCGGCTGCGGCAAACCAGTCGCCCAGGAAGTACTGGCGCATGGCCAGGCGCAGCCCGCCGATCATGATCAGGCTAAGCCACCAGTAGTTGAAGGTGATTGAGCGCGGGACGACGTTCTGGTGGTTGCTGGCCCAGTAAATGATGAACCCCAAAAGCAATGCGGACAGCGTAACGGCCTTGATGATGGCAATCAGAGCGTCATTGCCGAAATAGCGCATGACGGCGCGGTACAAACCAAAACGGATAAACAGAGGAATCGAGACCACAGGCGCGCAAAGGAACAACCAGGTGTGGTCAATCAAGGGGTTGGCCATGTCGTCTATGCCCAAACGCACCACAAATGCCATCCACAGTGCAATCCATACCAGCACTACATCTGTCAGCACCTGCAACAGACGCTTCTGTCTACGCGGTAACCCGAGCAGTTTTTTGCGTACTTTGTTCATAGGCTCCCAGCGTTCTTTTTTGATTGTATTAACCGATTCTTCAACAGTTCTGCAGTACAACAGCTATTCCAGGCTACCCGCGCGGTAATAGACTGCAATCAGCGCCAGAGGTATGTAGGCGACGATCAGCCCCAGGACACCGTCTAGGCCCAACAACAAAACGCACAGCGCCATCGGCAGCAACCAGAACAGATTCAATGCGGTGACCGCCAAGGTTACTGGCAGGTGCCTGCCGTGACGACGAGATGCGAACTGATAAGCATGACTGCGATGAGCTTCATAAACCTTGTCTCCGCGCAACACACGGCGAACCAACGTATAGCTGGCGTCAACAATGAAGACTCCCAACAAGATCAGCCAGCACCAGAACAGCTGGGAAGACAGCCACGCTGCTTGTAGGGACAGCCCCCCCAGGATAATTCCAAGAAAACCACTGCCAGCATCACCCATGAAGATTTTTGCGGGCGGGAAGTTCCAGAACAAAAAGCCCGACACTGCCGCAGCCAGCAAGAGTGGCAGGGCCGTCATACTCCACTGCCCACTCAACCAGTAAAGCAGACTGGCCCCCAGACAAACAGTGATTGCCTCGACACTCGCAATGCCATCGATACCATCCATGAAGTTGTACAGGTTGAGCAGCCAGACCAGGTATATCGCCGCCAATACTGCACCAGCCCACCCAAGGTCGAGCGACCAACCGAACACCTGCAGTGCGGGCAACCCGCCCATCCAGAACAAAATCCAGATGGCCGCGGCAAAGTGCCCCAGCAATCGCCAACGAGCGGCGATATGCCCGTGGTCGTCCATAAAACCAAGCGCGGCGATCAACGCCCCCGCGCCACCCAGTGCAACCAACGCTTCAGTCTGCCCCTCAGGCTGGAATGCCATCACTGCCAACGCGGCCAGAAAAGCGACGACAATCGACACCCCACCGCCACGAGGTGTGGGGACTGAATGTGAGCTTCGGGCATTGGGGACATCGATAATGTTCTTGGCCAAAGCATAACGTCTCAATGTGCCGGTCATCGCTAACGAGCACAGCAGCACCGCGGGTAGAAGCCACCAAAGCATCATTTGTTCGACGATTCCTGAAAATGTTGGGCAGTCGCCCTGAGCGCCGCATCGACACTCACCGGAGGTTGCCAACCGAGTACCTTACGCGTTTTTTCGATATCCACTTGCAATGACCCACATAGCCTTTTGGAAAGCGCCGTCCGACCCAACAGTTTGGCGCCACCGCTGAGTATCCAGCTTGGTACGGGTAGCAACCGCGCCGGTGCGCCCAATGCTTGGGCCATACGGCGAAGAAGTGCAGTGGTGGAAAGGTCCTCTCCGTCACTTACCAGAAAAACCTGGTTTGCGGCCGCTGGGTGGTCAATGCAGGTCGTTATAAGGTCAACGAGATTGTCGAGTGCAACCAGGCTACGTCGATTGTCAATGGCCCCGAACGGCAATGGCACCCCCTTACTCAACCAACGCATCATGGCCTGGAAGTTTGCTTTGACGCCAGGGCCATACACCAGCACCGGCCGTATGATTACGACTTCCAGCCCGGACGCTTTCGCCAATGCCCACAATTCGGCCTCCGCTTCCATCTTCGAGATACCATATGGGTCTTGAGGTTGTGGGCGGTCGTGCGCGGTATAGGGCTGCCCGAGTGCAGTCTCCTCGCCATTGACCTTGATCGAGCTGACAAAAACGAAGCGTTTTACTCCTGCTGCGACTGCTTGCCGGGCAAGGTTCATGGTGCCCTGCACGTTGATCTTGCGAAATGCAGCAAGCGGGTCGGCCTCGGTATCATTCATCACATGAACACGAGCTGCACAATGAATCACCGTATCGCAGCCGAGCAGCGCTTGGCCCCATTGACATGCTTCTTCAAACGAATCGAAGGACACCGCCTCTACCGCGGGCGGTAGGGGAGAACTGTTGCCACGAATCGTAGCCACGATGGGCATGCCGTCGGCCAACAGCCTTTGCAATACGGCACTGCCCACGAAGCCACTGGCTCCGGTGAGAAATACACGGTGGTTCATCAGGTTGTCCTTCGTAAGGTGGCACTGCCAAACAACTGCTCAAGACGTGTCAGCAGCACATGGCGAGCGAATTCCTGTTCATAAAAACGCCGACCGCTATCCCCCATTGCCTGGCGCTGCTCAGGTGCAAGCATGGCCATCTTTCGAGTAATGGCTGCTAACGCTTCGCCATCGCCAGATGCACAGGCGTAACCTGCACCAGACTCGTTGATGACCCGAGCAGCCTCACCATTAATCATGCCCAGTACCGGCCTACCAGAAGCCAGATAGGCCTGCACTTTGCCAGGTATGGTCTGCTCGAACACGTCGTTGGTGCGTAAGGAAACCAACAAGGCGTCAGCTTGGGCAAATAGGGGCGGCATGGCATCAAGAGGATGGCGCCCCAACAAATGCACGTTGTCCAGACCGCGATTGCGCACCTCCTCGGCCAGCCAGACGCTCATGCGACCGTCCCCGACGATGACCCAGCGAACAGGAACCTCACCACGTAACGCCTGCGCGGCGTCAAGGACAGCCGGAAAATCTTGCGCTTCACCGATGTTGCCAGCGAAAACGACCGTAAATACCGAGTTGTCCTGAGCTATGAGCGTACAGGGCTTGTCCATCGAGGCCGAAAAGTCGTCTTCAGCCCAACTGGGGAAGTATACCAACCGGTCGTCCTCGATATTCCGTGTGCAATACCGACGCACGTTGTCGAAAAAGCCACGGGACTGCAACAGCAGATAATCAGTGCGGTTGTAGATCCACGAAACCGCCTTGCCTACCAAACCCAGCAATCGTTGGTCGTGGATGACGTTAACCGCGCGCAATGTCTCCGGCCACAGGTCGAGAACCCAGACAAAAACCGGTGCACGTTTCAACCGCCCGATTACGACAGCTGGTATCGCCGCAAGAATGGGAGAAACGGCATAGACGAAGACAGCATCGAACTTGCGCCCGCGCAACTTAAAGGCCCCCATCAAAGATGCGAGCACGCAGAACGACAGATAATTGAGCACCAGTTGCACACTACGTGTGCCACGGGGTACCAGCGGCACACGAACAACCTGCGCCCCCTCGTAGAATGAATAGGCTTCTGGGTTGGTTTTATAGTCTTGGAAAACACGCCCCTCTGGGTAGTTGGGGAGGCCGGTCAGTACCGTCACTTCATGCCCCCTGGCAGTGAAGTCGCGGACCATATCATTGATCCGCATGTTCTCCGGCCAGAAGTACTGCGTTACAATCAGTACACGCATTTTTTCAGCTGGCATCGATAGCTTCCGGTTCAGTAGCGCTTCCATACCACGCGATTCACGTAGTCGGTATAGCTGTGCAAAATTCGCACAACCTTGTCGGAAACATTGGGCATGCTGTAATCGTAAACCAGACGCAGGTCGCGTATAGCGCCTCGCGCCTGCCGTTCGAGGATGCCCAGGCCTTGCAGTACGCGCTCGACCTCAAGACCCACCATCATCGCCGCAGCCTCTTCCATCCCTTCAGGCCGTTCGTGCGCTTCGCGAATGTTCAATGCGGGGAAGTTTAGAATAGAGGCTTCCTCGTTGATCGTGCCACTGTCAGAAAGCACGGCGCGGGCTTCGGACTGCAGCTTGTTGTAATCCTTGAACCCTAGTGGTTTCAGCAAACGCACGTTGGCGTGGAAGTTGATACCCATAGCATCAACTCGTTTCTGCGTGCGCGGGTGGGTAGAGACGATTACCGGCAGTGCATACTCTGCTGCCACTGTATTAAGTACATCCACCAGCTTAAGGAAATTCTTGTCGGAATCGATGTTCTCTTCGCGGTGAGCGCTCACGACAAAGAACTTACCCGGCTCTAATCCTAGGCGTTGCAGAACGTCCGACGCCTCGATACCTTTGCGATAGTGCTCAAGCACTTCGAACATAGGGCTGCCGGTTTTGACGATCTGATCGGCTGGAAGACCTTCGCGTAGCAAGTAATCACGGGCGATGGTGCTGTAGGTGAGATTTATATCAGCGGTATGATCAACGATGCGGCGGTTGATTTCTTCCGGAACACGCATGTCGAAGCACCGGTTACCCGCCTCCATGTGAAAGGTCGGGATCTTCCGGCGCTTGGCGGGCAACACCGCCATGCAGCTGTTGGTGTCACCCAGGACCAACAAGGCCTCCGGCTTGACCTCGGCCAGCACTTTGTCCACCGCGATGATCACATTACCGATGGTTTCAGCCCCACTCGCGCCTGCAGCGTTCAGGAAATGATCAGGTTTGCGGATGCCCAAGTCCTGGAAGAAGATCTCATTAAGCTCGTAGTCATAGTTCTGGCCGGTGTGAACCAGAATGTGCTCGCAGTATTCATCCAGACGCGCAATCACCCGCGATAGCCGGATGATCTCCGGGCGGGTGCCAACAACAGTGACAACTTTCAGTTTTTTCATCAGTTCATCCTCTCGGGCCCGTTCAGGCTTCGGTGCCTACTGGCCGAGCGTAGGTATCAGGGTTCTCACGGTCGAAAATTTCGTTGGCCCAAAGCATGACGATCATCTCGTCATCACCGACGTTGGTGATGTCGTGGGTCCAGCCCGGGACAGTCTCGACAATCTCCGGCTCTTCGCCAGAGGTGAACAGTTCGTGGAACGCCCCTGACACCACATGACGGAAGCGAAAACACGCCTTACCTTTGATCACCAAAAACTTTTCTGTCTTTGTGTGGTGGTAATGGCCGCCTCGGGTGATGCCCGGGTGCGCGGTGAAGTAGGAAAACTGGCCACTGTCCTTGGTTTTTAGCATTTCGACAAACACGCCTCGCGGGTCGCCATGCTTGGGCACCTTATAGGTGAAACTCTCGGGGGGGACGTAGCTCAGGTAGGTCGAATAAAGGGCTCGTATCAAGCCGGTACCCACTGCCTCCGTGACCATGCTCTCACGGCTGTCGCGGAAGGTACGTAGCAGGTCTGCCAGTTCCCCCACCGTGATGCTGTACTGCGGCTCTACTTCAGCAAAAGGCGTGCCGGACTTCTCTCCATCTAGCACCTGGACAAATGCTTTGATTACATCATCGATGTAAACGAGATTGATAAGCGCATGAGGGTCATTGATGGTGATGTCCAAGCCATGCACGATGTTGTGGCAAAACGTTGCCACAGCCGAGTTATAGTTCGGCCGTGCCCACTTGCCAAATACGTTAGGCAGGCGGAACAGATGCACGGCCGAGCCATGCTGCGACTGTAACTCGGACAGAGCCTCTTCCGCGCCACGCTTGCTGGCACCGTAGGCGTTATCCAGTTCAGCCTGGCTCGACGAAGTATAGAGGACAGGAATCTGCCGCCCAGTTCCCTTGATAGCCCGGCACAGTTCCAAGGTCAGGTCAGCATTGCCAACCTTGAACTCCTCGGGGTCTTTAGGCCGGTTTATTCCCGCCAGATGGAATACAAAGTCCACATCACGAACCTTTTCGGGCAGCGACTCAAGGGCATGCTCCCGAGTGAAAAGCACTACCTCGATATCCTTGCGCTCGCCAAGGTGCACCAGCAGGTTGCGCCCTACGAATCCATTTGCCCCTGTGACCAGTACTTTCATCGCTTCACTCCTCCGGGGTGGCATGCTCGCCGCGTTCGATGGCGCGAATAAAGTCCAGTTTGCGCAGCAGCTGCTGCATCCCGGCAACATCAAGGCGCTGGGTGTTGTGGGAGTTATAGTCCTCGGTAATTGAGAGACGGGTCTCGCCCTCTTCTACAAACTTCGCATAGTTCAAGTCACGCAGATCTGGCGGCACACGGTAGTAATCCCCCATGTCCTCGGCACATACCAGCTCTTCCCGGCTCAGCAGGGCTTCGTAGAGTTTTTCGCCATGACGGGTACCGATCACATTGATCGGGTGCTGCGGCTTGCCAACCAATTCGGTCAGCGCCTTGGCCAGCACTTCGATGGTTGCTGCAGGCGCTTTCTGCACAAACAAGTCGCCGTTGTTACCGTGCTCAAAGGCATACAGCACCAGGTCGACGGCATCGGACAAGGTCATCATGAATCGCGTCATGTTAGGGTCAGTCAGTGTCAACGCCTGCCCGGCACGAATCTGCTCGATGAACAGCGGGATGACCGAACCGCGAGAAGCCATCACATTGCCGTAGCGCGTGCCGCAAATCACGGTTTTTTTCTCATCGACGTTACGTGATTTTGCAACCATCACCTTTTCCATCATCGCCTTGGAAATACCCATGGCGTTGATCGGGTAAACCGCCTTGTCAGTACTCAGGCAAACAACCCGACGTACTTCGTTCTGGATAGCTGCTTCCAGAAGGTTTTCGGTACCAATCACATTGGTTTTGACCGCCTCCATGGGGTGAAACTCGCAGGATGGAACCTGCTTCAGCGCGGCCGCATGAAAGATGTAATCAACACCTCGTGTCGCGTTCAAAAGGCTCTGATAATCACGCACATCCCCGATATAAAACTTCAGCTTAGAGCTGCCATATCGCTTGCGCATGTCATCTTGTTTCTTCTCGTCTCGACTGAAAATGCGGATTTCTGCAATCTCAGTATCCAGAAAGCGCTTGAGAACGGCATTGCCAAACGATCCGGTTCCGCCGGTGATGAGTAACTTCTTGCCTTCAAACATAGGTTTTCCCTTTTATGGCTTCCAGCACCTTGGCGATCTGAGCACTGGGCATTTTATGATCTGCAACAAATTTTTTTGCCAACAACCCCATTTCGCTGAGCTCATCGGCATCGAGCGAGGCCACCTTGGCTATCATCTCTTTCAGCCCCTCTGGGCCGGGTGGAACCAGGTAGCAAAAACGATAATATTCTTTAGGTATACCGTCAAGCGCATACATCATGACCGGCACACCCGAAGACATGTACTCAATTATCTTCGATGGAAACGAGTACTTAGTAAACGCCGACTCATTATCACGCGGGTTAATTAGCAACGTCGCTTCCCGCTGCAACTTCAGAACAGCGTTTCTGTCCAACTGCCCCAGGTACTTTACTCTACAATTGGCTGCGGAAACGCTTTCCACATTGGCACGATCATCGCCATCCCCACAAATATAAAGCTCATAATTATCAACATTGGATGCGAGGAATGCGTCCACCAACTTGCGAATTCCATATCGCCTGTCCAAGGTGCCGCTATACAAGAAATAGGGCTTGCGCACGGACGAAGTCGGGCGGCTGACATAATCACTGTCTGCTATACCTTCAACAACAACCTTTTTGAGTTTTGGAGAAAATACGTCAAGCATCGCATCAGTGATCGCGACGACACTGTCGGCCCCATTGACAATTCGGTATGAAATGCGCGCCAAACCCTGAAAGACAAGTTTAGTCAGGCCGGAGCGAGCTGCCATATACTCTGGAAGGTCCGGTACAATCACGCAAAAATCCACATCTCTACGCATTGCACGGATCAACCTGCACGCAACAAGAAACGGGAGATGCATCGAATAACAGACCAGTAACGTGCGCTCCCCTCCGCCTTTTGGCAGGCTGTCTTGTATGCCACGATAGGCAACCATCACCTTGTGCAGGTTCTTGATGATCGTCAGATTGAAAAAGGACTTATTTTTGACGGTGGCTCCATTCATCTGTTCTAGCGCAACTGCGGGCGAATAGAACATTTCCTTATACCTTCGCGGGTACGCACCTATAAACGGAAGATTGACCACCGTTATCCCGCTAATCTCAGGGCTCTCGCTGAAACCACGGATATAGTTTTTCTGCAGTGTGTCCGCCGCAAACTGAATGCTACCCAGTGAATAGCTGACAATTGCTTCACGGTCAGCATCTGTGAACACGCCCCCCAGAAACACTACTCTCATAAATTCGCCTCAACCTGAACGTCGACCCTTGCATGCACCAGAATCTGCTCCACTATATGCGCCCCATTATCCCAGCCCCAACAGTGCATTATTCTTGAACAGCGGTATCACCGAATATTCAGCCACGGGCACCAAAAAAAACAAGATGAGGTAGAGCATCAAGAACGACAAGTAACACAAGACAGGAAAATAACTTCTCCTCCACACAAACAACGCATTAACACAATGTAATAAATTGAAGAAAAGCACAAAACGAAGCAACCTAATAAAAATTTCAGATTCAAAATACAGCGGAATAAAAAGCAGTGACAAACAGTTGACATTACAAATGAAAATTAACTCTTTATCACGCTCGTCAGCCGCCATACCACGCAACAAATATTTCCGCTCCGCCAGCGCAACCACCAGCAAAGCCAACACCGAAAGCAAATGAACAGCCGAATTGAAAATCGAACTTTTCAATGAAGTAGCGTAATAACTGAAGTGCGCAGCTATCGAATCTGGAAGCGTTACAAAATAACGAACCATCACGTAAGCAGATATAAAAATGCAGTAGAACGAAATAAGACGAGCCAACGGTAGCACCCGCCCAAGAGGCACTACGACGAATACCATGTAAACAAGCGATGACTGATGGATACTGGTCGCCAGCAAAATTAGCAACGCGTAGGCGAGGCGGCCCCGCCAGCCACCTTCATACAAGTACAACATCGCCTGTAAACATATGGCAAACGCTAGAAAATTTCGCATCAATACAAAATCTAACGCGAAGAAGCAAACGAAATAAGCCAGCATTGATGCCACGGGTGCAATAGCTTTTTTCAGGATGTAGCGATATACAAGCAGCAGCGTCACAAGTGAAAGGGCAACCTGGAACTCGCCAAATGATATGCCCGCCTGCTTAGCTAGTATATTGAGATAGCCATATCCAACTTCCTTACCCCAACTGGCCAGGGTAACACGCGTATTATAATATAGCTCATAACCGTCACGATCACCATTCCAGGTATTCCACCCGTACAGCGCCCACATCAGCAGGAACACTGGGACGGACAAAATAATCGAGAGATACCTGCTCTGTATCGTCGCCATGGCTCAGGCAAACTTGCTCTTTAAGTAACCCAGAATACTTTCTGTCTTACGTATACCAAGCATTTTCCGAACCACCCGAGAAAGTCTTGATTTTGCGGAAAAAAACTTCGGATGGAGGATAATTTTGGCAACAGCAACCTCAAAGGCATCGTCAATCAACAACGTCTTCGGGTGCTTTAACGGAAATTCCAGAGGCCGTGTTGGCAAACCGCAGAATCGCTCGGTCATTACATCCTCCATTGATGTGCCACCGTGCGTCGAATGATTGTCTACTCCAATATTGGTAATCTGATTGTACATCGGCACAATGCCGTACAAATTATGGGCACGAATGGAAAAACTCATTTGGTAGTCCCACGAATAGAACCGTCCAGTCTTGGACTTGGCATCCAATTCATACTCGACATTGTACCGATCCTGATAGTAGAGTTTCTCGTATGCATATTCCTTACGAATACGATCACGCACATAGGGGTCTTGCCACAGGGCAAGCTCACCGTCATAGAAGGGTATGAACTTACTCGCCCATGACGCCCAACCACATGGCATCATGTTCTTGGTAAATACATAACTGGAACCATCTTGCGGCGCATACGTCTTTAGATAGTTCGTACCGCAAATCCACAAGACCCGAGTATCGCTCTCGTATCTTTTTAATAGCTCTTTGCAGAACTGAAAAAAGGTAATCTCCGGAAAATTATCGTCTTCCAAAAAAATGGCAAACGGCTCTCGCTGCAGCACCCACTTTGCGCCGCCAGCAATATTTTCGTAAACACCTACGTTCTGAGGCTCATATTTTTTTACGACTTCGCACTCCCAGGTAATGGCGCGCTCAATCGCGTCACGACACTCAGATACCTGAGTCCGCTCGTCGTCGGTTCGCCCACCATCAGAGAGCAGGTAAAGACGCGCAGGAGCGATTTTGGCAAGCTGCTTGATTATTTCCAGGGGTTTGTCGATGCGCTTGAACAAGAACAAAGCCACCGGAACGTCGAATCTTTCCATAAAATCGCCTACCTTTCACTTCTTGACCGGGCGTCAAATCCAGACAACCTATTGATATTCAGGCACTTTTTTTACGAGACTGTAGCTGTATGCAATTTCAAGCATGGCTGAGCTCACCAAACCGAGCACAACAGAACTTATATCCCAATGGACGCTCAAGTAAAACGCACAAAAGCAATAGAATGAGATGATCGAAACGATCTGATTTTTTAGCACTAGACTATAACACTGGTTTGGCACATAGATAAAATAAATATGACTACCGACAATGAGGTAGGTCAAGATACTGATGCTGAGCAGGATCGATAGGTAATATGCCTGCTCCATGCCTGGCGGCGCAATAAACGCCACCACCCAATACCCACCAACCACAACCGACAAGATGCACAGCAGGCCGACGCCGAGCTCAATCTTTATGATCTTGCTAATCAATTCACGTCGTGCACTGCGAATCAGAGCAGGGAACAATGCCGCATTAATATTTGACGCCAACAGGCTCGGCACCGAAAAAATCTTGTTCGCAAGGTCATAGATCGCAACCTCTCGCATACCGAAGAGACTACCAATAATAATTTCAATACTTTTCTGCTTAAATGTGTTGGCCGCTGTAGACCAGAAAAACGGCTGCACTTCCAACAACAATGCCGTTACCTCCTTACCCGCCGGAAACACAGGGCGCTCACACCCCCGACTTGCAACTAGAAATGCCAGCAGGCTGGCAAGTATGTTGACCCCGACAGTAATCGCAGTGTAGAACACTACGTCCCCTTCTTGGGTAACTAGCAGAAAGATTAACGGCAATGACAACAGCTTCAATACAAGCTGAATAGTCGTTAAAACCTTCATCTTCTGCATACCATGGAAGTACCACTGCGGCAGAAGCACACTGGACAATACATTGGCATAGGCCATGACAAACACCTGCCAATGCTCACGCATAAATTCGAAAACCATCATCAACAGCAAGAATATTGCCGTGGCGACACAGACTAACCAGCTTTTGGCCAACAACACGCGAGCCATCAGGCTGCCATGCCCGAGCTTGTTATCTTGCTCAAGCGATACTAGCTTTGCTGCATGAATATCGAAGCCAAAATTCACAAGCACCATGAAATACATGGCAACACCGGATGCAAATACATACAGCCCAAAATTTTCCACCCCAAGCCGATGAATAACATAGGGATAGATGAGGAGATAAAAGAAAGAGTTCATGACCTGCAATGCCGTCATATGCAGGTAATTACTAACCACTTTCAGGTTGTTTTTATAAAGTATTTTAACCTGACTCAAGTTCAATTTACGCCCCTTTTACCACATCAGCCAGCACCTGAGCCAAGCCATTCGTTACGCAAATCGCTCTTTCTTTCCACGCACGAAAAACCGAAACAGCGCAATGAATATTCCCAGACCTAACCCCAGCACGAGCCCGCCCAATATAATCAACAATTTCCTTGGCTTAACGGGCTGATCAGGCACCGCAAGCACCCCATCTCGCTGATAAACACGAAAAGCATCCCCGTTCACCTTAAAATTCCGATAAAATGCCATACGCTCTTCAAGCTGACGCAAGTTATCAATATACGGGTCATCCGAGTTACGCTTCTCCATATTATCTATTTCGGCATGAATAGCATCACTACCACGCATATATGCAAGATCCCCATCCATTCGCGCCGATAACTCCGAGGCACTCCCCGTAATAATAGGAGGCTTCTTTAAGCCCACAGCCAAGGCAATTGACAGCGCCTCTTTCAACTTACTCAGCCGATCTTCCCTCTCCTTACGCGCCACCTCACGTTTGCCGGAGATTTCTCTATCCAACATGACGGCACGCAAGGAAGCATCTGAAACGGCATTCTTCACCAACTCGTTCTTGGTCATTTCAGCGGCGGTATCTGCCAATGTATCTGCCCACTTCACCGCTACCGCTGGGTCAGAATAAGAGACGCTGATCACATAGCGTGCAGCCGCATCATCACCCGCTTTGCTGATTACAAACGAGCGAGAAAATTGTTTGAACATCACATTCTGGGACATCGTTCTCTCGCTTTCAGGAAGCGAGGGGAGATAGACTTCTTCAAACACCTGGCGTCGCGCATTTTCCGAATAAAGCAATCGCGCATATAAATCGTATACTTCCCTAACAGAAATCAACGGCAGGCCAGTTGCTTCACCGCGGCCATAATTAATGGCAGAAATATCGTTATGAGAAGGCGCTACGATTGCAAGATCAGCCTGATAGATAGGCTGGCGAGTAAAAGCGTAAAATACTGCCAACAGCAACAAAACGATCGTTAGCCCGAATATTAAAAACTTTTGTTCCAACAAGCTTTTGAATAGCTCGCTTAGATCAACTTCCTCGCCACCACGGTATTGCTCGCTAGCCATTCAATGTTTTCCTAGTCTTCACTTGCACTGCTGCATTCGCCCCTGCCCAACCGCCTAGCCAACAACCAACAAACGAGGGGTAAATAAATACAACGGGGTCGAACAGCATCCGCAGAGGGGGGAAATTCACTACCCAAAGAGTGCTGCTCGAGGCACTCCTCATACCAGCAGGCTCTTCAGCGCTAGGATATCCCATACGAAAGCAATAGCAAGAGTGACGGCAATCCACCTCCATAGATGCGAATAGATATCAATTGAATAGCTTTGCTTTTTGACTATACAATCAATATAAAATCTGGTAACCCGTTTTCAGAGCGTTCGTTTAGGGTTGAAGTAGAGATCGCTTGGCTCGAAAAGTTCCGGAAAAATGTCATTGGTCTGTTCTTCTATTTTGGTATACCAACTTCCAATGTGACGCTCGAAGCAACAGCGCTGTTGCGCATTGCCTGTAGTAGTTGCCGCTTGGCCCTTGCCTCACCATGTACAAGTAATACTCGTCCTGCAGGTGACTGCCCCTGCAAAGCGAAGCGCACGAGCCCAAGCTGATCTGCATGCCCTGCAAAGCCAGCAAAATTCATGACCTTAAGCCGTACCGCATACATCCGCCCATCCAGATCAACCTGCACAAAGCCTTGCGCTCCTTCGCTAGCCTGTATCACCGCCCCCGGCGTCCCCTTGGCCTGATACCCCACAAACATCACCTCATGCCGCGGATCCCCCAGCATGGCCTTGAGGTAATTGACGATGCGCCCACCCGAACACATGCCGTTGCCGGCGATCACGATCGCAGGGCGCCCTGTGCTCTTGAGGTAGTTGACCACCTGCTGGTGGCGGGCATGGGTGTCCACGCTGATCAGTTGGCTGAAGCCGAGTGGATCGCGCCCTGCTGCAACACGCGCCCTGGCTTCTGCATTCCAGTATTCGTGTAGCTCCCGGTACACACCGGTGATGCGCTGCGCCAACGGCGAATCGAGGATGATGGGCAACTGTGACCAGTCGATCGGCTCCCCGTCCGGGGCCGGACCGATGGTATTCAGCAGGGCCTTGCGGTGCAGAATGTCTTCCAGCTCGTACAGCAGCTCCTGGGTACGGCCAAGACTGAATGCAGGAATCAGGAGGGTGCCCTTGTCGGCGAGGGCACGGTCGATGGCGTCTTCCAGCCGCTGACGGCGGTCGCCTGCCTGTGGGTGCAGGCGGTCGCCGTAGGTACTTTCCAGCACCAGTACGTCAGCACGCTCCGGGGGCTGCACCGGGCGCAGCAGCGGGTTGCCACAAGCGCCCAGATCGCCAGAGAACACGTAACGGCTGTTGGTTTGCTCATGCTGCATATCGCACTCGACATAAGCGGAACCCAGCAGATGCCCTGCACGCTGCAGACGAATACGGCAGGCAAGACCAGGGCGCTCGAGCACCGTGTGCCACTGCTCGAAGGGCAGCGGCACGATAAGGTCACGGAGGAAATCGAGATAGCGCGCCACCTGCGCAGGCTCGCTGCTGATGCTCAGCTTGTAGGCGTCTTCCAGTACCAGCGGCAGCAGCCGGGCCGAGGGCTCGCTGCACAGGATAGGACCACGGTAACCCGCTGCCAGCAGCGCAGGGATGCGCCCAACATGGTCGAGATGGACATGGGTGATGACCAGGGCCTGAATGCCTTGGATATCAAAACCGAGGGGGGCGGATTCTGCGCCGGGCGGCGCATCAGCCCCCTGTTCCAGCCCGCAATCGACCAGCAAACTGGTGGATGGGCCGAGGTGCAGTTGGTGACAGGACCCGGTGACACCGCGGGTACCACCGTGATGGGAAAGGCTGGGATATTCCATGCTGCGCACACTCGCCTGGACCGAAAATGAAGTGGACTATTACTCCATGACGGCCGACGCAAGCATAGGCGAACCTTTCTTTAGAAGGTGTAGGATATTTCCTTAGTTGCCGTTCAGTGCCGCCTGACGGGCAGAAGCCCTGATCTTGCGCTTGCTGCGCTGCACGCCGTAGGCCCCCAGCAACGGCCCGACTGCCAGGCCAATGACCAAGGCAGCCAATACCAGGACAGCAACCGGCATGGCGGGTGCAGCCCAACCGAACAGGACCAATGACACGGCTTGCTGGTTCTCCAGCACGAAGAACAGCACCACAGCCGCCAACAGCAGCACGAACACAGCCGCCAGGGCGCGCTTGAGGTTACGCATCAGAATTCTCTCCTTGGTAGATCAGGCTTCAGCCTCGTCTTCTTCATTGACCCGATCACGCAGCTCTTTGCCGGGCTTGAAGTGCGGCACGAACTTGCCTTCAAGGCTGACCGATTGGCCGGTCTTTGGGTTACGGCCCACGCGGGGGGCGCGATAGTGCAGCGAGAAGCTGCCAAAACCGCGGATCTCGATGCGATCGCCGGTAGCCAGGCATTGCGACATCTGTTCAAGCATGGTCTTGATGGCCAGCTCCACGTCCTTGGACGAGAGCAGCCCCTGATGGGTGACAATACGTTCGATCAGCTCCGACTTCGTCATATTTTTCCCTTCGTTATCAAGCAGCTAGATCATTGCTTAACCAGTTTGTAGCACGCTGGGAAGGATTTGAACAGGGTGGATCTTGACTTAATAAAAAAATTCAAGATTGAAGTAATTCAAGAATGGTCTACCACGCGCAAAGGCCAGCGCTGCCTGATTCGCGGGTGAGCCCGCGCCCACAATGGGGTGGCGACACCACCGATTGATGCAGGAGCGGGCTTGCCGGCGAATGCGGTGGCGGCTGCGACGGTGAATGACCGGGGGAGCTTGGCCGGCAGGTCCGGCCTATTCGCGGGTGAACCCACTCCTACAATGGAGGGCGTCAGCCTGACGCTGGCGTGACCCGGCAGCGCCATTCGCCGCGCCGCTTGGTTGCGGAGCAAAAAAAAGGGCGACCCGAGGGTCGCCCTTTTTACCGATCAAACAGAACTCAGTTCTGCTTGGCCATTGCTTCGCGCAGCAGCGCAGCCATGGTGGTGTCGGCAGCAGCTTCCGGAGCGTTTTTCAGGCTCTGGATAGCTTCGCGCTCTTCAGCGTCGTCTTTCGATTTGATCGACAGGCTGATAACGCGGGACTTGCGGTCAACGCTGATGATCTTAGCTTCGATCTCTTCGCCTTCCTTCAGAACGTTACGCGCGTCTTCAACGCGGTCACGGCTGATTTCGGAAGCTTTCAGAGTGGCTTCGATGTCGTCGGCCAGGGTGACGATGGCGCCTTTGGCGTCAACTTCTTTCACGATGCCCTTGACGATAGCGCCCTTGTCATTGACAGCAACGAAGTTGGAGAACGGATCGTCTTCCAGCTGCTTGATGCCCAGGGAGATGCGCTCGCGCTCTGGGTCAACCGACAGGATGACAGTTTCCAGCTCGTCGCCCTTCTTGAAACGACGCACGGCTTCTTCGCCGGTTTCGTTCCAGGAGATGTCGGACAGGTGAACCAGGCCGTCGATGCCGCCGTCCAGACCAATGAAGATACCGAAGTCGGTGATCGACTTGATGGTACCGGTGATCTTGTCACCCTTGTTGAACTGGCCGGAGAAGTCTTCCCATGGGTTGGACTTGCACTGCTTGATGCCCAGGGAGATACGACGACGCTCTTCGTCGATGTCCAGAACCATGACTTCCACTTCGTCGCCAACCTGAACGACTTTCGACGGGTGGATGTTCTTGTTGGTCCAGTCCATTTCGGAAACGTGTACCAGACCTTCAACGCCTTCTTCCAGCTCAGCGAAGCAGCCGTAGTCGGTCAGGTTGGTAACGCGAGCCTGTACGCGAGTACCTTCTGGGTAACGGGCAGTGATAGCTACCCACGGATCTTCGCCCATCTGCTTCAGACCCAGCGAAACGCGGTTGCGCTCACGGTCGAACTTCAGAACGCGTACGTCGACTTCGTCGCCAACGTTAACGATTTCCGATGGGTGCTTGATGCGCTTCCAGGCCATGTCGGTGATGTGCAGCAGGCCGTCGATACCGCCCAGGTCCACGAATGCGCCGTAGTCGGTGAGGTTCTTGACGATACCTTTGACTTGCTGGCCTTCCTGCAGGGTTTCCAGCAGGGCTTCGCGCTCGGCGCTGTTCTCGGCTTCCAGCACGCTGCGACGGGAAACGACAACGTTGTTGCGCTTCTGGTCCAGCTTGATGACCTTGAATTCCAGCTCTTTGCCTTCCAGGTGGGTGGTGTCACGCACTGGGCGGACATCAACCAGGGAGCCCGGCAGGAACGCACGGATGCCGTTAACGTCGACAGTGAAGCCGCCCTTAACCTTACCGTTGATAACGCCCTTGACCACTTCTTCGGCGGCGAAAGCTGCTTCCAGAACAATCCAGCACTCGGCGCGCTTGGCTTTTTCACGGGACAGCTTGGTTTCGCCAAAGCCGTCTTCGACCGCGTCCAGCGCAACGTGAACTTCGTCACCGACCTTGATGGTCAGCTCGCCAGCTTCGTTGTAGAACTGCTCGAGCGGGATGACGCCCTCGGACTTCAGGCCAGCGTGTACGGTAACCCAGTCGCCGTCGATGTCGACAACGATACCGGTGATGATCGCACCCGGCTGAAGATTGAGGGTTTTCAGGCTTTCTTCAAAGAGTTCTGCAAAGCTTTCGCTCATTTTAATTCCTGTAGATTCGGGCGAAACAAACGCCCATCACCACATTCCAGACAATGTGGGTTCGTTTTAAGTAAAGGAAAGCCGGCAGGACGTTGACTGGTGCCCCTGCCTGCTTTCCTGGCTATCAGATAAGGTCGCGCTGGGCGATCTCGCTTCTGATACGTTGCAACACCTGCTCGATCGACAACTCGGTAGAGTCCAACTGAATGGCATCGGCCGCTGGCTTCAGCGGGGCCACTGCACGTTGGGTGTCACGCTCATCACGCGCACGAATCTCATCCAGCAGACTCGACAGACTAACATCTTCACCCTTGCCCTTCAACTGCAGGTAGCGGCGACGTGCTCGCTCCTCCGCGCTGGCGGTGAGGAAGACCTTCAATGGCGCATCCGGGAACACCACGGTACCCATGTCGCGACCGTCAGCAATCAGGCCTGGCGCTTCGCGGAACTCACGCTGACGGACCAGCAGCGCATCACGCACGGCCGGCAGCGAGGCCACCATCGATGCACCGGCACCGACGGTCTCGGTACGGATGACGTTGCTGACGTCCTCACCCTCAAGGATGATCTGTTGCAGCTTACCGGGCTCGGCAGCGATGAACTGCACATCCAGATGGGCGGCAAGCTTGGTCAGCAGCTCTTCGTTGGTCAGGTCGACGCCGTGGTTGCTGGCGTTGAATGCCAGCAAGCGATACAGCGCGCCGGAGTCCAGCAGCTTCCAGCCCAGCTCGCGGGCGATCAGCCCGGCGACCGTGCCCTTGCCCGAGCCGCTTGGCCCGTCGATGGTGATAACCGGTGCCATTGAATTCACGACTTGCCCTCTTCTGCCACGCGAATCCCCACTTCGGCGCACAGCGCCAGGAAGTTGGGGAACGAGGTGGCGACGTTGGCGCAGTCGTGAATGCGAATCGGCGCACTGGCGCGCAGCGAAGCCACACTGAAGGCCATGGCGATGCGGTGGTCACCATGCCCATGCACTTCGCCGCCGCCCAACTGGCCGCCGTCGATGATGATACCGTCCGGGGTCGGCTCGCACTTGATGCCCAAGGTGGTGAGGCCATCGGCCATCACCTGGATGCGATCGGACTCCTTCACCCGCAGCTCTTCGGCACCACGCAGCACGGTACGCCCTTCAGCACAGGCAGCGGCCACGAACAATACCGGGAATTCGTCGATGGCCAGCGGCACCAACGCTTCAGGAATGTCGATACCCTTCAGCTTGGCACCGCGCACACGCAGGTCGGCCACTGGCTCGCCGCCCACTTCACGCTGGTTTTCCAGGGTGATGTCGCCACCCATCAGGCGCAGAATGTCGATCACGCCGGTACGGGTCGGGTTGATGCCGACGTGCTCCAGCACCAGCTCGGAGCCTTCAGCGATAGAGGCTGCAACCAGGAAGAACGCTGCCGAGGAAATGTCAGCCGGCACTTCGATCCGGGTAGCAGTCAGCTTGCCACCGGACTGCAGCGAGGCCACCGGGCCATTGCTGTCGACCGAGTAGCCAAAACCGCGCAGCATGCGCTCGGTGTGGTCACGGGTAGGCGCAGGCTCGGTAACAGTGGTCTTGCCTTCGGCATACAGGCCGGCCAGCAGCAGGCAGGATTTGACCTGGGCGCTAGCCATCGGCAGCGTGTAGGTCAGCCCTTTGAGCTTGTGGCCACCGCGGATGGTCAGTGGCGGGCGACCGTCCGGGCCGGTCTCGACCACAGCACCCATTTCGCGCAGCGGGTTGGCCACACGGTTCATCGGGCGCTTGGACAGCGAGGCGTCGCCGGTCATGGTGACATCGAACGACTGACCGGCCAACAGGCCCGACAGCAGGCGCATCGAAGTGCCGGAGTTACCCACGTACAGCGGCCCTGGTGGCGGCTTGAGGCCATGCAGGCCCACGCCGTGAATGGTCACACGACCGTGGTTGGGGCCTTCGATGACCACACCCATGTCACGGAATGCCTGCAGGGTCGCCAGCGCATCTTCGCCTTCGAGGAAGCCTTCGACCTCGGTAGTACCTTCGGCCAGCGAGCCGAGCATGATCGAGCGATGGGAAATCGACTTGTCGCCCGGTACACGGATCCGCCCGTTCAGGCGGCCACCCGGTTGGGCCTGGAAAATCAGATCGTTGGCGTTCATAGCGTCCACATAGGCCCGGCGGGCCAGGATTTTACTGAAATGCTCGCGGGCAACCCGTGCGCGGGTGAATACCCCCAGCAGTTGGTGCCCGTCCCCTTCAGCGATCGCGTCGCGCAGGGCGTCGAGATCGCTGCGATATGTATCAAGCGTGCGCAGGACAGCATCGCGGTTGGCGAGGAAGATGTCATGCCACATGGTCGGATCGCTGCCGGCGATTCTTGTGAAATCGCGGAATCCACCCGCAGCGTACCGGAAGATCTCGAGGTTTTCATTGCGTTTGGCCAGTGAATCGACCAGGCCAAAGGCCAGCAGGTGTGGCAGATGGCTGGTGGCGGCCAGCACCTCGTCATGGCGCTCGACCGACATGTGCTCCACGTCGGCCTCCAGCGCACGCCACAAGCGGTCAACCAAGGCCAGCGCGGCGGGGTCGGTTTCGGCCAGCGGCGTGAGGATGACCTTGTGCCGGCGGAACAAGGTGGCATTGGAGGCCTCTACCCCGCTCTGCTCGGAACCGGCGATGGGGTGGCCCGGGACGAAGCGCGGCAAGCGAGCGCCGAAGACGGCACGCGCCTCCCGCACGACGTTGCCCTTGGCGCTGCCGACGTCGGTGATGATTGCATCACCCAGGTCGAGCCGGGCCAGACGCGCGAGGACTTTTTCCATGGCCAGGATCGGTACGGCCAGCTGGATGACATCGGCGCCCACGCAAGCGGCGGCGAGGTCTTCTTCGCAGCGGTCTACCACGCCCAGGGCCACGGCCTGCTTGCGCGAGGGGGCGTCCAGGTCGACTCCGACCACTTCGCGGCACAGGCCGCTTTCACGCAGGCCCTTGGCGAACGAGCCCCCGATCAGGCCCAGGCCGACCACGACCAGGCGATCGATAATGGGTGCGGGTTTGGTTTTTGCTGCATTTACCACTGGTGCGAACCCTGTTCTGAAATCTGGACAGCCGGTAAGAGCCATTGGGGCTGCTGTGCAGCCCATCGCGACGCAAGGCCGCCCCCACAATACGCTACACCTGCGGGAGCGGCCTTGTGTCGCGATGGGGCGCAAAACGGCCCCAATAACCTCAGATCAAAGCACCGCCTTTGGATACGAGCCCAGCACCTTCAGCGCCACAGCCTCCTGGCTGATCTGCTCGAGCACCGCCTTGATCAGCGGGTCGCGGTGGTGGCCGACGAAATCGATGAAGAACACGTAGGTCCACTTGCCGCTGCGCGACGGGCGGGTCTCGATGCGGGTCAGGTCGATGCCGTTCTGATGGAACGGCACCAGCAACTCGTGCAAGGCACCTGGCTTGTTGCTCATCGAAACGATGATCGAAGTCTTGTCGTCGCCGGTCGGCGGTACTTCCTGGTTGCCGATCATCAGGAAGCGCGTGGAGTTGTCCGGGCGGTCTTCGATCTTCTCGGCCAGACGGGTCAGCCCGTACAGGTTGGCCGCCATATCGCCGGCGATCGCTGCCGAATTCCACTCGCCCTTGACCCGCTTGGCCGCTTCGGCATTGCTCGATACGGCTACGCGTTCCACGTTCGGGTAGTGCGCGTCCAGCCATTTTCGGCACTGGGCCAGCGACTGGGCGTGGGAGTAGATGCGGGTAATGCTGTCGGTCTTGGTGTTCTCGCCCACCAGCAGGTGGTGGTGGATACGCAGCTCGACTTCACCGCAAATCACCATGTCATGCTCGAGGAAGCTGTCCAGGGTGTGGCTGACAGCACCTTCAGTGGAGTTTTCCACCGGCACCACGCCGAAGTTGACGGCACCGGCCGCCACCTCACGGAACACTTCGTCGATGGCCGCCATCGGCCGACTGATGACCGCGTGACCGAAGTGCTTCATGGCCGCAGCCTGGGTGAAGGTACCTTCAGGGCCGAGATAGGCGATTTTCAGCGGCTCTTCCAGGGCCAGGCATGACGACATGATTTCGCGGAACAGCCGCGCCATTTCTTCGTTGCCCAGCGGGCCCTTGTTGCGTTCCATCACGCGCTTGAGCACCGCGGCTTCACGCTCGGGACGGTAGAACACCGGCTTCTCGCCTTCCTTCAGCGAGGCAGTCTTGACCCGGGCAACTTCTTCGGCGCAGCGGGCGCGGTCGCTGATCAGCTCGAGGATTTTCTCGTCGAGGCTGTCGATGCGCACGCGCAGCGCCTTGAGCTCCTGTTCGGACATGTCAGCCATGCTCCTTCTCGAATTCGGCCATGTAGCCTACCAGCGCTTCTACCGCTTCCAGGCCCAGGGCGTTGTAGATGGAGGCGCGCATGCCGCCAACCGAACGGTGGCCCTTGAGGTTGAGCAGGCCACGCGCGTCGGCGCCAGCGAGGAAGGCCTTGTCCAGGCGCTCGTCAGCCAGGCGGAACGGCACGTTCATCCACGAACGGGCATTGACGCTGATCGGGTTGGTGTAGAACTCGCTGCGGTCGATGAACCCGTAAAGGCGCTCTTTCTTGGCACGGTTGCGCTGCTCCATGGCCTCGACACCGCCCTGCTCTTTCAGCCACTCGAACACCAGGCCCGAGAGGTACCAGGAGTAGGTGGCCGGGGTGTTGTACATCGACCCGTTGTCAGCCGAAACCTTGTAGTCGAGCATGGTCGGGCAGCTGCTGCGGGCATGACCCAACAGGTCTTCGCGCACGATCACCACCACCAGGCCGCTTGGGCCGATATTCTTCTGCGCGCCGGCGTAGATCAGGCCGAACTGCGACACATCGATCGGGCGCGAGAGGATGTCGGACGACATATCGACCACCAACGGCACGTCACCGGTTTGCGGCACCCAGTCAAACTGCAGGCCACCAATGGTCTCGTTGGACGCATAGTGCACATAGGCAGCGTTTTTGGTCAGGCTCCACTCGTTCTGCCCGGGGATGGCCAGGTAGTCGTAAGGCTTGGCAGTGGCGGCGACGTTGACGTTGCCGAAACGGCGCGCTTCCTCGATGGCCTTTTTCGACCAGATGCCGGTTTCGATGTAGTCGGCTGTGCCGTTTTCCGGCAGCAGGTTCAGCGGGATTTCAGCGAACTGCTGGCTGGCGCCCCCTTGCAGGAACAGCACCTTGTAGTTGGAGGGGACGGACAGCAGGTCACACAGGTCCTGCTCGGCCTTTTCGGCGATGGCCACATAATCGTCGCTGCGATGGCTCATTTCCATCACCGACAAGCCCTTGCCACGCCAGTCCAGCATCTCGGCCTGTGCGCGCTGCAGGACAGCGTCAGGAAGCGCGGCAGGGCCTGCGCAGAAGTTAAAGGCTCGTTTGCTCACATCCACTCTCGCTCTGCCAAATAGAACAAAATCGTAATTCGGTGGCCACATTCCATGCAGGATCGGTGGCGCCTGCCTCGCGGGCAAGCCCGCTCCTACACAGTCAAACGGGGCGACCTTGGTCGCCCCGCTCGGGTTTACGCTTGCTTACTCTTGCGGGGCCTCGTCGGCACCCGCAGCTTCTTCATTTTCATTGTCTGGCGCTACAGCCTCGACACCCTCCTCGTCCGCCTCGATCACGTCATCGAGTTCGTCCTCGGACGGCTCCTGGATACGCTCCAGGCCCACCAGTGTCTCATCGGCCGCCAGCTTGATCAGCGTAACACCCTGGGTGTTGCGGCTCAGGCTGGACACCTCGCCAACCCGGGTGCGCACCAGCGTACCCTGGTCGGAAATCAGCATGATCTCCTCGCCTTCCTGCACCTGGATAGCACCGATCAGCAGGCCGTTGCGCCCCTTGGTACCCATGGCGATCACGCCCTGGCCACCACGGCCGCGACGCGGGAACTTGGACAGCGGGGTGCGCTTGCCATAGCCACGCTCGGAGGCGGTGAGGATCTGCGAGCCGGATTCCGGGATCAGCATCGAGATGATGCGCTGACCTTTGCCCAGCTTCATGCCGCGTACACCACGGGCGTTACGGCCCATTTCACGCACGACGCTCTCGGCAAAGCGGATGACCTTGCCAGCGTCGGAGAACATCATGACTTCCTTGGCGCCATCGGTGATGGCCGCGGCAATCAGGGTGTCCCCTTCCTTCAGCTTCAGGGCGATCAGGCCGTTGGAACGCGGACGGGCGAACTGCACCAGCGGGGTCTTCTTGACGGTACCGGACGCGGTCGCCATGAAGATGTACGCGCCGGTCGGCTCTGCAACCCACTCCGGGGTGTCGCCGTCTTCTTCGTCGACTTCCTCGGCCTCTACCAGCTCACCCTCGAGCACGGTGTCATCAGCCTCGTCCAGTTCTTCGTCCAGGTCGGCGTTCTGCTGCAGCGCCTCGAGGTCGATCTGCAGCATGGCGGTGATGCGCTCACCCTCCTCCAGCGGCAGCAGGTTGACCAGCGGACGACCGCGGGCAGCGCGGGACGCTTCGGGGATTTCGTAGGTCTTCTTCCAGTACACCTTGCCCTTGCTGGAGAACAGCAACAGGGTGGCATGGCTGTTGGCGACCAACAGGTGCTCGATGTAGTCCTCGTCCTTCACGCCGGTCGCCGACTTGCCTTTGCCGCCGCGGCGTTGGGCCTGGTAGGCGGACAAAGGCTGGGTCTTGGCATAACCACCATGGGAGATGGTGACCACGCGCTCTTCTTCCGGGATCATGTCGCCGTAGTTGAGGTCGTGGCTGGCATTGAGGATTTCGGTGCGGCGGACATCGCCGTACTCGGCACGGATGGCCTCCAGCTCCTCGCGAATCACTTCCATCAGGCGCTCGGCGCTGCTGAGGATGCGGATCAGCTCGCCGATCTGCTCGAGGATTTCCTGGTACTCGGCCAGCAGCTTCTCGTGCTCCAGACCGGTCAGGCGGTGCAGGCGCAGGTCGAGAATGGCCTGGGCCTGTTCCGGCGACAGGAAGTACTTGCCGTCATGCAGGCCGTACTGCTCCGGCAGGTCCTCAGGGCGGCAGGCGTCGGCGCCGGCGCGCTCGACCATGACCTGCACGGCACTGGATTCCCACGGTGTGGAAACCAGGGCTTCCTTGGCTTCGGACGGCGTCGGCGAGGCCTTGATCAGGGCAATGACCGGGTCGATGTTGGACAGCGCAACCGCCTGGCCTTCAAGGATATGGCCGCGTTCACGGGCCTTGCGCAGCTCGAATACGGTACGGCGGGTCACCACTTCACGGCGGTGGCGGACGAACGCTTCGAGCAGGTCCTTGAGGTTGAGCAGGCGCGGACGGCCGTCGACCAGGGCCACCACGTTGATGCCGAATACGCTCTGCAGCTGGGTTTGCTGGTAGAGGTTGTTGAGCACCACTTCTGGCACCTCGCCGCGACGCAGCTCGATGACGATGCGCATGCCGTCCTTGTCGGACTCGTCGCGCAGCTCGGTGATGCCTTCGATCTTCTTCTCTTTGACCAGCTCGGCGATCTTTTCGATCAGGCGCGCCTTGTTCAGCTGGTACGGCAGCTCGGTGATCACGATCTGCTGGCGGCCGCCAACCTTGTCGATGTCTTCGATCGCGGAGCGGGCGCGCATGTAGATGCGACCACGGCCGGTGCGATAGGCCTCGATGATGCCCTGGCGACCGTTGATGATGCCGGCAGTCGGGAAGTCCGGGCCAGGGATGAACTGCATCAGCTCATCGATGGTGACTTCCGGGTTGTCGATGAGCGCCAGGCAGCCATCGATGACCTCGCCGAGGTTGTGCGGCGGAATATTGGTCGCCATGCCCACGGCAATACCGCTGGAACCGTTGACCAGCAGGTTGGGAATACGCGTCGGCATGACCGCCGGGATCTGCTCGGTGCCGTCGTAGTTGGGCACCCAGTCGACGGTTTCCTTGTGCAGGTCGGCCAGCAGCTCGTGGGCCAGCTTGGTCATGCGCACTTCGGTGTATCGCATGGCGGCAGCGTTGTCGCCGTCCACCGAACCGAAGTTGCCCTGGCCGTCGACCAGCAGGTAGCGCAACGAGAACGGCTGGGCCATACGCACGATGGTGTCGTAGACCGCAGTGTCGCCGTGCGGGTGGTACTTACCGATCACGTCACCGACCACACGGGCGGATTTCTTGTACGGCTTGTTCCAGTCGTTGCCCAGTTCGCTCATCGCATAGAGAACGCGACGATGCACGGGCTTCAAGCCGTCACGCGCATCGGGCAGCGCTCGCCCGACAATCACGCTCATCGCGTAGTCGAGGTAAGACTGTCTCAGTTCGTCTTCGATATTGACCGGGAGGATTTCTTTGGCCAGTTCGCCCATGAGAAGCCTGATTCCTTTTTCTGGTGAAACTTCGCAGCTCATTCAAGGGCCGAACGAAGCTCGCCGCCGCAGCGCATAAGGGTGCGACGACTTACGACAAATCAATGAGTTGTGCCATGGATCTGCGCAATGAAGGCCGCCACTTTGGGCGGCCTTGGAAACTGCCGGATATTATCACAAAGGCGGGGACGGTGGGGAGATCTGTACGGCAGTGCACGGTCATTGTGGGAGCGGCCTTGTGTCGCGAAAGGGCTGCCCAGCAGCCCCGGCAATTTTTACTTCTTCGCCGACATCCCGGGGCCGCTTTGCGCCCCTATCGCGACGCAAGGCCGCTCCCACAAAGTGCGCGTTCTACCGAGGTATCAGTGCAGGCGCTTGCGGCAAACCAGCTGAGCCAGCTTGGCAGCATCCGGGCGCTCGACAATGCCGCGCTCGGTCACGATCACATCGATCAGGTCGGCAGGCGTCACATCGAACACCGGGTTGAACACCTCGACACCCGGCGACACCCCCGTACCGCCGAAGTCCAGCCACTCGTCGGCGTCACGCTCCTCCAATGGGATATCCTCACCCGTGGCCAGGTTAAGGTCGATGCTGGTGCTCGGCGCCACGACCATGAAGCGCACGCCATGGTGCATGGCGCTGACAGCCAGCTGATAGGTGCCGATCTTGCCGGCCATGTCGCCATTGGCAGCGATGCAGTCCGCCCCCACCACCACCCAGGTGATGCCCTTGGTCTTCATGAGATGGGCCAGCGCAGAGTCGGCACAAAGGGTCACCGGAATGCCCTCGTTGGCCAGCTCCCAGCCGGTCAGGCGCGAGCCCTGCAACCAAGGGCGCGTCTCACCGGCATAAACCCGCTCGACCATGCCCTCCAGGTAGCCGGCACGGATCACCCCCAGTGCGGTGCCAAAGCCGCCACTGGCAAGGGCGCCGGCGTTGCCGAAGGTAAGCAGGGCCTGGGCATTGCCCTGATGGCGACGGATCAGTTCGATACCCTGCTGGGCCATGGTCAGGTTGGCTTCACGGTCGCTTTCGTGAATGGCCACCGCTTCGGCCTCCAGCGCGGCCAGAACGTCTTCTTCCGGGCGCAGGCGCAGCAGGCGCTCGCGCATGCGGTTCAGCGCCCAGAACAAATTGGCGGCGGTAGGACGCGCTTCGGCCAGGGTGAGAAAATCGTCTTCCAAGTCCATTTCCCAATCGCCACCTTCGGCCAGCCGCTCTTCAAGGGCCAGTACCAGGCCGTAAGCGGCGGCAATACCGATCGCCGAGGCGCCGCGCACTGCCATGTCACGGATGGCTGCGGCCACCTGCGCAACATTGTCGCAGGCCAGCCAACGCGCCTCCGACGGCAGCAGGCGCTGGTCGAGCAGGTGCAAGGCGCCGCCCTGCCAGCGGATCGCGGTCACCTTCTCCGCCGCCAAAAGTCGCTCGCGCATTGCCTCTCCCCGTCATTCGGATATCAAAAGCCGGCGATTATAGCGACCCTCGCGGCCGAGCGCTCGGGTATACTCCGGCGCAATTTTGCGAAGTTTCAGAGGACTGTTCAATGAGCAACGTCGACCGCGCCGAAATCGCCAAGTTCGAAGCGCTGGCCCACCGCTGGTGGGACCGCGAAAGCGAGTTCAAGCCGCTGCACGAAATCAACCCGCTGCGCGTCAACTGGATCGACGAGCGCGTCAGCCTGGCCGGCAAGAAAGTGCTGGATGTGGGTTGCGGTGGCGGCATCCTCAGCGAAGCCATGGCCCTGCGCGGCGCCACGGTCACCGGTATCGACATGGGCGAGGCGCCACTGGCGGTGGCTCAGCTGCACCAGCTGGAGTCCGGCGTGCAGGTGGAATACCGGCAGATCACCGCCGAAGCCCTGGCCGAGGAAATGCCCGAACAGTTCGACGTGGTCACCTGCCTGGAAATGCTCGAGCACGTGCCCGACCCGTCTTCGGTCATTCGCGCCTGCTACCGCATGGTCAAGCCGGGCGGCCAGGTGTTCTTCTCCACCATCAACCGCAACCCCAAGGCCTACCTGCTGGCCATCGTCGGCGCCGAGTACATCCTGAAGATGCTGCCGCGCGGCACCCATGACTTCAAGAAGTTCATCCGCCCGTCCGAGCTGGGCGCCTGGAGCCGCGATGCAGGCCTGCAGGTGAAGGACATCATTGGCCTCACCTACAACCCGCTGACCAAGCACTACAAGCTCAACAGCGACGTCGACGTCAACTACATGATCCAGACCCTGCGCGAGGAATAAGCATGCGTTTGCGAGCAGTACTCTTCGACATGGACGGCACCTTGCTGGACACGGCGCCGGACTTCATCGCCATTTGCCAGGCCATGCTCGCCGAACGCGGGCTGCCGGCCGTTGACGACAACCTGATCCGTGGCGTGATCTCGGGTGGCGCCCGCGCCATGGTTGCCACCGCGTTCGCCATGGACCCGGAGGCTGACGGCTTCGAGGCCCTGCGCCTGGAGTTCCTCGAGCGCTACCAGCGCGACTGCGCGGTGCACAGCAAGCTGTTCGAGGGCATGGCCGAGCTGCTGGCCGACATCGAGAAAGGCAACCTGCTGTGGGGCGTGGTCACCAACAAGCCGGTGCGCTTCGCCGAGCCGATCATGCAGCAGCTGGGCCTGGCCGAGCGTTCGGCGCTGCTGATTTGCCCGGACCACGTGAAAAACAGCAAACCCGACCCCGAGCCGCTGATCCTGGCCTGCAAGACGCTGAACCTGGACCCGGCCAGTGTGCTGTTCGTCGGCGACGACCTGCGCGACATCGAGTCTGGCCGCGACGCAGGCACCCGCACGGCGGCGGTGCGCTACGGCTATATTCATCCAGAGGACAACCCCAACAACTGGGGTGCCGACGTGGTGGTGGACCACCCACTGGAACTGCGCAAAGTGATCGACAGCGCGCTGTGTGGCTGCTGAACCCAGACCGATGACCGGGCACCGCCCACACGAACTCGAAGGACAGAACCATGTTCGACTACACCGCCCGCCCCGACCTGCTGCAAGGCCGGGTCATCCTGGTTACCGGTGCTGGCCGTGGCATTGGTGCCGCGGCTGCCAAGGCCTATGCCGCACTGGGTGCCACCGTGCTGCTGCTGGGCAAGACCGAGGCCAACCTGAACGAGGTCTACGACCAGATCGAAGCCGCCGGCCACCCGCAACCGGTGGTCATCCCGTTCAACCTGGAAACCGCCCTGCCCCACCAGTACGACGAGCTGGCGGCCATGATCGAAGGCCAGTTCGGCCGCCTCGATGGCCTGCTCAACAATGCGTCGATCATCGGCCCGCGCACGCCGCTGGAACAGCTGTCGGGCGATAACTTCATGCGTGTGATGCATATCAACGTCAATGCCACCTTCATGCTCACCAGCACCCTGCTGCCGCTGCTGAAGCTGTCGGAAGACGCTTCGGTGGTGTTCACCAGCAGCAGCGTCGGGCGCAAGGGCCGGGCTTACTGGGGCGCCTATGGCGTGTCGAAGTTCGCCACCGAAGGCCTGATGCAGACCTTGGCCGATGAACTGGAAGACGTGGCGCCGGTGCGCGCCAACAGTGTCAACCCAGGCGCCACGCGCACGGCGATGCGGGCTCAGGCCTACCCCGGCGAGAACCCGCAGAACAACCCGCTGCCCGAAGAGATCATGCCGGTGTACCTGTACCTGATGGGGCCGGACAGCACAGGGGTGAACGGGCAGGCGTTCAACGCCCAATAAGGTTGTTTACTGTACCGGCCCTTTCGCGGGTTCACCCGCGAAGAGGCCGGTCCAGGCGAACGATCAGCCCGCTGCCAACGCCGGCCGCATACGGCCTTGCTGGCGCCCCTCCAGCTGCATGCACCGCTCCAGGAACAGGAACATGCAGTCGTAGCTCTTGCAAATGGCCCTGCGCAGTTCATTGCGCAACCCCAGGGTGGGGTTCTCACCCGCCAGGGTACAGATGATTTCCAGCGCCTCCCACGGGTGTGCATCGTCATACTGGGCATGCATCTTCAGCCACTTCATCGCCCGCTTGCGCCCTTCTTCAGGGAACCCCTGCGCATAGGTGTCGGTCGAGCACACCACCGCCGACCATTCACCGGTCGCACCTTCGATGGCGTAGTTGGTCGCCGCCATGGAAATGGCCAGGTTCTCGGTGGCGCACACCCGCCAGCACCAGTCGTTCAGGCCGTTCAGCTCGGGCGGCACTTCTTGTGCCTGCAACTCGTGCAGGTGCACACCGTGCGCCTGGCACCAGTTTACCCAGTAGTCGGCATGGTTGAGCTCGACGCGGATGTTGCGCATCAGCCAGCGCCGCGCCATGTCCTCGCCCTGATGGCGGCCATAGCGGGTCTTGGTCAGGTTATGCGCCATGTACAACGAAAACTGTTCCACCACCGGCCAGCCACCGATCAGGTACTGACGAATGGTCGACTGCTTCAGCTGGCCATCGCGTAGACGTGCATAAAACTCATGCTCAACCACCCGGCGCTTGCTCTCGCGGCAGTCTTCAATCAGTTGCTGGGCCCATTGGGGGTAGCTGGCGGGGTCCATCAGAGGCCCGATACGAACGAATGCGTCAATCACTTTCAGCTCCTTGATCCTTGTGATTTCCAACTAGCGAAACGTGCCAGGTGCTCGCTGCAACAGAGGCCGGGCGGCTATCCGTTGGCGCTGCAGACTGTCACAGGTGAACACCTGGGGGCGTTCGATCAGGTAGCCCTGGGCGTAATCCACGCCTATTTCCTGCAAGGCCTGCTCGATCAAGGGTGTTTCGACGAACTCGGCGATCGTGCGCTTACCCATCACATGGCCGATATGGTTGATGACCTCGACCATGGCCCGGTTGACCGGGTCGTCGAGCATGTCCTTGACGAAACTCCCGTCAATCTTGAGGTAGTCCACGGGCAAATGCTTGAGATAGGCGAACGAGGACATGCCAGCGCAAAAATCATCAAGCGAGAAACGGCAACCCAGCCCTTTCAACTCGTTGATGAAGCGAATGGCGCTGCCCAGGTTGGCAATGGCACTGGTTTCGGTAATTTCGAAACAGATCATTCGCGGCGGAATGGCGTATTCGACGAACAACCGCTGGAGGTATTCAAGGAAATTGTCGTCGCCAATGCTGGACCCCGACAGGTTGATGGCACAGATCGATAATGGCCCTTCACGCCCTTCTTCCAGGCACTGGCGAATGACCATGAACACATTGCGCACCACCCAGCGGTCCAGCGCGGTCATCAGGCCGTAGCGCTCGGCCGCCGGGATAAAGCTGCTGGGCAGGATGGTGCGGCCGCTTTCGTCGTGCAGACGCAACAGAATTTCGATATGGCCCGGGCCCTCGAAGGTTTTGAGCGGGGCGATTTCCTGGGCGTAGAGGCAAAAGCGGTTTTCTTCCAGGGCCACGTGCAAGCGCTGGATCCAGGCCATTTCGCCAAACCGCATGGACAGCTCGCTGTCGTCTGCGTGGTACACCTGCACACGGTTTCGGCCCTTTTCCTTGGCCATGTAGCAGGCCATGTCGGCGGCGCGCAGCGAGGCCTCCAGGGTGCCGGGGGCCTGGGCCATGTGCACCAGGCCGATGCTGACCGTGGTCACGAACGGCCGCCCTTTCCAGACGAAGTGCAGGCTCTGCACCATCTGGCGCAATTGTTCGCCAATGCGCTCGGCCTGGTCGGGCGGGCAGTTTTCCAGCAGCACGCCAAATTCATCGCCACCCAGCCGCGCCAGCGTATCGCCCTCACGCAGGCCGGATTGCAGCACCGCGCAGATGTGCCGCAGCAACTCATCGCCGGCAGCGTGACCACAGGTGTCGTTGACCAGCTTGAACTGGTCGAGGTCGAGGAACATCAGCGAATGCCGCCCGGCCTGGCGCGCCAGGTCATTGAGCGCCTGCTCCAGGCGGTATTCGAACTCGCGACGGTTGGCCAGCCCGGTCAGGGCGTCGTGGGTTGCCTGCCAGGACAGGTTGGCGATGTACTGGCGTTCCTGGGTCATATCGTGCAGCACCAGCACGATGCCACTGACCTGGCCATCATTGACGATCGGCGAGCCTACCAGGTTGATCGACACGGTACTGCCGTCCAGGCGCTGGATCAGCCGGGCATGCTCGGAACCGCCCTTGAGGCTGCCGCTGAGCACCTGTTCGACCACGCTGCGACCGTCCTCCTCGGCGTGTTCATCCACCAGGCTGAACAGCGCCGACAGCGGCAGGCCCAGGGCCTGCCCGGATTGCCAGTGGGTCAATTGCTCGGCGGCCGGGTTCATGTAGCCGATACTGCCCTCGACATCGGTGGTGATCACCGCATCCCCGATGGCCTGCAGGGTAATCTGCGCACGCTCTTTTTCTTCCTGCAGGGCGCTGGCAAAGGCCTGGCGCTGGGCCAACAGCTTGCTGGAGCGGCGCCAGGCAATGGCTATCAGGAACATCGCGGTCAGCAGGTTGGTGATCAGCAGCACCCGTAGCAACATGCGCGAGCCTTCGCCCAAGGCATCGCTGAAAGCCTTGGCCGCCGGGGTCACGCCTTCGTTGATGGCGACAATGCGGGCCTTCCAGTCGCTGACCGTGTCGGCATCCACCGGGCCCCTGGCGAAACGCTGGCGCATTTCACCGGCCAGGACATCGAGCTTGGCCAGATAGTCGTCACCGATGTCCCAGTAATCGATGGCTGTCTGCATATAGCTGACATGGCGAAAGTTACGGTAGAACCAGATGATCCGCTGGACATCGTCAGGGTGGTTGCCACCTTGCAGAACCGCCTGTCGCGCGGCGTCCAGATCAGGACTGGGGTGGTCGAGCACCTCGCGCAGACGATAGTCACCCTGAGGTACGGTAATGGCCTGGCGATAGCGTTGGTAGGTGCTGTCGTCGCGCGTCTCGCCGTACAGACTGAGGTAGTAGATGGCATCTTTCTGCGCCTTGGACCACAAGCTTTCGCCCGCGACATAGGCGCGCACGGCCGAGAGCGTATAAAGGCTGAGGCTGCCCAACGCCACCTGAAAGACCACGACGGCGATGAAAGGCCATGTGATGCCGAGCAACTTTGGCGCTTCGAGTGTGCGATTTCCCTTCATGGAGTCCCTGTCACAGAGCAGATAAGGCGTAAATCGACCCAGACAAGCACAGCGTAGGCCATTTGCCATCGCTGTGGAGGGGATTTTTATGACAAGGATCCGGGGATTTTTACAGCGTACGCGCTGGCCATTGTAGGAGCGGGTTTACCCGCGAAGAAGACACCGCGGTGGATGGCACGGGCTTCGCCCGTGTTCGCGGGCAAGCCCGCTCCCACAGGGTCGCACCAGCTTTTAGAAATTGAGCAAGACAGTTACTCCCACAAGCCCGGTGAAGGCGGCCAGATAATCAGCTCTGCTGCAAATGCCCATAAAGCTTGGCGTACAACCCACCCTCGGCAATCAGCTGCTGGTGGTCGCCGTCTTCGGCCACGTGCCCGCCATCGAACACCAGCACCCGGTCGGCCTGCTTCACCGCCGACAACCGATGGGCGATGATCAGCGTGGTGCGGCCGCTGAGGAAGCACGCCAAGGCCTGATGCAGGTTGTACTCGGTCGCGGCATCCAGGGCTGAGGTGGCCTCGTCGAGGATCACCACCTTGGGCTCAGCCAGTACCATGCGGGCAATGGCCAGGCGTTGGCGCTGGCCACCGGACAAGCGCACGCCTGAACGCCCCACCACACTGTCCAGGCCCTGCGGCAAGGCGGCGATGGTGGCATCCAGCTGGGCGATGCGCAGCGCCTGCCAGCACGCCTCGTCGCTGCAGTCGCGGCCCATGGTCAGGTTGGCACGCACGCTGTCGTTGAACAGCGACGGGTGCTGCAACACCACCGCGACGTTCTCGCGCAGGGTTTCCAGGCCGATTTCCTGCAGGCTGGCCCCGCCAAAGCGGATGGTCCCGGCCTGGGCGCTGTAAAGGCCCAGCAGTAGCTGCACCAGCGTGCTCTTGCCGCCGCCGCTGGCACCGACAATCGCCACCTTCTCACCCGCGGCGATAGACAGGTCGAGGCGGTCGAGCACCGGCTCGTCGGCATAGGCAAAGCGCAGGTCGCGTACTTCAATGCCCACCGTTTCGCGCCCGGCGAACGGGTCGCTGGCGGCCGGGTATTGCGGCTCGTCGGCCCGCGCCAGCAGCTCGTTGAGGCGGCTCAGCGCACCGCCGGCGGCGTAGTAGGCATATTGCAGATTAAGCAGCTGCTCCACCGGGCCGATCATGAACCACAGGTAGCTGAACACCGCCAGCATCTGGCCGATCGACAGGTCGGAAAACAGCACCGTAAGCATGGCCGCCGCGCGGAAGATGTCGATCCCGAACTGGAACAGCAGGCCACTGGCACGGCCACTGGCATCGCTTTTCCATTGCGAGTCCACGGCGTAATCGCGCACCTCGCGGGCACGCAAGCCCAGGCGGCCAAGGAAGTAGCCCTGGCGGTTGCCGGCGCGGATTTCCTGGATGGCATCGAGGGTTTCCGCCAGCGCCTGGGTAAAGCGCGCGGTGCTGTCGTTTTCGAGCTTTTTCAGGTGTTTGACGCGCTTGCCCAACTGCACGGTGAAGTAGATCACCAGCGGGTTGAACAGCAAGATGAGCAAGGCCAGCTGCCAGTGCATCCAGATCAGGATGGCCGCCGTGCCGGTCAGTGTCAGCATGGCCACCAAAAAGCGGCTGAGGGTTTCGCCCACGAACTTGTCGAGGGTGTCCAAATCAGTGACCAGGTGGGTAGTCACCGTGCCGCTGCCCAGGCTTTCGTATTCTTTCAGCGAAATACGCTTGAGGCGCTCGATCAGGCGAATGCGCAGGCGGTAGACGATGTCCTTGGCCAGCCCGGCGAACAGCTTGGACTGGATCACGTTGAAGGCCAGCGCGGCCAGGCGCAGGCACAGGGTAAGCGCCAGCATCAGGCCGATGTAGCCGGCTGCTACCTGCCAGCTGGACGGCAGCAGATGGTTCATCCACTTCAGCGCGGCATCACCATGGCCGAGCAGTACTTCGTCCACCAACAGCGGCAGCAGCAGCGGAATGGGCACACTGCAACACGCCGCCAGTAACGCAATGAGGTTGGCGGACCAGAGGTTTTTCTTGTGATACAGGGCCAGGCGGCGGATTTCCGCCCAGCTTAGTCGATCGCCCGCAGTGTATGGCTTGCCCGGTACCGGGTCGGGTGACCCAGGTACATCAAGCACAGGCGGCCTGCTGCAGCCAGCGGCCGAGCAAGGGTTGCAGGCGCTCCAGCGGCTGGTAGCCGTTGGTCAGCAAGGCCAGCTGGCCATTGCGCTCGGCCAGCAAGGTCGGGAAACCGGCAATCCCCAGATCCTGCGCCCAGGCGAAGTCGGCCGCGGTGGCGGCGCGGGTATCGGCACGGGCGAAGGTTTCGGCGAACGCGGCACGCTCGAAGCCACACTGGGAGGCCAGCTCGACCAGCTGCGGTGCGGTGGTCACATCGGTGCCCTGCTCGTAGAACGAACGCTGGATCAACGCCAGCAGCGGCCAGACGCGCTCGACATCCAGCTCGCGGGCCGTGACCAGGGCGCGGCAGGCCGGCTCGGTGTCGTAGACGAAGCCGTCAGGCATGGCCCCCTCGAAGCGGAACGGCTGGCCGGTGGCATCAGCCACCGCCTGCCAGTGTTCCAGGATGTACTTGCGGGTGGAGCTGTCCAGGGCGCTGCCACCCGTACGCAGCCCGCCCGTTACCAAGCGGGCAGGCACGCCTGCCTCACGCGCCTGGGCGATCAGGGCCGCGGCCACTGGCGCAAAACCCCAGCACCAGGAGCACATGGGGTCCATCACATAGATCAGGCGTGCAGACATGCTTCAAGCCTCGGCTTTGTAGTTGTAACCGATCGGGTGCGGCAGGTTGCGGGCCTTGGCCAGCTCGATCTGCTTCTGCCGGTCGATGGCACTGCGCCGGGTCTTCTCGCTCAGGCTGTCCCAGCAATGCGGGCAGCTGACACCTGGCGAATAGTGCTCGGACGCGCGCTCCTCTGCATTGATCGGATGGCGGCAGGCGTGGCACTGGTCGTACTCGCCTTCGCTCAGGTCATGGCGCACCGTGACCCGGTTGTCGAAGACGAAGCAGTCGCCGTCCCACAGGCTTTCTTCCTGAGGCACTTCCTCGAAGTATTTCAGGATGCCGCCCTTAAGATGATAGACCGACTCGAAGCCTTCACCGAGCATGTAGCTGGAGGCCTTTTCGCAACGGATGCCGCCGGTGCAGAACATGGCGACCTTCTTGTGCTTGCTCGGATCGAAATTGGCCTTGATGTACTCCGGGAACTCACGGAAGGTTTCGGTCTTCGGATCGATGGCGCCCTTGAAAGTACCGATAGCCACTTCGTAGTCGTTGCGGGTGTCGATCAGCAGCACTTCAGGGTCGCTGATCAGCGCGTTCCAGTCCTTGGGCTCGACGTAGGTGCCAACGGCCTTGTTGGGGTCTACGCCCGGCACGCCGAGGGTGACGATCTCTTTCTTGAGCTTGACCTTGGTGCGGTAGAACGGCTGTTCGTCGCAGTACGACTCTTTATGGTCGATATCGACCAGGCGCGGGTCGCTGCGCAACCAGGCCAGCAGGCCATCAATGCCCTCCCGGGTGGCCGACACGGTGCCGTTGATGCCCTCCTGGGCCAGCAGCAGGGTGCCTTTGACGTTGTTGTCGAGCATGGTCTTGAGCAGCGGCTCGCGCAGCTCGACGTAGTCTTCCAGGGTGACGAACTTGTACAGCGCCGCGACGACGATGGCTTGAGACATGTAACGGAATCTCCAGGTGGTCGCCCTCGTAAGGGGCGGACCGGGTTTGACAGGTATAGAAAAAGCATGGGGGCGCTTTGCGCCCCTTTCGCGACACAAGACCGCTCCCACAGGGACCGCGTAACCCGATGGCTAGTGCGGTTCCTGTGGGAGCGGCCTTGTGTCGCGAAAGGGCCGCAAAGCGGCCCCCGGATTTTGCAGGATTCTACCAGAACAACAGAAAGGTTTCAGTGCCCGCCGCCGGCGCACACCGGCGAGGCCGGCGCAACGCCGACCTTGGCCCACTCTTCGGCGGTGTAGGTGTGGATGGCCAGGGCGTGGATCTCGCCCATCAGCTCACCCATGGTGGCGTACACCTTCTGGTGGCGCTTGACGCTGTTCAACCCGGCGAACTGCTCACTGACGATCACGGCTTTGTAGTGGGTCTCCTGACCACGACTGTGCATGTGACTTTCGTTGAGCACTTGCAGGTGTTGCGGCGCCAGCGCGGCCAGTTGCTGTTCGATACGTTGTTGCATAGTCATTGCTGCGTACTCACTTCTTCGCAGGGGCGGCGGCCTTGCCTGCGTTCGGGTCCAGCTCTTTGGTCATGTCTTCCAGCAGCTTGTTCACCACCGGTACTGCGGGCTCCAGGCTTTGCTGGGTCAGCTGCGCCGACTGCTGGGTGACCTTGGGCATTTCACGCAGCACTTTCTTGCCCAGCGGCGACTCGTAGAACTTGACCAGGTCCTTCAGCTCCTGCTCGGTAAAGGTCTGGGTGTACAGGTCGACCATCTTCGGCTTCAGCTTGTTCCAGCCAATGGCGTTGTCCAGCGCGGCATTGGCCTTGGCCTGGTAGCTTTCCAGTACGGGCTGCTTGGCGGCCGGGGCCTTGGTCTGGGCGAAACGCTGGGCGAACATCTGCTGCACTTGCATGTACACCGGGGTGCCCAGCTTGTCGGCGTTGGCCAGGGTCAGGAATTTCTCGGCAGCAGCGTTGTGGCTGGCGGTGGCAGCGAGTACCTGGCCGCTGGCGCAAACCAGGGCAACGGCGGCACAAAGGACACGGAGACGGGTCATTGCATTTCCTTCAAAAAGAGGGAGGCGGGCACCTCAGAGTAGAGCATTCTGCGCCGTGGTGGCGATGTGCTCAAGTGGCACGACGAGCGACGGAACCGCTCGGTCGAATCAGGGCCTAAACTGCGATTTCGAACTACACAGGAGTGAGTACAGAATGAGCCGTATCGAGACAGACAGCCTGGGCCCGGTCGAAGTTCCGGAGGACGCCTACTGGGGTGCGCAGACCCAGCGTTCGCTGATCAACTTCGCCATTGGCAAGGAACGCATGCCACTCGCGGTGTTGCACGCCCTGGCACTGATCAAGAAGGCCGCGGCGCGCGTCAACGACCGCAATGGCGACCTGCCGGCCGACATTGCCCGGCTGATCGAACAGGCCGCCGATGAAGTGCTGGATGGCCAGCACGACGACCAGTTTCCGCTCGTCGTCTGGCAGACGGGCAGTGGCACCCAGAGCAACATGAACGTCAACGAGGTGATCGCCGGGCGCGCCAACGAACTGGCCGGCAAAGGCCGTGGCGGCAAGGCGCCAGTACATCCCAATGACCACGTCAACCGCTCGCAGAGCTCCAACGACTGCTTCCCCACCGCCATGCACATTGCGGCAGCCCAGGCAGTGCATGAAAAGCTGCTGCCGGCCGTCACCGAGCTGTCTTCGGGGCTGGCCGAGCTGTCGATGCGTCACCATCAGCTGGTGAAAACCGGTCGCACGCACATGATGGACGCCACGCCGATTACCTTCGGCCAGGAAGTGTCGGCCTTCGTCGCCCAGCTCGACTACGCCCAGCGCGCCATCCGCGCCACCCTGCCGGCGGTGTGCGAACTGGCCCAGGGCGGCACTGCCGTGGGCACCGGGCTGAACGCCCCGCACGGGTTTGCCGAGGCCATCGCTGCCGAGCTGGCGGCCCTGTCTGGCCTGCCGTTCATCACCGCGCCGAACAAGTTCGCCGCCCTCGCCGGCCACGAACCGCTGACCAGCCTGGCCGGGGCGCTGAAGACCCTGGCCGTGGCCCTGATGAAAATCGCCAACGACCTGCGCCTGCTGGGGTCCGGCCCGCGCGCCGGGCTGGCCGAGGTGCGCCTGCCCGCCAACGAGCCCGGCAGCTCTATCATGCCGGGGAAGGTCAACCCCACTCAGTGCGAAGCGCTGTCGATGCTGGCCTGCCAGGTACTGGGCAACGACGCGGCCATCGGCTTTGCCGCCAGCCAGGGGCATTTGCAGCTGAATGTGTTCAAGCCAGTGATCATCCATAACCTGCTGCAATCCATCGAGTTGCTGGCCGATGGTTGCCGCAACTTCCAGCAGCATTGCGTGGCGGGTATCGAGCCGGATGCCGAGCAGATGGCCGCGCACCTGGAGCGCGGGTTGATGCTGGTGACGGCGCTGAACCCGCATATCGGCTATGACAAGGCGGCGGAAATTGCCAAGAAGGCTTACAGCGAGGGCAAGACCTTGCGCGAGGCTGCATTGGAGCTGAAGTACCTGACCAATGAGCAGTTCGACCAGTGGGTGCGGCCGGAGAACATGCTGGCGCCGGGCGGCAAGGGCTGACTGTTCTGTAGCCTGTACCGGCCCTTTCGCGAGTGAACCCGCTCCTACGCCGAGAGACGATCCATTGCAGGTGCGGGGTTCACCCGCGAAAGGGCCGGTACAGCAATCGACAGACCTAGGCCAACCGCGCCCTGCGGGCCCGCCAACCCGCCACCAGCGAGGGCCCCAGCGCCACCAGCGCCGAGCCGAACACCACTGTGACCGCCCCCACATAGCCCAGGGCATTGATGTCCTCGGCATGCACATATTCAGGCCAGACCAACGCCGCCAGCGCCACCGCAACGAAGGTCACCAGCGGGGTCAGCGCCAGCGTCGCACTTACCCGTGAGGCCTCCCAGTGCGCCAGCGCTTCGGCAAACGCGCCGTATGCCACCAGGGTATTCAGGCAACAGCCCAGCAGCAGCCAGCCTTGCACCGGGGTCAGTTGCAAGGCCTCCAGCGGGTGCACCCAAGGGGTCAGCAACGCAGCGCAGCTGAGGTAGATCACCATCATCACCTGCTGCGAGTGCCACACCGTCAGCAACTGCTTCTGGCTCAGGGCGTAGAACACCCAGATGCTGGTCGCCAGCAAAATGGTCAACACGCCGGTGGTGTAGGTACCCAGCGACGTCAGCAGCTCTTCCAGGCGCTGGTTGAAGAACAGGCCAAACCCTGCCAGCAGCACCAACAGGCCCAAGCCCTGCCCCACACTGAAGCGCTCGCGGAACACGAACACGCTGGCCACCAGCAACAGCACCGGGCCGATCTGTACCACCAGTTGTGCGGTGCCCGGGCTAAGCAGTTTGAGACCGATCAGGTAGAGCACGTAGTTGCCCATCAGGCCGAGCACGGCCACCAGCACCAGGCCCTTGGCCTTGGGCGCCAGTTTACGTACGGACGGCAAACGCCGCTGAGCCGCCAGCCAGGCAAACAGCAGGCCGCCGGAAACCAGCAGGCGGTACCAGGTGACAGTGATCGGGTCGACCACTTGCAGCACCTGCTTGAGCTTGATCGGCAGGATGCCCCAGAGCAGCGCCGTCAGAAGTGCCAGGAACAACCCATAGCCCCAGCGGCCAGAAGTGGTGTGCATAAAATCCTCGATCAAGCCCGTGGTGGGGGTTGTTGAATTCTACGGGGTTGGAGGACGGGGACGGTGGAGAGTGCCGAGAAAAGAATTCATCAGGTCATTCTTTTGGGGCATGGCTGGGGGAGGTGTTGCCTGTGCTGGCCTCTTCGCGGGTAGACCCGCTCCTACAGCGCGCGTCGTAGGAGCGGGTTTACCCGCGAAAGGGCCAGAACAGGCAACACCACCTTCGGCTATTTCTTGTGCTTGGCAAACGCCGCTTCCAGCGCTTGGTTGATGGTGCGCAGCACCTTCACCCGCGCCCAGCGCTTGTCATTGGCCTCCACCAGCGTCCAAGGGGCAATCTCGCTGCTGGTGCGGTCGACCATGTCGCCCACAGCCTGGGAGTAGTCGTCCCACTTGTCGCGGTTGCGCCAGTCATCCTCGGTGATCTTGTAGCGTTTGAACGGAATTTGCTCACGCTCTTCGAAGCGCTCCAGTTGGGTCTGCTGGTCGATCGCCAGCCAGAACTTGACCACCACCACCCCGGCATCCACCAACTGCTCTTCAAAGTCGTTGATCTCGCTGTAGGCACGCATCCAGTCAGCGGGGCTGCAGAAGCCTTCCACCCGCTCCACCAGCACCCGGCCATACCAGGAACGGTCGAAGATGGTGAACTTGCCCCGTGCCGGGATGTGCCGCCAGAACCGCCACAGGTACGGCTGGGCGCGCTCTTCTTCGGTAGGCGCGGCAATCGGCACAATACGGTACTGACGCGGGTCCAGCGCCGCCGCTACGCGGCGGATGGCGCCCCCCTTGCCGGCGGCGTCGTTGCCTTCGAACACCGCCACCAGGGCGTGCCGGCGCATGCGCTTGTCACGCAGCAGGCCGGCCAGACGGGCCTGTTCGGTGATCAACTGTTCCTGATAGTCGGCCTTTTCCAGGCGCAAGGTCATGTCCAGGGCGCCAAGCAGGCTGCGGTCGTCGATGCTGTGGCCCAACGGGGCCACGTTGCCCTGGTGCTTGCCCTTGGGATTATTGGCCAGCGCGGCTTGCAGGCTTTCCAGCAGAATGCGCCCCACCGCCAGGCTGCGGTAATTCGGGTCGACCCCTTCGATGATGTGCCATGGCGCATAGTCGCGGCTGGTGCGGCGCAGCACGCGCTCACCAAAGCGCACGAAGCGGTCGTAGGTTTGCGACTGCTGCCAATCCAGCGGGCTGATCTTCCAGCTGTGCAGCGGGTCGTCCTTGAGCGATTTCAACCGTGCCTTCATCTGCTTCTTGGACAGGTGGAACCAGAACTTGATGATCAGCGCACCTTCATCGCAAAGCATCTGCTCCAGGCGTTCGGCGCCGGTAATGGCCTGATCGAGCACGGCATCCTTGAACACCCCGTGCACCCGCCCCTGCAGCATCTGGCTGTACCAGTTGCCAAAGAACACCCCCATCCGCCCCTTGGGTGGCAAGGCCCGCCAATAGCGCCAGGCGGGTGGGCGGGCCAGCTCTTCGTCGGTCTGCTGGTCGAAGGTGAGCACATCGATCATGCGCGGGTCCATCCACTCGTTGAGCAGTTTTACCGTCTCACCCTTGCCGGCGCCTTCAATGCCGTTGATCAGCACGATCACCGGAAAACGCGCCTGCTGCTTGAGTTCGTACTGGGCTTCGAGCAGGGCCTCGCGTAAAGCGGGTACCTCGGCGTCGTAAGCCTCCTTGTCGATGCTGTGGCCGATTTCGGCGGATTCGAACATGCACTGGCTCCTTCAATGGATAAGCAAGACTAGCGGATTTCATTTCTGTCTGTACCTGCCTCTTCGCGGCTAAACCCGTTCCCCATAGGTGATGCGGATGGCATAAAATCCCGCCATCCGCTGCAACCGAGCCAACCATGCCCACCCTCCTCCAGCACGCCCAGATCGACTGGGACGACCAGGGCCGCCCCCATTCGCGGCAATATGACGACGTCTATTTCGCAGTCAACGAAGGCATCGAAGAAACCAAGCACGTGTTCCTCGGCCAGACCCGCCTGGCCGAACGTTTTGCCAACCTGGCGCCGCACGCCTGCACGGTGATCGGCGAAACCGGTTTTGGCACCGGCATGAATTTTTTCTGCGCCTGGCAGTTGTTCGACCAGCACGCACACCGCGACGCGCGCCTGCACTTCGTCAGCGTCGAAAAGTACCCCCTCGGCCACGCCGACATGGCCCGCGCAGTGCGCCTGTGGCCTGAACTGGCCGCCTACACCGAGCCACTGCTGGAGCAATACGTGGCAGTGCACCCAGGCTTTCAGCAGTTCACCTTCGCCGATGGCAGGGTCACCCTGACCCTGTTGATAGGCGATGTGCTGGAACAGCTGCCGCAACTCGATGCGCAGATCGATGTGTGGTTCCTCGACGGCTTCGCCCCCGCCAAGAACCCCGACATGTGGACCCCGGAGCTGTTTGCGCAACTGGCGCGGCTATCGCACCCGGGCACGGTGCTGGGCACCTTCACCACCACCGGCTGGGTACGCCGCAGCCTGGTCGAAGCGGGCTTTGCCATGAAGAAGGTGCCAGGCATCGGCAAGAAGTGGGAGGTGATGAGCGGCGCCTACGTCGGCCCCCTGCCCGGGCCATGCGCGCCATGGTACGCGCGCCCCGCTGTGACACAGGGACCGCGCGAGGCACTGGTGATCGGTGCCGGGCTTGCCGGCAGCAGCAGCGCCGCCAGCCTGGCCCGGCGCGGCTGGCAGGTTACCGTGCTGGAGCGCCACGAAGCCCCGGCCCAGGAAGCTTCGGGCAACCCGCAAGGGGTGCTGTACCTCAAGCTGTCTGCCCATGGCACCGCGCTCTCGCAGATGATCCTGTCCGGGTTCGGCTACACCCGGCGCCAGCTGCAGCGCTTGCAGCGTGGCCGTGACTGGGATGCGTGCGGGGTGCTGCAACTGGCCTTCGACAGCAAGGAGGCTGAACGCCAGGGCAAGCTGGCTGCCGCTTTCGACCATGGCTTGCTGCACTGCCTGGCACGCGCCGAGGCCGAAGCCATCGCCGGCGTGGCGTTGCCTGGCGGCGGGTTGTTCTACCCCGAAGGTGGCTGGGTGCACCCGCCAGCGTTGTGCCAACAGCAGTTACAGCACCCTGGTATTCACCTGGTGACCCACCAGGAAGTGCTCGAACTGCGCAAAGTGGGTGAACAGTGGCAGGCCTGGGCTGGCGACCAGCTGTTAGCCAGCGCTCCCGTGGTGGTCCTGGCCGGTGCGGCGGATGTGCTGCGCTTCGAACCTTGCGCCCAGTTACCGCTCAAGCGCATCCGTGGGCAGATCACCCGCTTGCCCGCCACCGCCAGCAGCCAGGCACTCGGCACCGTGGTGTGCGCGGAGGGCTATGTGGCACCGCCGCGCGAGGGTGAACATACGCTGGGTGCAAGTTTTGACTTCCATAGCGAAGACCTTGCGCCGACAGTGGCCGAGCATCAGGGCAACCTGGCGCTGCTGGATGAGATTTCCACTGACCTGGCCCAGCGCCTGGGCGTGGCGGAGCTGAACCCTGAGCAATTGCAAGGGCGCGCGGCGTTCCGTTGCACCAGCCCGGATTACCTGCCGATCGTCGGGCCGATCGCCGACGGCCAGGCGTTTGCCGAAGCCTATGCGGTGCTGGGCCGAGATGCGCGGCAGGTACCGGATGTGCCCTGCCCTTGGCTGGGCGGGTTGTATGTAAACAGCGGGCACGGCTCACGCGGGCTGATCACGGCGCCGTTGAGTGGCGAACTGGTGGCGGCCTGGGTAAGTGGGGAACCGTTGCCATTGCCGCGGGCGGTGGCGGAGGCTTGTCATCCGAACCGGTTTGGATTGCGCCGGTTGATTCGGGGGAAGTGATTGCTTCGGGCGTATGTCATTGCATTTGTTGCGCCTGGAAGATCGAGCGCCGCCCGCGCGGCGCTCGATTTCTGCAACGCCACAATACCCCAGGCAATAACCTACCACCTCAACCTCATATAACAGATTGTTCTAAAACTCTCACAAAGCACATAGGTCAGTTCCTTAAGGTGCCCTAATCCGGGGCATCACCTCCCCAACGGAAAAACCGGTAAGGACTTATGTGCGGATTAGCAGGAGAGTTGCGTTTCACCCCCATCGACCAAGCCCCTCGCCCAGCCGACCTGGCTGCGGTAGAGCGCATTACCCATCACCTGGCCCCGCGTGGCCCGGATGCCTGGGGCTTCCATAGCCAGGGCCCGATCGCCCTGGGCCACCGGCGCCTGAAGATCATGGACCTGTCTGACGGCTCGGCGCAGCCGATGGTCGACAACACGCTGGGCCTGTCCCTGGCCTTCAACGGCGCCATCTACAACTTCCCCGAGCTGCGCGAGGAGCTGCAGGCACTGGGCTACAGCTTCTGGTCCGACGGCGACACCGAGGTGCTGCTCAAGGGCTACCACGCCTGGGGCGCAGCACTGCTGCCCAAGCTCAACGGCATGTTTGCCCTGGCCATCTGGGAGCGCGACAACCAGCGCCTGTTCCTGGCCCGCGACCGTCTCGGTGTCAAACCCCTGTACCTGTCGCGCAACGGCGAGCGCCTGCGCTTTGCCTCGACCCTGCCGGCACTGCTCAAGGGCGGCGACATCGACCCGATGCTCGACCCGGTGGCACTCAACCACTACCTGAATTTCCACGCGGTGGTACCGGCACCGCGCACCCTGCTGGCCAACGTGCAGAAGCTGGAGCCTGGCACCTGGATGCGCATCGACCGGCATGGCGAAGTGGAACGCCAGGTCTGGTGGCAACTGCACTACGGCCCCCACCCCGACGAGCGTGATCTGGACCTGGAAGGCTGGACCACTCGCGTGCTCGATGCCACTCGCGACGCCGTAGCCATCCGCCAGCGGGCTGCTGTGGATGTGGGTGTGTTGCTGTCCGGTGGGGTCGATTCCAGCCTGCTGGTCGGCCTGCTGCGCGAAGTGGGGGTGGACGACCTATCGACCTTCTCCATCGGCTTCGAGGACGCCGGCGGCGAGCGCGGCGATGAGTTCCAGTACTCCGACCTGATCGCCCGGCATTACGGCACCCGCCACCACCAACTGCGCATTGCCGAACACGAGATCATCGACCAGTTGCCGGCCGCGTTCCGCGCCATGAGCGAGCCGATGGTCAGCCACGATTGCATCGCGTTCTACCTGCTGTCGCGGGAAGTGGCCAAGCACTGCAAAGGCGTACAGAGCGGCCAGGGTGCCGATGAGCTGTTCGCCGGTTACCACTGGTACCCGCAGGTGGACGGCGCCGACGATGCCTATGCGGCCTACCGCGACGCCTTCTTCGATCGCAGCCACGCCGAATACCGCGACACCGTGCAGGCCCCCTGGCTGCTGGAAACCGACGCCGCCGGCGACTTCGTGCGCGAACACTTCGCGGGCCCCGGCGCACCGGCTGCCGTGGACAAGGCCCTGCGCCTGGACAGCACCGTGATGCTGGTCGACGACCCGGTCAAGCGGGTGGACAACATGACCATGGCCTGGGGCCTGGAGGCGCGTACGCCGTTCCTCGATTACCGCCTGGTGGAACTGTCGGCACGCATTCCCGCACGCTTCAAGCTGCCCGACGGCGGCAAACAGGTGCTCAAGCAGGCGGCGCGACGGGTGATCCCGCATGAGGTGATCGACCGCAAGAAGGGTTACTTCCCCGTACCGGGGCTGAAGCATCTGGAAGGTGCCACCCTGGGCTGGGTACGCGAACTGTTGACCGACCCCAGCCAGGATCGAGGGTTGTTCAACCCGGCCATGCTCGACCGCCTGCTGAGCAACCCGCACGGCCAGCTGACGCCATTACGCGGTTCCAAGCTGTGGCAACTGGCGGCGCTGAACCTGTGGCTGAGCGAACAAGGAATCTGACCGATGAAAGCCCATGAAATCGCTTATGGTCAGCGCCTGCTGCGCGGCCAGACGCCGTCCTACGAGCGCCTGCAAGCGCGCCTGGCCGGCGATGGCAGCCAGCCCCACGACCAGCCGCGCGCCGTGCACTGCGGCTGGGGCCGGCTGTTGATAGGCCACACCTACCCCGACCCGGCTTCCCTGGCCGAGGACCTGCTCGACGAGCACCCGGGCGAACGCGACATCGCCCTGTACGTGGCCGCACCGCAGCAGGTGCTGGCCCAGGCCCCACAGCAGCTGTTCCTCGATCCGTCCGACACCCTGCGCCTGTGGTTCACCGACTACCGCCCGGCGCAGCGGGTATTTCGCGGCTTCCGCGTGCGCCGGGCACAGAACCCCGCCGACTGGCAGGCGATCAACACGCTGTATCAGGCGCGCGGGATGCTACCCGTCGACGCCGAGCTGCTTACCCCCCGGCACCTGGGTGGCCCGGTGTACTGGCTGGCAGAGGACGAAGACAACGGCTCGGTGATCGGCAGCGTCATGGGCCTGAACCACACCAAGGCGTTCGATGACCCCGAGCATGGCAGTAGCCTGTGGTGCCTGGCGGTGGACCCACACTGCACCCGCCCCGGCGTGGGTGAAGTGCTGGTGCGCCACCTGATCGAACACTTCATGAGCCGTGGCCTGGCCTACCTGGACCTGTCGGTGCTACACGACAACCGCCAGGCCAAGCGCCTGTACCAGAAACTGGGTTTTCGCAACCTGCCCACCTTCGCAGTCAAGCGCAAGAACGGTATCAACGAGCAGCTGTTCCTCGGACCCGGCCCGCAAGCCGACCTCAACCCCTACGCTCGGATCATCGTCGACGAGGCGCTACGCCGAGGCATCGAAGTGCAGGTCGATGACGCCGCTGGCGGCCTGTTCACCCTGAGCCTGGGCGGGCGGCGCATTCGCTGCCGGGAATCGCTCAGCGACCTGACCAGTGCCGTGACCATGACCCTGTGCCAGGACAAACGCCTGACCCAGCACGCCCTGCACAACGCTGGGCTGCAGGTGCCCGCGCAACAGCTGGCGGGCAATGCCGATGACAACCTGGCGTTTCTCGAAGAGCATGGCGCGGTGGTGGTCAAGCCGGTCGATGGCGAGCAAGGCCAGGGCGTGGCGGTGAACCTGACCTGCATCGACGACATCACCCGCGCCGTGGCACACGCCCGCCAGTTCGACAGCCGCGTGCTGCTGGAAAGCTTCCATGCCGGGTTGGACCTGCGCATCGTGGTGATCGGCTACGAGGTGGTGGCCGCCGCTATCCGTCACCCGGCGCAGGTGCTGGGCGACGGCACGCACAGCGTGCGCCACTTGATCGAAGCCCAGAGCCGTCGCCGCCAGGCCGCCACCGGTGGCGAAAGCCGCATTCCGCTGGACGACGAAACCGAGCGCACCTTGCGCGCAGCAGGCGTTGGCTATGACGACGTGTTGCCGGCCGGCCAGCGCCTGGCCGTGCGGCGCACGGCCAACCTGCACACCGGCGGCACCCTGGAAGACGTCACCGAACGCCTGCACCCGGTGCTGGCCGATGCTGCCGTGCGCGCGGCACGCGCACTGGAAATTCCGGTGGTGGGGCTGGACTTCATGGTGCGTGATGCCGGGCAGCCGGAGTACGTGATCATCGAGGCCAACGAACGTGCTGGCCTGGCCAACCATGAACCGCAGCCCACGGCCGAGCGTTTTATCGACCTGCTGTTTCCCCATAGCCGGCCTTTGGCGTAAACCCGTGCCGGCCTCTTCGCGGGCAAGCCCGCTCCTACAGGGATATCACCGCCCTTGAAGGCAGCGCTGTCCCTGTAGGAGCGGGCTTGCCCGCGAAGAGGCCGGCACAGGAGAAAAGGAGTCCCCAACCATGTCCGAGCAACACCCCGAACCCGATCTCGACTACCTCAAACGCGTGCTGCTGGAAATGCTCGCCATCCCCAGCCCCACCGGCTTCACCGACACCATCGTGCGCTACGTCGCCGAGCGCCTGGATGAGTTGGGCATCCCCTTCGAGCTGACCCGCCGCGGCACCATCCGCGCCACGCTGAAGGGCCGGCAGACCTCGCCCGACCGCGCCGTGTCGGCCCACCTCGACACCATCGGCGCCAGCGTGCGCCAGTTGCAGGATAACGGCCGCCTGGCGCTGGCACCGGTGGGTTGCTGGTCCAGCCGCTTTGCCGAAGGTAGCCGGGTCAGTGTATTCACCGATACCGGCGTGTACCGTGGCAGCGTGCTGCCGCTGATGGCCAGCGGGCATGCCTTCAACACCGCCATCGACCAGATGCCGGTGAGCTGGGAGCATGTGGAAGTGCGTCTGGATGCCTACTGTGCCACCCGCGCCGACTGTGAGGCACTGGGTATCAGCATTGGTGACTTTGTCGCCTTCGACCCGTTGCCCGAGTTCACCGAAAGCGGCCACATCAGCGCACGTCACCTGGACGACAAGGCGGGCGTCGCCGCATTGCTGGCGGCATTGAAGGCCGTGGTGGAAAGCGGCCGCCAGCCGCTGATCGACTGCCACCCGCTGTTCACCATCACCGAGGAAACCGGCTCGGGTGCAGCCGGCGCTCTGCCCTGGGACGTCAGCGAGTTCGTCGGTATCGACATCGCCCCGGTGGCGCCTGGGCAGGCTTCCAGCGAGCATGCGGTCAGTGTGGCCATGCAGGACTCGTCGGGGCCTTACGACTACCACCTGTCCCGGCACCTGCTGAAACTGGCCGGCGACCATGACTTGCCTGTGCGGCGCGACCTGTTCCGCTATTACTTCAGCGATGCCCATTCGGCGGTGACTGCCGGGCACGATATTCGTACCGCACTGGTGGCATTCGGTTGCGATGCCACCCATGGTTACGAGCGTACCCATATCGACAGCCTGGCAGCGCTGAGCCGGTTGCTGTCAGCCTACCTGCTGAGCCCTCCAGTGTTTGCCAGCGACTCGCAGCCGGCCAATGCGTCACTCGAGCGCTTCAGCCACCAGTTGGAGCATGATGCGCAGATGGAGAGCGACACGCGGGTACCGGCCGTGGACAGCCTGGTCGGAAACAAAGGCTGAACGCCCTTGGGGCTGCAAAGCGGCCCCAACACCTCCAATGTTTCGCGTAGCATGCCCACACCTATTTCAGACACCACCCGACCATGCTGATCCCCTACGACCAATTGCAAGCCGAAACCCTGACCCGCCTGATCGAGGACTTCGTCACCCGCGACGGCACCGACAACGGCGACGACACCCCGCTGGAAACCCGTGTGCTGCGGGTACGCCAGGCATTGGCCAAAGGCCAGGCGTTCATCCTTTTCGACCTGGAAAGCCAGCAGTGCCAGTTGCTGGCCAAGCATGATGTGCCCCGCGAGCTGCTCGAATAGCAGGCCAGGCCTCTTCAGGCCTTGCTCTGCTTGGACTCCTTGATGCGCTTGTGAACTTCGGCCCGATGCACCGGCACCTCGCGCGGAGCATCCACACCAAAGCGCACCACGCCGTCCCGGGTCTCCACCACGACGATCCGGATGTCATCACCAATCATGATGACCTCCCCAACTTCGCGCCCAATTACCAGCATGTTCCGATCCTCCTGCGAAAGGGAAAACCGGAGCCTGCCCCGTAGGTATTCAGCTACTCAATAGCTCCACTGCGATTCAGAAGCCCCTTACGCATTTGCGTAACTTCTCCTACAGACCAATTATCGCGACGGGGCTTTTGCCCGCATTTTCACCGCCATTTCGGCCATCTCGTCGTACAGCCGCTCAGGGGCCTGGCGTTTCAGTTGCCAAGCCTGGCGCCCTGCCTCATGCGGCAGGATGAGGAACTCGTCTGCAGTGACCTGCTGATGGATATAGTCGGCGATATCCGCTGCACTGATCGGCGAACCTTCGAGCAGCTTGCCCACCTGCGCCTTCATCGCCGGGTTCGGCCCGCGGAACGAATCCAGCAGGTTGGTCTGGAAGAACGACGGGCACACCACGTGCACCGCCACCTCCACCTGGCGCAATTCCACCAGCAGGCTTTCTGACAAGGCCAGCACACCGGCCTTGGCCACGTTGTAGTTGCTCATGCCTGGGCCCTGCATCAGTGCTGCCATCGAGGCAACGTTGACAATGCGCCCCTTGCTGCGCTCCAGCAGTGGCAGGAAGGCCTTGCAGCCTTTGACCACGCCCATCAGATTGACCGCGATCTGCCAGTCCCAGTCTTCCAGCGACAGTTCGGCAAAGAACCCGCCCGAAGCGACACCGGCGTTGTTGACGATCACATCGACCCCACCGAACTTCTCTTCGCAGGCCTGGGCAAGGGCCGTCAGCTGGCTGTAGTCGCGCACATCGCAGCGCTGGACGAAGCCGTCGCCACCGGCCTGGCGAGCCTGCTCCAGCGTTTCGCGCAGGCCGGTTTCGTTGACATCGGCCAATGCCAGGCGCCAGCCCTCTCGTGCCCAGCGCAGGGCGATCTCGCGGCCGAGCCCGGACCCGGCGCCGGTGATCATGATGCGTTTTTGCATGGTCGCAGGCCTTGTTCTGACAGGGAGTCCGGCGAGTGTAATCAAGGCGTCGCCCTCCGGGAGGATTCATCAGGGTAGTGAATGGGCGGCCATGATTGGGTGGACGGCTGCACGGGGATGGAATCTTTACCAACCCGCACCGGTCCGAATTATCGAGAGGCCAGCAATCTCAGGCTCTTGCCCCCTAATCACGCAAGGACTTTGACATGACCACGATCCTTATCATCATCCTGATTCTGCTGCTGATCGGTGGCTTACCGGTCTTCCCCCACTCGCGCAGCTGGGGCTATGGCCCTTCCGGCATAATCGGCGTGGTGCTGGTGATTCTGTTGGTATTACTGTTGCTTGGGATGATATGACGCGCTGTGGATAATCACCTCAAACTGCCACTGAGATGAATGGCAAGCGGGTCACATCACCCGGTTGCCATCCTACAGGTTCGCATCGAACACCATCGTCACGACGGCCTGATACTCGATACCAGGCAACATGTCCTGTTCCTGGGTGTGGCCGCGAGGGTATACATGAAAATGCAACTGCCCTTGGCTGCCGGTCACACCCTCTGGCGGGACTTCCAGGCTCATGGCGTTCTCAGCCCCGCCAAAGGACATTGCCTGCCGATAGAGCGAACGGCCATTGTAGGAAACCCCTGGCAACGTCATTGCCAGGTACAGCGGTATGCCCTTCCCGTTGGCGGACCGTAGTTCGCACGTCCTATCCAGCCCGGTGCTGCACAGCGCCCAGACGTTGAATGGCCCACTGGCAGTCAGGCTGAAGCCCACGTCTTTTTCCAGTTTCTCGGTCACACCCCGTCCTCGGCCCCCATGCCCATGCGCCTGCTGCGGCACCAGTACCACCTGCTCGGAACCCGGCTCAAAACGCACCTCAAGGTCATGCACGACCTCCAGTTCGACGTTGATCGCCACTGAATCGGCCGTGAGCCCGGAGACCGTTCGGCTCGAGCCCAGACCTATATCCCTGTCGGGGCCTACCGAATAGACCACCCGCCCTCGGTAGACGCCCGACTTCAAGCTCGCCGGCAAAGGCGTCTTCAGCCTGTAACCCAGCGTAAGGTGACTCACATGGTAAGTGCTTGCATTCGCTGCGTTGAGGTCGGCCCAACATCCGTTGCTGGCTGGCGACCACAGAAACAAGCGATGCGCCGCGCTCGCCAACGCAACCTGGCAACCACTCGAGTCCAGGCCCGTGCGCGCTGCGAGCGTAGGCGCCCCATCGTCCGAAGTAACCGCCCCGCCCAGATGGGTAATGGCAAAGTCCATGCTGACCTGCTCGCCGGTCTGATCACGGACCATCAATAGCGGCGTCGGCTGAACAGGTGCCGAGAGGTAGAAACCATCGGCGCCTTCGCCATCGACTGTTTTCGAGTACTCGACCCCCACATCCAGCAAATCCTGCAATGGATGGCCACAAAGCTGCGGCAACTGAGTACAGACAGGTGACGACCGGGGTGTCAGGTTTTCAAATTGCCTGGTCTCGCCGCGGTAACGCAGCTTGAGCGTAATGTCGGCCGCTTGCGCCCACGACGAACCCAACACGCCAGACAGCAGTACCAGCATTGCACACTTGCCAAACATGCCCCTACCTCTCACTCTGCCTTGAAGTTCATGGCTTTGCGCGCATCGCCTTCCACCAGTTCGAAGCGATGTTCAACACCAGGCTTCTCGACGAACTCGCGCGTACGCCCGGGGCGAAGATGGTACTTGGCAGGAGGATCACACGCGTCCTGGACCAACACACAGGCCTCGACGTTGTCGAGCAGCACCGTCGCATTGCCCTCGTTGCGCACGGTCCATTTCCCACCGACGCGCTCGATCGAGGTCTGGTACCGCGTGGCAGCAGGCTTGGTAATCAAAATGGTGCCGTAGCCGGCCAGAAACTGCACACCGGCACTGAGTTCTTTGCGGTAAGCGTCAAGCTCCGTTTCATCCAGTGCGAAGCTGTCATCCTGTTCCGGCACCACCGGGACGAAGCGCAGCCGGTAGTAACGCTCCTGGTTCCGTTCACCGCGATACAGCAAGCGCACGGCCTGCATGCCGCGTGCCGGGATGATCATCCGCGCTGGGCTGGCAACAACGCTGCGCTGGTCGAAGGGCAACTCATCGACGTCCACCTCACGGGGTTCGGCCTGGCCGTCGTAGACCAACTCCACCACGCTGACTTTGACGAAGGCGGTACTGTCCCCCCGGTTGTAGATACGTTTGGCATAGGTGCCCTTGCCTGGCTCGAGGTAATCATAGAGCGCGCCGACATCCAGCTGTGGCCCGGCCTGGGCAAACCAGGGCAGCATCAGCGCAACGAACAACAAGGGTGACAAGTGAAATATGAACCTGTGCATCTTCAACCTCTGTTTACTCAACATCCAATTCATCGACCCGGGAATCGGGCCCTCTACAGCTTCACGCCGAAAGCCGGCTCAGCCCACAGGGGGCACACACTGCTGATCACCCACGATCAGCAAATCATCCTCGCGCTCAAAGTTGTCCGGCGTTAATGTCAGAAGGCAGTTGCCTGCCGTGCCATGTCGAACTTCCAGGGTGGGCCGTGACTCACTCATTTCGACGTTGAAATAGCCATCCACCTCGACAACCGTGCGCCCGGCGTCATTGACCACATGCGCGCCCTGCAGTGGCTGGCCTTGCCCGTCGAGCAGCCGGCCAAACACGGTGACCGTTCGCATGACCTTCACTGAGTGGTACCCCACCCCACCGCGGTTGAGGTGATAGTCCACCGCAAAAGGTTGGATCTGTGCTGGCGGCACGTCCTTCGTGTCGAAGTCGAAGCGCACATGGCCCGACTTGAACGCCGTAACCGGCACGATATTGCGGCCGGGATGCAGCACTGCACTCATGCCCTGGCCATCGTTGGCGCGCAGTTTCACACCGTGCAGGTCGCTTTCGACATCGATGATCAAGCCGGCTTCGAGCGGCAGGTTGCTGCCACCCATGGCCAGCTTCCCGGCGCTCAGCGCCAGGGTGCTTTCCAGGTTGAGGCCACCGCTGAGGTTATTGTTGAAAGAGGAACTCTGGGCATAGGCATCGCCCTGCAGCGCCTGGCTGTGGAAGCGCCCATTGGCCGCCAGGCTGGTGCCATAGCCATCGAGCGTCGCGCTGCCCCCCAGGCTGTGCACGGGGCCCAGGTCGACGTTCTGCCGATACCACAGCGAAGCATAGGGGTCATTGCCCCCCTCACGCGAGGCGCGGCTACCCACATCGACCCCAAGCTGCCTGCCATCGTGCTCAAGCTTCATGCTTACAGCAACGTTGACGCCGCGGCTGCGGACACCAGCGCTGCTGCGCGTTCCAGGCCTGTCGAAAAGTGACAGGCGAACACTGCTCTGATGCCCCCGCAGTTTTCCGTAGAACGCCCAGCTCAGGTCGGCACCCAGGCCGCTTGCCGAGCCCGCACTGTGTTCCAGGCGCAGCGTCGCTGAACTGCGCGAGGTTACCCGCTGGTTGATCGAAAAGGCGGTGCGGCTGCGCACCTGACGCTGTGAAGTATCGTCGCGACCGTTACTGCCAGGCTCCAGCCAGGTCTGGTTGTGGCTCAGCAACAACGAGCCCCAAGGGTGGGTATAGGTCAACTGCAGATCGCCGCCGTTGCCCAGGCCCTGGGTCTGATTGAGGCTGGCGTAAAGCTTGAACCGTTCATGCACGTCCCAGTCCAGCGAGGTACCCAACTGCAGGTCAGCATCGACCTGTTGCACTGACAACCCCAGCACCGCAGCAGGATGCATCAGGTAGTTGGAAAGAGCACCGAACACCGGGCTCTGTTCACGACTGCCATCCGAGTTGCTCAGCAGCTCGACCTGCTGGCCGAGGTAGAGGTTGTAGCGCCAGCGGTTATCCATGTTCTGCCATCGGCTGGGCTTGTAGATGGACACTTCGCTGCGCGAAGTCTCCAGGCCGTCTTCGAGCAAACGCAGCTCCACATCGTAGATGCCGCCGGGCAATACCCGCGTGTCGAGCGCCTGTAAACCGGGCTGTACCGGCTGACTGTTGATCAGCGAACCATTGCGATAGATTTCGACGATACCTGGGCGGTTCGGCGTGACGTAGACCGGGATGGCGCTGGCTTGGCCATTGTCGATCAACAGGCTGTCACTGCTGCCCAGCATCAAGCCAAGCGTGCTATCAGGGCGGCGCCCGAGTAGCGCTGGCTGGCGCACCAGGCCTTGTGAGTCAGTGGAGAAGTAACCCAGCCGAAAGAAATGCGCTTCATGCAGGCTCTGCGCGTAAAGCTGGTTCATGCGGTAACGCATATCGCCCTGCTCAGCTGGGGTGCGTTCCACGCGTGCATCGGCAAGCGTCGTCCAGTTATGCAGGTTGCCCTGACCGAGCAGGCCGATTCTGCCCGTGGTCTGATTGCCATCATTGACCAGGTTGAGCTGGTTACGCAGCAGCAACCCAGCGTTGCTCTGCTCCGGGAGGCGGTGGAAGAGCGTGTCCTGCTCCAGCTTCTCGGCATTGGACGTCAGCAATGACAACTGGGAATTGGCAAGGCTGTAATGGATAGCCTGCAGCCCGTCCGGGCAGTTTTGCAGGCAATCGCCCAGCATGCGCCCGCCCTCCAGGCGCTGTTGCCATAACTGCCTGAGTGTGGCCGGCTCTGCGCTCTGCTCAGTGTCGGTAAACGCCAGCAACTGCACACGGTTATCACGGCTCAGCACCACCATGGCATCACCGAGATAGCGCTGATCCAGTTCCACTCGCACGGCAAGTGGCACCTCGAAAAAGTGCGCCTCGAAGTCTTCAGGCAAACGCCCGAATGTATTCAGGTCAGTGGCACTGGACGCGCGCTCGGCTGACACTTCGAGGGGCAAAAGGCAGGCAGCACCCAGCAGCCAGACAGCAAGTGCATGGCCGGGTGCAGCAAACTGGAACATGCTTCAATCCACTTCAACACCTGCCCCTACACTGGTAATCATCCAGTCAGTTGAGGCAGGCGGCACTGCTTCAATCAAAGGCTGGTGGAAGAAGTTTCAAACAACACTCTCACTACCCCGGCATACTCACCCTTCACATAACCTGCATCAGGCTTGATGGCATTGAACGTAATGGGAAGATCATTGCCGACCTTGGCATCTTCCGCGCTCATGACCTCCGCGGGCGTCAACCCCAACTGCTTACCCCCCACGGTGATGGCAAGGTTAATCTTTTCGTCGGTTTGTGAGTCTTGCAACGCTGCTGTTTCCAGCAGATGGGCCTGAATAGCGCCCACATCACTTTGTGCCGAAAACTTTTCATTGACCGCCTTGAAGTCTTCGCGTTCCGGCTCATATTCAAGCGTCACGCCTCTGTCCAGCCAGTCCCCTACCGGGGCCACCGAAAAATCATTTCCGGGAATGATCGCGGTCACTGAAATATTCCGGCTGATCGGCTCAGGGGCGGACGCGACAGCGGCACCGGCGAACAAAGCAATGAAAGGGACAGCCAATACATAGGATTTCACGTCAAACTTCCTTTAACGGTTGCACATCAACAAATAGCGGGCACCCTGGGGCACCCGATTGAAAGTTGTGAATCAGGGCGCCCCTGTTTCAAACATCAAGGTGGCTTGCGTGACGTAGGTGCCGGGCATGCGAGTCGACGACGCTTCCGCCATCGGATAGAACCTGAATTGGATGTTTTTCCCCTGAGCGGCCTCAGCAGCACTGACGATCTCAACGGGTGCTGTGCCCATTTTTTTGCGATTCAACATGATGTGGTATCGACGGGGCGCTTCTGCACCGCCCACCCGCGTAAACCGATAATCCGAACGGTCTGTTTTCGCGTAAATCGGGCCATAGGTACTTTTAACAAACACCTCTTTTTCAATTTGCTTGAAGACCCCCCGGTCCGGGTCATACTCAGCCTGAAGTACGTCTTCCCACCAGCTGCCAACTGAGGCCACCTGAAATTCAGGCACCGACACAACAGCCTGTACACTGATGTCCTGCGGTACTTCCTTCGCCGCTGCGGCGCCCGCCGCGCCAAGGAGAGCGAAGGTGATTAAACAGCGTAATTTCATTGAACGGTTCCCACCTGTGCCGGCATCTATTGAGCATTTACGACATGCAGGAACCTTAAGGGCAGACCATCAATATGTATGTAGGCTGTTTCTGGCTGCATAAAAAAACGCCCCGACAGGCGGGACGTTCTTCAGTGCAGGGGATTGGCGTTAGTGGGAAACCGCCCCGCTGGCACCCAGGCCAGTCTGCGAACGCACGAACTGGGGGAAGAACAGCGCGCGCTCATCCTCAGCCGCCTTGGACTTGTCGGTAACCGAGAAGAACCAGATGCTGACGAAGGCAATGGCCATCGAGAACAGCGCCGGGTACTCGTACGGGTAGATTGCCTTTTCGTGGCCGAGAATCTGTACCCAGATGGTCGGGCCAAGGATCATCAGCGTCACCGCACTCACCAGGCCCAGCCAGCCGCCGATCATGGCGCCGCGGGTGGTCAGCTTCTTCCAGTACATCGAAAGCAGCAGTACCGGGAAGTTGCAGCTGGCGGCAATGGAGAACGCCAGGCCGACCATGAAGGCGATGTTCTGCTTCTCGAACAGAATCCCCAGGCCGATCGCCAGTACCCCCAAGGCCACAGTGGTGATCTTCGATACGCGGATCTCGTCCTTGTCGTTGGCTTTGCCCTTGCGCCAGACGCTGGCGTACAGGTCGTGGGACACCGCCGAGGCACCGGCCAGGGTCAGGCCAGCCACCACCGCCAGGATGGTGGCAAAGGCCACCGCCGAGATGAAGCCGAGGAACACACTGCCACCCACCGCATTGGCCAAGTGCACCGCGGCCATGTTGTTGCCGCCCAGCAGAGCGCCTGCGGCGTCCTTGAAGGCCGGGTTGGTGCTGACCAGCAGGATCGCACCAAAGCCGATGATGAAGGTGAGGATGTAGAAGTAGCCGATAAAGCCGGTGGCGTACAGCACGCTCTTGCGCGCTTCCTTGGCGTCACTGACGGTGAAGAAGCGCATCAGGATGTGCGGCAGGCCGGCAGTACCGAACATCAGTGCCAGGCCCAGGGAGAATGCCGAGATCGGGTCTTTGACCAGGCCGCCGGGGCTCATGATCGCCTCGCCCTTGGCGTGTACCTTGATCGCTTCGGAGAACAGCGTATTGAAGTCAAAGCCTACGTGCTTCATGACCATCAGCGCCATGAAACTGGCACCGGACAGCAGCAGCACAGCCTTGATAATCTGTACCCAGGTGGTGGCCAGCATGCCGCCGAACAGCACGTACAGGCACATCAGGATACCCACCAGGATCACCGCCACATGGTAGTCCAGGCCAAACAGCAGCTCGATCAGCTTGCCAGCGCCGACCATTTGCGCGATCAGGTAGAACGCCACCACCACCAGCGAACCGGAGGCCGACAGGGTGCGGATTTCCTTTTGCCCGAGGCGGTACGAGGCCACGTCGGCGAAGGTGTACTTGCCCAGGTTGCGCAGGCGTTCGGCAATCAGGAACAGGATGATCGGCCAGCCAACCAGAAAGCCGATCGAGTAGATCAGGCCGTCATAACCCGAGGTGAACACCAGCGCGGAAATACCCAGGAACGAAGCGGCCGACATGTAGTCGCCAGCAATCGCCAGGCCGTTCTGGAAGCCGGTGATCTTGCCGCCGGCAGCGTAATAGTCCGATGCCGACTTGTTGCGTTTGGAGGCCCAGTAGGTGATGCCGAGGGTGAAGGCGACGAAGGCCACGAACATGGCGATGGCGGAAACGTTCAGCGGTTGTTTCTGCACCTCGCCGGTCAGGGCATCGGCGGCCCACACAGCGGGTGCGAAGGCTCCGCAGGCCAGTACGGCCAGGGCTTTGACTTGGCGAATCATTGTTGCGCCTCCTTCAGGATTTCCTTGTTCAGCTCATCGAATTCGCCGTTGGCACGGCGCACGTAGATGGCGGTCAGGACGAATGCCGAAACGATCAGACCGACGCCCAGGGGAATGCCCCAGGTAATCGATGACTCAGGGCTGAGCTTGGCGCCCAGCAGATGAGGACCGTAGGCGATCAGGAGGATGAAGGCGCAGTACAGGCCGAGCATGATCGCCGAGAGAATCCAGGCAAACCGTTCGCGTTTGGTGACCAGCTCCTTGAAACGGGGGCTGTTTTGTATCGAGAGGTAAATGCTGTCGTTCATTGTTTTTGTCCTAGCAGCACAGATACGGGATGGAACCCACACCCTTACTTTATGCTGCCGATGGACGCCAACCAGACGACCTTAGTCTTAGATGCAACGGTGTTTTACCGATTGCGTAACAAAGTGATGACCCGTTCGCGGGTAAACCCGCTCCCGTAGGAGCGGGTTTACCCGCGAAGAAACCACATTGGCCCTGGAAGGTTGTTACTTGCCCGTCCACTCCTTCACACGATCAGGGTGCTTGGCGACCCAGTCCTTGGCTGCCGCTTCAGGCTTGGCCCCTTCCTGAATCGCCAGCATCACCTCGCCAATCTCGTCCTTGGACTGCCAGTTGAACTTCTTCAGGAACTCCGCCACTTCCGGTGCCTTTGTTGCCAGCTCCTTGCTGCCGATGCTGTTCACGGTTTCTGCCGCGCCATAGACGCCTTTCGGGTCTTCGAGGAACTTCAGCTTCCACTTGGCGAACATCCAGTGCGGAACCCAACCGGTCACCGCAATCGACTGCTGCTTGGCATAGGCACGGCCCAGTTCCGCAGTCATCGCCGCACCCGAGCTGGCCTGCAACTTGTAACTCGTCAGGCCATAGTCCTTGATCGCCTGGTCGGTCTTGAGCATCACACCGGAGCCTGCGTCAATGCCGACAATCCTGTCCTTGAAGCTGTTATCGGTCTTGAGGTCGGCGATGCTCACCGCCTTGACGTACTCGGGGACGATCAGGCCGATCTTGGCGTCCTTGAAGTTCGGGCCGTAGTCGACCACGTTGTCCTTGTTCTTGGCCCAGTACTCACCATGGGTCACGGGCAACCAGGCCGACAACATCGCATCGAGCTTGCCAGTGGCCACACCCTGCCACATGATCCCCGTGGCCACGGCCTGCAACTTCACGTCATAGCCGAGTTTTTGCTTGATTACTTCGGCGGCCACGTTGGTGGTCGCCACGCTGTCGGCCCAACCATCCACGTAACCAATGCTTACTTCTTTGGCCATTGCCTGTGCAGCGCTCATGGCCATTACCAGGGCGGTGCCCACACCCAGTAAACGTCGCATTTTTTTCAAAGTTGCCATCAAAGCATCCCCTCGTCAGGTCTTGGAGATTGCATCATCTTCCTGCAACACAAGTCGACCTGATCCAGCTGCGACCTGCACCCGCCCCATATGCGACAGCACTATGCCATTAGCGCCATCGGCCTACCTCGGCCTGCGCGATCCTTGCATGCCAAAGGTTTGGCGCCGGGCTACTATCTAACCTTTTGTGCCAGACGATGGACCGCCACATGCCCAGTTGTAGCCGCCTGTTATTGCCGTTATACCTGCTTGCCTGCCTGCTGGCACTGCTCGGGCTGGGGGCGCTCTGGTACGGGCTTGGCAAGCCTGTGCAGCTGCCCGATGCGGCCAGCCCCGCGCACAAGCTGCAATGCGCTTCGTACACGCCGTTTGACAAAGACCAGTCGCCTTACGACCAACCGTTTCGCCTGCGCCCAGCGCGGATGGATGCCGACCTTGCATTACTGGCCGAGCGGTTTCAGTGCATCCGCACCTATTCCATGAGCGGTCTTGAGGCAATTCCGGCGCTGGCACGCAAGCATGGGTTGAAGGTGATGCTGGGCGCCTGGGTGAACGCCCACCCGGCCGACACCGAAAGGGAAATCAACCTGCTGATTGCCGCTGCCAATGCCAACCCTGACGTGGTCAGCGCGGTGATCGTCGGCAATGAGACACTGTTGCGCAAGGAGGTGACCGGTGCCCACCTGGCCAAGTTGATCGCGCAGGTGAAGCGCCAGGTCAAGGTGCCGGTAACCTACGCCGATGTCTGGGAGTTCTGGCTGCAGCACCCGCAGGTGGCCCCGGCAGTGGACTTTCTGACCATCCATCTGCTGCCCTACTGGGAGGACGACCCGCGTGGCATCGACGATGCCTTGGCCCACGTTGCCGATGTGCGCCGGGTGTTCGGCACACGCTTCGCGCCCAAGGACATACTGATTGGCGAAACCGGCTGGCCCAGCGAAGGCCGTCAACGCGAAACGGCGGTACCCAGCCGGGTCAATGAGGCGCGCTTCATCCGTGGCTTCGTGGCCATGGCCGAGCGCAATGGCTGGCACTACAACCTGATCGAAGCCTTCGATCAACCCTGGAAACGCGCCAATGAGGGCGCAGTGGGTGGTTACTGGGGGCTATACGATGCCGACCGGCAGGACAAGGGCGTGCTCGAAGGGCCAGTGAGCAACCTCCATGACTGGCCGCAGTGGTTGCTGGCCAGCGCCGTGCTGACGGTGATCATGCTGGTGCTGGCCGGGCGCCCCGCTACACCGATTGCAGCCTTGCTGCTGCCGCTGCTGGCAGCGTTTGGCGCCGCTTGCCTGGGCCTGTGGGGCGAATTGATGCGTACCCATGCGCGCTTTGCCGGGGAATGGTTGTGGGCATTGATGCTGGCCGGGTTGAACCTGCTGGTATTGGCCCATACGTTGTTGGCGCTGGCGCAGCGCGCCGGCTGGCGTGAGCGCTTGTTCGCCTGGTTGCAGGTGCGAGCCGGATGGCTGTTGCTGGCGGCGGGCTTTGCTGCGGCGGTAAGCATGCTGGCCATGGTGTTCGACCCGCGCTACCGCAGCTTCCCCAGCGCAGCGCTGGCCTTGCCTGCGCTGGTGTATGTACTGTGGCCGGTGCGGGCGCGGCGGGCGGAGGTGGCTTTGCTGGCGTTCATCGTCGGCGCCGGGGTAGCACCGCAGTTGTTTGTCGAAGGGCTCGAAAACCAGCAGGCCTGGGGCTGGGCGGTGGTCAGTGTGGTGATGACGGCGGCATTGTGGCGCAGCTTGCGGGTGCGACAGGCTTGATACCGCATATCCCCTGAGCCCATAGGTACGCTCAGCTGCTTACAATGGGGGTTGCCTGACCAGGCGCAACCCCGCCAGTACCAGTGCAAACACTGCAATGCTGGCGGTGTACAGCACCAGCGCCGGCACCGCGAACACCAGCGCCAACACCGCCAGCCACCCGCCGGCCCGCGCGGACACAAACTGGGCCAGCAGCGCCAGGCCCAGCCCGCCCCAGGCCATCACCTGATGGTGGATGCCCAACCCCAGCAACGAACGCACCTCGCACTGCCAGTACGCCGTCGGCACTGCGCACAGGCCAACCCACTGGCCATCCTCCATCAATGCGTAGCGCACACCATAACTGGCCGCGAGCCAAAGCCCCAGAAACAGCACCAGCAGCACCGTCGGCAGCGAACGAGACATCCTGTTCTCCAATAGCGGTAATCGAAAGCATCCATGATCGCTTATGCCCGTTTCTAAGGCAAAATCACACCCCGGCGGCTATGTTGCAGATAGCAAGTACGCCAAAGGCCACCGCAGCGGGCAACTTTGCCCGCCTGGCTGTGGTCCTAGCCTGCACACTGCTCGACCTTGCGTTCTTTTGGGGGATTACATGCTTCGATCTTTGCGCCTCGCTGCCCTGCTCGGCAGCTTGCTCATGGCTGTGGCCGCTTCAGCGCGGGATATCGACGCTGCCAGCTATGGCTACCCTCTTACCAACCCGTTCGAGGCCACCATCGCCACCACGCCGCCGGACAAGCGCCCTGACCTGCCCAGCGACGATGAAATCAATCAGTCCGACTACAGCCTGAACTTGCGCCCGGAACGTGAGTTCACGTTGCCCGACAACTTCTGGGCAGTGAAGAAGCTCAAGTACCGCCTGGCCCGCCAGGATCGCGAAGCGCCGCTGATCTTCATCATCGCCGGCACCGGTGCGCCCTACAGCAGCAGCATCAATGAATACCTGAAGAAGCTGTTCTACCAGGCCGGCTTCCACGTGGTGCAACTGTCATCGCCCACCAGCTATGACTTCATGAGTGCCGCCTCGCGCTTTGCTACCCCCGGCATCAGCCAGGAAGACGCCGAAGACATGTACCGGGTCATGCAGGCCGTGCGCGCCCAGCATCCACGCCTGCCAGTCAGTGATTTCTACCTCACCGGTTACAGCCTGGGTGCGCTCGACGCCGCCTTCGTCAGCCACCTGGACGAAACCCGCCGCAGCTTCAACTTCAAGCGTGTGCTGCTGCTCAACCCACCGGTCAACCTCTACACCTCGATCAACAACCTCGACAAGCTGGTACAAACCCAGGTCAAGGGCATCGACCGCAGCACCACGTTCTACGAGCTGATGCTGGAAAAACTCACTCGCTACTTCCAGGACAAGGGCTACATCGACCTGAACGATGCCCTGCTGTACGACTTCCAGCAGTCGCGCCAGCACCTGTCCAACGAACAGATGGCCATGCTGATCGGCACTTCGTTCCGCTTCTCGGCAGCCGACATCGCCTTCACTTCCGACCTGATCAACCGCCGTGGCCTGATCATTCCGCCGAAGTTCCCGATCACCGAAGGCAGCAGCCTGACACCGTTCTTCAAGCGCGCCCTGCAGTGCGACTTCGACTGCTACATGACCGAACAGGTAATTCCGATGTGGCGCGCCCGCACCGACGGCAACAGCATCCTGCAACTGGTCAACCAGGTCAGCCTGTATGCCCTGGAAGACTACCTGCGCAGCAGTGACAAGATCGCCGTGATGCACAACGCCGACGACGTCATTCTCGGCCCTGGCGACATTGGCTTCCTGCGCAAGGTGTTCGGTGAACGGCTGACCCTCTACCCCCATGGCGGCCATTGCGGCAACCTCAACTACCGCGTCAACAGTGACGCCATGCTGGAGTTCTTCCGTGGTTAACAAACTCCTCTTCGCCACTGCCCTGCTTGCCGCCGGCCACTCCCTGGCGGCCGAAACCGCCCCCCGAGCCAGTGTGGTCGAGGCTGACCCGCAGGTGATCGGCACCGCGCCACTGGTGCCCGAAGCCGATGGCTTCGTCGACCCGCTGCGTGAGCTGAAATTCAACCCGGGGCTGGACCAGCGCGAGTTCGAGCGCTCAACCCTGCAGGCGTTGAACGTGTACGACCCCCTGGAGTCGATCAACCGGCGCATCTATCACTTCAACTACCGATTGGACCAATGGGTGCTGCTGCCGCTGGTCAATGGCTATCAGTATGTAACCCCAACGTTCGTGCGCACGGGGGTGAGCAACTTCTTCAACAACCTTGGCGATGTGCCGAACCTGTTCAACAGTGTGTTGCAGCTCAAGCCCAAGCGCTCGGCAGAAATCACTGCGCGGCTGATGTTCAACACGATTATCGGCGTGGGTGGGCTGTGGGACCCGGCGACCCGCATGGGCCTGCCGCGTCAGAGCGAGGACTTTGGCCAGACCCTGGGCTTCTATGGCGTGCCGGATGGGCCGTACCTGATGCTCCCGGTGCTAGGGCCATCGAACCTGCGCGATACCACCGGGCTGGTGGTGGACTATGCGGGAGAGCAGGCGGTCAACTACCTGAACGTGGCCGAAGCCAGCACCGATCACCCGGAAATCTTCGCCCTGCGCGTGGTGGACAAGCGTTACACCACCCATTTCCGCTATGGCCAGCTCAACTCGCCGTTCGAGTATGAAAAGGTGCGGTATGTGTATACCCAGGCGCGCAAGTTACAGATAGCCGAATAAGCCTGCTGCGGCCCTTTCGCGCCTGCACAGCTATTGCACAACCCTTTGTAGGAGCGGGTTCACCCGCGAAAGGGCCCGCACAGGCGACATCAAATCCCCAGGAATTCGCAAAGCTCGCGCTTCTTGGCCAAGGCATCCTTGCGCCCCAGCTCGATCAGTTCACTGCAATAACTGGCCTCGAACAGCAAATAGCTCAACACCCCCGCCCCGCTGGTGCGCGTCGCCCCCGGCCCACGTAAAAACAGGCGTAACGCCGCCGGCAACTCGCGCCGGTGCCGAGCGGCAATCTCATCCAGCGGCTGGCTGGGCGCCACCACCAGCACGTCGATCGGTGCCAGCCCCAGGCGCCGGGCATCCAGGTGCGCCGGCAACAGCCCGCTCAAGTGGTTGAGGCGCTGCAGCAGTTCGATATCGTCTTCCAGGCTGTCAATGAACGTACTGTTGAGCATGTGCCCGCCAATCTGCGCCAGGCTCGGCTGCTGCCCGCTGAACACACGCTGGGGCGCCACCGGTGGCGCTGGCCGCTGCGGGTTTCCGCTGACCCCGACCACCAACACCCGGCTGGCGCCCAGGTGCAGGGCCGGGCTGATCGGCGCCGACTGGCGCACTGCACCGTCGCCGTAATACTCACCGCCCAGTTGCACGGGGGCGAACAGCAGCGGAATCGCCGCACTGGCCAGCAAGTGGTCGATGGTCAACGGTGCAGGTACGCCGATACGCCGGTGGCGCAGCCAGGCCTCGATGGTACCGCGGCCCTGATAGAAGGTCACCGCCTGGCCGGACTCGTAGCCGAAGGCGGTCACTGCCACGGCGCGCAGTTGCTCAGCGGCCAAGGCGTGGTCGATGCCATCCAGGTTCAGGTGCGTTTGCAGCAGGCTGCGCAACGGACTGCTGTCGAGCAGCGCCACGGGCGCCTGGCCGCCCAGCCCCAGCAGGCTGTGGCCAACGAAACGGCTGGCCTGGCGCACGACACCGGGCCAGTCGCTGCGAATGACCAGATGGCTGCGAAAATGCTGCCAGAAGGCAGTGAGCCGCTGCACGGCGTCGTTGAAGTGCACCGCACCACTGGCCAGTGTGACAGCGTTGATGGCCCCGGCGGAGGTGCCGACGATGACCGGAAACGGGTTGTGCGCGCCGGCGGGCAGCAACTCCGCGATGCCCGCCAGCACGCCGACCTGGTAGGCGGCGCGGGCGCCGCCGCCAGAAAGGATGAGACCGGTTACCGGGGTGGGTGCCATGGCGTCCTTCCTGGGGTTGATATGTCTTCAGCGCTTCTTCTTGTCATACAGCCGCGGCGCCCCTTCGGGCCGCGACTTGAACCGCCGGTGCGCCCACAGGTATTGCTCGGGGCACTCGCGCAACACACGTTCAACCCACTGGTTGATGCGCAGGCAGTCGGCTTCCTCGCTCTCGCCGGGGAAGTCCGCCAGCGGCGGGTGGATGACCAGACGATAGCCGCTGCCATCCTCCAGGCGTTTCTGGGTGAACGGAATCACCTGCGCCTTGCCCAGACGGGCAAACTTGGTGGTAGCGGTCACCGTCGCCGCGGGGATGCCAAAAAACGGTACGAAGATGCTCTGCTTGGCGCCGTAGTCCTGGTCCGGTGCGTACCAGATCGCCCGGCCAGCGCGCAGCAGTTTGAGCATGCCACGCACGTCCTCGCGCTCCACCGCCAGCGAATCCAGGTTGTGGCGCTCGCGGCCGCTGCGCTGGATGAAGTCGAACAGTGCATTGCCGTGTTCGCGGTACATGCCGTCGATGGTGTGCTGCTGGCCGAGCAGCGCGGCGCCGATTTCCAGGGTCGTGAAGTGCACCGCCATGAGGATCGCGCCCTGCCCCGCCTGCTGGGCGGCCTGAAGGTGCTCAAGGCCCTCGATGTGGGCCAGACGCGCCAGCCTGGCCTTGGGCCACCACCAGCTCATGGCCATTTCGAAGAAGGCGATGCCGGTTGAGGCGAAGTTGGCCTTGAGCAAACGCTGCCGTTCGTCGACCGACAGCTCCGGGAAGCACAGCTCCAGGTTGCGCGCGGCGATGCGCCGACGTTCACCGGCGAAGCGATACATGACGGCGCCCAGCGCGGCACCGATTCTCAGCAGCACCCGGTACGGCAACTGGACCACCAGCCACAGCAGGCCCAGGCCCAGCCACAGGCCCCAGAACTTGGGGTGAAGGTAATAGCGACGAAAACGCGGGCGTTCCATTGAAGCATCCGGAAAGACAAAGGCCGCGCATTCTACAACGGATCAGCGCATGTTGCGGGCAACCGGTGTTCTCGTTATAAGTCAGGGCACTTTTTTCGCAACAAGCCGTCTATGCAGACCATGAGCCCAAACCACACACCCGACACCGCCTCCGTGTTCCAGCTCAAGGGCAGCATGCTCGCCATTACGGTACTGGAACTGGCGCGCAATGACCTTGAAGCCCTCGACCGCCAATTGGCGGCCAAAGTCGCCCAGGCCCCGAACTTCTTCAGCAATACACCACTGGTGCTGGCGCTGGACAAGCTGCCGGCCGACGAAGGGGCGATCGACCTGCCCGGCTTGATGCGGATCTGCCGCCACCACGGCCTGCGTACCCTGGCCATTCGCGCCAACCGCATCGAGGACATCGCCGCCGCCATCGCCATCGACCTGCCGGTGCTGCCACCGTCAGGGGCCCGCGAACGGCCGCTGGAGCCCGAGCCCGAGGTGGTCAAAAAGCCCGAACCGGCCCCGACGCCAGCCCCTGCCCCCGAACCCGAGGTGCGCCCGACCCGCATCATTACTTCGCCAGTACGCGGCGGCCAACAGATCTACGCTCAGGGAGGTGATCTGGTTGTGACGGCTTCGGTCAGCCCAGGTGCGGAACTTCTGGCCGATGGCAACATCCATGTGTACGGCGCCATGCGCGGCCGCGCCCTGGCCGGCATCAAGGGCAACACCAAGGCGCGTATCTTCTGCCAGCAGATGACCGCCGAAATGGTCTCGATCGCCGGCCAGTACAAAGTCTGCGAAGACCTGCGCCGGGATCCGCTGTGGGGTACCAGCGTGCAAGTCAGCCTGTCTGGTGACGTGTTGAACATCACCCGTCTTTAACGGATACTTGCCAGCATTTTTAGAGCAACTTTTTTACCGTTGCCTTTATCTAGCTATTTCAGTTTTTTGCAGGGACAAGTGTCCCGACTATTTTTAGGGGTGAAACACCTTGGCCAAGATTCTCGTGGTTACTTCCGGCAAGGGGGGTGTGGGCAAGACCACTACCAGCGCCGCCATTGGTACCGGCCTCGCACTGCGCGGCCACAAGACCGTCATTGTCGACTTCGACGTGGGCCTGCGTAACCTCGACCTGATCATGGGCTGCGAACGCCGCGTGGTGTACGACTTCGTCAACGTGGTCAACGGCGAAGCCAACCTGCAGCAGGCCCTGATCAAGGACAAGCGCCTCGAGAACCTGTACGTGCTGGCCGCCAGCCAGACCCGTGACAAGGACGCGCTGACCCAGGAAGGCGTGGAAAAGGTACTGATGGACCTGAAGAAGGACTTCGAGTACGTCATCTGCGACTCGCCGGCCGGTATCGAAAAAGGTGCTCACCTGGCCATGTACTTCGCTGACGAAGCCATCGTGGTGACCAACCCGGAGGTTTCGTCGGTACGTGACTCCGACCGCATGCTGGGCATTCTGTCGAGCAAGTCACGCCGCTCCGAAAACGGCGAAGAGCCGATCAAGGAGCATCTGCTGATCACCCGCTACCACCCGGAGCGCGTCGTCAAAGGCGAAATGCTGAGCGTGGCTGACGTGGAAGAAATCCTGTCGATCAAACTCAAGGGTGTGATCCCGGAATCGCAGGCCGTCCTCAAGGCGTCCAACCAAGGTATCCCGGTCATTCTCGATGACCAGAGCGATGCCGGCCAGGCCTACAGTGATGCGGTCGACCGCCTGCTGGGCAAAGAGAAGCCGATGCGCTTCATCGATGTACAGAAGAAGGGATTCTTCGAGCGCATTTTCGGGAGCAAATAAACCATGAACCTTTTTGACTTCTTTCGTGGCAGACAGAAACAGACCAGCGCGTCGGTAGCGAAAGAGCGTCTACAGATCATCGTGGCGCACGAGCGCGGCCAACGCAGCGAACCGGACTACCTGCCCGCGCTGCAGAAAGAACTGCTGGAAGTGATCCGCAAATATGTGAACATCGGCAACGATGATGTGCATATCGAGCTGGAAAACCAGGGCAGCTGCTCGATTCTGGAGCTGAATATCACCCTGCCGGATCGCTGATCCGCGTAGTCGACAATTTGGGGCTGCCTTGCAGCCCTTCGCGGGCAAGCCCGCTCCTACAAAGGATATGCATTCCCTGTAGGTGCGGCCTTGCCCGCGAAGGGCCGCAAGGCGGCCCCTGCGTTTACTGCTATTTTCGTGAGACCTGCAATGCCGCTGTCGAATGTCCAGATCCTCTTTGAAGACGCCGCCATCCTGGTGATCGATAAACCGACCCTGCTGCTGTCGGTACCTGGCCGTGCCGAGGACAACAAGGACTGCCTGATCACCCGCCTGCAGGAAAACGGCTACCCCGATGCGCTGATCGTGCACCGTCTGGACTGGGAAACCTCCGGCATCATCCTGCTGGCCCGCGATGCCGACAGCCACCGCGAACTGTCGCGCCAGTTTCACGACCGTGAAACCGAAAAAGCCTACACTGCACTGTGCTGGGGCCAGCCGGCGCTGGACAGCGGCAGCATCGACCTGCCGCTGCGCTACGACCCACCGACCAAACCACGGCATGTGGTGGACCACGTGCAGGGCAAGCACGCCCTGACCTTCTGGCGTATCGTCGAGCGCTGCGGCGATTACTGCCGGGTGGAGCTGACGCCGATCACCGGGCGTTCGCACCAGTTGCGCGTGCATATGCTGTCCATCGGCCACCCGCTGCTGGGTGATCGCCTGTACGCCAACCCGCAAGCCCTGGCGGCCCATGAACGGCTGTGCCTGCATGCCTCGATGCTGAGCTTTACCCACCCGGTGTCTGGGCAGCGGTTGAAGTTCGAGTGCCCGGCACCGTTCTGATTTTGCAGGGCCTGTACCGGCCTCTTCGCGGCTAAAGCCGCTCCTACAGGGACCGCGCTGCGCTCAGGGGCCGTGTAACACCTGTGGGTGCGGCTTAGCTGCGAAGATGCAGACACAAACTGTCGACATTCTGCGTTAAACTCGCGCCACTGCTGTCTGGAGTGAGCTATGCGCGACGCACTGAATACCGGCCTTATCGAATTCCTCAAGGCCTCCCCCACGCCCTTCCATGCCACCGCCAGCCTGGTCCAGCGCCTTGAGGCGGCCGGCTACAAGCGCCTGGACGAGCGCGACAGCTGGGACACCGAGGCGGGCGGCCGCTACTACGTCACCCGCAATGAGTCTTCCATCATCGCCATCAAGCTGGGCCAGCAGGCGCCCCTGCTCAATGGTATCCGCATGGTCGGCGCCCACACTGACAGCCCGTGCCTGCGGGTCAAGCCTCAGCCCGAGCTGCAGCGCCAGGGCTTCCTGCAACTGGGTGTGGAAGTGTATGGCGGCGCGTTGCTGGCACCGTGGTTCGACCGCGACCTGTCGCTGGCCGGCCGCGTTACCTACCGCCGTGACGGCAAGGTCGAAAGCCAGCTGATCGACTTCAAGCTGCCAATCGCGATCATCCCCAACCTGGCGATCCACCTGAACCGCACCGCCAACGAAGGCTGGGCGATCAACCCGCAGAACGAACTGCCCCCCATCCTCGCCCAAGTGGCCGGTGACGAACGCGTCGACTTCCGCGCCCTGCTCACCGAGCAACTGGCCCGCGAGCACGAGCTGATCGCCGACGTGGTGCTGGACTACGAGCTGAGCTTCTATGACACGCAGGACGCCGCGCTGATCGGCCTGAATGGCGACTTCATCGCCGGCGCCCGCCTGGACAACCTGTTGTCGTGCTACGCCGGCTTGCAGGCCCTGCTGGCCGCCGACAGCGACGAAACCTGTGTGCTGGTGTGCAACGACCACGAAGAAGTCGGCAGTTGCTCGGCCTGCGGTGCCGATGGCCCGATGCTGGAGCAGACCCTGCAGCGCCTGCTGCCCGATGGCGACACCTATGTGCGCACCCTCCAGCGCTCGCTGATGGTGTCGGCGGACAACGCCCACGGTGTACACCCCAACTACGCCGACAAGCATGACGGCAACCACGGGCCAAAGCTCAACGCCGGGCCCGTAATCAAAGTGAACAACAACCAGCGCTACGCCACCAACAGCGAGACTGCCGGGTTCTTCCGCCACTTGTGCATGGCTGAGGAAGTACCGGTGCAAAGCTTTGTGGTGCGCAGCGACATGGGCTGTGGCTCGACCATCGGGCCGATCACCGCCAGCCACCTGGGTGTGCGCACCGTGGATATCGGTTTGCCGACCTTTGCCATGCATTCCATTCGCGAGCTGTGTGGCAGCCATGACCTGGCGCACCTGGTGAAGGTACTGACCGCGTTCTACCGCAGCCGCGAACTGCCTTGATATAGGCAGGCCCGGCCTGTTCGCGGCGGTTCGACGCCTCGAATAGGCCGGTCCTGCTTCCACCTGCCCAAGGTCAATCACGCCTCGCTTGCCAAGCGCTATGCTTGTTACATGGCCCCACTGCAAAAGGATTGCTGTCCATGTCCCCGTTCCTGTCACTGTTCGTTCCGGTGTTCCTGTTCCTGATGCTGCTGACCATCGGCTTCAGCATGCGCGAACGCAACATCGGTGTACTGATGATGTGGGTCGGCACCCTGGGTATTTTCGGCCTCACCTGCTGGAAGATCCTCGAGAAACTGCCGACATAAACCTCTACACTCGGTCAATCGTTTGACCTGAGGTAGATTTGCCAGTGCCTGCCCTCCTGCGTTACCTGTTCCTGTTGCTATTGCTTTTCATCGCCCCGGTACAAGCGGCGGGCTTGCCTGGCCTGCTGGGCGGCAGTGCCCCCGCGCAGCCAGAAGCCACCGAACCGCTGGGCAAGTCGCTGGACGAGGTGATCAAGAACCTCGAGAACGACCAGCAACGGGCCAAGCTGCTGGCCGACCTGAAAAAACTGCGCGACGCCACCCGGCAATCGCAACCCAGCGTTGAACAGGGCGTACTCGGCCTGATCGGCGGTGCCCTGCATGACTTTGAAAAACAGTTCAGCGGCGATGCCAGTCCATTCCACCGCTGGGCCGCGGAAATTCAGCAGGCCCAGGCCGAACTGACCGAGCTGGTGGTGCCCGTGCACCAGTGGCCGCCAATCCTGTTCGGTTTTGCTGCAGTGATTGTCGTGTGGAGTGTGCTGGCCTACGCCTTCAACTGGGTCGGCCATCGGGTGCGCCTGCGCTTTGGCCTGAGCGAAGAACTGCCACAGCACCCGCGTACCTGGGACCTGGTGCGCTTTGCCTTGCGCAAGCTAGGCCCATGGCTGGTAGCGCTGGTGTTCACGGTGTACCTGAGTTTCGTGCTGCCGCCATCGCTGGGCAAATCCCTGGCCATGGTGCTGGCCTACGCACTGGTGGTCGGTACCTGCTTTTCGGCCATTTGTGTCATCGCCTTTTCCTTGCTCGACGGCCCACACCGCCACCGCGCCCTGCACATCCTGCGGCGCCAGGCGTTTCGCCCGTTGTGGCTGATCGGCAGCTTCGCCGCGTTTGGCGAGGCGATGAGCGATCCACGCATGCTGGTTGCCCTCGGTACCCACCTGGCCCACACCCTGGCTACCTTGGCCAATGTGATTGCGGCACTGTGCACCGGGCTGTTCATCCTGCGCTTTCGTAGGCCGATCGCCCACCTGATCCGCAACCAGCCACTGTCGCGGCGCCTGACCCGACGCACCCTCAGCGATACCATCGAAATCCTCGGCAGCTTCTGGTTCATTCCGGCGCTGATCCTGGTGGCCATCTCGCTGTTCGCCACCTTCGTCTCCGCCGGCGACACCAGCACCGCCCTGCGCCAGTCGCTGATGTGCACCGTGCTGGTGGTGGTGTGCATGGTGCTCAACGGCCTGGTGCGCCGCCATGCTGCCAACCCCAAGCGGGCCGGCAAGCGCCAGGCGGTGTACACCGAGCGCCTGCGCAACTTCGGCTACCTGCTGGTGCACCTGTTCATCTGGCTGGTGTTCATCGAGTTGGGCCTGCGCGTCTGGGGCGTGTCGATGATCAGCTTCGCCGAGGGCGACGGCCATGACATCAGCCTGCGCCTGCTGGGCCTGGCCGGCACGCTGATCGTGGCCTGGCTGGTGTGGATCCTTGCCGACACCGCCGTACACCACGCCCTGGTGCGCTCGCGCCGGGGGCTGGCCAACGCCCGTGCGCAAACCATGATGCCGTTGATCCGCAACGTGATGTTCGTGGTCATCTTCATCATCGCGGTCATCGTCGCCCTGGCCAACATGGGCATGAATGTCACCCCGCTGCTGGCCGGTGCCGGTGTGATCGGCCTGGCCATCGGTTTTGGCGCGCAGTCGCTGGTAGCCGACCTGATCACCGGCCTGTTCATCATCATTGAGGATTCGCTGGCCATTGACGACTACGTGGATGTTGGCGGCCACCTGGGCACGGTGGAAGGGCTGACCATTCGTACCGTGCGCCTGCGCGACATCGACGGCATTGTGCATACCATCCCGTTCAGTGAAATCAAGAGCATCAAGAACTACTCGCGGGAGTTCGGCTACGCGATCTTTCGCGTGGCAATCCCGCACAACATGAACATCGACCAGGCGATCACGCTGGTTCGCGAAGTGGGGCAGAAGCTGCGCAATGACCCGCTGATGCGCCGCAATATCTGGTCGCCGCTGGAGCTGCAGGGGGTGGAGAGCTTCGAGTCAGGGTCGGCGATCTTGCGGGCGCGGTTCAAGACCGCACCGATCAAGCAGTGGGAGGTGTCGCGGGCGTTCAACCTGGCCTTGAAGCGGCAGCTGGATGAAGCCGGGCTGGACCTGGCGACGCCGCGGTTGTCGGTGCAGGTGGTGACAGCCGGTGGGGGAGGGATGACAGGAACCGGTGCTTAGGAGCGGGTTTACCCGCGCAGAAGGCACACCTCATCCAGCCTGGGCACGAATGCGGATCGCATCATGCCGCCAATACTCGAGGTCACAGTCGATCAAGTGCCCATGCTGGTCGCTGTTGACCCGGGTAATGTGCAACCCCGGGCTGCCCGCCGACACTTTCAAAGCGCTTGCCGCCTCCACCGGCAACGCTGTCGGCAGGATCTCGAAGCACACCTGCCCGTACTCGATGCCATACACCCGCCCATAAATCTCGGTCAGTGACTGCGCCAGGTCGTGTTCGAGAATGCCTGGAAAGTACCGGGGGTTGAGGTAATGCTCGGCATACAGCACCGCCCGCCCGTCAATCCGCCGTAACCGGCAGACACGCACCACGCTGGACAACGCCGGCAACTGCAAGCGTGCACAGATGGCCGCCGAAGCCGGCTGCAGCCTCGCCGACAGCAGTTCGGTACTGGCCACCCGCCCCTGATCGCGCACCATGGCATGGAAGTGGCTGCGCTCGATCAGGTCGTAGGTCAAGCGCTGCGGCGCAACGAACCAGCCTCGGCGCTCTTCGCGGTAGATCAAGCCTTGGGCTTCCAACTGCACCAACGCCTCGCGCAGGGTAATGCGCGTGGTGTCGAACACCTCGCTGAGCCGCCGCTCGGCCGGCAGCTTGCCGCCCGGCGCCAGCAGGCCATGCACGATCTGCTCCTGCAGGGCATGGCAGATGGCTGTTACCGCACGCGGGGGCGTCGACTGCATCAAAAGGTTACCTATCTGGACTAGTCCAGCCCCATCACAGGGCAGATTGAGAATAGTGCAAGCCTATGCAGGGCTGATGAACATCCTGTGACAAAGCTTGGGCCAGGCACTGCCAGAAACGCGCCAAGCCAGCAGAACCGCGGCGATTACCTGGTCTACGCTGTAGTTTCAGGGCCCTTGCCGGCCCCCTCCCCACATCAAACTGTCACGCAAGCGGCCTACCTTGGCTCAAGGTTTGCTGACCTAGACCAAAGGTGCCAGTCAAAGGCTTGCAACGGCTTTACCCAGAACAACGATCGCAAAGGCACCCACCCAAAGGAGCTTCGGATGAAAAAGTTCTTCATGGCGTCACTGCTTGGTTCGGCCATCGCGTTGTGCACCTCGGCCATGGCCGCCGGCACTGACCTCAAGGCCCTGGAAGACGCCGCCCGCAAGGAAGGCACTGTCAACAGCGTGGGCATGCCCGACGCCTGGGCCAACTGGAAAGGCACCTGGGAAGACCTGGCCAGCAAGTACGGCCTCAAGCACAGCGACACTGACATGAGCTCGGCCCAGGAGCTGGCCAAGTTCGAAGCCGAAAAGGACAACGCCAGCGCCGACATCGGTGACGTGGGGGCCGCCTTCGGCCCGATCGCGGTGACCAAGGGCGTCAGCCAGCCTTACAAGCCAAGCACCTGGGACCAGGTGCCGGAATGGGCCAAGGACAAGGACGGCCACTGGGCGCTGGCCTATACCGGCACCATCGCCTTCATCATCAACAAGGACCTGGTCAAGGAGGAGGAGCGGCCGAAAACCTGGCATGACCTGGAAAAAGGCAAGTACAAGGTCGCCATCGGTGACGTCGGCACAGCAGCCCAGGCCGCCAACGGCGTGCTGGCTGCAGCCATCGCCTACAAAGGTGACGAGACCAACGTGGCGCCAGGCCTGCAACTGTTCACCAAGCTGGCGCAGCAGAAGCGCCTGTCGCTGGCCAACCCGACCATCCAGACCATCGAGAAGGGCGAGGTCGAGGTCGGCGTGGTGTGGGACTTCAACGGCCTGAGCTACCGTGAACAGATCGACCCAAAACGTTTTGAAGTGCTGATTCCCTCGGATGGTTCGGTGATCTCCGGCTATACCACGGTCATCAACAAGTACGCCAAGCACCCCAACGCGGCCAAGCTGACCCGTGAATACATCTTCAGCGACGCCGGGCAGATCAACCTGGCCAAGGGCCATGCGCGGCCGATCCGGGCCGAGCACCTGAAGCTGCCGGCGGACGTGCAGGCCAAGCTGCTGCCCAACGAACAGTACGGTGCTGCCCAGCCGATCAAGAATGCCGAAGCCTGGGAAGCCACCTCCAAGAAACTGCCGCAAATGTGGCAGGAGCAGGTGATCATCGAGATGGAGTAAGGGTCTGGGCTTTGTAGTGCCTGATCCGGCCCTTTCGCGGGTAAACCCGCTCCTACGGCGGTGAATGCAGGAGCGGGTCTACCCGCGAAGATGCCAACGCGGTTCATGGGTTCATGACTGGAGAAAACATGCAACACAACGTCATCCTGGTGCTGCTCGACGGCCTCAACTACCAGGTCGCCCACCATGCGATGGGCCACCTGCACGCGTATGTCGAAGCGGACCGCGCCGCGCTGTACCGCGTGGAATGCGAGCTGCCATCGCTGTCGCGGCCGCTGTACGAATGCATCCTCACCGGCGTGCCGCCGATCGACAGCGGCATCGTGCACAACAACATCAACCGCCTGTCCAACCAGCGCAGCGTGTTCCACTACGCGCGCGAGGCCAACCTGGGCACTGCAGCAGCGGCCTATCACTGGATGAGCGAACTGTACAACCGCTCGCCCTTCGACCCGCAGCGCGACCGCCATACCCACGCGCCCAAGCTGCCGATCCAGCATGGGCTGTTCTACTGGGACGACCGTTACCCCGATTCGCACCTGCTGGCCGATGGCGAGTACCTGCGCCGCCGTCACGCGCCCAACTTCCTGCTGGTGCACCCGATGAGCGTTGACGACGTCGGTCACCGCCACGGCCTGGACAGCAGCCAGTACCGCAACGCCGCGCGCAGCGTCGATATCCTGCTGGCTGACTACCTGCCGGGTTGGCTCGAAGAGGGCTACCAGGTGCTGGTGACCGCCGACCATGGCATGAACAACGACCGCTCGCACAACGGCCTGCTGGCTGAAGAGCGTGAAGTGCCGCTGTTCGTGTTTGGCGACGCCTTCAGCCTCGACCCGGCAGCCAAGCCACTGCAGACCGAGCTGTGCGGGACCATCTGCGAACTGCTGGGCGCGGCCCACGACAAGACGGTGTGCCGGGAGTTGCTCAAGTGAACCGTGGCCGCTACCTGGCCCTGCTCTGTCTGCTGCCGTTCGCCGTGTTCTTCGTCATTTTCCAGGTCGCACCGCTGGCCTGGGTGGCGATCAACAGCCTGCAATCGGAGGCCGGCTGGGGCATCGACAACTTCAGCAGGGTGTTCGCCTCCAAGTTCTACCTGCAAGCGTTGCAACGCAGCCTGGAAATCAGCTTCTGGTCGAGCGTGTTCGGCATCATCATCGCGACCCTTGGCGCCTATTCGCTGCGCCAGGTGGACTCGAAGCTACGCGACTTCGTCAGCGCCTTCGCCAACATGACCAGCAACTTTGCCGGCGTACCGCTGGCCTTTGCCTTCATCATCCTGCTTGGCTTCAACGGCGCGCTGACCCTGCTGCTGAAGCAGGTCGGCCTGCTGGAAGACTTCAGCATCTATTCCAAAAGCGGGTTGATCCTGGTGTACACCTACTTCCAGATCCCGCTGGGCGTATTGCTGCTGTACCCCGCCTTCGACGCCCTGCGCGAAGACTGGCGCGAGTCAGCCGCGTTGCTGGGGGCCAAGCACTGGCAGTACTGGCGACACATCGGCGTGCCGGTGCTGGCCCCGGCACTGCTGGGCACCTTCGTCATTCTGCTGGCCAATGCCCTCGGCGCCTACGCCACCGTGTACGCCCTGACCACCGGCAACTTCAACGTACTGCCGATCCGCATCGCCGGCCTGGTGGCGGGCGACATCAGCCTCGATCCGAACCTGGCCAGCGCCCTGGCGATGGTGCTGGTGGGGCTGATGACGCTGGTCACGGTGGTGCATCAATGGCTACTGAAAAGGAGCTACCATGCGCGCTGACCTCCGTTCCGGCGGCTGGTACCACCGCCTTGTGGTCTACCTGCTGTTCCTGATCCTGCTGCTGCCCCTGGCCGGCACCCTCCTCTACTCGCTGGCCACCAGCTGGTCGGCGAGCCTGCTGCCCAGTGGCCTGACCCTGAAGTGGTATGCGGCGCTGTGGAGCGAGCCGCGTTTCCTCGCCGCGTTCGGCCAGTCGCTGGTGGTGTGCGTAGGCGCACTGCTGCTGTCGGTGGTGCTGATCTTGCCACTGCTGTTTGTGGTGCATTACCACTTCCCGCGGCTCGACGCGCTGATGAACATCCTCATCCTGCTGCCATTCGCGGTCCCACCGGTGGTTTCGTCGGTGGGGCTGCTGCAGCTGTATGGCAGCGGGCCGATGGCCATGGTCGGCACACCATGGATCCTGATCGGCTGCTACTTCACCATCGCCCTGCCGTTCATGTACCGGGCCATCACCAACAACCTGCAGGCCATCAACCTGCGCGACCTGATGGACGCCGCGCAACTGCTCGGCGCCAGCACCTGGCAGGCCGCACTGCTGGTGGTGCTGCCGAACCTGCGCCAGGGCCTGATGGTGGCATTGCTGCTGTCGTTCTCGTTCCTGTTTGGCGAGTTCGTGTTTGCCAACCTGCTGGTGGGCACCCGCTACGAGACCCTGCAGGTGTACCTGAACAACATGCGCAACAGCAGCGGCCACTTCAACAGCGCGCTGGTGATCTCCTACTTCGCCTTCGTGCTGGTACTGACCTGGGTCGCCAACCGCCTGAACAAGGACAAGACCTGACATGAGCTTCGTCAGCGTACAGAAACTGCAGAAAAGCTACGCCGGCAGCCCGGTGTTCGAACACATCGACTGCCACATCGAACGCGGCGAATTCGTCACCCTGCTCGGCCCGTCCGGCTGCGGCAAGTCCACCCTGCTGCGCTGCATTGCCGGGCTGACCTCGGTGGACAGCGGGCAGATACTGCTCGACGGCCAGGACATCGTGCCGCTAAGCCCGCAAAAGCGTGGCATCGGCATGGTGTTCCAGAGCTACGCGCTATTCCCTAACATGACCGTGGAGCAGAATGTCGCCTTCGGCCTGCGCATGCAGAAGGTCAAGGCCGACGAAAGCCAACTGCGGGTACACGAGGTGCTGGAGCTGGTGGAGCTGGGCAAGTTCGCCGGGCGCTACCCGCATCAGCTTTCCGGCGGCCAGTGCCAGCGCGTGGCCCTGGCACGTTCACTGGTCACCCGCCCGCGCCTGCTACTGCTCGACGAACCGTTGTCGGCGCTGGATGCGCGTATCCGCAAGCACCTGCGCGAGCAGATTCGCGCCATCCAGCGCGAGCTGGGGCTGACCACCATCTTCGTCACTCACGATCAGGAGGAAGCGTTGACCATGTCCGACCGCATCTTCCTGATGAACCAGGGGCGCATCGTCCAGAGCGGCGATGCCGAAACCCTCTACACCGCCCCCGTGGACCTGTTTGCCGCGGGCTTCATCGGCAACTACAACCTGCTCGACGCCGACAGTGCCAGCCGCCTGCTGCAGCGCCCGGTAGCCAGCCGCCTGGCGATCCGCCCAGAGTCGATCACCCTTGGCGTGCACGGCGAGCTGGACGCCGAGGTGCGCAGCCACAGCCTGCTGGGCAACGTGATCCGCTACCGGGTGCGGGTGCGCGAAGTGGAGCTGGTGGTCGATGTGCTCAACCGCTCGCCGGCCGACTTGCATGCGGACGGAAAACGGGTGAGCGTGTCGATCGACCCCACCGCGCTGCGGGAAGTGGCTTAAGGAGACTCAACACAATGGCACTGGCAATTTTCGATTTGGATGAAACCCTGATCCACGGCGACTGCGCATCACTGTGGAGCGAGCAGATGGCCCGGCTGGGCTGGGTCGACGGCAAGGATTTCCTGCGCCGCGACCATGAACTGATGGAAGCCTACGGCAGGGGCCACCTGCAGATGGAGGACTACATGGCCTTCAGCCTGGAGCCGATTGCCGGGCGTACCCTGGAAGAAGTCAAGCACCTGGTGGCACCGTGGGTCGAAGAAGTGATCGAACCGATCATCTACGGCGACGCCTGCCGATGCATTGCCGAGCACCGCAAGCGGGGGGATCGCATCCTGATCATTTCCGCTTCGGGTACACACCTGGTCGGGCCGATTGCCGCGAGACTGGGCGTGGATGAGTACCTGGCCATCGAGCTGGAGGCTGTGAACGGGGTGTACACCGGCAAGACCCACGGGGTGCTGACCTATCGTGAGGGCAAGATCACCCGGTTGCTGGAGTGGCTGGATCAGGAGCAGGAAAACCTGGAAGGCGCGAGTTTCTATTCCGATTCGAGGAATGACTTGCCGTTGTTGTTGAAAGTGGATCACCCGCATGTGGTGAACCCGGATGCGGTGTTGCGCGAGCATGCCGAGATCAATGGGTGGCCGATTCTGAGCTGGAGCTGAAGCTCTTTGTGGGCTGTGCCGGCCTCTTCGCGGGTAAACCCGCTCCTACATCGCACAGTGCTCAAAATGGTGACGATCGAACGTAGGAGCGGGTTTACCCGCGAAGAAGGCAGCCCCGCTTACGCCAGGCTGGGGTCGATCACCATCACAAGCTTGCCCGAGACCTGGTTGGTCTCCAGCTCGGCATACGCCGCCTGGGCAAACTCCACCGGATAGGTATCGACCAGCTGCGGCGACAACCGCCCCTCGGCAAACAGCGGCCATACGTGCTGCTGCAGTTCGCGCAGCAGATCGGCCTTGAAGCTGTCATCACGGTTGCGCAGGGTGGAACCGGTAATTTCCAGCCGCTTGCCCAGCACTTGGGCCAGGTCCAGCTCAAACTTGCGTCCGCCCATCAGGCCAATGATCACCCAGCGCCCGTCGCGGGCCAACAGCTTGAGGTTCAGCTCACCGTAGCTGGCGCCCACGGGGTCGAGAATCACATCGAACGGGCCGAAACCTTCCAGCTCGTCCAGGTTCTCGTTACGAACCACACCACCCGCAGCGCCCAGCGCCTGGCAGTAGGCCAGACGATCCTGCGAACCGACGCTGACCCACACCGGGCTGCCGAACGCCTTGCACAGCTGAATGGCGGCCGAGCCGACGCCACTGGCACCAGCGTGCACCAGCACCTTCTCGCCAGCCTTTACTGCACCGAGCTGGAAAATGTTCAGCCAGGCGGTGGCATACACCTCCGGCAATGCTGCCGCTTCATGCAGGCCAAGGCCCTCGGGCACCGGCAGTACATGACGGGCGTCGACCACCACTTCCTCGGCCATGGCGCCGCTGGCCAGCAGGGCGCAAACGCGGTCACCCACGCGCCAGGCGGCACCAGCCCCCACCTCTTCAACCACCCCGGAACACTCCAGCCCCATGTATGGGCTGGCACCTGGGGGTGGCGGGTACAAACCTTTCATCTGCAGCAGGTCGGCGCGGTTCAGCCCCGCAGCGGCCACGCGAATGCGCACTTGGCCCGCGTCACAGGTCGGGCGTTCGGCCTCGACCCACTCCACATGTCCGTCAACGCCTTGCAATGCCTTCACAGTGCCTCCATAGTTGAATCATGACTGGGCCTGAGGTCGCTTACCTCAGGCCTTTTGCAGTATTTGCCCGGCTCCATGGAACCGGCAACGGAAAAGACGGCCTACTATGCGTGATCAATTGCCTCCACGTCGAATCAGCATGAAGCATTTCCTTCCAAGCACCGCACTGGCTGTGATGATCGGCCTGGGCAGCCTCACGCTCGGCGGCAATGCGGCGGCCGCCAACAAGTGGGACAGCCTGCAGCCCGACCGTGACGAGATCGTCGCCAGCCTCAACGTGGTGGAATTGCTCAAGCGCCACCACTACAGCAAGCCACCCCTGGACGATGCCCGTTCGGTCATTATCTACGACAGCTACATCAAGTTGCTGGACCCGGCGCGCAGCTACTTCACCGCTGCCGACATTGCCGAATTCGATAAATGGAAAACGCAATTCGACGATTTCCTCAAGAGCGGCAACCTGGACCCGGGTTTCACCATCTACAAACGCTACCTCGACCGCGTCAAGCAACGCCTGGACTTTGCCTTGGCCGAGCTGAACAAGGGCGTGGACAAGATTGACTTCACCACCAATGAAACCTTGCTGATCGATCGCAAGGACGCGCCGTGGATGAAGAACCAGGCCGAGCTCGACGACTTGTGGCGCAAACGCGTGAAAGACGAAGTGCTGCGCCAGAAGATCGCCGGCAAGGAACCCAAACAGATCCAGGAAACCCTGATCAAGCGCTACAAGAACCAGCTTGCGCGCCTGGACCAGACCCGTGCCGAGGACATCTTCCAGGCCTACATCAACACCTTCGCCCAGTCCTACGACCCACACACCAACTACCTGTCGCCGGACAACGCCGAGAACTTCGACATCAACATGAGCCTGTCGCTCGAAGGCATTGGTGCAGTGCTGCAAAGCGACAACGACCAGGTCAAGATCGTGCGCCTGGTGCCAGCAGGCCCGGCAGCCAAGACCAAGCAGGTCGCCCCGGCTGACAAGATCATCGGCGTGGCCCAGGGCAACAAGGAAATGGTCGACGTGGTGGGCTGGCGCCTGGACGAAGTGGTCAAGCTGATCCGCGGCCCGAAAGGCTCGGTGGTGCGCCTGGAAATCATCCCTGCCAGCAATGCGCCTAGCGACCAGACCAGCAAGATTGTGTCCATCACCCGTGAAGCGGTGAAACTTGAAGAACAGGCGGCGAAGAAGTCGGTGCTCAAGCTCAAGCAGGACGGGCGTGACTACAAGCTGGGCATCATCGAGATCCCGGCCTTCTACCTGGACTTCAAGGCCTACCGCGCGGGCGACCCGGAGTACAAGAGCACCACGCGTGACGTGAAGAAACTGCTCACCGAACTGCAGAAAGAGAAAGTCGACGGCGTGGTCATCGACCTGCGCAACAACGGCGGCGGCTCGCTACAGGAAGCCACCGAGCTGACCAGCCTGTTCATCGAGAAAGGCCCGACTGTGCTGGTGCGCAACAGCGACGGCCGCGTCGACGTGCTGGAAGACGAAAACCCGGGGGCCTTCTACAAGGGCCCGCTGGCGCTGCTGGTCAACCGCCTGTCGGCCTCGGCATCGGAGATCTTCGCCGGTGCCATGCAGGACTACCACCGCGCGCTGATCATCGGTGGCCAGACCTTCGGCAAAGGCACCGTGCAGACCATCCAGCCGCTCAACCATGGCGAGCTGAAGTTGACCCTGGCCAAGTTCTACCGGGTTTCCGGGCAGAGCACCCAGCATCAGGGGGTGCTGCCGGACATCGACTACCCATCGATCATCGACACCAAGGAAATCGGCGAGAGCGCCCTGCCAGAGGCCATGCCGTGGGACACCATCCGTCCGGTGGTCAAGCCTGCGGCCGATCCGTTCAGGCCGTTCCTGGCCCAGCTCAAGGCGCAGCATGAGGCGCGCAGCGAAAAGGATGCCGAGTTCACTTACATCCGCGACCGCCTGGCCCTGACCCAGAAGCTGATGAACGAGAAAACCGTCAGCCTCAACGAGCAGGAACGCCGTGCACGCCACGACAGCATCGAGGCCAAGCAACTGGCGCTGGAAAACACTCGCCGCAAGGCCAAGGGTGAAGAGCCGCTGAAAGAGCTGAAGAAAGAGGACGAAGACGCTCTGCCGGTCGAGGATGAAAATACCAAGCCGGAAGACGACGCTTACCTCGCGGAAAGCGGTCGCATCCTGATCGACTACCTCAGTGCCAGCACCAAGGTGGCCAAGAAGTAAGGCACCTCAGGAATGATGGCAGAATAATGCGACCTGTCATCAAACAGTCATCGCGCTGACGTGAAATATGAGGGCCGGGCATGCAGATGCCCGGCCCTTACTTTTCAGGAATCCATCATGACCGTTGCTGAACAGCTCAGTGCCTTGAGTGCCATCCTGGCTCAACGCCGTATTCACAGTCTGTTCCAGCCAATCATGTGCCTGAGTGAACACAGGGTGTTCGGCCATGAGGCGCTGAGCCGTGGCCCGTCCAACAGCCCGCTGCATGCGCCGCTCAACCTGTTCACCATCGCCCGCCAGGCCGGACGCCTGACCGAGCTGGAAGCCGCTTGCCGAGAAAGCGCCTGCCGACGCTTCAGCGAGCAGCAACTGCAGGGCAAACTGTTTCTCAACATCTCACCCGAATCGCTGCTGGAGCCGCACTACCCCTCCGGCCAAACCCTGAAACTGCTCGAACAAATTGGCCTGCCGCCCAGCCGGGTGGTGATCGAATTGACCGAGCACACGCCCACCGACGACTTCCAGCTGCTGTCCAACGCCCTGCACCACTATCGCGACATGGGCTTCTCGATTGCCCTCGACGATCTGGGCGCGGGCTATTCCAGCCTGCGCCTGTGGTCGGAGCTGCGCCCTGAATACGTGAAGATCGACCGGCACTTCATCGACGGCATCCACCGTGACCCGCTCAAGCGCGAGTTTGTAGGCTCGATCTTGCAGATCGCCCGGGCATCCAAGGCACAGGTAATTGCCGAGGGCATCGAGCTTGCCGAAGAGCTGGCGGTGCTGATGGAGATGGGCGTGGACCTGGTGCAGGGCTACTTGCTAGGGCGGCCACAGGAGCGAGGGGTACGCGACAGCGGGCTGTTACCAGCACTGACGCAGGTGCCACTGACCGAACAACCGACAGTGCGCTTGAATGCCACGATCGGGCAACTGCTGGAGCTGTTTGACCGTCACCAGCACCTGGAGGCATTGGAAGTGGTGGATGCCGATGGCAGGGGGCATGGGTTGATTCACAGGGATGCGCTGCCTTTGCCGGCACTTTCGCGGGTGAACCCGCTCCTACGACGGGCTGTGTCCAACCCCCGGTGTGTGTCCACTACCGATCTGGTGTAGGAGCGGGTTTACCCGCGAATACGGTGGCGGCGGCAACGGTGAATGGCCAGGGTTATTGGGCAGCAGGTCCGGCCCTTTCGCGGGTGAACCCGCTCCTACGACGGGCTGTGTCCAACCCCCGGTGTGTGTCCACCACCGAGCTGGTGTAGGAGCGGGTTTACCCGCGAATACGGTGGCGGCGGCAACGGTGAATGGCCAGGGTTATTGGGCAGCAGGTCCGGCCCTTTCGCGGGTGAACCCGCTCCTACGACGGGCTGTGTCCAACCCCCGGTGTGTGTCCACCACCGAGCTGGTGTAGGAGCGGGTTTACCCGCGAATACGGTGGCGGCGGCAACGGTGAATGGCCAGGGTTATTGGGCAGCAGGTCCGGCACTTTCGCGGGTGAACCCGCGCCTACGACGGGCTGTGTCCAACCTCCGTGTGTGTCCCCCCCCGTGTTCAGGCCGTTTCGGGATAGCTGTACTCGAACACTCGAACCACCTCAGAGGCATGCCACGAGGCGGCCTCCATGCCATCGACCGGCCCGGTAAACCGCCCAAGGCGCTCGACACACTCAAAGAAGCCAGTTCGCGGCAAACGGCTGGCGCCTTGGCTGATCACCAGCGAACTGCGCAATGGCTGCTCGGCACGGGCATCCAGCACAGCCAGGTATTCCAGCGCGGCAGTCAGCGTCTGCATGGCCGGGCTGGGTAACTGCAAGCGCTCGATCAGCGCTCGGTATGTCAGCAAGTGACGTTGTCGACGGGCCAGGTCAAGCTCGCCCAGCAGGTTATCCCAGTGCTGACGGCTGATCCTGACCTGGCTCATGATGGCTCGCTCCAGCCAGCTACCCCCAGATGCCAGGCCAGGGCGCGGCGAATGGCAGCATCTGGCTGGCGTTCACCCGATTCGATCATGGCCAGATACGCCGGGCTCACCCCGACATTGCGCGCCAGTTGCTCTGGGGCGATGCCCTTGGCCTGGCGGATCTGGGCGACTTCGCTGAAAGCTGGCAGGGGCGCACTGGCAGCAACACCCTGTGCCTCACTGGAAACCGCCTCGGCAGGCGCCTGCCCTGCAGCACGGAGCAATGCCTGATATTGCTCCCAGGGAACGACGGCGTACTCGGGTTGACCGTCCCGGCTGATGACCTGAATACCCATTACAAACCCCTTTAAGAAGGATTACAGCATGTAATCCGAAGGCATAACCCTTATGCCAATTATATTACCAACTCCGAGGTCTGTGCAGTTCAGGTGAGATTCAGGCCGGTTTCATCACCTGTTGCGCTCCAGCTGCAGCGCTTGTGGGGTAGCCGGCAGGCGCTCGACCACGCGTAGCCGCTCGGGTGCCTGGCTATCGCGCCAGGCCTTGAAACGCGCCAACTCGTCGGCCACGGTTTTCAGCACCCAGCCCAGTACCGCAATGTCATCGAGGAAACCCACCCCCAGCAACCAGTCCGGGATGGCATCGATGGGGCTGACGAAATACAGCAGGCCAGCCACGACAGTGACCAGTGCCTTGGGGCTGATGGCGCGGTACTCCCCCCTCCACCAGGCCAGGCACAGCGACTGCAACAGCTTCACATCTTCACGCAGTTGGCCAAGGCGCGGGCCTTTGCGCGCCACCGCGAACAGCAAGGCCGGCAAACGACCGCGGCTGAGCAGGCGCTCGGCCAACGGCAGGAAACGGGCAAAATTCCAGGGTGCGCTCATGGAGCCTCCGAGAGGAAAAGGTTATCCACATTTATTGTGGATAACCTTGTGAACAGGGCGACGTTTCCGACCCCAGGTGCCTGTCAGGCAAGGGGCCCGGTCAGATCGGGCGTTTTTCACACAGTCGTTTCACGTCATGACTACCTGTGCCGCAAACGATTTGCATCAGAAACATCCTACTTCTTCACGCTGCATTTCCTCGGACAGTATCAGCTGTTGCAGGTTCGTCCAATCGGCACAAACGAAAACGCCCCATCAATGTGGGGCGTTATCGACAACCAGCCAATGTTACTTGGCAGGTGCTTCTTCAGGGGCTTCGGCTTGCGGCTCGGCGCCTTGCAACTGGGCCGGGTCCTTGATGGCGATCAGCTCCAGGTCGAACACCAGTACCGAGTTGGCCGGAATCAGCGGGCTAGGGCTTTGTGCGCCATAGGCCAGTTCAGCCGGGATGAACAACTTGTACTTCTCGCCGACGTGCATCAGCTGCAAACCTTCGACCCAACCTGGGATCACACCGCTGACCGGCAGGTCGATCGGGCTGCCACGCTCGACGGAGCTGTCGAACACCTTGCCATCGATCAGCTTGCCTTCGTAGTGGACAGTGACCACATCAGTCGGTTTGGGCTGCGGGCCGTCGGCCTTCTTGACCACTTCGTACTGCAGGCCCGAGGCAGTGGTAACCACGCCCGGCTTCTTGGCGTTTTCTTCGAGGAATTTCTTGCCGGCGGAGGCGGCTTCTTCGCTGGCCTTGGCCAGGCGCTCCTCGGCGCGTTTCTGCAATGCGGTGAAGGCCTCTACCAGCTCTTCGTCCTTGATGCGTTGTTCTTTCTTGCTAACAGCGTCTTCGATGCCGAGGGCGACTGCTTTCGAATCAAGGTCTTCCATGCCTTCCTGAGCCAGGCTCTTGCCCATGTTCAGGCCGATACCGTAGGAGGCTTTCTGCGCCGGAGTCTTCAGCTCGGGGCTGCTGGCTTGTTGATCGCAGCCAGCCAGTACCAGGCCTACCAGGGCAACCGCAGCCGCCAAACGATGCTGTTTCATGCTATTTCCTTGTTCATGCGCCATGAGGGCAATCAGGGTAAAGCCGCGAGCTTATCAGGCGGCCATGACCAATGGCTACCGGCATAGGAGCGGGTTTTCGTAAGGAAGTTCAGTCGTTGAATGCTTCTTCATCGAAGCGTTACAGCCATTGGCCAGTATTGACCCTTCGTGCCGGGTTTGCCGGGCTTTTGTGGTTTTTTATTTCTGCAGGTTCTGATGGCGTAACCCTCAGGGTGATGGGCGCTTTTCACAGGTGCCAAACCAGATCCTGCAGCTCCGAAGACCTCATGGATACCAACCCTCTCGATATTCCCCCGCCACCTCCCGCAGCACCTCTCCCACCCACTGCCCCGGCAAACTCAACGGCAAGGCGGCATTGCGGCAAATCCCCACCGAGCCGCCGGGTTCGCGCACACCCAGGTCAAGCTCGACCAGTTCGCCACGGCGCAGGTCGAGCAGCACGGCATCACGCGGCGCCACCCACAGCCCATCGCTGCCCAGCAGGTAGCGCCGGCTCAGGGCCAGCGACAGGGTTTCCAGGCGCTGCGCCGGCATCTGGATGCCGCATTGCACGAACAGGCTGTCGGCGTGCTGGCGGATGGTGGTGCCGGCGGGTGGCAGCACCAACGGGTAACGGCTCACCTGCCCCCGCTCCACGGGCGTGCTGGCCAGCAGCGGATGACCCGGGCGCACCACCAGGCTCATCGACTCGCTGTACAGGTGCTCGAACGACAACCCCTGGATTTGCGGACTGTCGGTCATGCGCCCCACCACCAGTTCCAGCTCCCCCAGGTGAAGTTGGCCAAGCAACTGCGCGCTGACCCCGGTGACCACGCTGATCACCAGCGCTTCATGGCGCTGATGCAGACGGCACAGCACCTCAGGCATGAGCAGGCCTTCGACCGTGGACAGCACGCCGATGCGCACCTGCGACGGCGCCCGCGCTTCACCGCGCAGGCTGCTGACGCCATCGCGCAGCGCCTGCACACTGGGCCCAGCGTAACGCATGAAGCGGGTACCGGCCGGGGTCAGCTCGACACCCTGGCGGCTGCGTTCGAACAGGCGCGCCTCGAGCAGGTCCTCAAGCTCCTTGAGGGTCTTGGAAATCGCCGGCTGGCTGATCGACAGGATATCGGCCGCCCTGGCCAGGCTGCCCTGCCGGGCAATCTCCAGGAAACACAGCAGATGGCGGTATTTGATGCGGGTGTCGAGGTTCATGGCAGCAAGCTTACCGCATCGCTACCTGCGGCGTATCCAGGTCTGCCGCCACGTGCTCACACCTGTCCATGCATGTCCAGGCCAGTGACGCACCTGTCACTTCTGCCAGTAGCCGATCCTGGCGAAGCATCGCTCAATAGGCGTTCAGCGGTTTAATTCCGAATGGAGCTCAACGCCATGATCCGACCCAAGAAGCACGCCCTTTCAACCCGGCCAGTACGACCTTTTCACCACGCGCTTGAGCAGCAACCCGTGGCCCCCCTCGATCTCAGTTATGGCGACAAAGGCCATGGCCACTTCACCCAAAGCGGCCGCGGCAACCTGGGGTCGACGAGCAGCGTACTGAGGAGCAAAGTGCGGCCGGCCCGGTTCTATGTGACGGGGCATCAAACCGATCCCGATGGGCTACACAGTGTTTTCATTGCCTGCCTGGATGCAAGTGGAAAGCTTGACACCACGTTCAATGGTAGCGGCATGGTCGATTTCACCACGCTGTCCACGGACCGCTACCGGAACGCCACTGGGGTAGTGGAGGACGTGTCGGGCAATCTGCTGGTAACGCTGGAGATTTTTGGGGAAAGCACCACTCATTTGTGGAAGCTGATTGCGAAAGGCGAACCCGATCTGGGCTTTGGTCAAGGAAAGGGCTATATCGATACCCGCGCCTTGTTCGGTGCAGATCTTCTGCTAGACAAACTGGCCTGCCACCAGGAAGGGTTGGTGGCGACCGCAGCTCGATACGAAGCAGGGGATTTCAAAGCGGTGCTTGTCGCCCTGGACACCAATGGTAGAAGGGCCCCCGAATTCGGTGAAAATGGGCTGCTGGCGGTGAGCGACCTGATTCCCGAAGGCTCACAGCACAGCCTTGAAGGCATTGCCGTCATCTCTCCAACCGCGGGGGGGCAGCGCATCGTGATTTGCACTTACATGGAAAACGACTCGGGCTGGTATTCACTCACCAGCTGCCTGTCGCTGGCGGGGCGTCTCGATGACACATTCGGCGAGGCCGGTCATCACTGGTCTGAGGAGGGGATCATCAATACCGGCCTTACGGTGGAAGACAGCAGCCAACGCATCACATCGTACGGCCAGCACTATTCGATCGACGACGATCGCAGCCAACCGACCCTCTACCGGCTGGACTATGCTGGCGAGCCTGCCCGCGAGTTTAACCAGGGGCAGGTAGTGCGTTTCGGCATCGACGGCGGGTGGTCCTACATTGAAGAAGCCGAAGGGGGGCTCATCGGGTACGGTGGTTTCTACACCTTCAACATGGCAGTGCGCTACCAATCAGACGGCCAGCTCGACACTCGCTTCGTCCCTCCCCATGGCTACGGTCAGTTCGGCGCGATTACGCCGCAATATGGTTTCTATACTGTCGAGAATCCGATAGCAGTCGATACCGAGAACCAGCGCATCGTGGTGAGCGGGGAAGACATACAGCAGGGCTATCGACTTCCCTGCATGCTCGCCCTCTCTCTGAGACCGATCCAGTAATACCCCACGGCAGACGCGGGCAGCCTTAAAGCATGGCTACCTGCGGCGTATCCGGGTCGCGTTGCTGGCGGCGGAACTGGCCAGGTGGCAGGCCGTGGATCTGGCGGAAACGTCGAGAGAAGTAGGCTTCGTCCGCAAAGCCACAGAGCCGCGCCACCTCGCCCACCGGGCGGCTGCCGTTGAGAAGGTAGTTGCGTGCGGCGTGCATGCGCCGCTCCAGCACCAGCTCGCTGAAGGTCTTGCCGATTTCCTTGCGCAGCCAGTGGGTCAGGTAGGTCGGCGACAGGTAGGTGGCGGCGGCGACTTTGTGCAGGTTCAGATCGGGGTCGTCGATATGCCGGCGCAGGTAGTCGCTCATGCGGCCCAGCGCGGCACGGCGGCTGAGCTGGGCAGCGTTGTTGTCGGCCAATTCGCGCAGCGGCTCGGCATACAGACCACAGACCTGGCCGATCAGCTGCAGCAACAGGCCTTTTAGGATTTCGCGGGTGCCGAAACGGCGGTTGGCATCCAGCGCACGCATGCGCTCAAGGGTTTGCCGTACCTCGGCAAAGTCCGGTTCACTCAGGTAGAAGTCGAGATGCTCCTGAAAGCGGAACGGCGACAGCTCCGGCGCCTGCAGGATCGACACTTCCTCCAGGTCCATCGGGTCGCAGGCCAGGTGCGGCAACAGGAACGTCTGGGAGAAATTGATCACCACGAAGTCGCTGTCCGCCGGATGCGGTATTACATGCACTCGGTGCGGCAGGATGAAGGCCAGGGTGTTGCGTCTGAATGGTCGTTGCACGCTACCGATGTGTTGCACCGTGTCGCCGCCGAGGTTGACCTGGATCTGGAAGTACTCATGACGATGCGGCGCGGTCTCGGCGGGACGCCCGCGCTGGTCGCGGATGTAGAAATCCATCAGCTCGCTGCGCTGCTGCATGACATAGGTCGGAACCTCGCGCTTGTGGGGCATGGGCAATCTCCGGATTAGGGGCGCTTTATGTTGTACGATGTCTAAACTCTGCAATTTAACCCTTCTGCAAAAACCTGCACAACCGCAAGTCCATGCAGCCCTCTGAGAATGCGCTATCCAGCTCATAATTCAGGAGAAACCCCGGCTACGAACATTCTTGGACAGCACAGCACCTTCCCGCTTTCAATGAAAAAAACGTTCTAAATACCTCGTTGCATTTGCCACGTTGTACGACCACCTTAGAAAAGGGACTGCAGCCCAACCTCTACCAACAACAACAAACGAGGTCGACTCATGTCGAGCACGCCTACCCCCCGCGCCGCGTCGTCGTACACACTGGACGCGGCCCCTGCCCAGCGCCTGCCTACCCGCCGCCGCTGGTTCATGCTGTCGCTGCTGCTGGTGGCGACCATCATCAACTACGTCGACCGGGTGAACATTTCCATCGCAGCGCCGTTCATGGCCAAAGACCTGGGCCTGGACAAGGTCGAGATGGGCCTGATTTTCTCCGCCTTCGCCTGGACCTACGCGTTGGCCCTGGTACCGGCGGGCTTCATTGCCGACCGCTTCGGCTCGCGCCTGACCTATGGCGTTTCGCTGATCAGCTGGTCGGCGGTCACCGTGGCCCAGGGCTTGGCCAGTGGCTTCGCCTCGCTGTTCGGCCTGCGCCTGGCGGTCGGCGCAATGGAGGCCCCGGCCTTCCCGGCCAACAGCCGTGCGGTTACGGTATGGTTCCCCGCTCGCGAGCGCGGCATGGCCAGCAGCATCTACGTATGTGGCCAGTACCTGGGCACTGCGCTGTTCACCGGCGCGCTCCTGTGGCTGGCGACCACCTATGACTGGCGCCATGTGTTTTACAGCACCGGCCTGGTCGGCATCCTGTTCGGTGCGGTGTGGCTGTTCCTGTATCGCGACCCGCTCACCTGCAAGAAGGTCAGCAAGGAAGAACTGGCCTATATCGAGAACGGCGGCGGCCTGGTGAAAAGCAGCCAGGAACGTACTCGCTTCGACTGGCGCCAGGTTGCCGAACTGTTCCGCTATCGCCAGATCTGGGCGATCTGCCTGGGCAAGTTCGCCAGCACTTCGGCGCTGTACTTCTTCCTCACCTGGTTCCCCACCTATCTGATCGAAGAGCGTCAGCTGACGTTGATCAAGGTCGGTATCTTTGCAGTCATGCCGTTCATCGGTGCCACGATCGGCATCCTGCTGGCGGGCATCGTCTCTGACCTGCTGATCCGCAAGGGCTACTCGCTGTCGTTCGCCCGCAAGCTGCCGCTGGTGGTGGGTTCGATGCTGGGGATGTCGATCGTGCTGGTGAACTTCACCGACTCCAATCTGCTGTGCATCGCCGTGCTGACCCTGGCGTTCTTCGCCCAGGGCATCGCCTCGTCGTCCTGGGCTGCCGTGTCGGAAGTGGCGCCAAAGGAACTGATCGGCCTGACCGGTGGCATCACCAGCCTGGCGGCGAACATCGGCGGCATCGTCACGCCGATCGTGATCGGCGCAATCGTGCACGCCAGTGGCTCGTTCGCCATGGCGTTCTGGTTCATCGGCGCGGTGGCGTTGATGGGCACGCTGTCCTACTCGCTGCTGCTTGGGAAGCTGTATCGCATCGAGTTGAAGACTGCAGCCTGAGCCAAGGCGTGGTTGACGGTACCGGCCTATTCGCGGCTAAAGCCGCTCCTACGGGGGACGGTGTCGCCCTCGGGTTGGACGCTATCCCTGTAGGAGCGGCTTTAGCCGCGAATAGGCCAGTACAGGTGCCTTGGATAGTCCAACCCTACCCCGCTTTCATCCAACTTTGCCGCCCAACCGCTGGATACGCTGGCCACTCCAGTACGGAGGATCCACCCATGACCTACCTGTTCAACCCGCCGGCCATCGTCAGCCTGCCGATCCGCGGCAGCGATGCGCGCTTCCCGGTCGGCCGGGTATTCTGCCTCGGCCGCAACTACCCATGGCCGGAATCCTACGGCGCTGCGCCGCAGGAGCCTGTGTTTTTCATGAAACCGGCAAGCAACGTGGTCGAGGCACGAGGCGAACTGCCCTTCCCGCCGCAGACCGACGAGTTCTGCCACGAAATCGAGCTGGTCGCGGCCATCGCCAAAGGCGGAGCCAACATCGCCCGCGAGCATGCCCTGGAGCACGTGTTCGGCTTTGCCGCCGGCCTGGACATGACCCGTCGCGATCACCAGCGCAAGGCCAAGGCCGAGGGCCTGCCGTGGGAGGGCGCCAAGGTATTCGAAGCTTCGGCACCGATGACCGCCATCGTCCCCGCCAGCGAATGCGACTGGCCGCTGGATACGTCGCTATGGCTGCAGGTCAATGGCCAGGAGCGCCAACGTGCACACCTCAGCCAGCAGACCTGGGCATTGGCCGAAGTGATCAGCAGGCTGTCCCGCCAACTGCCGCTGCGCCCGGGTGACCTGATCATGACCGGCAGTCCGCCCGGCGTGGCACCGCTGAACCCGGGCGACACCCTTCACGCCGGCATCGATGGTATCGGCGAACTGCACCTGCACGTCGGCCCTCGCCCTGCCGGGCATACCGCCAACGCCGCCTGAACCTGTTGGAGCCTATCGATGAGCCAAAACAAGAAAGTCGCCCTGGTCACCGGTGCTGGCAGTGGCATCGGCCGTGCCGTCGCCCTGGCCCTGCTCGAGGACAACTTCAGCCTGGTCCTCGCCGGGCGCCGCGCCGAACCGCTACAAGCCGTCGTCGAGCAAGCGCAAGCAGCGGGTGGTGAGGCCTTGGCCGTTCCCACTGACGTGCGCGATGAACAAAGCGTTGCGCAATTGTTTGCCACCATCGAGGAGGTACATGGCCGCCTCGACGTGATGTTCAACAATGCCGGCATCAACGCCCCCGCTGTCCCCGTCGACGAGCTGCCGTTGGAGAACTGGCGCAACGTCATCGCCACCAACGTCGATGGTGTATTCCTGTGCGCCCGCGCCGCTTTCGGCCTGATGCGCCGCCAGCAGCCGCAAGGCGGGCGGATCATCAACAACGGCTCGATCTCGGCGCACGCCCCACGCCCGTTCACCGCACCCTACACCGCCAGCAAGCATGCGGTGCTGGGCCTGACCAAGGCGCTGGCGCTGGATGGTCGGCCTTACAACATCGTGTGCAGCCAGGTGGACATCGGCAACGCCCTGACCGAGTTGTCCGAGCGCATGACCCGGGGTGTGCGTCAGGCCAATGGCGAGATCGCCGCCGAGCCGATGCTCGACGTGCGCCATGTGGCCGATGCGGTGCGCTACATCGCAGCACTGCCGCTGGACGCCAACGTACTGAACATGACCGTGATGGCCAGCAACATGCCGTTCGTCGGCCGTGGCTGATCCCTGTTTATGATGGAGTGACCGATGAAACCAGAAGTCCTGCAACTGAGCCCTATCCTGATCCCGCAGATCCGTGAGCGCCTGGAACAGCTGTTCACCGTACACCGCTACTACGAACAGGCCGACAAGGATGCCTACGTCAGCCAGTATGCAAGCAACATCAGGGGCGTGATTACCGGCGGCCACACCGGCATCAGCCAGGCGCTGATGGCGCGCCTGCCCAACCTCGAAGTGATCGCCGTCAATGGCGTCGGCACCGACGCGGTAGACTTGGCCTATGCCCGCGATCGCGGCATCCAGGTGACGGCGACCATCGGTGCGCTCACCGAGGACGTCGCCGATCTTGCCATCGGCCTGCTGATCGGCTTGTGCCGGGGTATCTGCACCGGTGACCGCTTCGTTCGCGCCGGCCGTTGGGCCACCAGCACCACGCCGCTGGCACCACTGCCACTGGCCCGGCAGGTGTCGGGCATGCGCGTGGGGATCGTCGGCATGGGACGGGTCGGGCGGGCGGTAGCGCAGCGGGCGGCAGCCTTCGGTTGCCCAATTCTCTACACCGATCTACAGGCGGTGGATGTGCCCTACATGTTCGAGGCAGATCTGCTGCAGTTGGCCAAGGACAGCGATGCGCTGATCCTCGCGGCGGCGGCTGACAAGGGCGAGGCGCTGATCACTCGCGACGTGCTGCGGGCGTTGGGCGCCGAGGGGTATCTGATCAATATCGCGCGCGGCAAGCTGGTGGATGAACCCGCGTTGGTCGCGGCGTTGCAGGCCGGCGAGATCGCTGGCGCGGCGCTGGATGTGTTTGCCGATGAACCGCGAGCGCCCGAGGCGTTGTTCGAGCGCGAAGATGTAGTCCTGCAACCGCATCGAGCCAGTGCCACGGTACAGACACGCACGCGCATGGGCGAGATGGTGGTGGCCAGCCTGGTGGATGTATTTGCCGGGCGCATGCCGCAGGGGTTGGTTATCTAGTCGGCTTGTGCCGCCCTCTTCGCGGGTATGCCCGCGAAGAGGGCGGCACAGGCAGCAAAGGGGGGTCAGGCCAAAGCCAGTTCCACCGCCTCGCCCTTCATCCGTACCGGCCACACGCGCAACCTCTGCCCGGCATCCTCCAGGCACTCCCCACTCAGCAGACTGAAGTGCTGCTTGTAGAGCGGCGCTACCACCACCAACTCACCTTGCACGCTGCCCACCAGCCCGCGGCCGATGATGTTGGCACCGGAGCGTGGGTCGCGGTTGTCTACCGCGTACAGCGGCTGCGCCTGCCCCGGCAGGTAGAACAACGCCACCTGGGCCCCATCGAGCCAAACCACGACGCCGGAGTCGGCCACCAGGTCTTGTGCCTGGCACACCGTCTGCCAGTTTTCCTGCGTGTTCACAACAGCATTGGCCAGGTTCATCAGACAGTCTCCTCGACAGTTGGGATCAGGTGCAGCGGTGCAGCGGGCCGGCGTTGTTCGCGTTCGCGCACGAAGTGCACGTCCGGGTCGGCGCGTCGGTCGTTGACGAAGGTGCGGAAGCGCTTGAGCTTCTCCGGGTCGTTGAGGGCATTGGCCCATTCGCATTCATACTGGTCGACCACATGCTGCATCTGCGCTTCCAACTCGTTGGCCAGGCCCAGGCTGTCGTCGATGATCACCTGCTTCAGATAGTCCAGCCCGCCTTCCAGGTTTTCCCGCCACACCGAAGTGCGCTGCAGCTTGTCGGCCGTGCGGATGTAGAACATCAGCACGCGGTCGATCAGGCGTACCAGGGTTTCGTCGTCCAGGTCGGTGGCGAACAGCTCGGCATGCCGCGGGCGCATGCCGCCGTTGCCGCACACGTACAGGTTCCAGCCCTTGTCGGTGGCGATGACGCCGATGTCCTTGCTCTGCGCCTCGGCGCATTCACGGGTGCAACCCGAAACCGCGAACTTGAGCTTGTGGGGGCTGCGCAGCCCCTTGTAGCGGTCTTCCAGGCGCAGGGCCATGGCGACACTGTCCTGCACGCCGTAACGGCACCAGGTACTGCCCACGCACGACTTCACCGTGCGGGTCGACTTGCCGTAGGCGTGGCCGGTTTCGAAACCGGCCTCGATCAGTTCGCCCCAGATCAGCGGCAGCTCGTGCAACTGGGCGCCGAACAGGTCGATGCGCTGGCCACCGGTGATCTTGGTATACAGGTCGTATTTCTTGGCCACCTGGCCGATGACGATGAGCTTGTCGGGGGTTATTTCACCACCGGGAATGCGCGGCACCACCGAATAGGTGCCGTTTTTCTGCATGTTGGCCATGAAGGTGTCGTTGGTGTCCTGCAGCGGCACCAGCGCCGGGTCCATGATCGGCTGGTTCCAGCAGGAGGCGAGAATGTTGCCCACCGCCGGCTTGCAGATGTCGCAACCCAGATGGCCCTTGCCATGGCGTTCGAGCAGCTCGCTGAAGGTGCGGATACCCTCCACCCGTACCAACCCGTACAGCTCCTGCCGGGTGTAGGCAAAGTGCTCGCACAGGCTCTTGTCCACCGCCACGCCGCGGGCCGTCAGCGCGTGCTCGAAGACTTGCTTGAGCAGGGCCGCGCAACCGCCGCAGCCGGTCGCGGCCTTGGTACAGCCCTTGACCGCAGCGAGGTCGCTACAGCCGCTGTCGATCGCGGCGCACACTGCTCCCTTGCTGACGTTGTGACAGGAGCAGATGGTCGCACTGTCGGGCAGCGCATCGGCGCCCAAGGCCGGCGCACCACCGCCTTGTGGCAGGATCAGCGCTGCCGGGTCGGCCGGCAGGGCGATGCCGTTCTGGGCGTACTGCAACAGGGTGTCGTAATAGCTGTTGTCGCCGACCAGCACCGCGCCGAGTACGTGCTTGCCGCTGGCATCCACCACCAAACGGCGGTAAGCGCTGTTGGCTTCATCGATGAAGCGGTAGCTGCGCGCCCCCGGCGTGGCACCGTGGGCATCGCCGATCGAACCGACATCCACACCCAGCAGCTTGAGCTTGGTCGACATGTCGGCACCGGTAAACGCCACCGCCGCCTCGCCCATCAGCAGCCCGGCCAGGTTGCGCGCCATGCTGTAGCCCGGGGCGACCAGGCCGAACACGCTGCCGTTCCACGATGCGCACTCGCCGATGGCGAAGATGCGTGGGTCGCTGCTGCGGCAGTGGTTATCGATGACCACGCCACCGCGCGCGGCGATCTCCAGGCCGCAGCCCCGGCCCAGTGCATCCTGTGGGCGGATACCGGCGGAGAACACGATCAGGTCGGTCTCCAGGTGCTCACCGCCGTCGAAGTTCATGCGGTAGCGGTAGGTTTCACCGGCATTGACCGACTGGGTGGCGCGCGACAGGTGCACCCCCACGCCCAGCGCTTCGATCTGCGCCTTCAATGCGGCTCCGCCCTCGCCGTCCAGCTGTACCGGCATCAGCCGTGGGGCGAATTCCACCACGTGGGCTTCCAGCCCCAGCGACTTGAGGGCGTTGGCCGCTTCAAGGCCAAGCAGGCCACCGCCGACCACCACCCCTCGGCGGGCACCGGCTGCGGCGGCACGAATGCCATCGAGGTCGTCCAGGGTCCGGTAGACCAGGCGGGCATTGCCGCTGGAACCTTCGATCAACGGCACGAAGGGATAGGAGCCGGTGGCCAGCACCAGTTGGTCGTAGCCATAGCGCCCTTCGGCAGTGACGACTTCGCGGCGCTCACGGTCGATCTCCAGCACCGCCTCGGCCAGATGCAGGTGCACGCCATTGGCGTCGTAGAAATCGTGCTCACACAGGGCCAGGGTTTCGGCACAGCTGCCGCCGAAGTATTCGGACAGGTGCACGCGGTCATACGCGCGTTGGCGCTCTTCGCCGAATACCCGCACCTCGAAGCGCTGCAGGGCGCCGCGACTGACCAGTTGTTCGACGCAATGGTGGCCGACCATGCCGTTGCCGACGATGACCAGTCGCTCTCGTTGCCCGCTGCTCGCTGTTGCCTTCATAAGCCGATCCTCGATCAAAAAAAAGCGCCTGGAGCCGAAGCTCCAGGCGCCTTTGCCTGTATTCATCACGGTAGGGGGCCCGGGTTGATCGCCGTTGATCAGTGGGCTTTGTTGTATTGGAGGTTAAGCAGGGAGCGTGCCAATCGGGTTGCCTGGGATGCCTGGGTTGCCTGTGCCGGCCTCTTCGCGGGTAAACCCGCTCCTACACTTGCGCTGGGCCCACCCAGCCAATGCACATTCAAAGTGCACAACACCCCATCTTGGAGCACGTCAGTACACATCGCGCCGATAACGCCTGGCCTTGCTCAAGCTTTCGACATACGCCGCAGCCGCCGCTGCATCCATCCGCCCATGCTCGGCGACGATCACCCGCAACGCTGCATCCACATCCCTGGCCATGCGCTGCGCATCGCCACACACATAGAAATACGCCCCCGCCTCCAGCCACTGCCACAGCTGCGCACCCTGCTCGAGCATGCGCTGCTGCACATAGATCTTCTCCACCTGGTCGCGCGAGAACGCCGTATCCAGCCGCAGGTGCCCCGCCGCCTGCCAGGCCTGCAACTGCTGCTGGTAATAAAAGTCGGTCGCGGCGTACTGTTCGCCGAAGAACAACCAGTTGGCGCCTTTTGCCCCCCGTGCCTCTCGCTCCTCGAGGAACGCACGGAACGGTGCAATGCCGGTACCAGGGCCCACCATGATCACCGGCACGCTGTCGTCCTCGGGCAAGCGAAAGTGCTTCGACACCTGCGGGAAGATCGCTACCTTCTGCATCTGTGCACGGTCGGCCAGGAAGCTTGAGCACACGCCTTTACGTTCGCCATAACGCACCGTCGATACCGTCAGATGCACTTGGCCTGGGTGCGCCAGCGGGCTGGAGCTGATCGAATAGAGCCGCGGCTGCAATGGCTTGAGCAGCTCCAGCCAGCTGGCCAGCGGCAACTGCTGCGGGAAGGCGTGCAACACATCCACCAACTGCCGGCCCCACAGCCAATCCTGCAGCTCGTCCTTGCATTCAGGCTGCAGCAAGCGCTGCAGGTCAGGTGCATTGCTGGCAAATACCTGCAGTTGTTGCGCAGTGACCTTGGCAATTTCCAGATTGGTTTGCAGGGCTTCGGCCAATGGCATGGCGGACTGGCCTTTAAGCTCGACCATAGTCTGGCCATCTAACTGCATCAGCGTCAGCAGCTCTTCTACCAGGGCCGGGCAGTTGCGCGGCCATACGCCCAGGGCATCGCCGGCAGCGTAACTGAAGCTGCTGCCGCTCAGGTCGAAGACCAACTGGCGGGTTTCCTTGCTGGCGCCGGGGCCATTGAGCAGCCGGTTTTCCAGCACGGTGGCCATCCAGGGTTGCTGCTTGCTGAAGGCCGCCAAGGGTGCAGGTTCACTCGCCCGTTGTGGCGCCGCAGTGCTGTCCAGTGCAGGCAGTAACGCTTCGAGCCAGCCGGCAAAGGCTTCGTCGAAATCTGGCTCGCAGTCCACCCGTTGCAGCAGGCGCTGCCCTCCCAGCTCGGCCAGGCGCTGGTCGAGCTTGCGGCCAAAACCGCAGAACTGGTCGTAACTGGAGTCGCCCAGCGCCAGTACGGCATAGGGCAGCCCGGCGCAGTGAGCGCCCTCCTCGCCCTGCAAGGCCTGCCAAAATGCCGCGCCGCTGTCAGGCGCGTCGCCATCGCCAAAGGTGCTGGTGATCAACACCACACTGGCAGCACCCTGCAGATGGCGTGGGCTGACCGCCTCCAGGCAGCTCAGTTGCACGTTCAGACCGGCACCGCGCAGGCGCGCGGCACAGCGTTCGGCCAGCTGCTCACCATTGCCGGTCTGCGAGGCCCACAGCACCTGATGCCATGGCGCGGCCTGCGCCGCGATAGGCGCAGTTGCAGGCTGGGCGAACAGCCCGGCCAGCAAACCGTCGACAAACAAACGACGGCTGGCAGCCAGCGGCGCACTGGCCGGCAGGCTGGGTACGCCCTCGGCACGGGCCTGGTCCAGGCCCAGCAGGAAGCCTTGCAGGTAATGACGCTCTTCTTCGGCCAGCACCGGAACCGGCAGGGTGTGCAGGCCGAGCAGACGGGACAGGGTGGCGGTCGGCATGCGGGCAGGCTCTACAGTGGCAGTGGTCAGATCAAGGGCTTCGATGCGCTCGCCTGCGACCCGCTGCAGGGCTACGGCGCAGTGTTTGAAGGCAGGCTGCAGCGACAGCGGGTCGACCGCATCGCAGGTCGCGGCATTGATCGCCAATTGCTCGCCGATCAGGTCATTCCAGTGAAACGGCGCAAAGCAGTTGCCCGGCATGACCCGGTCACTGATGCGCGCCGGCAACACGGCGTGCCCCCGGCGCGAGCGAACGGCCACCTGGTCCTTTTCAGAAACACCCAGCCGGGCGGCATCGTCGGGGTGAACCTCAAGGTAGGGGCCGGGCTCCAGTTTGTTCAGCGCCGGCACCTTGCCGGTCTTGGTCAACGTGTGCCACTGGTGCTGCACACGACCGGTGTTCAGCACCATGGGGTAGTCATCGTCCGGCACTTCTGCTGCCGGTAACCAGGGCCGGGCAAAGAAGCGCGCCTTGCCGCTGGCGGTGGGAAAGGCCAGTGCCGGCCGCCTACCCCCGGCATCGAGCAGTAGCGCCTGGCTGCTGCCGTCGTTGAGGTAGCGCAGCGGGCTGCGATGCTGTTCGCTGCCCGGTGCACAGGGCCACTGGCGCGGCTGCGTACGCAATTCGGCATAGCCGATACCGCGCAGGTCATAACCTGTTGAGGGGTTGTGGAAGCGGCGTATTTCCTCATACACCGCTTCGGCATCGGGGTAGTCGAAGGCGTCGGTATAACCCATGGCGCACGCCACGCGGGCAATGATCTGCCAGTCCGGCAAACTTTGCCCGGGGGGCTCGACAGCGCGAGGCATCAGGGTGAGGTTGCGCTCGCTGTTGATCATCACTCCCTCGCCTTCGGCCCACAGCGCAGCTGGCAGCAGGATGTCGGCGTAGCGGTTGGTTTCGGTGTCCAGGAAGGCGTCCTGGGTAATGACCAGTTCGGCCTTGCGCAGGCCTTCGATCACTTGCTGGCGGTTGGCGACACTGGCTACCGGGTTGCTACAGATGACCCAGCAGGCTTTCACTTCACCGGTTTTCATCTGCCCGAACAGCGCCACCGTACCCTCGCCGCCCTCGCTGCGCAGGCTGCCGGGTGGCAGTTGCCACTGTCGTTCGACGAACACGCGGTCGTCTTCCACCAACGCTGAGCGCTGGCCCGGCAAGCCGGGGCCCATGTAGCCCATGTCGCGGCCGCCCATGGCATTGGGCTGGCCGGTCAGCGAGAACGGGCCGCTACCGGGGCGGCAGATGGCACCCGTGGCCAAGTGCAGGTTACAGATGGCGTTGCTGTGCCAGGTGCCATGAATGCTTTGGTTCAAGCCCATGGTCCAGCAGCTCATCCAGTTGTTGGCGCTGCCGATCCATTCGGCGGCCTTGATGATATCGGCCTCCGCCAGCCCGGTGATGGCGGCGACACGCTCGGGGGGGTAGTCGTCGAGGAAGGCCGGCAGTTCGTCCCAGCCTTCGGTGTGGCGGGCGATGAAGTCGGGGTTGGTGCGGCCATTGCGATGTAGCAGGTGCAAAAGGCCGTTGAGCAAGGCCATGTCGCTGCCGGGGCGCACCTGCAGAAACAGATTGGCCTTGTCCGCGGTGGGGGTGCGCCGCGGGTCGACGACGATCAGCCTGGCGCCGGCCTTGACCCGATCCAGCAGGCGCAGGAACAGGATCGGGTGGCAGTCGGCCATGTTGGCGCCGATCACCAGAAATACGTCGGCGTGCTCGAAGTCCTGGTAACTGCCAGGTGGGCCATCGGCGCCAAGCGACAGCTTGTAACCGCTGCTGGCGCTGGCCATGCACAGCCGCGAGTTGGACTCGATGTGGCGGGTACGGATAAAGCCCTTGGCCAGCTTGTTGGCCAGGTACTGGGCCTCCAGCGACATTTGCCCGGACACGTACAGCGCCACGGCATCCGGGCCGTGCTGGTCGATGATGCCGCGCAGACGCTCGGCGGTGGCTGCGATGGCCTGGTCCATGCTGGTGCGCACTGGCGGCTGGCTGCGTTGCTGGCGCACATAGGCGTCGGCCATGCGCCCGCTGGCACTCAGTGGCAGGTGTGCGGTGAGGCCTTTGGTGCATAGGCGGCCAAAGTTGCTCGGGTGCAGCTTGTCGCCGCTGATCTTGCCGACCTTGCCATCGGCAACGCTCATGACGATGCCGCAGCCCACGCCGCAGTATGGGCAGACGCTACGTACTTCGCTGTTGGCCATGGGCGGGCTCCTGTGGAAAACGCAAAAAGGCGCCGGCTGCCCCGGCATGCTGATGCAAGCGGGGCAACACGGCGCCTTTGTCGTGAAGTTGTGTGGGCTGTCGACGTTGACAGCCCTGATGAGGAGGCCTGAGCAAATAGTGGGCCAGGCTTTTGTGGGAGCGGCCTTGTGTCGCGAAAGGGCCGCAAGGCGGCCCCCGAATTTCAGCTTTTATCCCTGTATTGCCGGGGCTGCTTTGCAGCCTTTCGCGACACAAGGCCGCTCCCACAAAGACAGTGCTGCGGCGTGCCCTGCGCACCATGCGGTGGCAACCTCACGCTCCCGGGCGCTATGCTGGGGCAATTTCCAGCATGAGCACTGCCCTCCCCCATGTCTCAGGAGATGCCGGTGATCGAGGACGGGTTTGAGGTGCTGACGCTGCGGGAAGAAGAGTGGCGCTCCTAGCCCCTTGTTGCAGGGCGGAGACGATTGCATGATGCAGAAATAAAAAAAGCGACCCTAAGGTCGCTTTCTTTTTTACTTCCGGGTGTTCAGTGGGCCCTGGAAGTGGAATATGGCGCAGCGGACGGGACTCGAACCCGCGACCCCCGGCGTGACAGGCCGGTATTCTAACCGACTGAACTACCGCTGCGCTATACATCGAGTGGTGGGTGATGACGGGATCGAACCGCCGACCCTCTGCTTGTAAGGCAGATGCTCTCCCGGCTGAGCTAATCACCCATGTCTCTCGGTGTGGCGCGCATTCTACGGGCGACTTGGCGCTCTGGCAAGCACTTATCGAAGTTTTTTCACGCGTCGGTCAAACACCAAAAATCAGGCACAAAAAAAGCGACCCTAAGGTCGCTTTCTCTGTTACTTCCGGGTGTTCAGTGGGCCCTGGAAGTGGAATATGGCGCAGCGGACGGGACTCGAACCCGCGACCCCCGGCGTGACAGGCCGGTATTCTAACCGACTGAACTACCGCTGCGCTATACATCGAGTGGTGGGTGATGACGGGATCGAACCGCCGACCCTCTGCTTGTAAGGCAGATGCTCTCCCGGCTGAGCTAATCACCCTTCGTCTCGGTGTGGCGCGCATTCTACGGAGCGCCCCGCACCCTGGCAAGCACTTTTTAAACTTTTTGCAAAAAAAACCTCAGGCCTTTCAAAGACCTAGCGTTGTCAGGCGATTCTTTCATGCATAAGCCACTGCTGGCCCTCTGACAGGGCTGGCCTCAATTCACCGCTCGGAGAATAATGCCCGCCTTATGCATTAAGGAGAGATTGCCCCTCATGTGGTTCAAGAACCTGCTGACCTACCGCCTGACCCAGGAAGTTCCGTTCGAGCCTGAAGCGCTGGAAGCCGCCCTGGCCAGCAAGCCGGCCCGCCCCTGCGCCAGCCAGGAGCTGACCACTTATGGTTTCGTCGCGCCGTTCGGCAAAGGCGAAGACGCTCCCCTGGTGCATGTCAGCGGCGAGTACCTGCTGATTGCCGCGCGCAAGGAAGAACGTATCCTGCCAAGCAGCGTGGTCAACGACGCGGTCAAGGAAAAGGTCGAAGAGATCGAGACCGAGCAAATGCGCAAGGTCTATAAAAAGGAACGCGACCAGATCAAGGACGAAATCATCCAGGCGTTCCTGCCGCGTGCGTTCATCCGCCGCTCGATGATTTTCGCTGCCATTGCCCCACGCCTGGGCGTGATCCTGGTCAACTCGGCCAGCGCCAAGCGCGCCGAAGACCTGCTGTCGACCCTGCGTGAAGTGATGGGGTCGCTGCCCGTGCGCCCGGCCACGGTGAAGATTGCGCCGGTGGCCACCATGACCGACTGGGTCAAATCGCAGCAGGCTGCCGAAGGCTTCTATGTACTGGACGAGTGTGAGCTGCGCGACACCGCCGAAGATGGCGGTATCGTGCGCTGCAAGCGCCAGGACCTGACCGGCGAAGAGATCCAGCTGCACCTGAGCACTGGCAAAGTGGTGACCCAGCTGGCCCTGGCCTGGCAGGACAAGCTGTCGTTCATTCTCGACGACAAGATGGTGATCAAGCGCCTGAAGTTCGAAGAGCTGCTGCAGGAGCAGGCCGAGCAGGACGGTGGCGATGAGGCTGCGCAGCAGTTCGATGCCAGCTTCCAGCTGATGATGATGACCTTTGCCGAATTCCTGCCGGTGCTGTTCGAGGCGCTGGGTGGGGAAGAGATTCCGCAAGGGGTCTGACGGGTATGAGAGGCGGTGCTGGTCTGAATCGTTCTGCCAGCACCGGCCTCTGCGCGGGTAAACCCGCGCCTACACATTTTGAGCAAGACAGTTGATCCTACAAATGGGTGTGGTACCCCTTGCAGGCGCGGACTTGCCCGAAAGGCCGCAGACTGGCACCCTGATACCCCACTGTGAGGACGACCTCACGACGCACCGCGTGACCATTCCGGGGACGGCCCCATCCTTCAAACGATGGAGACACACTCATGTCCTGGATCATCCTGTTTTTCGCCGGCCTCTTCGAGGTTGGCTGGGCCGTCGGGCTCAAATACACCGACGGTTTCACTCGACCGCTACCCACCCTTCTCACTGTCGGCGCCATGGTCATCAGCCTGGGCCTGCTGGGCCTGGCCATGAAGACGTTGCCGCTGGGCACCGCCTATGCCATCTGGACCGGCGTAGGCGCAGTCGGTACGGTCATCGCCGGTATCATTCTGTTCGGCGAGTCCATGGCCCTGGTGCGGCTGGTCAGTGTGGCGCTGATCGTCTGCGGCCTTGTCGGCCTGAAAGTCAGCGCCAGCTAACCCCCTATCGCAGATGGCCGCGCAGGCGGCTGACCTGTTCGCGCAACACTTCAGGCTGCGCCGCCTCCACCGGGACGGCGGCGCCTGCCACGATGGTCACCCGCGACCACAGGCGCTTGAAGAAGCCCTTGGCCGGGTCGCGGCTGAAGAAACTACCCCACAACCCCTGCAAGGCCAGCGGAATCACCGGTACTGGCGTTTCTTCGAGGATGCGGCTGACACCCCCCTTGAAAACATCGATTTCGCCATCGCCCGTCAGCTTGCCCTCCGGGAAGATGCACACCAGCTCGCCATCAGCCAGGTACTCGGCAATCCGCGCGAAGGCCCGCTCGTAAGTCGCCTGGTCTTCGTTACGCCCGGCAATCGGGATGGCACCGGCAGTGCGAAACACGAAGTTGAGCACCGGCAGGTTGTAGATCTTGTAGTACATGACAAAGCGGATCGGCCGGCGTATGGCCCCGCCCAGCAGCAACGCATCGACGAACGACACGTGGTTGCACACCAGTAACGCTGCACCTTCGTCGGGAATGCGCTCAAGGTCTCGGTGCTGCACGCGGTACATCGAATGGCTGAGCAGCCAGATCAGGAAGCGCATGGTGAACTCGGGCACGATCCTGAAGATATAGGTGTTGACCGCGATATTGAGCAGCGACACCACCAGGAAAAGCTGCGGGATGCTCAGCTTGGCCACGCCTAGCAGGATGATGGTGAGCACCGCCGACACCACCATGAACAAGGCATTGAGGATGTTGTTGGCCGCGATCACCCTGGCGCGCTGATCCTCGGCCGTGCGGGCCTGGATCAACGCATACAGCGGCACGATGTAGAAGCCGCCGAATACACCCAGGCCAATGATCGACAGCAAGATCCACCACGCCTGGCTCATGCCCAGCAGTGCCAGCCAGTCGTGCGGCGCTGCTGCAGCCGGTACATCACCAGAGTGCCACCACCACAGCAGGCCGAACAGGGTCAGGCCGAACGAGCCGAACGGCACCAGGCCGATTTCCACCTTGCGGCCACTGAGCCGCTCACACAACAGCGAGCCCAGGGCGATGCCCACCGAGAACAGTGTCAGTACCAGGGTCACCACCGTGCCGTCACCGTGCAGCCAGTCCTTGGCATAGGCCGGGATCTGCGTGAGGTAGATAGCGCCGACAAACCAGAACCACGAGTTGCCGACGATCGAGCGCGACACCGCCGGCGGCTGGCCCAGGCCCATGCGCAAGATCACCCATGACTGCTTGAAGATGTTCCAGTCCAGCGGCATTTGCGGCGAAGCAGCCGCCGCCCGCGGGATCCAGCGGCTGGCGAGGTAGCCGAGTACCGCCGTGCCGACCACGCCACCGGCCACCACCGTTGCGTAGCTGTCGGCCGACATCATCACCCCCGCGCCGATGGTGCCGGCAAGGATGGCAAGGAAGGTGCCGGTTTCCACCAGCCCATTACCGCCCACCAGCTCCTCCTCACGCAGGGCTTGCGGCAGGATCGAATATTTCACCGGGCCGAACAGCGCCGAGTGGGTGCCCATGCCGAACAGCGCCACCAGCATCAGCGCCAGGTGGTTGGTGATAAAGCCCAGCGCTCCGATCGCCATGATCACGATTTCGGCCAGTTTGATTGCACGGATCAGCGCATCCTTGGCGAATTTCTCGCCAAACTGCCCGCCCAGCGCCGAAAACAGGAAAAACGGCAGGATGAACAGCAAGGCACACAAGTTGACCCAGATCGATCGGTCACCCTCGCCCAGGCTGAGCTTGAACAAAATCGCCAGGATCAGCGACTGCTTGAACAAGTTGTCGTTGAAGGCACCCAGCGACTGAGTGATGAAAAACGGCAGGAAACGCCGCTTGCCGAGCAAGGTGAATTGCGAAGAGTGACTCATCGTCCTTGTTCCTGAGGGCTTTTCAATTGGAGGCGCGCCAAGCGCGCCGGGCCACAAATCTGCATGGGAAATGCGCTGGCTGGCAAGCACCGGCTCAGGCGTGGCCAAGCGAATTTGCGTTCAAGGACCTGCCAGCAGTTGCAGAACTGGCGCTACGAGGACCGCATGTGGCTTATGCTTGTGCTCGGCAAACCCGCACAACAAGGACGTGGCAATGCTCGCCGCCATAAAACGCTACCCGCACACCGTTCGCCTGCTGCTCACCACCACCTTCATGCTTACCGTCGCCCGCGCCCTCACCCTGCCCTACCTGGTGGTTTACCTGGCCGACAATTTCCAGCTACCGATCAGCCAGATCGGCCTGCTGATCGGTGGTGCGCTGATCGTCGCCTCGCTATTGAGCCTGTATGGCGGCCACCTGGTCGACACCTTGAGCAACCACACGCTGGTCAGCGCCAGCACCCTGCTGTTCGCCCTGGCCTTCGTCGGCGCGGTCGCCAGCCGTTCGGCTCTGCCGTTCTTCTTTTGTCTGGTGTTGATCAACCTGGCCCTGGCAGTGGTCGACATCGCCGCCAAGGCGGGCTTCTGCGCGTTACTGCCGGTGGATGAGCGGGCCGAGGTATTCGCCATCAAGTACACCCTCAGCAACGTCGGCTATGCCGCCGGCCCGTTGCTGGGCGTGGCCATGCTTGAACTGAACGACCATGTGCCGTTCCTCGCCTCTGCCCTGCTTGGCCTGGCCATGTGCCTGGCTTATTGGCGCCTGGGTGATCGCAGCCTGCAGGCCAGCGTACCGGACAAACCTGCGGCCGGCTTCGGCCAGGTTGCGCTGGGGCTGGCACGGGATCGTCGGCTGGTGTGCTTTACCCTGGGTGGGGTACTTAGCGCGGTGGTGTTCGGCCAGTTCACCGCCTACCTGTCCCAGTACCTGGTGGTCACCAGCAACCCGGCCGAAGCGGCACGGCTGATCGGCTATCTGGTCACCACCAACGCCGTGACGGTCATTGCCTTGCAGTACCTGATTGGCCGGCGTATCAGCCGCCATCGCCTGATGCCCTGGCTGCTGGCCGGCATGGGGCTGTTCATCGCCGGCTTGCTGGGTTTTGCGCTGGCAGGCTCGGTACTGGCCTGGTGCCTGGCGATGCTGGTGTTCACGCTGGGCGAAATCATCGTGATTCCGGCCGAGTACATGTTCATCGACCTGATCGCACCGGAGCATTTGCGCGGGGTGTACTACGGGGCGCAAAACCTGTCCAACCTGGGGGCGGCGCTGGGGCCGGTGATGGTGGGGTTTGCACTGGTACACCTGTGGCCGGGGGCAGTCTTCTACCTGCTGGTGTTGTCGGTGATACTGGCCGGGGTGTTCTATGGGTTGGGTACCCGCAGGGGCTGAGGTTGCCTGTTGCGGCCTTTTCGCGGTGAACCCGCGCCTACAACCATCGTCGGCGCTGACGAAGCGGCACTTGCGTGCCAGACTGATTGACCGGGACCGCGTTACCTTTTTGCTTCGGAGTCTTCATGTCGTTGTCCAGCGGGCTGATCGCCGTGGTCGCCCTGGCCTATATGGCCATCATGTTCGCCATCGCCTTCTACGGCGACCGCCGCAGCACGCCCTTGCCACCAAAGCTGCGTGCCTGGGTGTACAGCCTGTCGCTGGCCGTGTACTGCACCAGCTGGACCTTTTTCGGCGCGGTCGGCCAGGCCGCTGAACAGCTGTGGGCGTTCCTGCCGATCTACCTGGGCCCGGTACTGCTGCTGATCTTTGCGCCGTGGGTGCTGCAGAAGATGGTGCTGATCAGCAAGCAGCAGAACATTACCTCGATCGCCGACTTCATCGCTGCACGCTACGGCAAGTCGCAGACCCTGGCGGTGGTGGTGGCTCTGATCTGCCTGGTCGGTGTGCTGCCGTACATCGCCTTGCAGCTCAAGGGCATCGTACTGGGCGTGAACCTGCTGATCGGCGCCAACGCCGACGCCACCGGCACCCGCGTGCAGGACACCGCGCTGGTGGTGTCGCTGGTACTGGCGCTGTTCGCCATCGTCTTCGGTACCCGCAGCCTGGATGTGACCGAACACCACCGCGGCATGGTCCTGGCGATTGCCTTCGAATCACTGATCAAGCTGCTGGCGTTTCTTGCCGTGGGCATCTTCATCGTCTTCAACCTGTATGACGGTTTCGACGATCTGTTCAGCCAGGCCCGCCAGTCGATCCACTTGCAGGACTATTGGAAAGAAACCATCAATTGGCCGTCCATGGTGGTGCAAACCGCCGTGGCAATGATGGCTATCATCTGCCTGCCGCGGCAGTTCCACGTTACCGTGGTGGAGAACATCGAACCGCAGGACTTGCGCCTGGCGCGCTGGGTGTTCCCGATGTACCTGGCACTGGCCGCGCTGTTCGTGGTGCCGATTGCCCTGGCCGGGCAGATGCTGCTGCCAGGCACGGTGATCTCCGACTCGTTCGTCATCAGCCTGCCGCTGGCCGAAGCGCACCCGAGCCTTGCCCTGCTGGCGTTCATCGGCGGCGCCTCGGCGGCTACCGGCATGGTCATCGTCGAGGCCGTGGCGCTATCGACCATGGTTTCCAACGACATGCTGCTGCCCTGGCTGCTGCGCCGCAATAACGCCGAGCGGCCGTTCGAAGCGTTCCGCCACTGGATGCTGTCGGTTCGCCGGGTAACCATCGTGGTGATCCTGCTGCTGGCCTATGTCAGCTACCGCCTGCTGGGTTCCACCGCCAGCCTGGCGACCATCGGCCAGATCGCCTTTGCCGCCGTCACCCAGCTCACCCCCGCCATGCTTGGCGCGCTGTACTGGAAACAGGCCAACCGTCGCGGCGTGTTCGCCGGCCTGGCTGCTGGCATTTTCCTGTGGTTCTACACCCTGGTGCTGCCGATTGCAGCGCACAGCCTGGGCTGGTCGTTGCAGTTGTTCCCGGGCCTGGCGTGGCTGCACGGCAACCCGCTGAACCTGCCGATCAGTCCACTGACCCAAGGTGTGGTGCTGTCACTGGCGGGCAACTTCACCCTGTTCGCCTGGGTTTCGGTGCTGTCGCGCACACGGGTTTCCGAGCACTGGCAGGCCGGCCGGTTCATTGGCCAGCAGACCAGCGCGCGGCCCAGCAGCAAGCCGCTGCTGGCGGTGCAGATCGACGACCTGTTGACCCTGGCCTCGCGCTTTGTCGGGGAAGAGCGCGCACGGCAGAGCTTCATCCGCTTTGCCTACCGCCAGGGCAAGGGCTTCAACCCTAACCAGAACGCCGATGGCGACTGGATCGAACACACCGAGCGCCTGCTGGCCGGGGTGCTCGGCACCTCGTCGACCCGCGCGGTGGTCAAGGCGGCCATCGAAGGCCGCGACATGCAGCTGGAAGACGTGGTGCGCATCGCTGACGAAGCCAGTGAAGTGCTGCAGTTCAACCGCGCCCTGCTGCAAGGCGCCATCGAGAACATCAACCAAGGCATCAGCGTGGTCGACCAGAACTTGCACCTGGTGGCCTGGAACCGCCGCTACCTTGAACTCTTCAACTACCCGGACGGGCTGATCAGCGTAGGGCGACCGATTGCCGACATCATCCGCTACAACGCCGAGCGCGGCCTGTGTGGCCCGGGCGAGGCGCAAGTGCATGTGGCGCGGCGGCTGCACTGGATGCGTCAGGGCCGCGCGCACTCCTCCGAGCGGCTGTTCCCCAATGGCCGGGTGATCGAGCTGATCGGCAACCCGATGCCGGGCGGCGGCTTTGTCATGAGCTTCACCGACATCACCCCGTTCCGCGAAGCCGAGCAGGCCCTGCGCGATGCCAACGAACGCCTTGAGCAACGCGTGGCGGAGCGCACCCACGAACTGTCGCAGTTGAACCAGGCGCTGTCCGAAGCCAAAAGCCAGGCCGAAGCGGTGAGCAAGTCCAAGACCCGCTTCCTGGCCGCCGTCAGCCATGACCTGATGCAACCGTTGAACGCCGCTCGGCTTTTCTCTGCCGCCTTGTCGCAACAGGCCGAGGGCATGAACGAAGAGGCCCAGCAATTGGTACAGCACATGGACAGCTCGCTGCGCTCGGCTGAAGAGCTGATCAGCGACCTGCTGGACATCTCGCGCCTGGAAAACGGCAAGATCACCCCGGATGCCAAACCCTTCGCCCTCAACGAGCTGTTCGACACCCTGGGCGCCGAGTTCAAGCTGCTGGCGGCCGAGAAGGGCCTGGAGTTCCGGCTGCGCGGTAGCCGCCTGCGGGTGGACAGCGACATGAAACTGCTACGCCGGGTGCTGCAGAACTTCCTCACCAATGCCCTGCGCTACGGCAAGAGCCCGATCCTGCTGGGCGCGCGCCGACAGGGCGAGCGCCTGTGGCTGGAGGTCTGGGACCGTGGCCCGGGCATTGCCGACGACAAGCTGCAAGTGATTTTTCAGGAGTTCAAGCGCCTGGACAGCCACCAGACCCGTGCCGAGAAGGGGCTGGGCCTGGGCCTGGCAATCGCAGACGGCCTGTGCCGGGTACTAGGGCATCCGCTGGAGGTGCGGTCATGGCCAGGCAAGGGCACGGTGTTCCGCGTCAGCGTACCGATTGCGCGCCAGGCCGCCGCGGCGCCAAGCGCGCCCGTGGAACAACAGGGCGGCCAGCCACTGGCCGGGCTGCACGTGGTATGCGTGGACAACGAAGACAGCATCCTGATTGGCATGAACAGCCTGCTGAGTCGCTGGGGTTGCCAGGTATGGACCGCGCGCAACCAGGCCGAATGCGAAGCCCTGCTGGCCAAAGGTATGCGCCCACACCTGGCATTGGTGGACTACCACCTGGACGACGGCGAGACCGGCACCGGACTGATGGGCTGGCTTCGAGCACGGCTGGGTGAGCCGGTCCCAGGTGTAGTGATCAGTGCCGACGGCAGTAAGGAAACCATCGCCCTGGTACATGCATCAGGGCTGGACTACCTGGCCAAACCGGTCAAGCCGGCGGCCTTGCGCGCCCTGCTCAATCGCCATCTGAGCCTGGCTCAGTAACCGCTACGTCGGGCAGTGCCTCGTCGGACAGCGCCCGCTCCAGCAGGTCTGCCGGCAAGCTCTTGCTGGCACGGGCGCCCAGTAGCTTGAGCTGCTCGCTGCGGCTGACCAGGTTGCCACGCCCTTCGCACAGCTTGTTGCGCGCTGCGGCATAAGCTTTGTCTACCTGTTGCAAGCGGCTGCCCAGCTCGTCCAGGTCCTGGATGAACAGCACGAACTTGTCGTAGAGCCAGCCGGCACGCTCGGCAATTTCGCGGGCGTTCTGCCCTTGACGCTCCTGCTTCCACAGGCTGTCGATCACCCGCAAGGTCGCCAGCAACGTGGTAGGGCTGACAATCACGATCTGCCGGTCGAAGGCCTCCTGGAACAGGTTCGGCTCGGCCTGCAGAGCCGCCGAAAAGGCCGCCTCGATGGGCACGAACAACAACACGAAATCCAGGCTGTGCAGGCCTTCGAGGCGGCTGTAGTCCTTGCTTGACAGGCCTTTGACGTGGCTGCGCAGCGACTGCACATGCTGCTTGAGCGCAGCTTCGTCGTTGCCGGCAACGAATTGCTGGTACGCGGTGAGGCTGACCTTGGCGTCCACCACCACCTGCTTGTCGCCAGGCAGCATGATCAACACATCCGGCTGGAAACGCTCGCCGTCGGCGCTTTTCAGGCTGACCTGGGTCTGGTATTCGCGGCCCTTTTCCAGGCCGGCATGCTCCAGCACACGTTCGAGGATAAGCTCACCCCAGTTACCCTGGGTCTTCTGGCCCTTCAAGGCCTGGGTCAGGTTGGTGGCTTCGTCGGACAGGCGCAGGTTGAGCTGTTGCAGGCGCTCCAGCTCCTTGCCCAGCGAGAAGCGCTCGCGGGCCTCTTGCTGGTAGCTTTCCTCCACGCGTTTTTCGAAGGCCTGGATGCGCTCCTTGAGCGGGTCGAGCAACTGGCCCAGGTGCTGCTGGCTGGTCTGCGCGAACCGCTGCTCGCGTTCGTCAAAGATCTTGGTGGCCATGTCGGCGAACTGGGCGCGCAAGGTGTCACGGGCCTCCTGCAGGTCTTCCAGGCGTTGCTGGTGGCTTTCCTGCTGTTCACGCAGTTCTGCGTCCAGGCGCGCGGTTTGCGCTTCCAGGCGGCGCAGTTCGGCTTCGCGATTGGCGCGCTCAAGGCTCCAGGCGTGGGCCGCATCACGGGCACTGTCGCGGTCGATCTGCAGCAGCTCCAGCTCACGGCCTTGGGCGGCCAGCTGGGCTTGTTTGACGGCGTTGGCCTCACTGAGGTCGCTGACCTCGTCCCGACTGGCGTCCAGTTGAGCCTGCAGGCCGGCCTGGGCCAGCTGGGCAGCATTGAGGCGCTCTTCGAGCAAGGCCAGCTCGCCTTGCCGTGCGCCCTGGCGGCGCTGCACCTGCATGACCCACACCAGGCAGGGTATTGCGCCTGCCACCAAGCCCAGCAGAATGCTGGCCAGATCCACTGTCATGCTTACCCCGAACGCTCTGATGCAAATTGAGCGCAGCTTATCAGCCTGACGGGTGTGTTGCCTGCACCGGCCTCTTCGCACGGGTGAAACACATCGGATTTGGGCGCAGGCCGTTGTAGGAGCGGGTTTACCCGCGAACACCGGCAGAGCCGGTGCCATCCAGCGCGTAGGTAACAGTGCTCAAACAGGAAACCACTGTCGCAACAACCGCCGCGCTTCCTGCGACCCCTGCCCTGCCGCAAGCTCAAGCCAACAGCGCGCCTGCTCCGGCTCGTTATGCTGACACAGCCGCGCATACTCCAGCTGCGCCCGCCGATCCCCTGCGCGGGCAGCCTGACGAAGCAGCTCATGGCCTATACGCCGGTCACGGGCGTTGCCACAATCGCGGCACAGCATCTGCCCCAGACGGCTCTGCGCCACAACCACACCTTGGCGCGCCGGCTGCTTCAACAAGCGCCCGGCCAGGTGCTTGACCTGAGGGTTGTCGCCCAGGCGCGGGCTGTCGAGCAACCACAGGGCCACTTTCAGGGAAAAGCGTTTGGCGGGAGGCGCAGGTGTCGATGCAGCGGGGCTGGAAAGGTGTCTACCGCGAAACTTCATGAGCAACAGGTTTGGCAACTCGAAAGGCGCGCCACTCTACTCTTTTTTTCTCGCCCTGGCTGTCAATTTCTGGAGGATTGAAAAAAAATTCGCTGATCTTTTCTTGACGTTTTCAAGTGGATGACCAACCGGTCTGTTGGAGCATGGCGATTGTCGGACAGTTCATCCTGCTGCTGGCACGCCCGTGCTAGAGCAAGCGCTCGGGACAATCCACAGTTCCTGTGGATAACTCGGTGGACAACCCCCTCTCACACCCCTCAAACCCCCGTGAATTGGGGGCTTTGGTCAAACTGACGATTTTTTCACCAGCTAAAAATAGTGTTTTTTTTCATTGACTTAACCACGCAGTCAAGGCATTGGCGAGGGTGCTGGGTGGTGTTACCAAGCGGTTACAAGCGCTGCCCCGAATGTGAACAAGTGCACCATAAACCTCCCTCTGGGTGCACGAAAAGGGCACATCGGACCGCATTCGGGCCATTTACCCCCTCTTCCCAGCGGCGAAAAATCGCGCCATACTGCGCGGCTCACCTGAACAAACGTAATGCTTGCCAAACATCTGCACTTGCGGTAAGGTGCCCCTCGTTAGTACCAAGCTGAAAGTCAATTCTGGCCGCAAGCGTCCTTGCAGACTCGCTCCCCCCAAGAGCGTCACTGCTGAAACAAGGACCGGCCCATTCAATGATTCACTCGCCAGCCTTACGCTGCGCAAGCACGAATCACATGACAGATTGATCAGGATCCCACCTCGACGGCCTAGAACCTTGGCCCCGGCGTGCTGCCTGCCTTCCGAAGTACCTACCAGTCAGCCCAAGCGCCCACATTTGATTGCGCCTCCTCTGGCTGCCCTGTTCCAGTCAGGTTCGTTCGTCCCTTAATAAAGGCGTCACTGGAACGTTTCTATCATGCACGGATCATATCCCCCGTGTTTAAAGCAGGAACCTCCAACAATATGCAAACTCATCATCAGATTCAGGCTGCCATTGGCACCCTCTCCCAGGCCTTCTCGCCGTTGAAGTGCCTTATCGTTGCCCCACGCAAGGGCAGCTTCAGCTTTACCTTGGTAGACGAGCACGGCGTTGCCTGCCACACCGAACGCCTGTACCACGAGCAGTACAGCCGCAATGAACCCCTGCAGGCGGTGATCGCCCGGACGCGTCAGTCGCTCACCGCGTGACCGGCGAATACCAGGGTATTCAAGCGCTGAATCATTCAATCGCAAGTCTGCCTGAACGCTTTTGGCGTAATTGCCTAAGGGCATATAGCCCGGGGCATCAGGCAGCAATCGATTTAAAAACAGCTCTTTACACCACGATTATCACACTACACTTCAACTCGAGCGGTGCTTTCCGCTCCCGGCGGGCCTGATCATTCACCAGCTGCCAAGCTCCAGCGCCCGTCCGGCCCTTACCTGCTCGAGGGCATCATGGGTATTGCGGCGAATGAATTGTGTCAGTATGTGATCCGACCGACCCTGGTCTACCTGAACCGTCACTGCGCCAGCGCCGAAGCCTTATTACTGGGCATCGCCGCCAGCCAGTCAGCACTCGGCTCAGCCCTGCATGACCGACGCGGGCACGGCCTTTACCGCATCGGCGAACATCGTCACCAGGCGCTCTGGGACGAATACCTCGCCCGTGACCCCGACCTCGCCAGCCTAGTCCGCGGCCTGGCCAGCCAGCACGCCTTCCTTGGTGGCCCGCACCTGGAGCTCACCGTCAACCTGCGCTACTCCACGGCCATTGCCTGGATGCTCATCGAAGAGCAGGCCACACCCTTGCCTGCGGCAGACGATCTACTGGCTCTGGCGCGAATCTGGCGGCAGATTTTCAACCCCCAAGGTCGCCTGCGCGACTTCACCCATGCCTGGCATGCCTGCATAGATCAGAAATTGCCACAGGCATCTTGAGACGCGTCCTACAAGTGAACCCGAAAAAAGGGAATTTTGGTCGGATTGTCCTACAAAACTACGCTAACTCCTGCGATTGAGCCTATAGCGCAGCGCGTGATTTGTTGGTAGCTTTTCGCCCCGGAGATCCCAAGGAGTTTTCTAATAATGAAAAAAGTAATGCTCAAAACCTCCCTCGGCGTAGCCGTTGCGCTTGCTTCCAGCCAACTGTTCGCCGCCGGGTTCGCGCTGAACGAACAAAGTATCAGCGGCATGGGAACCGGTTTTGCGGGGCGCTCGTCTTCTGCCGACGATGCCAGCACTGTGTATGGCAACCCGGCCGGCATGTCCCGCCTCAAGCGCGAACAATTCACCGTGGGCGGCGCTGCCGTCATCGCCAAGACCGACATATCGGGCCCAGGCAGCAACTTCGGGGGGGAAACCGATGGTGACATGGTGCCTCTCGTTGGCGTACCCATGGGCTATTACGTCAAGCCGATTGATGATCACTGGAGCGTTGGCTTCGGCGTTTACGTGCCATATGGCCTGATCACCGACTACGGTAGCGATGACGCTGCACGCTACTGGGGCAAGAAGAGCAAGGTCGAGGTTGTCACCTTCCAGCCAACCGTCAGCTACGCCTTCAACGACAAAGTGTCGATCGGTTTTGGCCCGACTATCAACCGTATCAAGGGTGAACTGGGTTCGAACCTGAGCAGCAAGGCCCTCCTGGGGCCCAATGGCCCTGACGGCGAAACCAAGATCAAGGGCGACGACACTGCGATCGGTTACAACATCGGCGTTCTGGTGCAAGCTACGGACCGTACCCGTCTGGGCCTGACCTATCACTCGATGGTCGACTACAAGCTTGAAGGCAACACACGCGTTTCCTACCCGATTCCACAGCTTGGCCTGAACGGCAGGTTCGATGCCAGCCTGAAGATCAAGACGCCAGAGTCAGTGGACTTCTCGGTCACTCATGAACTGGATGACCATTGGACACTGTATGCGGGTAGCACCTGGACGCGCTGGAGCCGCCTGGAAAGCATCGTCGTCGAGAACGAAGCGCCGGCAGGCTACCCGTTGAAGACCATCACCGAAGAGCAGAACTGGCACGACACCTGGGCCCACGCCATTGGTGCGTCCTATAAGGTGAACAAGGAGTGGACCCTGCGCGCAGGCTTCTCCGTCGACCAGTCGCCCACCAACAACCATGATCGCTCGCCACGCATTCCGACTGGCGATCGTAAAGCGGTCAGCTTTGGTGCCGGCTGGAGCCCGAACGATGACATGACCATCGACGTTGCCTATTCGTATCTGTGGGAAGAGGATACCAAGGTCAACAACCTGCCAAGCTCGCAACAACAAGGGCTGTTGAAAGGCAGCTACCAGGCCAAGTACGAGAACAGCGCTCACGGTATCGGTGCATCCCTCACCTACCGCTTCTGATTCCTGTGCGTTACATGAAAACCGCCTTCGTGGCGGTTTTTTTCATGCCTGCACTTGCCAGCTGTCGCCCAGGCATTCGCGCAGGTAGTCCATGAAAACGTGCACCTTGGTGGTCATTGCAAAGCGATCGGCCAGGCACAGGTAAATGTCCATGGGCTCGGTCTGAGCGTAAGCCTGGCTGCTGTCGCAGTATTCGAACAGCGGCACCAACGCACCCGAGGCCAAGTGCGGTCGCACGATGAACTCGGCCAGACGGGTGATGCCACCATCGTGCAGGGCCATCTGAGTCAGGGCATCGATATCGTCGCTGATCAATACCCTGCCGAATTCCGCCTCGAAGCGCAGGCCGTCCCGTATGAAGCTCCAGCGCAAGAAGCGGCCATCCACCGGATAGCGAAACACAAGGCAGCGGTGCCCGCGCAAGGCCTCGGGCGTGGCAGGTACGCCAGCACTTTGCAGGTAACCGGGTGAGGCACAGCAAATGAACGGGATGCGGGCGATGCGCCAGGCCAGCAGTTGGTCTTCGAGCTGCGGTTCTATGCGCAGGCTCACGTCGACGTCTTCGCGAGCATGATTGACCCGACGATCAGTCGTTACCAACTCTATCGAAAGTAAGGGGTAGCGGGCACTGAAAGCAGGTATCAATGGCGCCAGCACATGACGACCGAAGGCAGAGGTCGAGGCAATGCACAGCCGCCCCTGAGGCTCGCTGTCGGGTGTTGTCACCGCCTGTTCGGCCAGGGCCAGATCACGCTCGATATGCTTAACACGCTCGTAATACTTTGCGCCAGAAGGCGTCAAGGCCATGCTGCGTGTGGTTCGGCTGAGCAGGCGAACTTGCAGGTGGCCTTCCAGCCGCGCCAGGTTCTGGCTGACGGCTGCCGGACTAAGGCCGAGGATACGGGCACCCGCGGCAATGCTACCGGCTTCGACCACCTTGATGAAGCAGCGAATGGCGTTGAGCAGGTCCATGGGGAGCGCCTGGATTCGTAAGTATTTCTTTATAAAGAAATCAATGCTGCGGGTCTACAGCTGCAGACGTGCAGGTTGTTAATCTGCGCGTCCACTCAGCTTTCAGGAGTTCGCATGAACAACCTGCCCCGGTCGCGCAGCCGACCTAAATTGCACCCGGTCGCTACCCCCTACGTTTTCGCGTTCTACATGTCGTCGATCATGGCGCTGTTGATGTGCTTCGTGATCACGGCGGCCAATGCCGGGTTTACCCCGGAGTATCTGGGCAATGTGCTCAAGGCCTATCAGTTGGCGATGCCGGTGGCGTTTGTGTGTGTGCTGATGGTCCGGCCCGTGGTGGTGCGGTTGGTGGCGATTACCGTGCATGTACGGTGAAGTGCCCCCGCCAGCCACTGCCTGTTTTTGATCATGATCTTCGCGACTTCAGGAGGCCTGCACTCGGCCTCCTGAAGTCGCAATCTGCATCGCCTGAACGACCGCGCGCTTAAAAGCAGAAGCGCAGCCTGGTTATTGCTGTGAGGCGATGGCCTTTTCGATAGCGGCGCGGAACGCAGGATCATCCGGTTTGGTCAGGCTGGAGAAGTTACCGATCACCTTGCCCTTACGGTCGACAACATACTTGTAGAAATTCCACTTCGGCGCAGTGCTCTGGCTGGCCAGCTCCGCGAACAGCGGTATCGCATCCTTGCCCCGCACCGCCTGCGTCTTGGTCATGGTGAAAGTGACGCCGTAGTTGGCATAGCAAACCTTGGCAGTCTTCTCACTGTCGGCGTCTTCCTGCTTGAAGTCATTGGATGGCACGCCGAGCATTTCCAGGCCTTGCTCGTGATATTCCTTGTACGTTGCCTCAAGCCCTTCGAACTGCGGGGCAAAACCACAATAACTGGCAGTATTCACCACCACCAGCGGCTTGCCGGCAAAGCGCTCGCAGAGCTCGACCTGCCCCTTGCCGCGCAATTCCGGCAGGCTGCCCTGCAACAACGCCGGGCAATCCGCTGCCCAGCTCGATGTACTGGCAAGCAGGGCCAGCACCGGCACCGTCAACCAATGTGCACGCATGACTCGTTTCTCCTGCATGACAACCCTTGAGCTTGCAGGGTAGCGCCTAACACACACTCATGCCCAGTTGCATCAGCGCCATCCCACCCTGATGCCAGCCCCACCACACCAGTGCCAGCAGCAACAGCGCGGCAATAGCCAACAGCCCGCGGACCAGGTAACGGTTCATGCAGCCTGGGCCTGCAGGCGTGAAACCGGGCGCTCGCGCACCGGCCAGTTAAGGGCAGCGGCCAGCAAGCTGAGCAGGATGGAAATCTGCCAGACCAGGTCGTAGCTACCGGTGCGGTCATACACCACCCCACCCAGCCAGCCCCCCAGGAACGCACCCAACTGATGGAACAGGAACACAATGCCGCCCAACATGGACAGGTTACGCACCCCGAACACCGTGGCCACGGTCCCATTGGTCAACGGTACCGTGGACAACCACAGCAGGCCCATGGCAATGCCGAACAGGTAGGCACTGAACTCGCTTACCGGCGCCCACAGGAACAGCACAATCACCACCGCACGCAGCAGGTACAACCCGGTCAGCAGGCGCGGCTTGGACATGCGCCCGCCCAACCAGCCAGCGGTGAACGTACCGACGATGTTGAACAGGCCGACCAGCGCCAGCACTGTCGTACCGGTGGTCACAGCCAGGTGCTGGTCAACCAGGTAGGCCGGCAGGTGCACGCCAATGAATACGACCTGGAAGCCACAGACAAAAAAGCCCAGCGCCAGCAACCAGAAGCCAGAGTGCGTGCACGCTTCGCGCAGCGCCTGGCCCAGGCTCTGCTCGGCACCGTGACTGGGTAACGGGCGATCGCGCAGCAGGCCGACGAAAGGCACGATGAACGCCACCAAAAGGCCCAGTACCAGCAACGCTGCCGACCAGCCCAGCCACTGAATCAGGCCTTGGGTGCCCGGCAACATGGCGAACTGGCCAAACGACCCGGCGGCGCTGGCGATGCCCATGGCCATGCTGCGCTTTTCGGCCGGCACTGCACGCCCGACCACGCCGAGGATGACCGAGAACGACGTGCCGGACAGGCCGATGCCGATCAGCAAGCCCGCACTCAGCGACAACGACCAGGGCGAATCAGCCAAGGCCATCAAGATCAAGCCGACGGCATAGAGAATACCGCCGATGATGACCACCCGCGCCGCACCAAGCCGGTCGGCCAAGGCGCCAGCGAACGGCTGTGCCAGGCCCCAGATCAGGTTCTGCAGGGCAATGGCGAAGGCAAACACTCCACGCCCCCAGCCGAAATCAGCACTCATCGGCCCAAGAAACAGGCCAAAGCCGTGCCGTACGCCCAGAGACAGCGCCAGTATCAAGGCCGCCCCCACCAATACCCATCCGCTGGTTCGCCACACCGAAGTCATTGTCGTTATCTCCAGCACATCGCAAGGTTTGCGGGTATATACCCGCTTATAGTCGTGTCAGTTCAGGCCAGTTGTTCCAGCAGTCGCACCAGTTCATCCCGCTGCCCCACCCCAAGCCGTTCAACCAGTGCTTTCTGGGCCTGCTCCCAGGCCGGGTGGGCAACGTGCAGCAATTGCTTACCCGCGTTGGTCAACAGCACCACGCGGTTGCGCTGGTCGTCGCCATCGCCCAGCGCTACCAGCCCATTGGCCTCCAGCACACGCAGATTGCGGCCCAGGGTACTGCGCTCGAGACCCATGGCTTCGGCCAGTGCGGTGATACTGGGTCGGTCGAGCCGCTGCAGGTGCCGCAGCAAAGAAAACTGGGCAACATTGACCCCGAAGCCGGCGAGGGCTTCGTCGTAATGCCGGCTCACCCCGCGGGCGGCACGACGCAGATGGGTACAGATGCATTCACTGGTCAGCATGGATACGTGTATATACCCGCGTACTGAGTGTTGCAAGAAGTTTCACCATTGGGTGAGAAGCGTCAGTCCGGGTTCAGACGTCTGCGGATCGGCTCGAACTCAACCGTGGCCTTGCGCGCCAACGGGTCTGGCGCGCCCTGCTCGACCGCCTGCCAGTAGCGCCACGGCACTTTCGCCGTGCCCAGCTCGTAGTCCATGCCATCCCAGCTGTCTTCACGGAAGCTGTAGAATGCCCAGTGCAACCGGTTGCGATCCAGCACGACGAGTACATCTTCAAGATACTGCCGACAACCCGGCAGCCTGCGCATGCAGCCAAACTCGCCCACCACCAGGCGAGAAAGCGGCAGCCCCATGGCTTGGGCCCATGCCAGCGGCTGGCGCAGGTAGCCTTCAACGCGCCGCCCATCCCACCGCTGTACCTGCCCGGCAAACGGTACGGGGCCTGGATAGGCGATGGGATGCTTGCGCGCCATGTTCGGCGCACTCGTAGCGGCATAGGGCTCGTACATGTGCACGCTGTACAGCACTCGCGAGTCTTCCAGGGGCGCCGGCCAGTAGCCGAACGCGTCTGCGCCTGCATACCAACCGGCATCGACCATGATCGGCGTGTCAGCGTCTTCTTCGCGAATGGCCGCTATCAGTTGCCGGTACAGCAAGGGCAGATCGCGCGCACCGCCCTGCGCTTGCGCGTACCACTGCTGCATCTGCGCGAGTTCGGCATGTTCAGCCAGGCCGCCGTGTTTCTCCGGCGCTGGCTCATTGATCAGGTTGTAGGCAGCGATGGCCGGATGGCGCTTCAGTTCGCGCGCCATATCTCGCCAGAAGGCCGCAGCCTGGGACCAGTAGCGTTTGTCTTGCCACAGGCGATCATCGAACTGGCCCCGGTTGTTTTGCGACCAGCGCATACCCGGTAGCGAGAGTGGCGCGATGACCACCTTGAGCCCCGCCTGGTGCGCCCGGTCGAGGGTGGCGCGCAGCACAGCCAGGTCGGCGTCGGACAGGCCTTCGTAGGTATCGGCGCTGCCGAGGAGGAAATCACGTTTCTCGGGTTGCCATTTGTCGTACGACAGCCGCACCCATGTTGCGCCGTACCCCCTCAGGGCATCGAAGTAGGCTTGATCGGGTGGCAGCCGGTTGAAGCTGTTGCCGCCATGGCGTGGGGTGTCCCAGAACGCCATGAGGTCTGCAGCAGAGGCCGGGAGGGTGTACAAGACCAATAGACTGGCAAAGATCCAGTGACGCACGGGAAGCCTACCCTGGTTGCTTGAGGGAGGCTGAGGATACGCCGACCAGGGGATGCAGGCGCTACCGGACCGTTGCAGGAAGTTACTGCCACCTCCACACCTATGGCTTGCTGCGAAAGCGCCGCAAAGCAGCCCCGCAAGGGCCGTCCAGGTCAAGCGCTTAAAGCCCCAGTGCCAACCCGAGCACGACGGCCAGCTCCAGCAGCTCCAGCAACGCACCCGCGGTATCACCGGTGGTCCCGCCCAGGCGCCGGCACATCAGATGCCGCAACCAGGCAAATACCGCTAGCGCCAGCAGCACGGTCCATCCGCCCAGAAACAGGCTGAACAGCACACAAACCAGCAACACCCACCCCGCTGCGCGCCGGGGCATATGCTCGGCCAACGCCTGGCCCAACCCGCCAGGTCGCACATAAGGCGTGCCAAGGAACAGGCCCAACATCGCCGCCCGCCCGATCAACGGCGCCAGCAGCAATTGCGCCCCGATGCCCTGCCCGACCAGCACCCACAGTGCGCAAAACTTCAGCAACAACACCAAGACCAGGGTGACCACGGCAATTGGCCCACTGCGCGGGTCTTTCATGATCCGCAAGGTGCGTTCACGGTCGCCGAAACCTCCTAGCCAGGCGTCGGCACTGTCCGCCAGGCCATCCAGGTGCAAGGCACCACTGAGCAGTACCCACAGCGTCAGCAGCAAAGCCGCGTGCAGCGGCGACGGCGTGCCCTGCAGCAGATGACTGGCCGACCACAGCAGCAGGCCGAACAGCAGCCCGACCAGCGGGTAGTACAGCAGCGAACGCCCTACCTCACGCGGTGCCGGCATGCCCGGCAGGCTCACCGGCAGGCTGCTGAGAAACTGCAGGGCGATCCAGAACGGCAACATCTCAGGACGCCTCGACCAGTTGCCCGTCGCCACCTGGCACCAGCCGCATCAACGCGCCATGGCCAACCTCGACCTGCAGCAACTGCTCCCTGGGCAAGCCGCGGGCACGGGCCAGTAACAGCCGCATGACGCCGCCATGGGTGACCAGCAGCACGCGCTTGCCGGCATGCTGAATGCGCAAACGCTCGACAGCCGCCAGCACACGTTCGGCAAACGCCTCGACCGGCTCGCCATTGGGCGGTGTGAAGGCGTAAGGGTCGGCCCAGAAACGGCCCAGTGCATCGGCCTGGTGCTCCATGATCTGCGCGGCGCTCTGCCCCTCCCAATCGCCGAAGTGCAGTTCCTGCAGGTCGGGCTCACGCTGCACTGGCAGGTTCAAATGTGCACCCAGCTCATCGGCAAAATGCCCACAGCGCTGCAGCGGTGAGCTGACCAGCACCTGCCATGGGCCGCCGTCGGCCACGGCGCGGCGCATCTGCGCCCAGCCCTTGTCGGTCAAGGCATCATCAAGGCTGCCACGCAGGCCGCCCTGCTCCGTTTCACCATGGCGCAACAAGTCGAGGATCATGCCGGGCGGTCCGCCACCGCAGCCTCGGCAAAGGTCGCCATCTGCCCATGCAGCGCACAGGCCAGGCGCAACAGCGGCACCGCCAGGGCAGCACCACTGCCCTCACCCAGACGCAGGCCCAAGGCCAGGAGGGGCTCGGCCTGCAGCGCAGCAAGCAAGGCCTTGTGCCCGGGCTCAGCCCCCTGGTGAGCGAACAACAGCCAGGCCCGACACTGCGGGTTGAGGCGCACTGCCACGAGTGCAGCGACACTGCAGATAAAGCCATCCACCAGCACTGCGACACCTGCCTGCGCGCAACCTAGGTAGGCACCGGCCAACGCCGCGATCTCGAAACCGCCAACACAGCCCAGTACCTGCAACGGGTCTTCAGCACGCAAGCCATGCAGGCGCAGCGCCCTCTCGATGACTTCAGCCTTGTGCCGCACCCCGGCATCGTCCAGGCCGGTGCCAGGGCCGCTCAGCTCCGACGCCGGACACCCCAGCAGAACACTGGCCATGGCTGCGGCGGCGGTGGTGTTACCGATGCCCATCTCGCCCCCGATGAACAGCTGTGCGCCTTGTTCGGCGGCGCGCTGGGCACTGTCGCGACCGGCCTGCAAGGCCGCTTTCAGCTGGTATTCGGTCATCGCAGGTTGACGGGCAAAGTTGGCAGTACCGGTGCCCAGACGCAGATGGCGCACGCCGGGCAGTTCCAACTGTGCGTCAATGGTGCCCAGGTCGACCACGTCCAGGCTGGCCTGCAGTTGCCGCGCCAGCACACTGATCGCCGCGCCACCGCCGACGAAGTTACAGAGCATCTGCCCGGTCACCGCCTGCGGATAGGCCGAGATGCCCTCTTCGACCACGCCGTGGTCGCCGGCAAAAATGCTGATGGCGACTCGCTCCAGCGTTGGTCGTTCAAGCCCCTGAAGGCCAGCCAGCTGAATCGCCAGCGCTTCAAGTTGGCCGAGCGAGCCAGCCGGTTTGGTCAGTTGCTGCTGACGGGCGCGGGCCTGGTCCATGGCGGCGTTGTCGAGGGGTTGGCAGGCGTCACGCCACCAGGCTTGGTTCATAGTGCAGGTCCTTTGAGCATTAGGGGCAAGCCGGCCACAGTCAGCACTACACGCTGACAGCGTTCGGCCACAGCCTGGTGCAGCCAGCCGGCCAGGTCGACATAGCGCCGGGTCAGCTCGCCCATGGGCACGACGCCCAGGCCGGTTTCGTTACTGACCAGGATAAGGGTGCCAGGTAACTGTTCCAGGCAGGCCAGCAGCGCATCACGCTCCTCGGCCAGGCGCAAGTCATCTTCCAGCATCAACAAATTGGTCAGCCACAGGGTCAGGCAATCCACCAGCAGGCAGCGCCCTTCGGCCGCTTCGGCGCGCAGTACCGCGGCCAGGGCCAAGGGCTCTTCGATCAACCCCCAGTCATCCGGCCGGCGCTGACGATGCAGCAACACGCGTTCGTTCATTTCGCCATCCAGCGGCTGGCTGGTGGCGATGTAGGTCACCGGCAGGCCGCTGGCACTGGCCAACTGTTCGGCCAGGCGGCTTTTGCCCGACCGGGCGCCACCGAGAATCAGGTTACGCATGTCAGGCTACCCCACACAGTTGACGCAACCGCGCGGTGTCCAGGTGCTTCTCCACCAGATTGGCCAAGCGCTCGATGTCGTGTTCGCGCAACGCTTCGTAGTCGATAACCTGCACGTCCTCCAGGCCAGCCCAGCGCAACAGCGCGGCACACGACTGGCTGCCTTCGAACAGGCCATGCAGGTAGGTGGCGAGGATCTGGCCATCGGCACTGACAGCACCATCATGGCGGCCGTCGGCCAGTTGGACCGCAGGTTGCGCCAGCGCAGGCCCCGTCGTAACGCCAGCATGAATTTCATAACCGGTGACCGTTGCCGCTTCAAGGCTCAGCGTGCCGGTAACATTGCGCAGTTGCTTCTCGGCTTCGAGCACCGTGGCATAGTCGAGCAGGCCGAGCCCCTGGCTTGAGCCCGCAGCCCCCTCCAGCCCCAGCGGGTCATGCACGTCACGCCCCAGCATCTGCAGGCCACCGCAGATACCGATCAGCTTGCCGCCATAGCGCAGGTGCCGCTCGATGGCCCTGTCCCAACCGCGCTCGCGCAGTTGTGCCAGGTCGCCACGCACGCTCTTGGAGCCTGGCAAGATGATGAGGTCGGCAGCCGGAATCGGCTGGCCCGGGCCAATGAACTGCAAGTCCACCTGCGGGTGCAGGCGCAGCGGGTCGAAGTCGGTGTGGTTACTGATGCGCGGCAGCACTGGCACGATCACCTTGAGCACTCGCTCGTGCTTGACGCCTTGGCGCACATCGATGCCATCTTCGGCTTCAAGGTGCAGGTCGGTAACGTAAGGCAGAACACCCAGTACCGGTTTGCCGGTGCGTTGTTCCAGCCAGTCCAGCCCTGGCTGCAGCAGAGCAATGTCGCCACGGAAGCGGTTGATGACAAAACCTTTGACCCGCGCCTGTTCACTGGTCGACAGCAATTCCAGCGTGCCCACCAGATGGGCGAACACACCACCGCGGTTGATGTCGGCCACCAGGATCACCGGGCAGTCCACCGCTTCGGCAAAGCCCATGTTGGCGATATCACCGGCACGCAGGTTGATCTCTGCCGGCGAGCCCGCGCCCTCGACCATGACCACCGGGTACGCGGCACTCAGGCGTTGGTGAGACGCCAGCACCGCTTGCATGGCAGTGGTTTTATAGTCGTGGTAAGCCACTGCATTCATGCTGGTGACCGCGCGACCGTGGATGATGACCTGGGCGCCGGTGTCGCTGTTGGGTTTGAGCAGCACCGGGTTCATGTCGGTGTGCGGTTGTAGCCGGCAGGCCTGGGCCTGCACCGCCTGGGCCCGGCCGATTTCACCGCCATCAGCCGTCACCGCGCTGTTCAGCGCCATGTTCTGTGGCTTGAAGGGCACCACAGCCACGCCCTGGCGCAACAGCCAGCGGCACAACGCGGTCACCAGCGTGCTCTTGCCGGCGTCGGAGGTGGTGCCTTGCACCATGAGGGTCGTCATGCCGTTTCCTTCTGATAAGCCGCCAGGGCCTGGGCCAGGCGCTGTTCGTCCGCCGCGCAGGCAGGCAACCCCAGGCGCACGGCCGCTGGCTGTTCGAACAGCCGTACCAGGATGCCGCGCCGGGCGAGAAATTCATGCAGGTGTGCCGCGTGCTCGCTACGCACGTACTGGAACAAGTCGCAGCCACCACTGGGCGCCAGGCCGGCACTGCGCAATACGTGAGCAAGCCGCTGGCTGGCAGCAGCACAGCGTTGGGCCTGCGCGCGCTGGGCAGTCTCATCAGACAGGCTGGCCTGGGCCAGCACCCGGGTCGGACCGTTGACGGTCCAGGGTCCGAGCAACTCGGCCAGGCGCAGCAGCAAGCTGTGTTCGGCGGCAACGAAGCCCAGGCGCACGCCGGCCAAGCCGAAGAACTTGCCAAACGAGCGCAGCACGATCAGCCCCGGGCGTTCGGCGCAGTCCACCACGCTGTCCGCCGGGGTGTTGTCCATGAAGGCTTCGTCGACCAGCAGCCAGCCACCGCGGGCAGCCAGGCAAGCATGCCAAGCCAGCAAGCGTTCGCGCGACACCCGTTGGCCGGTCGGGTTGTTGGGGTTCACCAGCACCAGCACATCGAGGCCGTCGAGCGCAGCCTCAACGTGCGCTTCATCCAGCGCCAGCAGTTGGTGCCCCGCCCGTTGCCAGGCATAGGGGTGTTCGGCATAGCACGGCGTCAGCACCCCTACCCGGGCGGCTGTACGCAGCAGTGGCAAGGCCTGGATCGCGGCCTGGGAGCCGGCTACCGGCAGCAACTGGCGGGCGCCGTAATACGCGCGCGCGGCCTCCTCCAGGCCGTCCTCGGTTTCCGGCAGGCGGGCCCAGGCGTCGACGGGAATCGGCGGGATCGGGAATGGCCAGGGCGCAATGCCGCTGGACAGGTCGAGCCACTGCTCACGGGCGATACCGTATTGCTGCACCGCGCGTAACAGGCGGCCACCATGTTCAAGCATTGATATAGGCCCCCAGGCAGATCATCAGCAGCCACAGCCACACCCCGCGCTGCACCAAGTGCCAGCCGCGCTCGATGGCATCGGCATCGGCCACCGGCCCCTCGCCCAGACGCGGCCGCTCATGCAGTTCGCCGTGGTACACCGCCGGGCCACCAAGCTCCACGCCCAGCGCACCGGCGCCGGCAGCCATCACCGGTCCGGCGTTGGGGCTGTCCCACAGCGGGCCCTGTTTGCGCCAGCAGGCCAAGGCCAGGCGGGTCTTGCCCAACAGTGCATACGTCAGGGCCACCAGCCTTGCAGGTATATAGTTGAGCACATCGTCGATGCGCGCCGCGCACCAGCCAAAGCGCTCGAAGCGCTCGTTGCGGTAGCCCCACATGGCATCCAGCGTGTTACTCAAGCGGTACAGCACCACACCGGGCGCACCGGCCACCACAAACCAGAACAACGCGGCGAACACTGCATCGCTGCCGTTCTCCAGCACCGACTCGGTCGCCGCTCGGGCCACCGCAGGCTCATCCAGCTCGCGGGTTTCGCGGCTGACCAGGTAGCCAACCCGGTGCCGCGCCTGCGCCAGGTCGCCCTGGCGCAAGGCGTTGGCCACCGGCAGCACATGCTCGCCCAGGCTGCGCAACCCCACGGCGCAGTAGAGCGCCAGCACGTCAACCAGCCAGCCGATATACGGCAGCCACGAAAGGACCAGCGCCACGAAGGTCAGCGGCACCACTGCCAGAAACCACGCGCTCACGCCGTGGCTGCGCCAGCCGCGTCCGCCTGCATTCAGGCGGCGCTCCAGGGCGCCGGCCATATTGCCGAATGCCACCAACGGGTGGCGGCGCTGGGGTTCGCCCAGCAAAGCGTCCAGGGCCACCCCGGCCACGGTCAGCAAGGCCACGCTCATTGACGCTCTCCCCATTGGTTTTCGTAAAGCATTTCACTCAGGGGCCGCTCTTCGGCCCAGCCTTCCTGCACCAACATCGGCACCGGGTAGAACGCGGCGACCGGCCCAAGGCACAGTACCGCCACCGGCTTGGCCCCGGCAGGCATGCCCAGCAGCGCTGCCAATGCCTGCGGGTCGAACAACGACACCCAGCCCATGCCCAGCCCTTCGCTACGCGCGGCCAGCCACAGGTTCTGGATGGCACAGGCCAGCGAGGCCAGGTCCATCTCCGGCAGGGTGCGGCGGCCGAAGATGTGTGGCTCGCGGTTGTCCATCAAGGCCGCCACCAGCAACTCGGCGCAATCGTTTATGCCCTCCACCTTCAGCTTCATGAAGGCATCGGATCGCTCGCCCAACGCCTCGGCCGTGCGCACCCGCTCCGCCTCCACCAAGGCCTGGATGCGCCGGCGCAAGTCACGCTGGGTGATGCGGATAAAGCGCCACGGCTGCATAAGCCCGACACTGGGCGCCTGATGCGCGGCGGCCAGCAAGCGGCCAAGCAGCTCGGGTGCCACCTGGCCACCCGCAAAATGGCGCATGTCGCGGCGCTCGCCGATGGCCCGGTAAATGGCGGCGCGCTCGGCGTCGCTATAGGCGTGATCATTCATGGTCGCAACAGCGCCGCCGCCGCATCCGGGCAGGAAGGGAAATAGAAGTGCACGTAAGAGGCCGTCAGCCGGCCCAGACGATAAACCGCTTCGTTGCCTCGCCCGCCGTTGGGGCTTAGGCCTCGGGCAATCGGCTCCAGCGCAGTGCTAGTCAGCGAATGATGATAGGTGTGACCGCGCAAGGTCCCCTCCGGCAGTTCCACCGCCTGCAGCGCCAGCGCGGCCAGGCGCTTCTGCATGGTCGCCTCACCCGGTAGCAGGCCGAGCAGTTCGGCACGTTCACCGGCCACGTCGGTCAGGGCATCGAGCAGGTACAACATGCCGCCGCACTCGGCCAGCAATGGCTTGCCCTGCGCGTGGTGGGCGCGGATCGCCTCGCACATCGGTGCGTTGGCGGCCAGCGCATGGTGATGCAGCTCAGGATAACCACCCGGCAGATACAGGCTGTCTACCGCCGGCAGTTCGCGGTCATGCAGCGGCGAGAAGAACACCAGCCGGGCACCCAGGTTGCGCAACAGGTCGAGGTTAGCGCCATAGGTGAAGGCGAACGCCTCGTCCCGCGCCACGCCAATGCGCACACCGGCCAGCGAGGCAGCGCAGGCTTGCGGTTCAGGCTCTGCAAAGCGTACTGGCGGCGGCAAAGCCGCATCGCAACTGGCGCCCAGCGCTTGGGCGGCAGCGTCCAGGCGGGTGTCCAGGTCATTCAGCTCGCTGGCCTGCACCAGGCCCAGGTGGCGGCTGGGCAGCTCGATGCCGCGCTCGCGGGACAAGCCGCCATACCAGCGCAAGCCCTCGGTCAGGCTGCCTTCCAGCAGTTGCGCATGACGCAGGCTGCCTACCCGATTGGCCAGCACGCCGGCAAACGGCAGATCGGCCTGGTAACGCGCCAGGCCCAGGGCCAGGGCGCCGAAGGTCTGGGCCATGGCTGTGCCGTCGATCACCGCCAGCACCGGCACGCCAAAGTGGCGCGCCAGGTCGGCGCTGGACGGGGTGCCGTCGAACAGCCCCATCACCCCTTCGATGAGGATCAGGTCCGCCTCGCCGGCAGCTTCCCATAGCAGACGACGGCTTTCCTCGGCACCAATCATCCACAGGTCCAGCTGATACACCGGCGCGCCACTGGCCCGTTCGAGAATCATCGGGTCAAGAAAGTCGGGCCCGCATTTGAACACCCGCACCTTGCGCCCGAGGTTGCGGTGTAGGCGGGCCAGCGCAGCAGTGACGGTAGTCTTGCCCTGGCCTGAGGCGGGTGCCGCGATCAACACGGCGGGGCAGTGGCGCGATCGACTCACAGTTCGACGCCTTTCTGTGCGCGGATACCGGCCTGGAAGGCGTGCTTGAGCATGCCCATTTCGGTCACGGTATCGGCCAGTTCGATCATCTCGGGCTTCGCAGCGCGACCAGTGACAATCACATGCTGCATGGGCGGGCGGGCCTGGATATCGGACAGTACCTGGTCCAGGTCGAGGTAACCATGCTTGAGGGCGATGTTGAGCTCGTCCAGCACCACGAACTGTACACCTGGGTCCTGCAGCAACTGGCGCGACACCGCCCACGCCGCTTGCGCAGCGGCGATGTCACGCTGGCGGTCCTGGGTTTCCCAGGTAAAGCCCTCGCCCATCACGTGGTAGCGCACCTGTTCAGGGAAGCGACGGAAGAACAGCTCCTCGCCAGTGCTGTTGCGGCCCTTGATGAACTGCACCACACCGCATTGCATGCCGTGGCCCAAGGCGCGCGCGAGCATGCCGAAGGCCGAACTGCTCTTGCCCTTGCCATTGCCGGTCAGCACCAGCAGCAGGCCGCATTCGTTAGGGGAATTGGCGATGCGTTCGTCGATGACCGCCTTCTTGCGCTGCATGCGCGCCAGGTGGCGTTCGTCGCGTTCGGTGGATTCGCTCATCAGGGTTCTCCGCAGGCTGGCACCACGGCAATGCGCGGCGACAGGTAATAGGCAGGCAAACGGAGAACGCGCAGAGGCCATGGCTGGGCGCCACGGTGCACCGCACATCACCCTCCGTGATGCCGTTGGCAGTATCAGGCCGGTCTCCGGGCTTGTGAGTGGGCCTTGGCCCTGGCCTGCGCGCCTTCCCGGATGCCGGCATCCAGTGGCCCTGCGCGGCCTTTTACTCATCCACCGTTGCGGGGGCAGCGCCGGAATCGCGCCATGCTGGCGCCCACCGGCTTCCCAGTTTCACCCTGCCCAGTCGGGGCTGGCAGGGCACCTGAAACACGCCGCGAAGGTTAGAGGGTTGCACCGGGAGCGTCAATCGAAGCGGGTGATGACGCCAAAGTATGCTGGGTCCGCTCCCACCATCCGCCACCTTACGCTCGCTCGTCCTCCGAAGTCGCAATCTGCGTTGCCTGAACTACCGTGCACTTAGGAGGCAAGCGCCAGCCCCCCCTCCCAGCGCCGCTGGGTCGCTGGGGGTACTGAGGGGAACCCGGCGCCCCTCACCCGCCTCCCAATTCAACAGGCCTTGTTTGGAGGACGCCGTCGATGAAATGCCTGATGCCTTGGTTAATCGCAGCCAGCCTGGCAGGCTGCGGCGAGACGGCGCTGTTGGACGTGCGCGAGGGCAGCGGGCCAGCGCCCAGGCTGCCTGCCCCTGTCACGACATTGATCCCCACCGTCAATATCGCCCCCGCAGTCGGCTGGCCAATGGGCAGCAAACCGACCGCAGCACCTGGCACCCAGGTCGCAGCCTTCGCCAAAGGCCTCGACCACCCACGCTGGCTCTATTTGTTGCCCAACGGCGATGTGCTGGTGGCCGAAACCAACGCGCCGTCCAAGCCCGAAGATGGCAAGGGCATTCGTGGCTGGGTCATGGGCAAGGCGATGAAACGTGCCGGCGCTACCGTCCCCAGCGCCAACCGCATCACCCTGCTGCGCGATGCCGACCAGGATGGCGTGGCAGAAATCCGCCGTTCTTTCATCAAAAACCTCAACTCCCCCTTCGGCATGACACTGGTGGGCAAGGACTTGTACGTGGCCGACACCGACAGGCTGCTGCGCTTTCATTATGAACCGGGCGCCATACAGATTGACCACGAAGGCCACCCGGTAACCGAACTACCCGGCGGCCCTCTGAACCACCACTGGACCAAGAACGTGATCGCCAGCCCCGATGGCAAGAAGCTCTACGTGACGGTTGGCTCGAACAGCAACGTGGGAGAAAACGGCATGGACAAGGAGCAAGGGCGTGCCGCGATCTGGGAAATAGACCCTGCAAGCGGCAAGCACCGGTTGTTCGCCACCGGCCTACGCAACCCCAACGGACTGGCCTGGGAGCCGCACAGCGAAGTGTTGTGGACAGCGGTCAACGAGCGTGACGAACTGGGCAGCGACCTGGTGCCGGACTACATCACCTCGGTGCAAGACGGCGGCTTCTATGGCTGGCCCTATAGCTACTATGGGCAACACGTAGACCAACGAGTACACCCGCAGGCCCCGCAAAAGGTGGCAGGCGCACGGGTGCCAGACTATGCAGTCGGCCCGCATACTGCATCCCTGGGGCTGGCATTCATCGAACCCGGCGTACTGCCACCCCCCTTCGAACAGGGGGCACTGGTGGGCCAACACGGGTCGTGGAACCGCAAACCGCACAGCGGCTACAAAGTGCTGTTCGTCCCTTTCGACCGCTCAGGCAAACCCGCAGGCCACCCCATAGACCTGCTCACGGGCTTTCTCGATAGCAAAGGCAAGGCCATGGGACGACCGGTGGGCGTGATCCGGGATGGCCAAGGCGGGATACTGGTGGCCGATGATGTCGGCAATGTGATCTGGCGGGTGAGCAGAGCACCATGAGCCGGTCAGCCACTATCGGCCCCGAACTCGACGGGGCCGCTAAACAGGCGTGGATATCAAGGGTTCTGTGCCAGATGCCCTTGCGGGATCACCCGCTTGGCCTGCAGGTAGGCCTTGGCCCAGTAGCTGTTTGACAGGTAGTCCAGGCGCACGGTGCCTCCGGTGGAGGGGGCATGCACGAAGCGCCCGTCGCCTACATAGATGCCGGCATGGCTGACCTGCGAGCCGCCACTGGTGGCGAAGAACACCAGGTCACCGGACTGCAGCGAACTGACATCCACCGTCGGTGCGCGCATGACGATCATCTCTCGCGTCGAGCGCGGCAGGCTGATGCCAGCAGCATCACGGTACACATACTTGATCAGGCCGCTGCAATCGAAGCCGGAGTCCGGTGTGTTGCCCCCCCAACGATAGGGTGTCCCCACCAGACCAATGGCGCGGATCAGCACGTCATCGGCAATCGGTGAAGGACTGGGCTGGCTATAGGTAACCTGCGGCTGTACCACAGGGGCCGGCGCAGGGGCACGGCTGGAGCATGCAGCCAGCAAGGCTGCCAAGGAGAAAAATGCGAAGCGCGCCATCTTTACCATGGCCAGAACATCCTGTCTTAGACCGCTGCGCTGCAGCCGAAAAGAGTTGAGAATTTAGATTAGACGCTTTCTGTAAATGCGCACGGCGGCGTGCTTTTTTTTAAAGCATCACCGCCGCGGCAGGGTACATCATTTTGATATCAGTTGCGCGCGATGTTGGTCGGCGCCATGGCCAAGGCGCGCTTGGCTTCAATGAAGGTCTTGCTCCAGTAGCGATCACCGAGGCTGTCGATACGCACACCGCCACTGCGGCGGCTGCTGGAGTGGATGAACTGGTTGTCACCCAGGTAGATCCCGGCATGGCTAACCCGGCCGCGGCCATTGGTGCTGAAGAACAGCAAGTCACCTGGCTTGAGCTTGTTGCGGGCCACCTTCGGTGCATCGACGTTGATCATTTCACGCGTGGAGCGCGGCAGCGTCATGCCCGCCTCTTCGCGGAACAGGTAGCCGATGAAGCCACTGCAGTCGAAGCCGGACTTTTCCGAGGTACCACCGAAGCGGTAGCGGGTGCCGATCAACGACATGCCGCGCTCGAGAATGCTGTCAGCCAGAACCGGCAATTGGTAAGGCTTGCTGGCGGAGAAAGACGCCAGGTCATCTTCAGTGGCCAGCTCTTCCGGCTCGCCGAACACCGACGAGGAAGAGGCTTTGGCGTTGATTGCCGATTGTGCAGTGATCGGCGTGTGATCCTGGGGCTGAGATACCGGGCCTTGGGCCGCGCAGCCAAAAAGCAGGGTCACGAGTGCGAGTGGCACGAGGGGTGCGAAGCGCTTCAGCATGGGCACGACCGTGTCTGTAATCCTTTAGAAGGGTGAAACTATGCCCTCTATCATGGCCATTTGCAAATTTTATCGAAAAAGATGTGACTTTTTTGTTTTACCGCTCTGGCCCAAGGTTTTCAGGGGGTTACCAGCCGAGGGTTTCCTTGAGAAACGGAATGGTGAGCTTGCGTTGTGCCTGCAGCGACGCCTGATCGAGGCGCTCAAGCAAGTCGAACAACGCGCTCATGCTCCGCGCGCCGCGGGTGAGGATGAAATGGCCGACCTCGTCGGTCAGGTGCAGGCCACGGCGGGAAGCTCGCAGCTGCAAGGCGCGCAGCTTGTCTTCGTCGGACAGACCGCGCATCTGGAACACCAGGGCCAGGGTCAACCGCGACTTCAGGTCCGGCAGCTTGATCGGCAGCTCACGCGGTGATGCCGAGGCAGCCAGCAGCAAGCGTCGGCCGCTGTCGCGCAAGCGGTTGAACAGGTGGAACATGGCCTCTTCCCAATCAGCCTTGCCGGCGATCACGTGCAGATCATCGATGCACACCAGTTCGTACTGGGCCAGGTAGTCGAGCAGTTCTACGCCACGATCGAGCAATTGCGCCAGCGGCAGGTAGACAGCAGGCTCGCCACGTTGCTGGAAGCGATGGGTGGCGGCCTGCAGCAGGTGGGAACGGCCAACACCCTGCTTGCCCCACAGGTAGATAAGGCTCTCGGTCCAGCCGGCGTCGGCTTCGCATAGCCGCTCGACGTAACCCAATGCCGCAGCATTGGCGCCCGGATAGTAGTTGATGAAGGTGGCGTCATCGCGCAGGCGCACACCCAGGGGCAACTGGATCGGTGGTTTCATGCTCGCGGGCGGTCGACGGGACCGCTGGGGGCCTTTGGTGAACAATCTGCAAAGTCTATACCCGCAACGCGGGGCGCACAATCTCGACTGCGGATAGGGCAAGCAAAATCAACAAGTTGCACCGCATAAGCGAAGGGCGGATGCAGGACAAACATGCACAACGCCCGCAAGACCGGGCGCCGCAAGGCGACGCTCGATTTCGCGGGCGCGAAAAGGCTCAAGACGAAACACGTGGTGTTCAGAGCTCCGGGTCGATATTCCCCGCGTACATATCCGATTCCTTGTACAGGGCATGCACATGCCGCAGCAGCACCATGATCACCGCCGCCACCGGCAGCGCCAGCAGCACACCGGTGAAGCCGAACAGTTCACCACCGGCGAGGATGGCAAAGATTACCGCAACCGGGTGCAGGCCGATGCGATCGCCCACCAGCAGCGGGGTCAGCACCATACCCTCCAGCGCCTGCCCGACCATGAACACCGCAACGATGCCCAGCATCGGATACAGGTCGCCACCAAACTGGAACAGGCCGGCCACCAGCGCGGCACCAATGCCAATGATGAAGCCCATGTATGGCACGATGGCGGCAAGGCCTGCAAGCATGCCGATCAGCAGACCGAGTTCGAGCCCCACCAGCATCAGGCCGGCTGAATAGATGACGCCCAGGGCCAACATCACCATCAGTTGCCCGCGCACGAATGCCCCCAGCACTTCATGGCATTCACCTGCCAGGCCCATCACTTGCGGCTCGCGCTGGCGCGGCAGCAGGCCGCGCAGCTTGCCCATCATCAAGTCCCAATCGCGCAGCAGATAGAAGCCCACTACCGGGATCAGCACCATGTTGGCCAGCCAGCCCACCAACGCCAGGCTTGAGGCGGTGGCCTGGGACAGCAGCATGCCGACAATATCGGTGGTCTGCCCCATGTGCGCACCGATGGCGGCCTTGATCTTGTCGAATTTCCAGAAACCATCGGCCAGGCCAAGGCGGCCCTGCACCCACGGCAGCGCGACATGCTCAAGCCAGTCGAGCATCTGCGGCGCCAATTCGTACAGGCGCACCAACTGCTTGGCCAGCATCGGCACAAGCACCAGCAACAACGCCAACAGCAACAGGGTGAACAGGCCGAACACCACCACCACACCCCAGGTACGCGAAAGCCCCAGGCGCTCGAGGCGATCGACCAGCGGGTCGGCCAGGTAGGCCAGCATGATGCCAACCAGGAACGGCGTAAGAATATTGTGCAGGCTATATAGCAGCACAGCGATCAGCAGCGCAGCGCCCAGCCAGATCCAGCGACGCATGTCAGTCATGGTCAGCGCCCCTTACCAGCGAAAACGCAAGCCGTCGAACGGCTCGAGTGCCGGCTGCGCAGGCGCGGATTGCCCGGCAGAGGCGCCTGGCATGGCTGGCACTGCCGGCGCCTGCTCTACCGGCACTTCCTGCAGCTTGGCCAGGCCAAGCTGGGCACGCAGCTGTTCACGATTGCCAGTAACCCCGTAGGTCAGGGTAGTGCCTTCAGCCGCCTGCAAGCGTGGGCCATAGGGCTCGAGCACGCGGGCCAGTTCGGCATAGCGCTGCAGGTTCATGCCCTGCACTTGCACCTGCAATTGGCTGCTGGCACCCGGCCGGGTCACGTAGCGCGGCGCCAGGCGGCTGCTCACCGCCATCATCACCGCGTCAGCCAAGGCGGCCTGGTCGGCGCCCTCGGCAGTGCCCTGCTCACGCTGGTCGCCCAGCCACAGCTGCCACTTGCCCTGCCACTTGCCGTCGGCCTCCTGGGCATGTACCGCCAGCAACGCATCGGCGCCGTAGCGCTCGGAAGCTTCGCGCAGCGGCGCCGGGTTGCTGGCTTCGACCTGCTTGGCATTGGCGACCAGCTGCTCCTGCAAGTCGGCCAGCGGCAAGCGCAGCGGCAGACCACGGTGCTGGGCAGCGCGACGCAGGGGTTGGGCACTGGCCTGGCCATCACCGACCAGGTTGCTGCCCTCAACGGTGTCGTTCAACCACCACCCCAGTATCGACGGCCGGTTACTGCCCCACAAAGCCAGGCCAGCCTTGCGCAAAGCCCGCTCGGTGCTACCCGGGTCGAACTCGACCACTACCGACTCGGGCGGGCCGGCTTCGCTGCCTACCTGGTTGATGATTTGCTGTGGGTCCTTGCGCAGCTCGGCCAAAGCAGGGCTTTGCACGGCCTTTGGGTCACCGGTCAGACGCTGCACCAACGTGTCCAGGGCTTTGACTGTGGCCGCAGTGCGGGCTTCGGCGCCCGGCCCGGTGACCGGCTCGCGCACCTGATAAAGGCCGGAGACATTTTCAGCCAGGGCAGTGGCCGAGATCAGGGCCAGGCAACCGGCTGCCAGAATAGTGAACAAACGCATGGAGGATTCCTGTCCAGTCGAGCTTCAAGCCATTAGCTTCAAGCTGCAAGAAAAAGCAGGCCGAGCGCCAGGCTGCTTTGTCGCACAGCGTGAAGCTCGTTGCTTGCAGCTTATACACATGCAACCGCATCAACCACCCTCGCGCTTTTTTCAACAATTACCGCCCTGCCCGTCGGCCTGAGGATGGCCGCTGCCCGGCAACCCTGATAAAATCGCGCGCCTTCACAGACCACTGACGTTTCAGACCGCCGCCGCTTACCAGCCGGCCTTGGCCGTCATGGTCGTTTTTAAGAATCCCTCCCTCCTAAAGGCCTGGATCAATGAGCAAGCAACCCTCCCTGAGCTACAAGGACGCCGGTGTAGACATCGACGCCGGCGAAGCACTGGTCGAACGCATCAAGGGCGTGGCAAAACGCACCGCACGCCCTGAAGTCATGGGTGGCCTGGGCGGCTTCGGCGCCCTCTGCGAGATCCCGGCCGGCTACAAACAGCCAGTGCTGGTCTCCGGCACCGACGGCGTCGGCACCAAGCTGCGCCTGGCGCTGAACCTGAACAAGCACGACAGCATCGGCCAGGACCTGGTCGCCATGTGCGTCAACGACCTGGTCGTCTGCGGCGCCGAGCCGCTGTTCTTCCTCGACTACTACGCCACTGGCAAGCTGAACGTTGACGTGGCCGCCACCGTGGTTACCGGCATCGGCGCCGGTTGCGAACTGGCCGGCTGCTCGCTGGTCGGTGGTGAAACCGCCGAAATGCCGGGCATGTACGAAGGCGAAGACTACGACCTGGCCGGTTTCTGCGTAGGCGTGGTGGAAAAGGCCGACATCATCGACGGCTCCAAGGTTGCCACCGGTGACGCGCTGATCGCCCTGCCGTCCTCGGGCCCGCACTCCAACGGCTACTCGCTGATCCGCAAGATCCTCGAAGTGTCGGCTACCGATATCGAGAACACCCAGCTGGACGGCAAGCCGCTGACCGACCTGCTGATGGCGCCGACCCGCATCTACGTCAAACCGCTGCTGCAACTGATCAAGAACACCGGCGCAGTCAAGGCCATGGCCCACATCACCGGCGGCGGCCTGCTGGACAACATCCCGCGCGTACTGCCGAAAAACGCCCAGGCCGTGGTTGACGTGGCCAGCTGGCAGCGCCCGGCGGTGTTCGACTTCCTGCAGGAAAAAGGCAACGTCGACGAGCACGAAATGCACCGCGTATTGAACTGCGGCGTGGGCATGGTCATCTGCGTGGCCCAGGACCAGGTCGAGGCCGCCCTGAACGAACTGCGCGCCGCCGGTGAGCAACCTTGGGTCATCGGCCACATCGCCGAAGCCGCCGAAGGCGCTGCCCAGGTCGAGCTGCAGAACCTCAAGGCACACTGATGCCGAGCAAGACCTGCAATGTAGTGGTACTGCTGTCGGGCTCCGGCAGCAACCTGCAAGCCCTGATCGACAGCTGCCAAGGGCAGGACAGCCCTGTGCGTATCCGTGCGGTGGTTTCCAACCGCGCCGATGCCTACGGCCTGCAACGCGCCGCAGCGGCCGGCATCGACAGCGTCGTGCTCGACCACACCCAGTTCGACGGCCGTGAAGCCTTCGATGCCGCGCTGATGGCGCGCATCGACGGCTTTGCCCCGGACCTGGTCGTGCTGGCCGGGTTCATGCGCATTCTCAGCGGCGACTTCGTGCGCCACTATCAGGGCCGCCTGCTCAACATCCACCCGTCGCTGCTGCCCAAGTACAAGGGCCTGCATACGCATCGCCGGGCATTGGAAGCGGGCGACGCCGAGCATGGCTGCAGCGTACACTTCGTGACTGAGGAACTCGATGGCGGCCCACTGGTCGTACAGGCTGTGGTACCGGTGGCGTCTGATGACACCGTCGAAAGCCTGGCACAGCGGGTACACCATCAGGAACACCTGATCTACCCACTGGCGGTGCGCTGGTTCGCTGAAGGGCGCTTGCGTCTCGGCGAACACGGTGCATTACTGGACGGCCAGCCACTGGCAGCCAGCGGTCACTTGATTCGATCCTAGGAGAATTTATGCGTCGCGCCCTGCTCTTGGCTCTCGCCGTGCTCGCCCTGCCCCTCCAGGCAGCTGATCTGAAGCCCTTCTCGGCCAGCTACACCGCCGACTGGAAGCAGCTACCCATGAGCGGCACCGCCGAGCGCAGCCTGGTCAAAAATGCCAACGGTACCTGGGACCTTAACTTCAAGGCTTCCATGATGATCGCCAGCTTGACCGAGCAAAGCACCCTGCGCCTGGAAAACGACACCCTGCTGCCGCAGAAGTACCACTTCGAGCGTGGCGGCCTGGGCAAGGCCAAGAAGGTCGACCTTAACTTCGACTGGAGCACCAAGAAGGTCACCGGCAGCGACCGTGGCGATGCCGTCAGCCTGCCACTGAACCGTGGCGTGCTGGACAAGTCGTCCTACCAGTTGGCCCTGCAGCACGACGTAGCCGCTGGCAAGAAGAGCATGACCTACCAGGTGGTGGACGGCGACGAAATCGACACCTACGACTTCCGCGTACTGGGCACCGAAAAGGTTACTACCAAGACCGGCCAGGTCGATGCAGTGAAGGTCGAGCGCGTGCGCGATCCAAGCCAGAGCAAGCGCATCACCGAGCTGTGGTTCGCCAAGAACTGGGACTACCTGCTGGTGCAACTGCGCCAGGTAGAGAACGATGGCAAGGAGTACGTGATCGTGCTGCAGGATGGCACGGTCGATGGCAAACCGGTGAAGGGCAACTGATCGCCCACTGCCTGCAACACCCGAAGCCCCGCCCAGTGCGGGGCTTTTCTTTGCGGCGAAGAAGCCCACCCAGGCAGCCCACCTTTGAGTTTCATGAAACTTGTTTCATGGCTGTTTTACTTACTTAGTCTGCTAACAAACTCTATAAAGAAGACGTGCGACACACTGTCGCAGCCATCTTGAAGAAGTGGAGTTTACCGATGACTGTCCAAGTAACCGAACGCGACGAATCGAGAATGTCCCACGAAGGCCTGGCCGCTGGCGTGCGGATCTGGGATGTATATCAGCAAGGCCAACTGGTGGGCATGTTCCATAACGAACACGAAGCACACCAATACCGCGTTGAGCTTGAAGACCTGGAAAACCAGCGCGCCACACAATGACCCTGCCCATTGCGAACCCCTGATTCACCTGGGCTCAGAGAGCAACCCCACAATCCTGCGGCATTGCCGGAGCATTGTGGGGTTGCCATGTCAGGGCCTACACCGCCCCGAAACGCACCTCCACCGACAGGCTGCCCAGGTTATCGCTCAGGCCAGCCCCGTAACGCCCGTCCAGGTCGTCATTGATGCACAACTGCAACTCACCTTGCTGGCCACGCGGCAACTGCATCTGGTTGCCGACCAGGAACGGAACGCCGCTGTTGCCGATACGCCCGACCAACGCCCCTTCAGGTTGACCAGGCAAGGCATAGCCGGGCTTGGCAATCAGCCTTGGGTTGCCCGCCGCGCCCACCATGCCGGTGGCCGGGTTCGCCGTCCACTGCCCGCCCGTGCATACCGCCAACTGCCAGCTCTGCCCATTGACCTGCATGCCTGTGCCCTGCCATGCCTGGTTGGCCTGCACCTGCACGGTGCGCTTGAGCAGGTCGCTGGCCACCACGTCGGCGGCCTGGAAAGTCAACGCGGTGATGGTCAAGGTCGGGTTGGCGGTGCCGGTAGTGGGGAACACGCCGTCGCCGACCAGGAACAGGTTGGGGTGGTCCCAGCTGCGCTGGTCCTTGTCCACTACCGACTTGGTGCGGTCCGAGCCCATGCGGTAGGTGCCCATCAGGTGGCCAGCGCCGTAGAACGCATAGTTCTGGCCGTCGTACTCGAACACCGTTTGCGAGCCGGGCTCGAGCTTAGGGTTCAGGTCGGTAAGCTCGGTGGCGCCCATCAGCTCGGTGATGATGTGCGTGGCAGCCAGGCGCGCCTGCTTGAAACCCTCCTTGGTGTAGTCGGACAGTTCGTAGGTGATCTGCGGCCGAGGCAGGCCCAGGCCGTCGGCGAACTCCGTACTCCTCTCCACCCGGCACAACGCATTGTCGGGGTCTTTCTCCACCTGCTCGACCAAGAAGCCCAGACGGAACTGGCGGGTCAGCACGCTGTTGAGCTGCTGCACCAGCGCCTGGCCGGACAACGCCAGCTTGTTGGGGTTTGCGCCGCCGTGGTTGGTGCCGTCGATGAAATCGCAGACCGAGGTATAGGGGTCGTTCACCGACCAGTTCCAGCCCTCGTTGCCGATTTCGATACGCCAGGCAGCACGCTGGCTGCGGAACGGGCCATCACGCATGTCCTCAATCCCCGAAGTGGACAACGGCCCACGGAACGGGAACAGCGGCTTGCCTTCGGGCATCAGGCCCCAGGCCAGGTAAACCGGGTGGTCAGCCAACGCCTGGCCGACCTGGCCGCTGCTGTTGGCGACCCCTTTAGGGCTGTTCGGGCCGATGGAGTTGAGCAGCAGCTTCGGCGTTTCAATCGCGTGGGCGGCGATCACGTAGCGTTTGCCCTGGGCCGTGCCGTTCTGGCGCGTACCATTGTTCTGGTACTGGATGAAATCGATCCCCGTGACCCCATTGGCATCGACCTGCACCTGGCTCGCCACAGTCTGGTAGAGGATGCGCACGTTGCCGGTATCCAGTGCCTTGGCCATGGTCACGGTGGCGTCGTACTTGGCCTGGATCGGGCAGATCGGCGTACAGCTGGTGTTGCCCGCGCACACCCGGCGGCCGTTATCATTCTGCGAGTTGCGCCCGGCCGGGGTTTGCCGGACGTTGAGGGTGACACCTGGGTACGGTTTGCCGTCGGGCCCCTTCTCCGGGCTTTGGTACACGGTGCCCGTGATGTGCTTGCCCAGGCCCTGGTCGACCAGCGACGGCGGGATGCCATGCATGCTGTATTTGTAGCCCTGCGGGAAGGTCACGCCCAGGTATGTCTGCGAGGCGACATCCGCGGACACGCCCATCTCCTCCTCGGCGCGGCAGTAGGCGGTCTGCAGGTCGTCGTAACTGATCGGCCAGTCGACCCCGACGTTGTACGCAGAACGCATGCGAAAGTCGTTGGGCAACAGGCGCAGGGCCGTGCCCATCCAGTGCCACATGGTGCCGCCGCCTACCCGCTCGTAGGTGCTGGCGAACAGGTGCGGTCCCTTCTGCACCAGGTAACTCTTCTGCGCCTTGTTCGGGTCTTGGCTACCCGCGGTGATCAGGTCCTGGATGGTCGCCCGTGGCGCGAACTGCGTAGCCGGGGTCTGCTCACTCTGCTCAGGTGGGTACGGCGACTCGGGCGCTTTGAGGACCGCGGTGTAAAAGCGCTCCAGGTACTCGCTGCGATTCGGCGGAATGGCCGGGCCCGATTCGAGCACCAGCACTTTCAACCCGGCCAGGCCCAACTGGTAGGCCATGACACTGCCAGCCATGCCGGCGCCCACCACGATCACATCGGCAATTTCGATGTTCTGGGTTTGTACATTGCTCATGGCTGCTGCCCTTCCTTGGCGTCAACACCGGTGAATTGCTTGAGGGTCGGTGGCTGCTCACCCCAGTATCCGAAGTGGAACTGGCTGTAGCCCATGGGGTGGGATTGAGCGATCTTCCACGCCCAGCTCTCCTTGTAGGCCTGGTCGGAGACTACACGCGTGTCACCCGTGCGGGCGTTGCCCAGGTCGTAGGGTTGGTACCAACTGCCGAGCAGCCACAGCTTCATGATCGAGCGGGCGCCCTGGGCGATTTGCGGGTTCGCGTTATCGAGCACGGCACTGGCAATTTGCGCGGGCGGCTGGCTCTGGATGCTGGCGTACAGCTCCAGCAGGCTGCTGAACGCCTCAAGGCCCATGCCTTGCTGGGCGGTGGCGAAGAACACCGGCGGCAGGTTGATCGGGTCGACGGAAGGCGCCAGCAGCTTGGCCGACAGGCCAGTGAGTACAGCGGACACGCCGATGAAGTTTTGCAGGTTCTGGTCGCTCATGGCATCACTCCTTGGCGCCGGTGGATTGGGCACGTTCAAGCAGGAAAGTGAAATCGGCGAAGCTGGTGCGCGGTGACTGGGTCACGCGGGTGGTCGCGTTGTTGTGGCACTCCATGCAGCTGGACGAAGCCTGCGGGGTGGTGCCCTGGTTGTAGGTCTCCAGGGTGGCGTTGGCCAGGAAGTTCGGCGCAGGCGTACCTAACGGGTTGGTCGGCGAAGGCACCTGGCAGTCATCGGCCGGGGCGGTGGGCCACTGTGTGCTGATCAGGTGGTAGTTGGCCCACACCGTGCCCTTGAGCGCGCCTTGCCACTGCGCGTTGAGCTGTTGGGTGGCGGCGGTGATGGGAATTTCACGCACGATCTGCGAGGGGATGGCCTTCTTCGACGGGTCCCACGGTTGCGCGGGCGGCTCGTTCACCGGGCGGTCGCTGGCCTGGGCGTCGTAGAACAGGTAAGGCCCCTTGCGCTCGTTCATTGGCGTGGTCTTTTCCGGCACGTTGCGCACGTGCTCGAACGTCGACCATACCCACTGCGGTGCGCCCTCGGTCTTGTGCACGATGTGCAGGCCTACCAGCCCGACCTTCTGTGCATTGCATGATTCCGGGATCACCGCCCCCTTGTTCGGGTCGGCATTGCCGGGGGTGTAGACCAGCGCGTCGACGGCGTGGAACGCCTGTGGGTTGTCGCTGCCATCGAGCACTTTCCAGGCCGACTTGACCATGATCGCGCCAACCTGCTGGGCCTTTTGCGAACCGCAGGCGAAAGCGATGCGGTTGTCGGCCTTGCTCAGGAACGCTTGCTGGCCTTCCTTGCTGTACAGGCCATTGTTGACGATGTCATCGAACATCGGCTGGTTGACCATGATCGCGTTGCGCGTGTAGGTGCCGCTTTGGTCGACCAGCGGGCCGGTCTTGAACGGCTGGATAAACTCATCGAGCACCCCGGCGACCTTGCCCATCTGTTGCAGCACCGGCAAGTCACCCTTGCCTTGGCAGGCCGCGGGCACGGGCGCCTGCTGGTCCCAGGCGACGGGTTTCTGCCCCTTGGGCAGGAAAATCTCGTAGCTTTCTTTCCACGATTCCCACACCGTCTTGCCGGGCGCGCCGATCTTCGCCGAGGTGTTGGCACTGCCGTCGGCGTTGGCAGGCCAGTTCAGGGCGACGAAGGTTTGCCACGACAGCACGTCGAAATCGTGTTGCAGGTTGTCCAGGGTGAAGGGGGGATTGGCGGTGACATCGAAGGGAATCGCGGGTGACAGCACCGGCGGGCTGGCCGCATCGGCGATGGCGAACGCACTGGTGAAGCTCGCACCCAGGCACGCCAACCGTTTCAGGGTTATTTTCATTGTCGTCTCCTCAGCAGATAAAGCGTCGGGACGACGAGGCGTAGTGGCCCTTCCTGGACCGGATGTTCAGCGCTATCCCTGACGCTAAGCTGGAGGCTAGCCGTTGTGCCGGAATCCTAAGAAATGTCCGACGAACGGAGGGAACCAAGACGACAGTGCAACGGACTAAGCGCCCCGCCGCCGGAGCGACCTTGTGTCGCGAAAGGGCCGCACGGCGGCCCCGCGACTTTGAATGAACCGCGTTACCGCCAAGGCGGGGATTTGCTGTTTACCACATCAGATCATCAGGGATCTTGTAAGCCGCGTACGGGTCGTCTTCGTCGGTTTCCTCGACATGGCTGTTGAGCAGCAGAATACGGCCAGGGTCGCGCTCCTGGATCTTCAAAGCGGCTTCACGGGGGATAACCTCGTAACCCCCGGCATGGGCTACCACGGCCAGCGCGCCGTTGCTCAGCTTGGTACGCATCAGGGCGTTGACGGCGATGCGCTTGACCTTCTTGTCGTCGACGAAGTTGTAGTAATCCTCGGTGGTCAGCTTGGGCAGACGAGTGGCCTCGATCAATTGCTTGACCTGCGCCGCACGGGCCTTCTGCTCGGCCTTTTCCTGCTGCTGGCGGTTCAGTTCCTGGTCGCGCCTGGCTTTTTCAGCCATGGCCTCCTTGGCCAGGCGCTGCTGGCTGTCGTCGACTTCGACCTGGCCTTTGTGCTCCATGCGCTTCTGTTTCTTTTCAGCTTTATTGGTCTGCGAGACCTGTTTCTGGTTGACCAGACCGGCTTTGAGCAATTGGTCGCGAAGGGAAAGGCTCATGAATATTCACTCACTTATGCAACAGCTCAGCCGCAGCTGGGCAGGTTCTTTTCCTGACGTTTGGCTTCCCCCCAAAGGGCATCCAGCTCGTCAAGGTCACAATCTTCAATGGGGCGGCCGCTGTCGCGCAATGCCTGTTCGATAAAACGGAAACGTCGTTCGAACTTGCGATTGGCGCGGCGCAGAGCGTGTTCCGGGTCCTGCTGGAGGTGGCGTGCCAGGTTGACTGTGGCAAACAGCAGGTCACCCATTTCATCTTCAAGGGCATCGGCATCGCCGTCGGCCATGGCCTGCAGCACTTCATCAAGCTCTTCGCGGACCTTGTCCAGCACCGGCAAGGCCGCTGGCCAGTCGAAACCGACCGTGGCCGCGCGCTTTTGCAGTTTGGCTGCCCGCGACAGCGCCGGCAAGGCTGCCGGAACGTCGTCAAGCAGCGACAGCTGTTCAGGCTGGCTTTTTTCCGCGCGCTCTTCGGCCTTGATTTCTTCCCAGCGCGACTTGACCTGGGCTTCGCTCAGGCTGGGGGTATCCACCGGCGCGTACAACTCACCGGTGGGGAAAACATGCGGGTGGCGGCGGATGAGCTTGCGGGTGATGCTGTCGACCACGCCATCGAACTCGAAACGCCCTTCTTCGCGGGCCAGCTGGCTGTAGTAGACCACCTGGAACAGCAAGTCGCCCAGCTCACCTTGCAGGTGCTCGAAATCGCCGCGTTCGATGGTATCGGCGACTTCGTAGGCCTCTTCGAGGGTGTGCGGGACGATGCTGGCGTAGTTCTGCTTCAGGTCCCACGGGCAGCCGTACTGCGGGTCGCGCAGGCGGGCCATGAGGTGTAGCAGGTCTTCGAGGGTGTAGGTCATTCAATCAGGTCCTTTCGGTGGAGCCTTCTTCGCGGGCAAACCCGCTCCTACAGGTAAGGTGCAGCTTTCGAAATCTGCACCCTACCTGTAGGAGCGGGTTTACCCGCGAAGCAGACGCCGCGGTCTCAAGGGGTACGATTACGCCGCGTCTCGATGATGTTCGGCAACTGCGAGATCCGCCCCAGCAGGCGCCCCAGCGCGTCCAGGCCTGGAATCTCGATGGTCAGCGACATCAGCGCGGTGTTGTCTTCCTTGTTCGAACGGGTGTTCACCGCCAGCACGTTGATCTTCTCGTTCAGCAGCACCTGCGACACATCGCGCAGCAGGCCCGGGCGGTCGTAGGCACGGATGACGATGTCGACCGGGTAGGTCTGCACCGGGATCGGCCCCCAGCTCACCTGGATCATGCGCTCTGGCTCCTTTCCCGCCAGCTGCAGCACCGAGGCGCAGTCCTGGCGGTGAATGCTCACGCCACGGCCCTGGGTGATGTAGCCGACAATGGCATCGCCCGGTAGCGGCTGGCAGCAGCCGGCCATCTGTGTCAGCAGGTTGCCGACACCCTGGATCTGAATGTCGCCACGCTTGCCGGTACGCGGCCCGGTAGGCTTGCGCGGCACCAGCTCGATCTGCTCGATACGCTCAGGCTCCAGCAACTGCTGGGCAGCGTTGACCAGATGAGCCAGGCGCAGGTCGCCCGCACCGAGCGAGGCAAACATGTCCTCGGCGGTCTTGACGTTGGTCTTCTCGGCCAGGCGCTCGAAATCAACCTGCGGCAGGCCCAGACGACTGAGCTCGCGTTCAAGCAAGGTCTTGCCGGCAGCAACGTTCTGGTCGCGGGCCTGCAATTTGAACCAGTGGACGATCTTGGCCCGCGCCCGCGAGGTGGTGACGTAGCCCAGGTTGGAGTTCAACCAGTCACGGCTGGGGTTGCCGTGCTTGCTGGTGATGATCTCCACCTGCTCGCCGGTCTGCAGGCTGTAGTTCAGCGGCACGATACGGCCGTTGATCTTGGCGCCGCGGCAGTTGTGGCCGATCTCGGTGTGCACGCGGTAGGCGAAGTCCAGTGGCGTGGCGCCCTTGGGCAGGTCGATGGCGTGGCCGTCGGGGGTGAACACATACACCCGGTCAGGCTCGATGTCGACCCGCAACTGCTCGGCCAGGCCACCGATGTCGCCCAGCTCTTCGTGCCATTCCAGCACCTGGCGCAACCAGGAAATCTTCTCTTCGTAGTGGTTGGAGCTGGGCTTGACGTCGGTGCCCTTGTAGCGCCAGTGGGCGCATACACCAAGTTCGGCTTCTTCGTGCATGCCGTGGGTACGGATCTGCACCTCCAGCACCTTGCCCTCGGGGCCGATTACCGCTGTGTGCAACGAGCGGTAGCCGTTCTCCTTGGGGTTGGCGATGTAGTCGTCGAACTCCTTGGGAATATGCCGCCACAAGGTGTGCACGATGCCCAGCGCGGTGTAGCAGTCGCGGATTTCCGGCACCAGCACGCGCACCGCACGCACGTCGTAGATCTGGCTGAACTCCAGGCCCTTGCGCTGCATCTTGCGCCAGATCGAATAGATATGTTTCGCCCGACCGCTGATGTCTGCCTTCACGCCAGTGGCGAGCAACTCGTTCTGCAGCTGGTTCATCACGTCGCTGATGAAGCGCTCGCGGTCCAGCCGCCGCTCATGCAACAGCTTGGCGATCTGCTTGTACTGGTCGGGCTCCAGGTAGCGGAAGGACAGGTCTTCCAGCTCCCACTTGATGTGACCGATACCCAGGCGGTGCGCGAGCGGCGCATAGATGTCGAACACTTCACGCGCGACACGCAGGCGTTTTTCGTCATCGGCAGACTTGACCGCCCGGATTGCGCACGTGCGTTCAGCCAGCTTGATCAGCGCCACGCGCACGTCGTCAACCATGGCCACCAGCATCTTGCGCAGGTTCTCGACCTGCGCCTGCGAGCCCAGCACCAGCGACTGCCGTGGGCTGAGGCTGGCACTGATGGCGGCCATGCGCAGCACGCCGTCGATCAGCTTGGACACCACCGGGCCAAAACGCTGACTGACCTCGGCGAGGGTGACTTTGCCCTCGCGCACCGAGCGGTAGATGACCGCAGCCACCAGAGAGTCCTGGTCGAGCTTGAGGTCAGCAAGAATTTCGGCGATTTCCAGGCCTGCCTGGAAGCTGGACGTACCATCGGCCCAGGAATGCTTGGCCGGGTTGCCCTTTTTCTCTACCTCAAGGGCAAACTCGCAGGCTTCTTTCAGCGCTGCGCGATCCAGTGCCGAATCGACGCTTACCACATGGTCCAACCATGCTTCGAGATTGATACTGCCGTCGGTGTTGACCGGCTGGTGCACTCTCACCTGTACCATCTTTGTTTTACCTTTCCATGCAGCACACCATACGGGTGTGCTGGCGATCACCGTGCGGCCGCCATTCCGTGGCAACCGCACCAAGGGGCCAGTCAGCTAGCCCGCTTCGAATAACGCCATGGCCTCGACATGCGCCGTCTGAGGAAACATGTCGAGAATCCCGGCCCTTTTTAACCGGTACCCCTGGCCGACCAGCACTTGGGCGTCTCTCGCCAGCGTGGCCGGGTTGCACGATACGTAAACCAGCCTTCTGGCCTTGAGGCGGGCGATGCCTTGCACCACCTCGAATGCACCGTCGCGCGGTGGATCCAAGAGTACCGCAGAAAAGCCCTCGGCGGCCCATCCGGTGCCTGCCAAAGGCTGCGATAAATCGGCCTGAAAAAACCGTGCGTTATGCACATTGTTGTTCCGGGCATTGGCCGCGGCACGATCGACCATGGCCTGTACACCTTCCACCGCCACCACCTCACGCGCCTGGCGGGCCAGCGGCAGGGCAAAGTTGCCCAGGCCGCAGAACAGGTCCAGCACCCGCTCGTCCGCCTGCGGGGCAAGCCAGGCCAGGGCCTGCTCGATCATCGCCGTGTTGACCTGGGCATTCACCTGCACGAAGTCACCCGGGCGCCAGGCCAGCTCAAGCTGCCATGGCGCCAGGGCAAAGCCCAGTTGCGCGGCAGGGTCCACCGGCGCCGGCTCATCTTCACCCTGCAGCCACAGCTGGGCATTGGCCTGTTCGCAGAACGCCTGCAGCTTTACCAGGTCTTCTGCCGGCAGCGGGGCAACGTGGCGCACCAGCACCGCCTCGGCGGTGCCGCTGAACAGCTCCACGTGGCCCAGCGCCTGCGGCTTGCTCAACGAACGCAGCACAGTCGGCAAGTGGCGCAAAATGGACTGCAAGGGTTGTACCAGCACTGCACAATCGTCGATGGCAATGATGTCCTGGCTGGCTTCGGCACGGAAGCCAACCTCCAGCTGGCGCGCCTTGACGTCCCAGCGCACGGCCACGCGGGCCCGGCGCCGGTAGCCGAATTCCGGCCCGCTCAGGGGGGCGGCCCATTCCTCGGGTTGCACGCCGGCCACCCGCTGCAGTTGCTCGGCAAGGGTACGCTGCTTGAGCGCCAGCTGCGCTTCATGCGGCAGATGCTGCAGGTTGCAGCCACCACAGCGCGCATAATGGCGGCACGGTGCCTCACGGCGCTCGGGGCTGGCCTGCAGCAGCCGCTCCAGGCGGGCCTCGACCACTTTGCCACGGGCGTTGAGCACCCGCGCCTCTACGGCCTCACCGGCCAGGGCACCACTGACGAACCAGGTGCGCCCGTCGAGGAAGGCGATGCCACGGCCGTCACCGGCCAGGCGCTCGATGTCCAGGCGCTGCTTCTTGCCTACGGGGACCTGCGGGGTGCGATTGCCGCCAGCCGGCTGGAAGCGCAGGCCGCTGTTGCTTTTTTTCTTGGACATTTAGCGTGGATCAAACAGGCCGGTGGACAGATAACGGTCGCCGCGGTCGCAAATGATCGCAACCATTACCGCATTTTCCACTTCGCGGGACAGGCGCAACATGGCCGCGACCGCACCACCCGAAGACACGCCGCAGAAAATGCCCTCTTCACGGGCAAGGCGGCGGGTGGTGTCTTCGGCTTCCTGCTGCGACATGTCGACCACGCGGTCGACGCGGGTGGCGTCGAAGATTTTCGGCAGGTACTCCTCGGGCCAGCGGCGGATGCCGGGAATAGCCGAGCCTTCCATCGGTTGCAGGCCGATGATCTGCACCGCGGGGTTCTGTTCCTTGAGGTACTGCGAGCAGCCCATGATGGTACCGGTGGTACCCATGGAGCTGACGAAATGGGTAATGGTGCCCTGGGTCTGCTGCCAGATCTCCGGGCCGGTACTGTTGTAGTGGGCGATCGGGTTGTCGCCGTTGGCGAACTGGTCGAGCACCAGGCCACGGCCTTCGGCCTGCAGCTTCTCGGCCAGGTCACGGGCGCCTTCCATACCCTCCTCCTTGGACACCAGGATCAGCTCGGCGCCATAGGCCGTCATGGCGGCCTTGCGCTCGGCAGTGGAGTTGTCGGGCATGATCAGGATCATCTTGTAGCCCTTGATCGCCGCCGCCATCGCCAGGGCGATGCCCGTGTTGCCGGAGGTGGCTTCGATCAGGGTATCGCCTGGCTTGATCTGGCCCCGCAGTTCGGCGCGAGCGATCATCGACAGTGCCGGGCGGTCTTTCACCGAGCCGGCAGGATTGTTACCTTCGAGCTTGAGCAGGAGGGTATTGCTGGTTTCGCCAGCGATGCGCTGCAGGCGAACCAGTGGCGTATTGCCGACGCAATCGGCGATGGTTGGGTACTGCAAGGTCATGGCGTATTTCGCAATCCGGACGGCAGGGGTGCCTATCATACCGGCAAACCCTTCGCGGCCATATCACGCAATCTGTAGTGCATATAGCTACAAGCTATAACGGCGTGACAAATGCTGCCCTCTTCGCGGGCAAACCCGATTCTACGGCGATCCGCTGACCTGTAGGAGCGGGTTTACCCGCAAAGAGGCCGGCACATGCAACGGCAACCTCATCCACAAGCGCAACCCGCGTTTGCCATTCTGAGCCCACAATGTGCCGCCCTGGCGCTGAATGGCACTGCGGGCGATGCTCAAGCCCAGGCCGAAGCCACCATCCCCCGGCCGCGAACCGTCCAGCCGCGAGAATGGTGCAAAAATCCGCTCCAGGTCCTCTTCAGCCACACCGCCACCCTCATCCTCCAGCCACAGCCACCAATGGCTGCCTTCGCGCTGCCCACCCAGCCGCACCACACCTTCGGCCGGCGAATGACGAATGGCATTGCGCAAGATGTTCTCCAGCGCCTGAGCCAGGTGATTGAGGTTGCCCTGCACCCAGCAGTCGGCCGGTACTTCGCAGCGCAGGCGCGCGGGCGACCAGCCGCTCTCATAGCTGGCATTCTCGGCCAGCAGCTCCCAAAGCGCGTGGATTTCGATGGGTTCAAGGTTCATCGGCGCACGCTCGGCGTCCTGCCAGGCCAGTTGCAGGGTGTCTTCGACCAGTTGCTGCATGCAGTCCACTTCACGGCTCAGGCGCTCGCGCAGGCGTTGCAGGTCGGTTTCGCCATCGCACGCCACCCGCAATCGGCTCAGCGGCGTACGCATTTCGTGGGACAGGTCGCGCAGCAACTGCTGCTGCATCGCCACCGTACCTTGCAGCCGCTCGGCCATCTGGTCAAAGGCCCGCGCCAGTTCGCCCAGCTCGTCATGCCGGGCGATGGTGCGCGAGTCCAGGCGGGCGGACAGCTGATCGGCCCGCCAGGCATTGGCCTGCTCGCGAAGTTGATTCAGTGGCACGATCAGCATGCGGTACAGGCCGACACACAACAGCAAGGTGAACAGCCCCGGGATGATGCCGTTGGTGACAATGCGCCACAGCAAGCGGTGCTGGCCCGGATTGAAGCGCTGCGGCAGTTCGATCACCAGCATGCCCTGCTCCGGCGCCCCTGGGAACGGTATGCGCACCCACGGCTGGTCGACGCTGCGCCGACTCATCGGCCAATCGACACCGCGCAGGCGGGTCAGACGCTGCATGATCTGTGGGTTGAGTGTGGCGTTGTCGAGCGGGCGCAGGTTGATGTCGAGCACGCCGACCCAGCCCCGTTCGCGCTGATGCATGGCTGCCACCCACTGGTCCAGCCCTGCCCGCCCGCCGCTGCGCCAGGCCTGTTCAGCTTCGGCGGCATACCCACGCAAGGTCTGCCGTGCCGGCTCCGAGAGGAAGGCATTCTGGGTTTCCATGTGCCGGCCCCAGGTATAACTGAGGCCGATCATCAGCAGGCAGAAGCCCACCAGCAGGATGGCCAGCTTCCAGAACAGCGAATGGCGGTCTAGCATGGTTTACTCCGCCTCGCTGGCACTGAGCACGTAACCCTTGCCCCACACGGTGCGGATCTGCCGTTCGTGATAACCGATGCCCTTGAGCTTGCGACGGATCTGGCTGACGTGCATGTCCAGGCTGCGGTCATGCCGTGAATAGCCGCGCTGCAACACCTGCTGGTACAGGAACGGCTTGCTGAGGACTTCGTCGAAGTTGCGGTTGAGGATGTCCAGCAGGCGGTATTCGCTGGGGGTCAGGCCTGCCAGGCGGCTATTCAGGCACACGTCACACAGCCCCTCATCGAACTGCAGTTCGCCGCAGCCGGGTTGCTCCAGCGGGCCGTGATGCCGCCTCTCCAATGCCACGCGGCGCAGAATCGCCTCGATGCGCACCTGCAACTCAGCCATGCTGAATGGCTTGGGCAGGTAATCGTCGGCGCCGCGCTGAAAGCCGCTGATACGATCCGCCTCGGCCCCCAGCGCCGACATCATGATCACCGGGGTCGCGCTGTGCCTGCGCAACTGCGCCAAGGCGTCCAGCCCGTCCATCCCAGGCAGCAGGATGTCCATGAGCACAACATCGAAAGCCTGGCGGCCAGCCGTTTCCAGGCCCTCCAGGCCATTGCGGCACCAGGTGACCTGGAAACCGCCACGCTGCAGCTCTTCCTGCAGATAGGCGCCAAGCACCGGGTCGTCCTCGATGGCAAGGATGTTGGTGTTGTAAATAGACACAGGATTCATTGGCAACTGTCATACATTCTCAATTGCGTGATTATTGAGCATTCGCCACCTGCCAGGCAACCGCACTGCGACCAATGTCCCGGCAACGTCGCATAACACGTACTAAAGAGATGCAATGGTGCGGCAGGCGGAGTAACTTCGCGGCTTGGCCGTTGCCACTTGACGGCATTCAGGCACATCAGAGGAGGCGAGTGTGCTCGATCGCTTGGGAATCCGCAGCCGGGTACTGCTGCTGGCACTGCTACCGGCCGGCTTGATGGCCCTGGTGCTGGGTAGCTACTTCACCTGGCTGCAACAGAACGACCTGCGCACCCAGCTGCTGCAGCGCGGCAAGATGATCGCCGAACAACTGGCGCCCCTGGCCGCACCCGCCATGGCCCGGCTCGCGCCTGCGCAACTGGAGAGAATTGCCGCACAAACCCTGGAGCAGGCCGATGTGCGCGCAGTGGCGTTTCTGGCCCCGGACCGCACGCGCCTGGCCCACGCCGGCCCGAGCATGCTCAACCTGCCGCCCAGCGGCGGTACCGGCACCCAATTACTGCAGCGCAGTGGCAACGACGCCACCCGCTACCTGATGCCGGTGTTCGGCCACCACCGCGACCTGGCCACCGACGCCGTGCCGGCCGAAGCCGAGCGCCTGCTGGGCTGGGTAGAGATCGAGTTGTCGCACGACGGCACGCTGCTGCGCGGCTACCGCAACCTGTTCACCAGCCTGTTGCTGATCCTCGCCTGCCTGGCACTCAGCGGCCTGTTGGCGCTGCGCATGAGCCGCACCATCAACGACCCCATCGAGCGCATCAAGCACGCGGTCAATCAGCTCAAGGACGGCCACCTCGAAGAACGCCTGCCGACCCTGGGCAGCCATGAGCTGGACGAACTGGCCCACGGCATCAATCGCATGGCCGAAACCCTGCAAAACGCCCACGAAGAACTGCAACACAGCATCGACCAGGCCACCGAAGACGTGCGCCAGAACCTGGAAACCATCGAAATCCAGAACATCGAGCTGGACATGGCGCGCAAAGAGGCACTTGAGGCCAGCCGCATCAAGTCGGAGTTCCTGGCCAACATGAGCCACGAAATCCGCACCCCGCTCAATGGCATCCTCGGCTTTACCCACCTGCTGCAAAAAAGCGAGATGACACCGCGCCAGCTCGACTACCTGAACACCATCGAGAAGTCTGCTGACAACTTGCTGGGAATCATCAACGAGATCCTCGATTTCTCCAAGATCGAAGCCGGCAAGCTGGTGCTCGACAGCATACCGTTCAACCTGCGCGACCTGATCCAGGACACCCTGACCATCCTCGCTCCGGCCGCGCACGCCAAGCAGCTGGAATTGCTGAGCCTGATCTACCGCGATACGCCTGCTTCGCTGGTTGGCGACCCGTTGCGCCTCAAGCAGATCCTCACCAACCTGGTCAGCAACGCCATCAAGTTCACCCGCGAAGGCACCATCGTCGTGCGCGCCATGCTGGAAGACGAGCACGAAGACTGCGCGCAGTTGCGCATCAGCGTGCAGGACACCGGCATCGGCCTGTCACCACAGGATGTGCGCACACTGTTCCAGGCCTTCAGCCAGGCTGACAACTCACTGGCCCGCCAGCCTGGTGGCACCGGGCTGGGGCTGGTGATTTCCAAGCGCCTGATCGAACAGATGGGCGGCGAGATCGGCGTCGACAGTACCCCGGGCGAAGGTTCGCAGTTCTGGATCAGCCTCAACCTGCCCAAGGCTCATGACGATACCGAAGCGCTGCCACCGCAGCCATTGTTGGGCCGCCGTGCCGCCATTGTCGATGGCCACGAACTGGCGCGCCAGGCATTGGAGCACCAGCTGGAAGACTGCGGCCTAAGCGTGAGCCTGTTCGCCACCTACGACCAGTTGCTGCAGGGGGTGCAGGCCGCCAGCCAGGCCGGGCTGCCCTTCGACTTCGCGGTGCTCGGGGCCAACCTGGGTAATCTGTCGCCCGAGCAACTGGGCCATTATCATCAGCAGCTGGAGCGCTACCACTGCCAATGCGTGGTGCTGTGCCCAACCACCGAGCAGGCGCTGTACCACCCGTACCTGCCCAACGGCCATGGCCAGTTGCTGTCCAAGCCGACCTGCACCCGCAAGCTGCGGCGTCTCTTGCTGGAACTTGTGCAACCTCGCCGTCCGCTGGCCGAGGTGAGCAACGCCAATGGCCAGCGACGACCGAAAATACTCTGCGTCGACGACAATGCCGCCAACCTGCTGCTGGTCAAAACCCTGCTCGAAGACTTGGGTGCCGAGGTGCTGGCCGTCAACAATGGTTATGCGGCGGTACAGGCCGTGCAGGACGAGTTGTTCGACCTGGTGCTGATGGATGTGCAGATGCCCGGCATGGACGGCCGTGCCTGTACTGAACAGATCCGCCTGTGGGAAAACACCCAGAGCGGTAACCCGCTGCCGATCGTCGCCCTCACTGCCCATGCCATGGCCAACGAAAAGCGCGCCTTGTTGCACAGCGGCATGGACGACTACCTGACCAAACCGATCAGCGAACGGCAACTGGCCCAGGTGGTGATGAAGTGGACCGGCCTGAGCCTGGGCACACCGCAGCAGGCGCAGGCCGAGCTACTGACCAATAGCGACGAACTGCAGGTACTCGACCCCGAAGAGGGCCTGCGCCTGGCCGCTGGCAAGGCAGATCTGGCGGCTGACATGCTGAGCATGCTGCTGGCCTCCCTGGATACGGACCGCGAAGCCATACGCGCCGCCCGCGCAGCCGATGACCGCAATGGCCTGATCGAGCAAGTCCACCGTCTGAATGGTGCCTCACGCTATTGCGGCGTACCGCAGTTGCGGGCAGCGTGCCAACGCAGCGAGACCTTGCTGAAACAGGACAATCCGCAGGCCCAGCAGGCCTTGGATGAACTGGACAGCGCGATCAGCCGGCTGGCGGCACAGGCCAGATTGAGCGCTTGAGTGGATCGGGGCCACGCCGGGTAGCCTTGACAGGCAGCGCTCACCCAAGACATGCATTGCAAAGGAGTTTCACCATGCGCGCCCTGTTGTTCAGCAGCCAGCACTACGACCAGGAAAGCTTTATCAAGGCTGCCAGCGGCACCCCCCTGGAGCTGCATTTCCAGCCCGCCCGCCTGACCCTCGACACCGCTGCCCTGGCAGATGGCTTTGAGGTGGTCTGCGCCTTCATCAATGACGAGCTCGACGCGCCGGTGCTGCAGCGCCTGGCCGCAGCTGGCACGCGGTTGATCGCCCTGCGCTCGGCCGGCTACAACCACGTCGACCTGGCCTCCGCCCAGCGCCTGGGCCTGGCCGTGGTGCGAGTGCCGGCCTACTCGCCACACGCCGTTGCCGAGCACGCCGTGGCGCTCATTCTGGCGCTCAACCGGCGCCTGCATCGAGCCTACAACCGCACCCGCGAAGGCGACTTCACCCTGCACGGGCTGACCGGCTTCGACCTGCACGGCAAAACCGTCGGGGTGGTCGGTACCGGCCAGATCGGGGCTGCCTTCGCTCGCATCATGGCCGGTTTCGGCTGCCAGCTGCTGGCGTACGACCCCTACCCCAACCCAGAGCTGCTGGCCCTTGGCGCCCGCTACATGCCCCTGCCCGAGCTGTTGCGCGAAGCCCGCATCATCAGCCTGCACTGCCCGCTGACCGAGCACACTCGCCACCTGATCAACGCGCAAAGCCTGGCCCAGTTGCAGCCCGGCGCCATGCTGATCAACACCGGTCGCGGTGCGCTGGTCGACACCCCGGCGCTGATCGACGCACTGAAAAGTGGCCAGCTTGGCTACCTGGGCCTGGACGTCTACGAAGAGGAAGCCCAACTGTTCTTCGAGGACCGCTCCGACCTGCCCTTGCAAGACGATGTGCTGGCTCGACTGCTGACCTTCCCCAACGTGATCATCACCGCCCACCAGGCTTTCCTGACCCGCGAGGCGCTGGATGCCATTGCCGCGACCACACTGGACAACATCAACCGCTGGGCGGCAGGCAATCCACAGAATCTGGTGATGGGTTAGTGCTAGGATACGCGGCATTTCTGGAGGACCCATGGTCGAACACGATTTTCGCTACACCCTTTTCAACCCGCAACACACCCTGATCGAGTGCCGCGCTTTGGTGCCGGGCCGCTATCAGGTCACGGGCAACGGCGGCTCGATGCAAAAAGGCGACAGCCTGCTGGTCACGCTCAAGGGCAGCAAGGACTTGTCCATGCGCCTGACCGTGGAAAGCGTGCGCCACCTGATCAACCCGCGCGGCCAGTGGGTGGCCGTGGCGAGCGGCCCGGTGTTCAACGAGCTGGAAATCCTCACCTGGCAGGTCGAGTGCGACAGCTGCGAGTCGGTGCTGGGCTTCGAGTTCGCGGTAGATGCCAAGCTCGGCAAGGCCGCTCGTCAGCCGGCTGCCAGCGCCCGCATCGCAGAGCTGGGTTGGGCCAGCCGTGGCGAAAAACACCTGTGCCCGCGTTGCCAGGAGAGCGCCGAGTGAAGAATCTGCTGACCGGCGTGCTGATTGCCACCGGCCTGCTCGGCTGCGCCACGGAACCTTCCAGGCTGCAGCAGGAACGCAGCTACGTGCTGGAGTGGATTGGCGAACGACCACTGATCGACTACAGCCACCTGACCTTGACCCTGGCCAGCGACGGCCGTGCCTATGGCAACGGCGGCTGCAACCACTGGTTTGCACCTTACACGCTCAATGGCGAGCACCTGAGCTTCGGCAAGGTCGGCAAGACCCGCAAGCTGTGCGCACCCGCGCTGATGGAACAGGAAAAACGCTTCCTGCAGGCGCTGGAAACGGTAGAGCGTTGGGATGTGTCACCGGTGGAGCAGATGCGCTTCTGGCCGGCCGAAGGCAAGCCGCTGCGCTTCTGGCCTGAGGAAGGCTGAGGATTGCCGGGGCCGCATTGCGGCCCCGAATGCATCAGGCGCCTTTCAGGGCCTTGATCTTGGCCTGCAGCCCTTCCAGGGTCTGCTCGCCCATCAACTGCTCACGCACCTTGCCCTTGTCGTCAATGATGTAGGTCACCGGCAAGGCCTCGCTACGCGGCAGGTCATAGCGCTCGGCCGGGTCCTGGGCTAGCACGGTAAAACCGATGCCCAGGGTTTCAGAGGCCTGTTTCAGGTCCTGCCCCTGCAAGCCGTCAAAGTTCACCCCCACCACCTTGATGCCATCAGCCGCCCATTGCTTGGCCGCCGCGTTCAGTTCCGGGATTTCGGTACGGCACGGTCCGCACCATTCCGCCCAGTAGTTGAGCACCAGCCAGTGCCCTTCGATCTGTTCGGCCTTAACCGTATTACCGTGTTGGTCCACGCCATAATCGGCACCGCAACCACCGAGCAACAGGCTCGCGGTGATGGCCAGTACTGCTGCCAGACGCCTTGCCATGGGTCAATCCTTCTCGAGTTTTAAAGCAAATTGGTCAGTCGCTGCGGTTAGAATAGCCGCCACACCCAGCTGGATGCGACCCGACATGACCGACCTTACGCTCTATCATAACCCGCGCTGCTCGAAATCCCGCGGCGCCCTTGAACTGCTCGAAGCCCGCGGCTTGACCCCGACCATCGTGCGCTACCTGGAAACCCCGCCCGACGCAGTCACCCTCAAGGCCCTGCTCGGCAAGCTGGGCATCGCCCCGCGTCAATTGCTGCGCAGCGGCGAGGACGAATACAAGACGCTGAACCTGGCCGACCCGGCACTGACCGACGCGCAACTGATCGAGGCCATGGTCCAGCACCCCAAACTGATCGAGCGGCCGATCCTGGTTGCCGGTGACAAGGCTGTGGTGGGTCGCCCGCCTGAAAAAGTGCTGGAGATCCTGCCGTGAGCGCGCCCTACATCCTGGTGCTGTATTACAGCCGCCATGGAGCGACCAGCGAAATGGCCCGGCACATCGCCCGCGGTATCGAGCTGGCGGGCATGGAGGCACGCCTGCGCACGGTGCCCGCGATTTCCACCGAATGCGAAGCGGTGGCCCCGGATATTCCGGCTAGTGGCGCGCTGTACGCCACCCTTGACGACCTGCGCCACTGCGCTGGCCTGGTACTGGGCAGCCCGACCCGGTTCGGCAACATGGCAGCGCCACTCAAGTACTTCCTCGATGGCACCAGCAGCCTTTGGCTAGGCGGTGAGCTGGTCGGCAAACCGGCTGGCGTTTTCACCTCCACCGCCAGCCTGCACGGCGGCCAGGAAACCACCCTGCTGTCGATGATGCTGCCGCTGATGCACCACGGCATGCTGGTGATGGGCCTACCCTACAGCGAGTCGGCACTGCTCGAGACCCGTGGCGGCGGCACCCCTTATGGCGCCAGCCACCACGCAGGCGCCGATGGCAAACGCGAACTCGACCCACACGAAATCGCCCTGTGCCGCGCCCTGGGCCAACGCCTGGCGACCACGGCCCAGGCCCTGGAGGCGGCGCGTGGCTAGAAAGCCCAAGGCATTGCCGCCGGTCCAATGGCTGGTACCACGCCTGCGCCTGACGCGGGCACTTAGCCTGGCATGCTTCTTCGGCCTGATCGCCCTGCTGGTGGTGAACAACCTGTGGTTCGCCAACCTGCATGGGGCCCGGGTCGAGGTGATCCTGGCGATCGAACTGGTGCCGTTGCTGTTGTTGCTGCCAGGCATGCTGAAAGGCAGCGCCCGGGCGCATGCCTGGACCTGCTTCGTGGTGAATATTTATTTCATCAAGGGTGTGCTGGCGGCGTTCGACCCAGCGCGGGCGGTGTTCGGCTGGCTTGAAGTGCTGGTGAGCCTGGGGCTGTTCATTGCCGGGTTACTGTACGTGCGCTGGAAGTTCCAGCATGAGCGGCGCATGGCGGGCGAAGGCAGTTAGATTTTTCGTGGGCATGCCCGCTCCCACAGGATCGCACCGCGCCTAAGGCCTGTGCAGTACCTGTAGGAGCGGGCGTGCCCGCGAATGGGAGCAACACAAGACTCAATGGTTGACGGTATGCGCCAGCATCACCGACAACTGGCACAGCGGCCGCCCGCTCTCTGCATGCCACTGGTTGAACGCCTGCTGTACCAGAGCCAGGTCGCGCTGGCTGGTCGGCTGCTTGGCGATCACCTTCTGCGCAATCAACGCCGCTGCCATGTCATCAGTCGGGATGAACGTGTCCTTGCCGACCATGCGCAAGAACCGCGGCGCCGACAACCCGCCCAACTGGTTGCCGTGCTTGGCCAGGTACTTCCACAAGCCGACAATGTCGGTCACTGGCCAGTCGGCAATGAATGCACCAAAACTGCCATGCGCCCTGGCGATATCCAGCACCATTTGCGCATTGCGCGGCACGCTCTTGAGCTTGCCCAGGTGGCGGATAATGCGCTCATCCTGCATCAGCCGCTCCAGATGCTCGGCACCCATCAGCACCACTTTCTCCGGGTCGAAGCCGAAGAACACCTGCTCGAACGCCGGCCACTTGGCATCCACCAGGCTGTGCTTGAGCCCCGCGCGGAACACGCGCAGGGCCAGTGTCGACAGGTAGCGGTCGTCAGTGATGTCGCGCAGTTGCGCCGGCGTGCGCGGCTGCGGCAGGAAAGCTTCCAGCGCCTGGGCCGAACCAAAGCGGTTCAGGCAGTACTCATGCAACCACTGGTAATCGCGCATGGGCTCAGATGTTCAGCACGTCGAGGAAACGCGGGGTAGCGTTTTCGTCAATCTTCAGGCTGGTGAAGTCAAACAGGTTCCGGTCGGCCAACTGCGACGGTGCCACGTTCTGCAGGGCACGGAAGATGCTCTCGGTACGGCCCGGGTGCTTGCGCTCCCACTCCACCAGCATGTCCTTGACCACCTGGCGCTGCAGGTTTTCCTGCGAGCCGCACAGGTTGCACGGGATGATCGGGAATGCCTTCATGTCCGAGTAGGCCTGGATGTCCTTCTCGCTGCAATAGGCCAGCGGGCGGATCACCACGTTGCGGCCGTCGTCGGCGCGCAGTTTCGGCGGCATGCCCTTGAGCGCGCCGTTGAAGAACATGTTGAGGAAGAAGGTTTCGACGATGTCGTCGCGGTGGTGCCCCAGCGCCATCTTGGTAGCGCCGATTTCGTCGGCGAAGGTGTAAAGGGTACCGCGGCGCAGGCGCGAACACAGCGAGCAGGTCGTCTTGCCTTCGGGTACCAGCTCCTTCACCACCGAGTAGGTATCCTTCTCGACGATGTGGTATTCGACCCCCAGTTCCTTGAGGTAGGCCGGCAATACGTGCTCAGGGAAGCCCGGCTGTTTCTGGTCCATGTTCACCGCAACGATCTCGAACGAGATCGGTGCCACCTTCTGCAGGTGCAACAGAACGTCGAGCATGGTGTAGCTGTCCTTGCCGCCGGACAGGCAGACCATGACCTTGTCGCCATCCTCGATCATGTTGTAGTCGGTGATGGCTTCGCCAGCGAGACGACGCAGGCGTTTTTGCAGTTTGTTCTGGTTGACCGAGAGGGTGCCCATAGCGCTTGGATCCGCGAGGTGTGACAAAAGGCGGCTATTTTACGCACAAACGCGACGCCGCTGTAGGCATTCCGATAAAGACTTCAACGTAATCAACAGCACGGCTTACAGCGCAATTTGCTCTAAAAAGCGCGGTTGGTGTGGGTAACGGCTTCCTATACTGCGACATAAGGCCACATTACCGCTTGCATCGGTGTTAGGGCCTCGGGCCGCTTGCGCTCCATATCGGGGGGCGTTTGGCAACATTGAGAGGAGTGATCGGCATGATTCATCACGTTGTGGGGCTGTTTACCCATCCCGATCAGGAATGGCGGGAGATTCGTGGCGAAGAAGAAACCATCAGCCACATGTACCTGACGCACACCCTGATCCTCGCGGCGATTCCTGCCGTTTCGGCGTTTATCGGCACTACCCAGGTGGGCTGGGTGATCGGTGACCGGCCAGCAGTGATGCTGACCATGGAAAGCGCAATCTGGATGAGCATCATGTCATACCTGGCCATGCTCGCCGGGGTGGCGGTAATGGGCGCATTCATCCACTGGATGGCCCGCACCTACGATGCCAACCCGTCCATGGCGCAATGCATCGCTTTTGCCACCTACACCGCCACTCCCTTGTTCGTCGGTGGCCTGGCGGCGCTATACCCGCACCTGTGGCTGGGCATGCTGATCGGCACTGCCGCCATCTGCTACACGGTATACCTGCTGTATGTCGGCTTGCCGACGTTCATGAACATACCGTCGGATGAAGGCTTCCTGTTTTCCAGCTCGGTGCTGGCAGTGGGCCTGGTGGTACTGGTGGCGATCATGGCCGCTACCGTTATTATCTGGGGACTGGGCGTGGGGCCCGTCTACACCAACTAGAACAGACCGAACCAACACTGGGGCATCAACCAGGGGCCGCCGCAAGGCGGCCTCTGGCTGTGCACTGACCGGTGACTCGGCAAGCCACCTGCGCTTGCGGCATAATGCCGGGCCAGGAGAACCGCCCCGCCATGCCCGAGCAGCTCAAACAACGCGTCGAAACCTGTTACCAGCAAGCCGAAGCCTTTTTCAAACGCCGCTTCCCGCGCCCCGAAGTCAGCTTCAAACTGCGCGGGCAAAAAGCCGGCGTCGCCCACCTGCACGAGAATCTGCTGCGCTTCAACCTGCAGCTCTACCGCGAGAACCAAGAAGACTTCCTGCGCCAGACCGTGGCCCATGAAGTGGCGCACCTGGTTGCCCACCAGTTGTTTGGCGACCGCATCCAGGCCCATGGTGAAGAGTGGCAGCTGATCATGCGCGGGGTGTATGAACTGCCACCCAATCGTTGCCACAACTATGACGTGCAACGGCGCGCAGTGACCCGCTACATCTACCGCTGCCCATGCCCGCAAAGCGACTTCCCGTTTACCGCGCAACGGCACAAGCTGGTGCACCAAGGGCGGCGATACCTGTGCAAGCGGTGCCGGGCAATCCTGGTGTACAGCGGCGAAACGCGGGTCGAATAGATCGGGGCGCACAATTCCCGAGACGTGCGCTGCCCCCGTAGGAGCGGGTTCACCCGCGAAAGGGCCGGTACAGCCACTATACAAATCCCAGGCATAAGAAAGGCGACCCGAGAGTCGCCTTGCTGTACCCGCCTGCGCCTTACTTCTCGACGAAGGCACGCTCGATCAGGTAGTCACCCGGCTCGCGCATGCGCGGGGAGATCTTCAGGCCGAAGCTGTCCAGCACTTCGCTGGTCTCGTCGAGCATGCTCGGGCTGCCACAGATCATCGCGCGGTCGTCTTGCGGGTTGATCGGCGGCAGACCGATGTCGCTGAACAGCTTGCCGCTGCGCATCAGGTCGGTCAGACGGCCCTGGTTTTCGAACGGCTCGCGGGTCACGGTCGGGTAGTAGATCAGCTTGTCGCGAACCGACTCACCGAAGAACTCGTTCTGCGGCAGGTGCTCGGTGATGAACTCGCGGTAGGCCACTTCGTTCACGTAGCGCACGCCATGCACCAGGATCACTTTTTCAAAGCGCTCGTAGGTTTCCGGGTCCTGGATGACGCTCATGAACGGCGCCAGGCCAGTGCCGGTGCTCAGCAGGTACAGGTGCTTGCCAGGATTCAGGTCGTCGAGCACCAGGGTGCCGGTAGGCTTCTTGCTGATGATGATCTCATCGCCTTCCTTCAGGTGTTGCAGCTGCGAGGTCAGCGGGCCGTCCGGCACCTTGATGCTGAAGAATTCAAGGTGCTCTTCCCAGTTCGGCGAAGCGATGGAGTAGGCACGCATGAGCGGACGGCCGCTTTCCTGCTGCAGGCCGATCATCACGAACTGACCGTTCTCGAAGCGCAGACCCGGGTCGCGGGTGCACTTGAAGCTGAACAGGGTGTCGTTCCAGTGGTGCACACTGAGGACACGTTCGTGGTTCATGTTGCTCATCGATGGGGCTCCTGAAGAAAAACGCGCGCGCAAAGCGCACAGTTGCGCAATAGTTTAGGGGCAGCGACAATATCTGTTAACTGGATTATCAAGATATGTGTTATCGGTTATATCGATATGCGATTCACACTCCGTCAAATGCAAGTCTTCGTCGCCGTCGCCCAGCACCAAAGCGTCTCTCGGGCCGCCAGCCTGTTGGCGCTGTCGCAGTCGGCCGCCAGTACCTCTATCACGGAACTGGAGCGGCAATCGAGCTGCCAGCTGTTCGACCGCGCCGGCAAGCGCCTGGCCCTCAATGCCCTGGGCCATCAATTGCTGCCACAAGCAGTCGCCCTGCTTGACCAGGCCAAGGAAATCGAAGACCTGCTCAACGGAAAATCCGGTTTCGGCTCACTGGCGGTCGGCGCCACGCTCACCATCGGCAACTACCTGGCCACCCTACTGATCGGCAACTACATGCAGACACACCCGGAAAGCCAGGTGAAACTGCACGTTCAAAATACTGCGCATATCGTGCAACAGGTCGCGCACTACGAAATTGATCTGGGTCTAATCGAAGGTGACTGCAGTCACCCCGACCTGGAAGTTCAGCCGTGGGTCGAGGACGAACTGGTGGTGTTCTGTGCGCCACAGCACCCCTTGGCAAAACTGGGCCGCGCCGATATCGAAAGCCTTTCGCAAGAGGCGTGGATCCTGCGCGAGCAAGGCTCAGGCACGCGCCTGACCTTCGACCAGGCCATGCGCCACCACCGCGCCAACCTTAATATTCGCCTGGAGCTGGAGCACACCGAAGCGATCAAGCGCGCGGTGGAGTCGGGCCTGGGCATCGGCTGCATTTCACGTCTGGCCCTGCGTGACGCCTTTCGCCGTGGCAGCCTGGTACCTGTGGAAACACCGGAGCTGGACCTGCTGCGTCAGTTCTACTTCATCTGGCACAAACAGAAGTACCAGACCTCGGCCATGCGTGAGTTTCTCGAGCTATGCCGCAGCTTCACTGCGGGCTTTACCCGCAGTGACGAGATCGTGCTGCCGCCGATCGCTTAAAGCAGGATCACACCCCACACCAGCGCCACCATGGTCAGTGCCACCAGCTGTGCGGCGCTGCCCATGTCCTTGGCATTTTTCGACAGCGGGTGGCGCTCCAGCGAAATGCGATCGATGGCCGCTTCCACCGCCGAGTTGAACAGCTCGACTATCAGCCCCAGCAGGCAAACGGCGATCATTATTGCCCGCTCGGCGCGGCTGACCGGCAGCCAGAAGGCGATCGGGATCAGCAGCACGTTGAGCAGCACCAGTTGGCGGAACGCGGCCTCGCCAGTGAAGGCGGCACGCAGGCCGTCCAGCGAGTAGCCAGCGGCGTTGAAGATGCGTTTGAGGCCGGTCTGGCCCTTGAATGGTGATGTCATGTGCGTCACTTCACAGCAGAAAGGCCAGCAGACTAGACCGGCTCGGGTCAAAAAAGCGTGAAGCCACATGCTGTCAGTTGCTGGCAACCGATTCAAGTTGTTGCAGCAGCAACGCAGCCTGGGTCCGGGTACGCACGCCCAGCTTGCGGAAGATCGCGGTCACGTGGGCCTTGATGGTTGCTTCCGACACGCTCAGCTCATAGGCGATCTGCTTGTTCAGCAAGCCTTCGCAGACCATGGTCAATACGCGGAACTGCTGCGGCGTGAGGCTGGCCAAGCCTTCGCTGGCGGCCTTGGCCTCGGCCGAAACATCGACCTTTTCGAACGCCTGCGGCGGCCACCAGACCTCGCCGTCCAGCACCTTGCGCACCGCATCCTGGATCACTTCCAGGGGGCTGGACTTGGGAATGAAACCACTGGCGCCGAATTCGCGGGACTTGACCACCACGGCGGCCTCTTCCTGTGCCGAAACCATCACCACGGGGATCTGCGGGTACTGCCCACGTAGCAGCACCAGACCGGAAAAACCGTAGGCACCCGGCATGTTCAAGTCCAGCAGCACCAGGTCCCAGTCGGCTTTTTCGCTCAGGCGGGTTTCCAGTTCGGCAATGCTCGCGACTTCGACCAGACGCACATCGGAGCCCAGCCCGAGGGTAACGGCCTGGCGCAGGGCGCCACGGAACAGTGGGTGGTCATCGGCAATCAGGATTTCGTATGTGGCCATCGATCTAAGGATCCTGTTCTGTGCCAGGCACTCGAAGGGAAGGAAAGCGCCCGGCGGGGAATCGGCGCCAAGGAGGCCGAGCGCGGTCAAGGGGGATCTAGCCAATCGCCCTGCCGTCTCGCCCACCCTGGCTGCCAGCTCCGTCATTATGAACCAAAGCAGGGGTTGTGCCCCTTGTACTATAGGAAGGTATGCAAACGCTGGTGGGTGTCGTCCTGCTCGTCAAGCGGCAGACGCCGCTTGCCGCTCAGGTAATGCAGGCTGAACACATCCAGATAGGCATCCAGCGCCTGCGAAGCCTGGCTATCGCCAGCAAGGTCCAGGCACATGGCCGCAACTTCTGCCGTACAGAAATGATCATCGCGCTTTGAGCGCCGCAGGCGGTAGCGCGACATTTGCTCGGCTTGCAGGCTCAACACCGGGAAGCGGTCCAGGTACGGGCTTTTGCGGAACATCTTGCGCGCTTCGGTCCAGGTGGCATCTAGCAGGATGAACAGTGGACGCTTGCCCGGCTCGCGCACCACCTCGCTGACCACCCGCTCCTGGGCAACGAACTCGCCCGGAAAAACGATATAAGGCTGCCAGCGCGGGTCATCGAGCAAGGCCAGCAGGCGCTCGTCAACCGCAGTGCGCAACCAGCCGAAGGCCCATGTGTCTTCAACCAGGTCGGCAATCAACCAGCCGGTGTTGGTGGGTTTCAGCGGCTCGGTGTCGTGCATCAGCAGGCACACACCTGCGTCAGCCTGCACCCTGGGCTTCCAGGCACACAGGCAATGGGTGGCGATGACCCGGCAATCCGGGCAACGCTCGGCACGCGAGCCTCGGGCGATGAAAGGCTTGTTGCTGCGGGCCAGGCGTTCGGCGCGCAGACGCGCTACCGCATGGCTCATGCCGGCAGGCCTCTGGACAGATTGAAAATGGACACAAGGATGACTCGGCGAAAACAAGACGGCCAGTCTACCAGAACAGGTGGCAATTGCTGTGCAGCCGGCAAAGCGCTCCTTATAATCGTTTTTTTTGACCGTGCCGGACCTCGCCGCACGCAATTTCACGGAACGCCGTCGACCCGCGCATGTCAAAGCGCCAGTCATCGAACCAGGAGAGATTCATGCTGCGCCTTATCGCCCCCGCCCTGAGCCTGCTGCTCGCCCTGCCTCTGGCAGCCCAGGCGGCATCCAAGCAGGATTACGACCTGAACACCCTGCTGCAGAAGGTCGCTAAAGAGAGCAGCGTCGGCACCCCACGCGCAATCAACGAGGACATCCTCGATCAGGGTTACACCGTTGAAGGCAAGGCGCTGGTCAACCATCTGAGCGTACGCCAGAGCCACGCAGAGCGCATGCAGGCCAACCCTGAGCAGGTGCGTAGCCAGCTCGGCGACAGCGTGTGCCGCAACAACGGCTTCCGCAAGCTGATGTCCAAGGGCGCCGTCATGGTCTACCGCTTCACGGTCTACAAGACCAACCAGCCCGTCATGGACCAGGCCTTCGACAACGCCAGCTGCGTGGCCGGCAACAAGAAGAAGTAAGCACAGCGATAACGCTACACCTTCTCGTCCTCATGAGCGCGCCAGCGCCCTTCAACGGCATCGGCGCGCATTTCCGCCAACAACGCCTGCAAGTATCGTGACCGACACTCTAGCCCCGACAGCCTGCGGCGGCACTCGGCTTCAAGGCTCAGGTGATGCACCTGGGCCGCATTCTCCAGCTGCTGGTAGAGCTGCCAGTCCACTTCGATGACCAAGCGATGCATACCGCCACCTCCTGCATCGACACGTTTCGCTCTACCAGTTAACCAAACCCGTGCTGGCGATGGCCGCAGCCCGACAGGCGGCTGCGCCGAACACCTCGGCACAATCGGGCGCCAGGGTCTAGATTGAGGTCAGAGGTATTGGTGCAGAAGGAGACGTCGCATGCCTTACCATTCGAATGAACTGCTGTTCAGCCATTTCCGCGACAACAATATCGACCTGAGCAATATCGAAGCACAACTGCAACTGGTTGCCCCCAACAGCCCTAACCTGCCGCTCTACCGCGACATGATGCTGACCATCCTGCGCATGGCCCATGACGACAGCGACCGCTGGAGCGCCAAGATCACCCTGCAGGCCCTGCGCGAACTGGACCAGTCGTTCCGCACCCTGCAGCGCTACAAGGGCCGACGCAAAGTGACCGTATTCGGTTCGGCACGCACCCCGCTCGAGCATCCGATGTACGCCCTGGCCCGCGAGCTGGGCGCCACGCTTGCGCGCTCCGATCTGATGGTTATCACCGGCGCCGGCGGCGGCATCATGGCGGCCGCCCACGAAGGCGCCGGCAGCGAGCACAGCCTGGGCTTCAACATCACCTTACCCTTCGAACAACACGCCAACCCGACGGTGAACGGTACCGACAAACTGCTGCCGTTCCACTTTTTCTTCATCCGCAAGCTGTTCTTCGTCAAGGAGGCCGATGGCCTGGTGTTGTGCCCTGGCGGCTTCGGCACCCTGGATGAAGCGCTGGAGGTACTGACCCTGATCCAGACCGGCAAGAGCCCACTGGTGCCGGTGGTACTGTTGGACTCACCGGGCGGCAGCTTCTGGCGTGACTGCCTGGACTTCATCAGCCGCCAGTTGGAAGAAAACCGCTACATCCTGCCCAGCGACCTGAAGCTGGTGCGCCTGGTACACAGTGCTGACGAGGCGGTTGAGGAAATCAACCAGTTCTACAGCAACTATCACTCCAGCCGCTGGCTGAAGAGCCAGTTTGTGATCCGCATGCACCATGCGCTCAGCGACGCGGCGTTGTATGACATTCAGGAAGGGTTTGCCGATTTACGCCTGAGTGGCAAATTTCACCAGCAAGCGGATAGCAGCGCCGAGCACGAAGTTGGCAATTACAGCCATCTGACCCGCCTTTCATTCGCCTTCAACGGCCGGGATCAGGGCCGCTTGCGTGAGCTGGTGGATTTCATCAACCTGCCGGAGAACTGGGCCAAGCCGCAACCCATGCACACCACACAGAGGGCCAGGCAGGCGCTGAAAGTGAGTTGATGTTGATGAGCAGCGCAGCCCGCCGTAGGAGCGGGTTTACCCGCGAAAGGGCCGGGCCTGCTGGCCAATATCCCCGGCCATTTACCGTCGTGGCCGCCACCGTATTCGCGGGTGAACCCGCTCCTACAATGGAAGGGAGACAGCTGGGGGCATTGGGCAAAACAGATTGTCCGCGACGTGCACGTCCCCCTGTAGTTTGGAGAGTCAATAATCGTCGAGATCACGCCCGCTGAGCAGACGGCCGATCATGTCCATGGGGAACCCACGGTAAGCCAGGAACCGGCTCTGCTGGGCGCGGCTACGCGGGTCTTGCGGGCGTTGCCCTGCAAACTTGCGCTGCCACACGTCTCGCATACGCTCGCCCCAATCCACCTCGCTTTCACGCAGGGCTTGGTCGATATCTGCACGCGCCAAACCACGCTGACACAGCTCTTCGCGAATACGCGCAGGGCCATAGCCAGAGCCGGAACGATAGCGGATGAAACTCTCGAGGTAGCGGGCTTCACTAAGCAACCCTTCTTCGGCGAGCCGATCGAGTTCAGGCTCGATCAACTCGTCCGAAGCGCCGCGCTGACGCAACTTGCGCGTCAGCTCGACTCTACCGTGCTCACGTCGTGCAAGCAGGTCCATGGCTGTCCGCCGGATGGCGACGGGGGTGTCGAGTACGGCAGACATATTCGGCTATCTACTGCGCAATTAATAACCGGCGTCAGCGTCGGCCATGTCATCCGCATCAGCTTCGGCAACAGCAGCAGCCTTGCCAGCCTCAGCAGCAGCACCGGCTTTCAGCAACTTCTCACGAATCTGCTTCTCGATCTCGGCACCAATAGCCGGGTTCTCAGCCAGGTACTTGGCAGCGTTGGCTTTGCCTTGACCGATTTTGTTGCCCTGGTAGGCGTACCAGGCACCGGACTTCTCGACCAGGCCCTGAGATACACCCAGGTCAATGATCTCGCCGTTACGGTAGATGCCTTTTCCGTAAAGAATCTGGAACTCAGCCTGACGGAACGGAGGCGAGACCTTGTTCTTGACGATCTTGACGCGGGTTTCGCTGCCAACCACCTCGTCGCCTTCCTTGACCGCGCCGGTACGGCGGATGTCCAGACGGACCGAAGCGTAGAACTTCAGGGCGTTACCACCGGTAGTGGTTTCCGGGCTGCCGAACATCACACCGATCTTCATACGGATCTGGTTGATGAAGATGACCAGGCAGTTCGCGTTCTTGATGTTACCGGTGATCTTGCGCAGCGCCTGGGACATCAGACGGGCCTGCAGGCCCACATGCATGTCACCCATCTCGCCTTCGATCTCGGCCTTCGGCACCAGCGCGGCAACGGAGTCGACAATGATCACGTCGACCGCGTTGGAACGCACCAGCATGTCGGTGATTTCAAGGGCCTGCTCACCGGTGTCTGGCTGCGAAACCAGCAGGTCATCGACGTTGACACCCAGCTTGCCGGCGTACTCAGGGTCAAGAGCATGTTCGGCGTCGACGAAGGCGCAGGTGGCACCGTTCTTCTGCGCTTCAGCGATGACAGACAGGGTCAGCGTGGTCTTACCCGACGATTCCGGGCCGTAGATCTCGACGATACGGCCTTTTGGCAGACCGCCAATGCCCAGGGCGATATCCAGGCCCAGCGAGCCGGTGGAGATGGCCGGAATGCCTTGACGCTCATGGTCACCCATGCGCATGACCGCGCCTTTACCGAATTGGCGTTCGATCTGACCCAGGGCCGCAGCCAAGGCGCGCTTCTTGTTGTCGTCCATTGAAATCCTCACGTGTTCGACTTGGCCCTGACGGCCGGAATACCTGTATAAGTAGCCAGTATTATTCCACAGGCAGACGCTCGCGCAAACCCCTGTTGTCGATTTACTCGGCACCAAGCTGTAACAAGCCGTCTAACGCGGCGATCACCGTCTGTCGGCGCACCGCCTCGCGGTCACCGTCGAACTGCCGGCGCTCGCTGAACACCTGGTTGCCGTCACCCCAGGCCAGCCACACAGTGCCCACCGGTTTGGCTGGCGAGCCGCCGTCCGGCCCGGCCACACCACTCACCGCCACGGCAAACCGTGCGCCACTGGCAGCCTGAGCCCCGCGGACCATGGCTTCGACCACTTCCTGGCTGACGGCCCCCACCTGACCGAACAACGCTTCAGGCACCCCCAGCTGGCGGGTTTTCTGGGGATTGGAATAGGTGACGTAACCGGCCTCGAACCAGGCCGAGCTGCCAGGAATGCGGGTGATGGCTTCGGCAATGCCACCACCGGTGCATGATTCGGCGGTAGTCACCTGCGCATTGAATCGGCGCAGGTGCTCACCCAGGCGGGTGGCGAGCGTGGTGATCGGGTCCATGCAGGGTGCTCCTTGAGGGCGGTTCTCTACCCTATCACCCTGCTTCGGGCTCTGGCTCAGGAAACTTTCAGGCTGTCCCGGGCGATTTCGCTGAACGCCAGTTCGTCACGCTGCCCCAGCCGCGGCAGCCCGTCAGGCCAGTCCTGGCTCCAGTCGAAGCCGCCCAGCTTGCGCATGTCCTCGATTGCCGAACGCCACCAGACCACCTTGCACGCACGCTGATAGTCATCACCACTCATCACACTGCCGTAGAGCAACTTGCGGCCGATGCCACGCAGCTCGCGGGGTACATGCTTGAGGCTCCATTTCACCGAGAGCCGACCCAGCCACGAGGGTGCCGGGCGATGCGCCGGCACCTTCAGGGCCAGACCTGGCATCTTCGAATGGAAATGCTCGCCGTGCCGGGCAAAGAAGATTTCCAGGATGGCATGCACGTACTGCTTCATCGCAAAGTAATGGCTGATCACGCCGCGCGCCTCGTTGATCGGCGCGCCGTGCAATTCGAAGGAAAAGGCGATCTGCTCGATCGTATGCAGGTCACGGGCATACGGCGTCCAGTGGTCGATCCGCCCGATGGCGCGCTTGGCGATGCCAACGTTGTCGCGGGTAAAGCCCATGACACCGCTGTTACACAGCCGCAAGTCATCGGCCGGTGCTTCGCCCGCCCCCGCAAGGCCCTCGGTGAAGCTGCGGTAATAACTGCTGCGCGAGGCCTCGGCCCAGCTCAGTTCCACCTCGTCGACCAGGAATTGCCCGGCATCGACCTGGCTGAACAGTTTTTGCGGCGACTGCAAAAATACCGTATCGGTATCGATGAACACGGTCTTGTCCGCCCACTGCCCGGCCTGGGCAATGGCACAGGCCTTGCGCCGGTGGGTGTAGCCGCCGTCGCCAGCCCAGGCCTGCAAGGTCTGCTCGTCCAGTGCGATCACTTCCACCGGCCAGCCGGCAAAAGCCTGTGGCTGGTCGGTAAGCACGCGGATCACCGGCAGCTCAGCCGGCTTGCAACGGGCCAGGGCGGTGAGGATGCTGAGTTTTGCCTCCAGCTGATAGATCCGGCGCTCGCCATAAAGGAGGTAGATCAGCTGTTGCGTTACATAAGGGACAGGGCTGGACACATTCATCTTGCAAATCAGGGCTAGGGGCATTCGTCGAGGGGCGCGCATTTTAGAGGGTTACGCGGCGCAGCTCCACCACTGCCCGCCAGGCTGCGCGCGCATGCCCCATAGCGCGCGCCTGCATCGCAACGAAAAAGCCTGTACCATTACCGGTTTACCATCGCCAACCAGATCCCCCCTGTAAGGCCCTGAATGTCAGATCTTTCCGCACACACCCCGATGATGCAGCAGTACTGGAAGCTGAAAAACCAGCACCCGGACCAGCTGATGTTCTACCGCATGGGCGACTTCTACGAGATCTTCTACGAAGATGCGAAAAAGGCCGCGAAACTGCTGGATATCACCCTGACCGCCCGCGGTCAGTCGGCCGGCCAGTCCATCCCCATGTGCGGGATCCCGTTCCATTCGCTGGAGGGCTACCTGGCCAAGCTGGTCAAGCTCGGCGAGTCGGTGGTGATCTGTGAGCAGATCGGCGACCCCGCCACCAGCAAGGGCCCGGTGGAGCGCCAGGTGGTGCGCATCATCACCCCCGGCACGGTCAGTGACGAGGCACTGCTCGACGAGCGCCGCGACAACCTGATTGCCGCACTGCTCGGTGACGAGCGCCTGTTCGGCCTGGCGGTACTGGACATCACCAGCGGCAATTTCAGCGTGCAGGAGATCAAGGGCTGGGAAAACCTGCTGGCCGAACTCGAGCGCCTGAACCCGGTCGAGCTGTTGATCCCCGACGACTGGCCACGGGACCTGCCTGCGGAAAAACGCCCAGGCGCCCGCCGCCGCGCCCCCTGGGACTTCGACCGCGACTCGGCACGCAAGGCCCTGTGCCAACAGTTCGCGACCAAGGACCTCAAGGGCTTCGGCTGCGACAAGCTGACCCTGGCCATCGGTGCCGCCGGCTGCCTGCTGACCTACGCCAAGGAAACCCAGCGCACCGCCCTGCCGCACCTGCGCAGCCTGCGCCACGAGCGCCTGGACGATACGGTCATCCTCGATGGAGCCAGCCGGCGCAACCTGGAGCTGGACATCAACCTGGCTGGCGGGCGCGACAACACCCTGCAATCGGTGATCGACCGCTGCCAGACTGCCATGGCCAGCCGCCTGCTGAGCCGCTGGCTGAACCGTCCACTGCGCGACCTCAAGGTGCTGCAGGCACGCCAGGACTCGATCCGCTGTCTGCTCGACGGCTACCGCTTCGAGAAGCTGCAGCCGCAGCTGAAGGAGATTGGCGATATCGAGCGGATACTCGCCCGTATTGGCCTGCGCAATGCCCGCCCGCGCGACCTGGCACGCCTGCGCGATGCGCTGGGCGCGTTGCCAGAGTTGCAGAACGCCATGACCGAGCTCGAAGCGCCGCACCTGGCGCGTCTGGCGGCCATTACCGGCACCTATCCGGAGCTGGCCAGCCTGCTGGAGCGGGCGATCATCGATAACCCGCCGGCGGTGATCCGCGACGGCGGTGTGCTGAAGGCCGGCTATGACAACGAACTGGACGAGCTGCTGGCAATCAGCGAGAACGCCGGCCAGTTTCTGATCGACCTGGAAACCCGGGAAAAGGCTCGCACCGGCCTTGCCAACCTAAAGGTCGGCTACAACCGCGTGCACGGCTACTTCATCGAACTGCCGACCAAGCAGGCCGAGCAGGCCCCGGGCGACTACATCCGCCGCCAGACCCTCAAAGGCGCCGAGCGCTTCATCACCCCGGAACTGAAGGCGTTCGAGGACAAGGCCTTGTCGGCCAAGAGCCGCGCCCTGGCCCGTGAGAAGATGCTCTACGACGCCCTGCTGGAAACCCTGATCAGCCACCTGGCGCCGCTGCAGGACAGCGCCGCCGCCCTGGCCGAACTGGATGTGCTCAGCAACCTGGCCGAGCGGGCGCTGAACCTCGACCTTAACTGCCCGCGCTTTGTCGACGAACCGTGCCTGCGCATCGAGCAGGGCCGCCACCCGGTGGTGGAACAGGTACTGACCACGCCGTTCGTGGCCAACGACCTGGGCCTGGACAACAGCACGCGCATGCTGATCATCACCGGCCCAAACATGGGCGGTAAATCTACCTACATGCGCCAGACTGCGCTTATCGTGCTCCTGGCCCACATCGGTAGCTTCGTGCCGGCAGCCAGCTGCGAGCTGTCGCTGGTCGATCGCATCTTCACCCGCATCGGCTCCAGTGACGACCTGGCCGGCGGGCGCTCGACCTTCATGGTCGAGATGAGCGAAACCGCCAACATCCTGCACAACGCCACCGACCGCAGCCTGGTGCTGATGGACGAGGTGGGCCGCGGTACCAGCACCTTCGACGGCCTGTCGCTGGCGTGGGCCGCCGCCGAGCGCCTGGCCCAGCTGCGTGCCTACACACTGTTCGCCACCCACTACTTCGAACTGACCGTGCTGCCGGAGAGCGAGCCGCTGGTGGCCAACGTGCACCTGAACGCCACCGAGCACAATGAACGCATCGTGTTCCTGCACCACGTGCTCCCCGGCCCTGCCAGCCAAAGCTACGGCCTGGCCGTCGCGCAGCTGGCCGGCGTACCAACGGCGGTGATCCAGCGTGCCCGCGAACACCTTGGCCGGCTGGAAACCAACAGCCTGCCCCATGAGCAGCCTGCGGCCCACAAGGCCAAGGATGCGCCGCAAGTGCCGCACCAGAGCGACTTGTTTGCCAGCCTGCCTCATCCAGCCATCGAGAAGCTGGGCAAGCTGCAGTTGGACGACATGACCCCGCGTCAAGCTATCGAAATGCTATATCAACTAAAGAACCTGTTATAACGGCGCCCATTACAAGCTGGTAGAATCCGCCGCGGTTTGCTGGTGCTGCAGGTTATTAGCCTGGCCTGCAGCCACATACCCGTAAACCGCGCGGCCCTGAGAGGAAGGGCCGCCGCCGTCGCCTGAGGAGAGAATTAGAAATGACCTTCGTCGTCACCGACAACTGCATCAAATGCAAATACACCGACTGCGTGGAAGTCTGTCCGGTGGACTGCTTCTACGAAGGCCCGAACTTCCTGGTCATCCACCCGGACGAGTGCATCGACTGCGCCTTGTGCGAGCCGGAGTGCCCAGCGCAAGCCATCTTCTCGGAAGACGAAGTGCCTTCTGGCATGGAAAACTTCATCGAGCTGAACGCCGAGCTGGCGGAAATCTGGCCTAACATCACCGAGCGTAAGGACGCCCTGCCGGACGCTGAAGAATGGGACGGCAAGCCTGGCAAGATTGCCGACCTGGAGCGCTGATAGCGCCCAGACGCAAAAAAGGCCCTTCGGGGCCTTTTTTTGTTTTCCTACGGGCAAAAAAAAGGGGCGGTTTGACCCGCCCACATTTTTTCCGTAGTCCCTGCTTGTCCCGAACATCATCCTGATGAAATCGCTTCTTGCGATGTCCCTGGCCTTCATCCTGAAAGCCTGTGCATGTCCCTGTGCACAGTTCGAATACTAGCGGGTTCAGCCACACGAGCAAGCGATGGAGCTTGCAAGGTATTTCCGCGGACACATTTACTCACCGGTGAATAAACCATGCTTTTCAATGGGTTGTAAAAATGCAGCCTTTGGAAACGGCTTTGATTTACTGAAGGTTGTATGGAAAGCTTACACAACGAGTAAGCAAAGGCTTACACGCGATGTTACTGGGGTAGCGCTGTACACATTTGATAGGTGTCCTGCCTGGCAGAGTCTGGGCGTCATTCGCCCCGGCAATCTGAACGGAAACTCGCTTTTCGCCACAAACAAAGACGCCCCGAGATTATCGGGGCGTCCTTTGTTGCAGCACTGGCTACTGGAACAATGACTCGCTGGACAGACCATTCTTTTCAAGGATCTCGCGCAAGCGCTTGAGCCCTTCTACCTGAATCTGCCGCACCCGTTCCCGGGTCAGGCCAATCTCCAGGCCAACATCTTCGAGTGTACTGCTTTCATGCCCTCGCAGGCCGAAGCGACGCACCACCACCTCGCGCTGCTTGTCGGTCAACTCACCCAGCCACTGGTCTATGCTCTGCGACAGGTCGTCATCCTGCAGCAGTTCGCATGGGTCGGTCGGGCGGTCGTCGGTGAGGGTATCGAGCAGGGTCTTGTCCGAATCCGGGCCAAGCGACACGTCTACCGAAGACACCCGCTCGTTCAGGCCGAGCATACGCTTGACCTCGGCGACCGGCTTTTCCAGCAAGGTGGCGATTTCTTCCGGCGAGGGCTCGTGGTCGAGTTTCTGCGTCAGCTCGCGCGCGGCGCGCAGGTAGACGTTCAGTTCCTTGACCACGTGGATCGGCAGGCGAATGGTGCGGGTCTGGTTCATGATCGCCCGTTCGATGGTCTGGCGAATCCACCAGGTCGCGTAGGTCGAAAAACGGAAACCACGCTCCGGGTCGAACTTTTCGACCGCACGGATCAGCCCCAGGTTGCCCTCCTCGATCAGGTCGAGCAACGACAGGCCACGGTTCACGTAACGACGGGCAATTTTGACAACCAGGCGCAGGTTGCTTTCGATCATGCGCTTGCGCCCGGCAGGGTCACCCTTTTGCGACAAGCGCGCAAAATGCACTTCTTCTTCCGGCGAAAGCAGCGGCGAGAAACCAATCTCGTTGAGATACAGCTGGGTGGCATCGAGCGCCCTGCTGTAATCGATGTACTTGTGTTGCTTGAGCGAAGAGCCCGACTTGGCCCTCGTCCGAACCGAAGATACAGCAGGTTCGTCTGACACCACATCCGTTTCCAAAACGATACCCGTCTCCATCAGGAGTACGTCATCGTCGATGTCAAACTCCGGCACTTCTTTACTGAGAGCCATTGTTATAATCCTTTGCTGAGTTCGAACTCAGACTCGAGCGGCACCTTTCTCCCTGGCAGCGCTTGAGCCTGTCCCCTCTACATCACAGGAACAGGCTGGGTACAACGGTCAACGACGTGGCAGGAACTGGAGCGGATCGACGGGTTTTCCCTGGCGGCGAATCTCGAAATGCAGCTTCACCCGATCTGTGCCCGTAGACCCCATTTCAGCAATCGACTGCCCTGCCTTGACCTGCTGCCCCTCCCGAACCAACAGCCTGCGGTTATGACCGTAGGCACTGACGTAGGTGTCGCTGTGCTTGATGATGATCAGCTCGCCGTAGCCCCTCAAACCACTCCCGGCATAAACCACCGCACCATCAGACGCAGCAAAAACAGGCTGTCCCAAATCACCGGCGATATCAATGCCTTTATTCAAACTACCGTTTGAAGCAAATTTTCCAATCAGCACGCCATTGGCAGGCCAGGTCCAGCCGCCTACCGCACGCTCCGCAGCCGGTACGGTGGCAACCACTGGCGCGCTGCTCGAAGAGGCCGGCGTGGCCGGCTTGCTGGTGCTGGCAGGCGCGGTGGCAGTGCTGCCCACAGGCCGCCGCGTGACCGTGGTGCGGCTTGACGAGGACGGGCTGGACACCACCGTGGTGCGGCTGCTGGAACCGCTGCTGAAACGAATCGCTTGGCCCGGGCGGATGGTATAAGGCGCCTGAATGCCGTTGCGTGCAGCCAGCTCCTTGTAGTCCCAACCATAACGGAAGGCGATGGAGAACAGGGTATCGCCAGGCTTGACGATGTACTGCCCAGACGTCACCGCCGGGCGCTTGGGCACGGTGCTGTTGCGGTCGACCACCCGCGCGCTGGTGCTGCTGGTGCTTGAGCAACCCACCAGAAACGTGCCCATGGCCAATGCAATCACCAGAAGCTTGAAACCCGACCCGTCCTTGCGCTGCCGAATGACTGTGTGACCCACCCGCGCTCCCCTCATGGTGCCGAAAATCGATATGAAGACAAGAAATGCAATATTGTTGCAATTATAACCAAGCCAGCCGGTAATGGCAGACGGGTTCAAATGACGGGCAAAACCCGGTGCACGCCGTGCGTTAGCGCTTCGCACCGCCTGATAGACAGGGCGAAGCGACAAGAATTCGCCACCGGCACAAAAATACACCGAGCCTCATGCCTGCACAGCTCGGATCAACAGGCCTCAGGCCAGCGGCCCATTGAGCAGCGGCACGAAACGCACAGCCCCCAGTACGCGACGGGAGAATCCGTGCTCCTCGCGCACGATCAGCATCAGTTGCTGCGCTTCGCCGGCGGGCCCTACCGGGATGACCATGCGTCCACCGGGTGCCAGTTGGTCGAGCAGGGCCTGTGGCACTTCCGGCGCCACGGCGGTGACGATGATGCCGTTGTACGGCGCAAGCGCCGGCCACCCCTCACACCCGTCACCCCAGCGGAATACCACGTTGCGCAGGTTAAGCTCCACCAGGCGCTCTTTGGCCCGGTCCTGCAGCACCTTGATGCGCTCTACCGAAAACACCCGCTCGACCAGCTGGGCCAGGATCGCCGTCTGGTAGCCCGAACCGGTGCCAATTTCCAGCACCTTGTCCAGCGGCCCAGCCTCGAGCAGCAGTTCGCTCATGTGAGCAACCATGAACGGCTGGGAGATGGTCTGGTTGTGGCCGATCGGCAGCGCGGTGTCTTCGTAAGCCCGATGCGCCAGCGCCTCGTCGACGAACAGGTGGCGCGGCGTACGACGGATCACGTCGAGCACCTTGGCGTTCGAAACCCCCTCTTCGCACAAGCGCTGGATCAGCCGCTCCCGGGTACGCTGAGAGGTCATGCCGATGCCACGCCGCAGCATATCGTCCTCGCGCATCAGAGCAGGCCCTCCAGCCATCCATCGAGCTGCTCGAAGGCATCATTGAAGGTGCGGTCGAGCTGCAACGGGGTAATCGATACGTAGCCTTGCATCACCGCGTGGAAGTCGGTGCCCGGGCCGCCGTCCTCGGCATCACCGGCCACGGCAATCCAGTAGCCTTCCTTGCCACGCGGGTTGACCACCTTGGTTGGCGCCGCTGCCCGCGCCCGGTGACCGAGACGGGTGAGCTGGATGCCACGGATGTGCTCCAGTGGCAAGTTGGGAATATTGACGTTGAGTACGGTGCGTGGCGGCAACACCAGGCGCGACTGTGCCTCGACCAGACGACGGGCGATATGGGCCGCAGTCGGCAGGTTGTCCGGCTGGCGCGACAACAGCGAGAACGCCAGCGAGGTACCGCCGAGGAAGCGGCCTTCCAGCGCCGCAGCGACCGTTCCCGAATACAGCACGTCATCGCCCAGGTTGGCACCGAGGTTGATCCCCGACACGACCATGTCCGGCGCCTGCGGCAACAGCCCATTGAGCCCCAGGTGCACGCAGTCGGTCGGCGTGCCGTTGAGGCTGATGAAGCCATTGGCCAGGGTCTGCGGATGCAGTGGCCGGTCCAGCGTCAGCGAACTGCTGGCGCCGCTCTTGTCTTGATCCGGGGCGATCACCGCGCACTCGGCATAATCCACCAGCGCAGCGTGCAGCGCGGCGATGCCAGGTGCGGTAACACCGTCGTCATTCGAAATCAGAATACGCATGGGCTGTCCGTCTGCCCTGCCGACACCAGATCCACGACTTCACGCACCACCACGGTGGCGAAGCATCCGGCCGGCAGGACGAATTCCAGTTGCAGGATATCAGGCTCGGGATAATGCCACGTCAGGCTGCCAATAGGGAGCCGCAGAATTCGCCGTTCGTGATCCATGCCCGCCTGGGCCAGCCACTGGCAAAGTGCCGGCTGACGTGCGCCGATCGTGTTTTCCAGCTGGGCGGGTGCACCGCCAGCAGGCGAAGCGCCCTCCCCCCACATCGGGCCGGTTGGGTGCAAGTCGAGAATCGCCAGGCGCGGGTCGGCACATTCCGCCTCACCCGCCGGGAAGAAACTGCGGCTGTCGGTGAACGCCAGCAGGTCCCCGACCTGGGCCCGGGCCCAGCTACCGTCAGCGACACGCGCAGCCAACAACTGGTTGAACAGGTAGCTGCGCCCGGCCGACAGCAGCCGCGAACGCACGTTGCGCTGTTCAGGCAAAGCCTTGCGCGCAGCCCAATCGAGGGCGTCATGGACGTTGCCACCACCGTGCCCGAAGCGCTGGGTGCCGAAGTAGTTGGGCACACCTTGCTGCTTGAGCTGCTCCAGGCGCGCATCCACCGCTTGGTGATCGGCAGCCAGGGCCGTCAGGCGCAGGGTGAACCCGTTGGCCGAATGCGCGCCGCGCTGCAGTTTGCGCTGGTGACGCACCTGTTTGAGCACACGCAGGCTGGCATCCTCGGCACGTGACAGATCCGGGTCGGCCTTGCCTGGCAGGTGCAGGCTGAACCACTGGCGAGTCAGCGCCTGGCGGTCCTTCAGGCCGGCGTAGCTGATGCTGCGCACCGGCACGCCAGCGGCGCGGGCAAGGCGCCGGGCGGCTTCTTCAGTGTTCAGATCACGCTTCTCGACCCACAGCCACAGGTGCTCGCCTTGGCCCGATAGCGGTATGTCCAGGACTTCGTCAACCTGAAAGTCTTCGGCAACCGCTTTGAGGACGGCGGTGCCCAGGGGTTCGCCCGATGCGCGCGGGCCCAGCAGTTCCAGTTCGGTCATGCTGGCAGCAGCAGGGCGACCGAATGCACGGCGATGCCCTCCTCGCGGCCGGTAAAGCCCAGCTTCTCTGTGGTGGTGGCCTTGACATTGACCTGGTCCAGTCCGACCTGCAGGTCTTCGGCGATCAACTGGCGCATGGTTTCGATGTGCGGGGCCATTTTCGGTGCCTGGGCGACAATGGTGGCGTCAACGTTGCCGACCTTCCAGCCCTTGGCCTTGACGATACCGACCACATGGCGCAGCAGCGCGCGGCTGTCAGCGCCCTTGAACTGCGGGTCAGTGTCAGGGAAGTGCTTGCCGATATCGCCCAGCGCAGCAGCGCCCAGCAAGGCATCGCTCAGGGCGTGCAGCAGCACGTCACCGTCGGAGTGGGCCAGCAGGCCGTATTTGTGGGGGATACGCACCCCGCCCAGGGTAATGAAATCACCGTCGCAGAACCGGTGCACATCGTAGCCGTGGCCAATACGCATAAAAAAACGCCCTGAATGAGTCAGGGCGTGATTCTACCTGCTTTGCAGGGGATGTGTGGGATTGGGGCTGCTGTGCAGCCCTTCGCGGGCAGGCCCGCGCCCACAGGTTGCGTTAAACCCGCCCCAGTGCCACCGCATGATGGCGCAGGTGTTCCTCGATGAAGCTGGCAATGAAGTAGTAGCTATGGTCATAGCCCGGCTGCATACGCAGGGTCATTTCATGGCCACCTTTGCGTGCCGCCTGTTCCAGCGCTTCAGGCTTGAGTTGCTTCTCGAGAAAGTCGTCACGGTCGCCCTGGTCCACCAGCAACGGCGGGCATTTGCCAGCAGGGGTTTCGGCCAGCAGCACGCTGGCATCCCACTCCCGCCAGCGCCCACGGTCTTCACCCAGGTAGCGGCTGAAGGCCTTCTCGCCCCAAGGACAATCCATCGGATTGCTGATCGGCGAGAATGCCGACACCGAACGATAGCGCCCCGGATTGCGCAAGGCGCACACCAGCGCGCCATGCCCACCCATGGAGTGGCCACTGATGCTGCGCGCGCCCGACGCCGGGAAGTGTGCCTCGATCAGGGCTGGCAACTCCTCCACCACATAGTCGTGCATGCGGTAGTGCTGGGCCCAGGGTTGCTGGGTGGCGTTGAGGTAAAAGCCAGCGCCCAGACCGAAGTCCCAGGCGCCGTCCGGATCGCCCGGCACCTGCTCGCCACGCGGACTGGTATCGGGGGCCACGATGATCAGCCCCAGCTCGGCGGCCAGACGCTGGGCGCCGGCCTTCTGCATGAAGTTCTCGTCGGTGCAGGTGAGGCCGCTGAGCCAGTACAGTACCGGCAGCTTTTCGCCCTGCTCGGCCTGCGGTGGCAGGTACACAGCGAACACCATATCGCAACCCAGCACCTTGGAATGATGCCGGTAACGCTTGTGCCAGCCGCCGAAGCTCTTCTGGCAGGAGATATTATCCAGGCTCATGGCAGACCTCAGAAGTGGATCACGCTACGGATGCTCTTGCCTTCATGCATCAGGTCGAAGGCCTTGTTGATGTCTTCCAGACCCATCGTGTGGGTGATGAAGGTGTCCAGCGGGATCTCGCCTTTCTCGGACATTTCCACGTAGCTCGGCAGCTCGCTGCGGCCACGCACGCCGCCGAACGCCGACCCCCGCCAAACCCGACCGGTAACCAGCTGGAACGGACGCGTGGAAATTTCCTGGCCGGCACCGGCCACACCGATGATCACCGACTCACCCCAGCCCTTGTGGCAGCATTCCAGGGCGGCACGCATCAGCTGAACGTTGCCGATGCACTCGAAGGAGAAGTCCACACCACCATCGGTGAGGTCGACGATCACTTCCTGGATCGGGCGATCGTAGTCTTTCGGGTTGACGCAATCGGTGGCACCCAATTGACGGGCGATTTCGAACTTGGCCGGGTTGATGTCGATGGCGATGATACGCGAGGCCTTGGCCTTGACCGCACCGATCACGGCCGACAGGCCGATGCCACCGAGGCCGAAGATGGCCACGGTATCACCCGGCTTGACCTTGGCAGTGTTGAGTACTGCGCCAATACCGGTGGTGACGCCACAGCCCAGCAAGCAGACCTTTTCCAGTGGTGCTTCTTTCTGGATCTTGGCCACGGAAATTTCCGGCAGCACGGTGTATTCGGAGAACGTCGAGGTGCCCATGTAGTGGAACAGCTGCTGGCCCTTGTACGAGAAGCGCGTGGTGCCGTCCGGCATCAGGCCCTTGCCCTGGGTGGCGCGGATGGCCTGGCACAGGTTGGTCTTGCCCGAGAGGCAGAACTTGCACTTGCCGCATTCCGGGGTGTACAGCGGGATGACGTGGTCACCCACGGCGACCGAGGTCACCCCCTCGCCTACCGCTTCGACGATGGCACCGCCCTCGTGGCCGAGGATCGATGGGAAGATCCCTTCCGGGTCGGCACCGGACAGGGTATAGGCATCGGTGTGGCAGACACCGCTGGCGACCACACGCAACAGCACTTCACCGGCTTTTGGCATGGCCACGTCGACTTCGACGATTTCCAGGGGTTTCTTGGCTTCGAAGGCAACGGCAGCACGGGACTTGATCATCAAAGGTCTCCAGACAGTGGATCGATTCAGTCTTGCAGTGTAATTCAGCGACTTTTGATGAATAATCAGCCCAAAGACAAAACATTATTGCCATACAGGGATAATCGATGAGCAGCCGATGGGAAGGCATCGACGAATTTGTCGCCGTAGCTGAATCGGGCCAGTTCACAGCCGCCGCCGAGCGCCTGGGGGTCTCCTCGTCGCACATCAGCCGGCAGATCGCCCGCCTGGAAGAACGCCTGCAAACGCGCTTGCTGTACCGCAGTACCCGCCGGGTAACCCTGAGCGAGGCCGGGCAGACCTTCCTGCAGCATTGCCAGCGCTTGCAGGATGGCCGCGAGGAAGCGCTGCGCGCCATGGGCGACCTGGCCAGCGAACCGAAGGGCTTGCTGCGCATGACGTGCGCAGTGGCCTACGGCGAGCGCTTCATCGTGCCGCTGGTGACGCGATTCATGGCGCTGTACCCGCAGCTGCGCGTGGATGTTGAGCTGAGCAACCACACCCTCGATCTGCTGCATGAAGGCATGGACCTGGCAATCCGCCTGGGTCGCCTGGCCGACTCTCGCCTGGTGGCTACCCGCCTGGCGCCACGGCGCATGTACCTGTGCGCCTCGCCAGCCTATCTTGAGCACTATGGTCGGCCACACAGCCTGTCGGAACTGGCGCGGCACAATTGCCTGGTGGGGAGTTCGGACGTGTGGGCGCTACAGCAGGATGGCCGTGAGATCAGCCAGCGGGTACAGGGTAACTGGCGCTGCAACAGTGGCCAGGCAGTGCTGGATGCGGCGCTGCAAGGGATCGGGTTGTGCCAGTTGCCGGATTACTACGTGCTGGAACACCTGAACAGTGGTGCGCTGGTGTCGCTGCTGGAGGCGCATCAACCGCCGAATACGGCGGTGTGGGCGCTGTATCCGCAGCAGAGGCACCTGTCGCCGAAGGTGCGGCGGCTGGTGGATTACCTGAAGGAGGGGTTGGCGGGGTTGCCGGAGTATCGTTTCGGCTGACGGGATGTGCTGCATGTACCGGCCTCTTCGCGGGTAAACCCGCTCCTACACAAGGGCCTGTGTCCAACCACCGATGTGTGTCCACCGCCCTGTAGGGCGGGTTCCCGCGAAGAGGCCGGCCCAGGAGAACGCTCAGCGTTTACCCGCCCAGCGCTGGCGCAACCATTCGAGATCTTCGGGCCGGGTGACCTTTATGTTGTCACTGCGCCCTTCCACCAGCCGCGGCGCCTGACCGGACCATTCGATGGCAGAAGCCTCGTCGGTCACCACCACATCCGACACCAGGCACTCGGCCAGCGCCCGGTGCAACGCGCCAAGGCGGAACATCTGTGGTGTGTATGCCTGCCAGATCGTGCTGCGGTCCACGGTAGCACTCACCCGGCCATGGCTGTCGGCACGCTTGAGGGTATCGCGCGCAGGCACCGCCAGCAGGCCACCCACCGGGTCGTCCGCCAGCTCCGACAACAGCTTGTCCAGGTCGCTGCGCGCCAGGTTCGGCCGCGCAGCATCGTGCACCAGCACCCAGTCGCTGTCCAACGCCCCCTGGGCATGCAGCACCAGCAAGGCGTTGAGCACCGAGTCAGCGCGTTCACGCCCGCCCGCCGCACACTGGATGCGTGGGTCGCGGGCGTAGCGCAGGTCAGGCCAGTACGGGTCGTCTTCGGCAATGCTGACCACCACGCCTTTAAGCGCCGGGTGGCCAAGAAAACAGTCGAGGCTGTGCTCGAGAAGGGTCTGCCCAGCCAGCTCCAGGTATTGCTTGGGGCGGTCGGCAGCCATGCGGGCACCTACACCCGCCGCAGGAATCACGGCCCAGAAGGCCGGCAAGGTATCGATCATTTCTGTGGCAACTGGAAGAGGGTTTCGCCCTCTTTGACCATCCCCAATTCATGGCGGGCCCGTTCTTCAACGGTCTCCATGCCTTTTTTCAGCTCTAGCACCTCAGCATCGAGCACACGATTACGCTCGAGCAAGCGCTCGTTCTCGGCATGCTGATCGGCAATCTGCTGCTTCAGTTCGGTCACTTGCGCCAGGCTGCCGTTACCCACCCACAGGCGGTACTGCAGGCCACCCAACAGCAAGAGCAGAACGAGGAACAACCAATAGGGACTGCGCATCACGTTATCCAGGTTAAAAAGGCTGCCGCGTGTTTTACTTCGGGGCCTCGAATAGCACGAAGCCTGGCCGAGGCCAGGCTTCGTCGACAGAAACCCGTTGGTACGTAGGAAAGTTCAGTACGAACGTTCCTACAACTTCGGCTGCTGCCTTTTTACCATCTCTTGCTTAGCCGCGAAACTCGGCACGACCGCGGTAAACCGCTTTGGCGCCCAGTTGCTCTTCGATGCGCAGCAGCTGGTTGTACTTGGAAACGCGGTCGGAACGGCACAGTGAGCCGGTCTTGATCTGGCCAGCAGCAGTACCCACAGCCAGGTCGGCAATGGTCGAGTCTTCGGTTTCACCGGAACGGTGCGAGATCACTGCAGTGTAACCAGCAGCCTTGGCCATCTGGATGGCTTCCAGGGTTTCGGTCAGCGAGCCGATCTGGTTGAACTTGATCAGGATCGAGTTACCGATGCCTTTCTCGATGCCTTCCTTGAGGATCTTGGTGTTGGTTACGAACAGGTCGTCACCGACCAGCTGGACTTTTTCACCGATCTTGTCAGTGAGGATTTTCCAGCCAGCCCAGTCGGACTCGTCCAGGCCGTCTTCGATCGAAATGATCGGGAAACGCTCGGTCAGGCCTTTCAGGTAGTCGGCGAAGCCTTCGGCGTCGAACGACTTGCCTTCGCCGGACAGGTTGTACTTGCCGTCTTCGTAGAATTCGGAAGCCGCGCAGTCCAGGGCCAGGGTCACGTCGGTACCCAGCTTGTAGCCGGCTTTTTCGACAGCTTCAGCGATGGCGCCCAGGGCGTCTTCGTTGGATGCCAGGTTCGGGGCGAAACCACCTTCATCACCTACGGCAGTGTTCAGGCCACGGGCCTTGAGGACGGCCTTGAGGTGGTGGAAGACTTCGGTGCCCATGCGCAGGCCGTCGGAGAAAGTCTTGGCGCCAACCGGCTGAACCATGAACTCCTGGATGTCGACGTTGTTGTCGGCGTGCTCGCCACCGTTGATGATGTTCATCATCGGCACCGGCATCGAGTACTGGCCCGGGGTACCGTTAAGGTTGGCAATGTGCGCGTACAGCGGCAGGTCCTGGTCCTGGGCAGCAGCTTTGGCGGCAGCCAGGGAAACAGCCAGGATGGCGTTGGCGCCCAGCTTGGCCTTGTTCTCGGTACCGTCCAGCTCGATCATGGCGCGGTCCAGCGCCTTCTGGTCGGAAGGATCCTTGCCCAGCAGCAGGTCACGGATCGGGCCGTTGATGTTGGCGACGGCCTTCAGCACGCCCTTGCCCAGGTAACGGCTCTTGTCGCCATCACGCAGCTCCAGCGCTTCGCGCGAGCCGGTAGAAGCACCGGACGGCGCGCAAGCGCTGCCGATGATGCCGTTGTCGAGCAGTACATCGGCTTCCACAGTGGGGTTGCCACGCGAATCGAGAACTTCACGACCTTTGATGTCGACGATTTTTGCCATTGTTGTAAGCACTCCAGAATTTGACGAAAACAACTTAGCTTAGGAAATTCTTGCCGTTCACCAGGCGAACTTGCTTTGGGCAGGCCTGATGAAGGGAGCCCCTGACCGACTGGTCAGGGGTGGATCGGGCGGTACTTTACCCGAGAAATGAGCTTTACGCGGTTTCTACCGTCGGAAAACTTTTCACCAGGTCATCCAATTGCTTGAGCTGGACCAGAAACGGCTCCAGTTTATCCAGGCGCAAGGCGCATGGGCCATCGCACTTGGCGTTGTCCGGATCGGGGTGGGCCTCGAGGAAAAGCCCGGCCAGGCCCTGGCTCATGCCGGCCTTGGCCAGGTCAGTGACCTGGCCACGACGGCCGCCGGCGGAATCGGCGCGGCCACCCGGCATCTGCAGGGCGTGGGTCACGTCGAAGAACACCGGGTAGTCGAACTGCTTCATGATGCCGAAGCCCAGCATGTCGACCACCAGGTTGTTGTAGCCGAAACTCGAACCGCGCTCGCAGAGTATCAACCGGTCGTTACCGGCCTCTTCGCACTTGGCCAGGATGTGTTTCATTTCCTGAGGTGCGAGGAACTGAGCCTTCTTGATGTTGATCACCACGCCGGTCTTGGCCATGGCCACCACCAGGTCAGTTTGCCGCGACAGGAAAGCCGGCAACTGGATGATGTCGCATACCTTGGCGACGGGCTCGGCCTGGTAAGGCTCGTGCACGTCGGTGATCACCGGCACGTTGAAGGTGCGCTTGATCTCTTCGAAGATCTTCAGCCCCTCTTCCATGCCAGGGCCACGGTAGGACGTCACCGACGAACGGTTGGCCTTGTCGAAGCTGGCCTTGAACACATACGGGATACCGAGCTTCTCGGTAACCCGCACGTACTCTTCACAGACCTTCATCGCCAGGTCACGGGATTCCAGAACATTCATGCCGCCGAACAAGACGAAAGGCTTGTCGTTAGCGATCTCGATGTTACCGACGCGGATGATCTTCTGGGTCATCGATCAGGCCTTGTTCTTCTGAGCCAGGGCTGCCTTGACGAAGCCGCTGAACAGCGGGTGGCCGTCACGCGGCGTCGAAGTGAACTCCGGGTGGAATTGGCAAGCGACGAACCATGGGTGGTCCTTGGACTCGACCACTTCCACCAGCGCGCCGTCTTCGGAACGGCCGGAAACCACCAGACCAGCTTCCACCAGTTGTGGCAGCAGGTTGTTGTTCACTTCGTAGCGGTGACGGTGACGCTCGGTGATCACGTCCTTGCCGTAGCAGTCGTGCACCTTGGAACCGGCAGCCAGCTGGCAGTCCTGTGCGCCCAGGCGCATGGTGCCGCCCAGGTCGGAAGCCTCGTCGCGGGTCTCGACGGCACCGGTGGCATCGGCCCACTCGGTGATCAGGCCGACCACTGGGTGGCCGCTGTTACGGTCGAACTCGGTGGAGTTGGCGTCTTTCCAGCCCATCACGTTACGGGCGAACTCGATGACGGCCACCTGCATGCCCAGGCAGATACCCAGGTACGGCACCTTGTTTTCACGGGCGTATTGCACCGCAGTGATCTTGCCTTCCACACCGCGCAGGCCGAAACCGCCCGGCACCAGGATGGCATCGGCGCCTTCGAGCAGGCTGGTGCCCTGGTTCTCGATGTCTTCGGAGTCGATGTAACGCAGGTTGACCTTGGTACGGTTGGTGATGCCGGCGTGGCTCATCGCTTCGATCAGCGACTTGTACGCATCCAGCAGCTCCATGTACTTGCCGACCATGGCGATGGTCACTTCGTGCTCGGGGTTGAGCTTGGCATCGACCACCTTGTCCCACTCGGACAGGTCGGCGCCATTGCACTGCAGGCCGAAGCGCTCGACGACGAAGTCGTCCAGGCCCTGAGCGTGCAGTACGCCCGGGATCTTGTAGATGGTGTCGACGTCTTCCAGCGAAATCACCGCACGCTCTTCAACGTTGGTGAACAGCGCGATCTTGCGACGCGACGAAGCATCCACCGGGTGGTCGGAGCGGCAGATCAGCACGTCAGGCTGCAGGCCGATGGAGCGCAGCTCCTTGACCGAGTGCTGGGTCGGCTTGGTCTTGGTTTCGCCAGCGGTGGCGATGTACGGGACCAGGGTCAGGTGCATCAGCATGGCACGCTTGGAGCCCACTTCGACACGCAGCTGGCGAATCGCCTCGAGGAACGGCTGCGATTCGATATCACCCACGGTACCGCCGATTTCCACCAGGGCCACGTCGGCATCGCCGGCACCCTTGATGATGCGACGCTTGATTTCGTCGGTGATGTGCGGGATGACCTGGATGGTCGCGCCCAGGTAATCACCACGACGCTCCTTACGCAGCACGTGCTCGTAGATGCGGCCAGTGGTGAAGTTGTTGTTCTGGGTCATGGTGGTGCGGATGAACCGCTCGTAGTGACCCAGGTCGAGGTCGGTCTCGGCGCCATCGTGGGTGACAAAAACTTCACCGTGCTGGAACGGGCTCATGGTGCCCGGGTCGACGTTGATGTACGGATCCAGCTTGAGCATGGTGACCTTCAGGCCCCGCGCTTCCAGGATGGCCGCCAGGGAAGCCGAGGCAATGCCTTTCCCCAATGAAGAAACAACACCGCCCGTGACGAATATGTAGCGCGTCATGAAAAACCCTAGAAGTCTGCGTTAAGGCGGCCAGCGCCGCCGGAGAAAGCGAAGGAAGGCCGAAGCCCCCGATCACCTGCGTCAATCACAGTGCATCTCGAAAAACTGCCGCGTCTGTACAGCCAGGGTATACCCGGCATGGCGTTCGCTCGTCATTTCCAGAATCAGCTCGGCAAAAAACTGCTTGGTAATCGGCAACTCCTGTGTTTTCGCGGAACCCACAGAAGTTGTATCAAGAAGGGAGGGTAGTCTACCGGAATGTACCCTTCAGCTCAAACCTTGCGCGTTCGTCGGTAACTGCCAGTGCAGTTGGCAATTCGCCTGCACCAGCCCGGGCAGGTTGGCCACCGCCAGCAGGCGTTCGCCGTGATACAGCAACGGCAGGCGCGAGCGCAGGAAATGCGGCACCTGCTGTTCGTTGAGCAGGCGCTTGAGGTCACGCCGACCACGGCCGGGAACCTCCAGCATTTCACCACCCTGACGGTAGGCGACACGCAACCCGCTCGGCACGGCTGCGCCAACAAGACGCACGCAACCATTGCCAGGCAACCGCAACGGCCCATCAGGGTCGGGCCAGGCCAGCGAGCCAGTGGGTTGCTGTAGCCAATCACCGCTCAACCACCAGATGCGTCCGTGGCTACGCACCAACCGTCCATCGGCAAGCCGCCAGACAGGCCGGGCATCGGCAGCGGCATCGCGCAGGTCTGCCCAGCCGGCCCAGTGCCGGGTATCGGGCAAACGGGTGCGCTGGCTCAGCCAGTACTGCAAGGCATTGCGCTGGCGGGCCGGCGATAACGCCAACAGGGCGGCCAGGTCGAGGGAATCCATCCCCGGCCAAGCGATGGGCGCCCCCTTGCCCGCAAGCGCCAGATCCTCCCGGGCCAGTTCGTCCAGCAAACCCAACGCCTCGCCCAGATGCTCTGCTGCACGGGCGAAGTTCTGGCTGGCCTGTGGCCAACGCTGCTGCAAGTGCGGCATCACTTCGCCGCGCAGGTAGTTGCGGGCGAATTGTGTGTCGGCGTTTGACGGGTCTTCGATCCAGGCCAGCCCTTGGGCTTGGGCATATTCCTGCAAATGTTGCCGGGAACAGGCCAGTAACGGCCTGACCAGGCTGCCCTGCCCCAGCGCCCGCTGCCTCGGCATTGCCGCCAGGCCACGCAGGCCGGCGCCGCGCAACAGGCGCAACAGCAAGGTCTCGGCCTGATCGTCGCGGTGCTGGCCGGTGAACAGGACATCGCCCGGGCCGAGCACTTGCCTGAAGGCGGCATAGCGGGCATCTCGAGCAGCCTGTTCCAGGCTGGCGCCTGGGGAGACCTGGACATGGATGACCTGGAGTTCGACGTCGAAATTGTCGCAGATGGCTTGGCAGTGGGCGGGCCAGGCGTCGGCAGCGGCTTGCAGGCCGTGGTGAATATGGATGGCGCGCAGCGGGGGGGAAACGTGAGTGCAGGCGTATTCGGCCAGCAGGTGCAGGAGGACGGTGGAGTCGAGGCCGCCAGAGAACGCGATGCACCAGGCGGGGGCGTTGAGCCAGGGGGCGAGATCAATCATCAGGACCTCGAAAGGTTTGATGTCGCATTCGCGGGTAAACCCGTTCCTACAGGGGGCCGTGCATGACCTGTAGGAGCGGGTTTACCCGCGAACACCGGCGAAGCCGGTGCCATCAATAACAAGGGCCGCAAAACGGCCCCCGGGGCAAATCAGAATCAGAGGCCGTAGCTCATCAGACGCTCGTAACGACGGGCCAGCAGCGCATCGCTGTCGAACTTGCCGAGCATGTCAAGCTGCTGCACCAGATCGGCACGGATGCTTTCGGACATCTTGGCTGGATCACGGTGGGCTCCGCCCAGCGGCTCCTGGATGACCTTGTCGACAATGTTCAGGCTCTTCAGACGCTCGGCGGTGATGCCCATGGCCTCGGCCGCGTCTGCTGCTTTATCGGCCGTTTTCCACAGAATCGAAGCACAGCCTTCCGGCGAGATAACCGAGTAGGTGGAATACTGCAGCATGTTCAGTTGGTCGCACACGCCAATGGCCAGCGCCCCGCCGGAACCACCCTCACCGATCACGGTAGCGATGATCGGGGTTTTCAGGCGAGCCATGACCCGCAGGTTCCAGGCGATGGCTTCACTCTGGTTGCGCTCTTCGGCGTCGATGCCCGGGTAGGCGCCCGGCGTGTCGATGAAGGTCAGGATCGGCATCTTGAAGCGTTCGGCCATTTCCATCAGGCGGCAGGCCTTGCGGTAGCCTTCCGGGCGCGGCATGCCGAAGTTGCGACGCACTTTCTCGCGCACCTCACGGCCCTTCTGGTGGCCAATGACCATGACCGGCTTGCCGTCCAGACGCGCAGTACCACCCACGATGGCGGCGTCATCGGAGAAGTGACGGTCCCCGTGCAGCTCTTCGAATTCGGTGAAGATGTGCTCCAGGTAGTCCAAGGTGTAAGGACGACGCGGGTGACGGGCCAGGCGCGCGATCTGCCAGCTGGTCAGGTTGCCGAAGATGCTTTCGGTCAGGGTGTTGCTCTTGTCTTGCAGACGGGCAATTTCATCGCTGATGTTCAGCGAGTTGTCGTTGCCCACCAGGCGCAGGCCTTCGATCTTGGCTTGCAGGTCGGCAATCGGCTGTTCGAAGTCGAGGAAATTCGGGTTCATAGTCATCCGTCTTGGGTCTACGGCCAGGCGGCCGGCCGGTTGATCCGTTTGGCGCCATACCTTAAGGGATCAGGCGCATTCAGGTCGAGATTAAATTTTTGTCGGTTCAACGATATTGCAGGAAGACGTTCTCACGCCCGAACTGGTCACGCAGCGCCTGAATCAGCCCATCGGCCGGGTCGATTGCCCACTGCTCGCCAAACTGCAGCATGGCCTTGGCGTCGCTGCCGGTGTACTCCAGCGTGATCGGGCAGGCACCGCGATGGCGGGTGATCAGCTCGCCCAGCCACTTCAGTCGGTCGCCCTTCAGCGCGTCGTGCGCCACCTTCAGGCGCAGGCTCTCGGCCAGCTTGGTGCGTGCGTCTTCCATGGTCATCACCTGCTTCACCCGCAGGCGCAAGCCCCCGGAGAAGTCGTCATTGCTGACCTCGCCTTCCACCACCACCATGGCATCGGTCTGCAGCAAGGACTGTGCCGCCATGAAGGCATCGGCAAACAGCGATGCCTCGATCCGCCCGGAACGGTCATCCAGGGTGACGAAGCCCATCTTGTCGCCCTTCTTGTTCTTCATCACCCGCAGCGCAATGATCATGCCAGCGATGGTCTGGGTTTCGCGCGACGGCTTGAGGTCGACGATGCGCTGGCGGGCAAAGCGGCGGATCTCGGTCTCGTACTCGTCGATCGGGTGGCCGGTGAGGTACAGGCCAAGGGTGTCTTTCTCCCCCTTCAGACGCTCCTTGAGGGTGAGCTCGCGCACCTTGCGATGGTTGGCATAGACATCGACATCTGCCGCGTCGAACATGCCGCCGAACAGGTCGACATGACCACTGTCAGCGGTGTGTGCGGCCTGTTCGGCTGCCTTGATGGCCTCGCCCAGCGCCGACAGCAAGGTTGCCCGGTTGATGTCGATGTTGGCGTGGTAGGCCTTGATCTCGTCATGAAAGTGCGGGCCAAGGCGGTCCAGCGCGCCACTGCGCACCAGCGCATCGAGGGTACGCTTGTTGACCCGTTTGAGGTCGATGCGTTCACAGAAATCGAACAGGTCCTTGAAGGGACCGCCCTGGGCACGGGCCTCGACAATCGCCTCCACCGGGCCTTCACCGACACCCTTGATGGCACCAAGGCCGTAGACGATACGGCCGTCGTTGTTGACGGTGAACTTGAAGTCCGAGAAGTTCACGTCCGGCGCGTCGAGGCGCAGCTTCATGCTGCGCACCTCCTCCACCAGCACCACCACCTTGTCGGTGTTGTGCATATCCGCCGACAGCACCGCGGCCATGAACGGCGCCGGGTAGTGGGTTTTCAGCCAGGCGGTCTGGTACGACACCAGACCATAGGCGGCGGAGTGGGATTTGTTGAAGCCGTAGCCCGCGAACTTTTCTACCAGGTCGAAGATGTTACCGGCAAGGTCCGCATCGATATTGTTGGCCACGCACCCTTCGATGAAACCGCCGCGCTGCTTGGCCATTTCCTCGGGTTTTTTCTTACCCATGGCGCGGCGCAGCATGTCGGCGCCACCCAGGGTATAACCTGCCATCACCTGAGCAATCTGCATCACCTGTTCCTGATACAGGATGATGCCGTAGGTCGGCGCCAGTACCGGCTTGAGGCCTTCGTACTGGTAGTCGGAGTGCGGGTAGGCCAGCTCGGCGCGGCCGTGCTTGCGGTTGATGAAGTCGTCCACCATGCCCGATTGCAAAGGGCCCGGGCGGAACAACGCAACCAGTGCGATCAGGTCTTCCAGGCAGTCGGGCTTGAGCTTCTTGATCAGCTCCTTCATGCCACGCGATTCAAGCTGGAACACCGCCGTGGTTTCGGCCTTCTGCAACAGCTCGTAAGTCTTGCGGTCGTCCAGCGGGATGAAGTCGATGTTGAGGTCGGGCAGGTTCTTCTTGGCCTGCTCGCGGTTGATGATCTCCATCGCCCACTTGATGATGGTCAAGGTCCGCAGGCCGAGGAAGTCGAACTTCACCAGGCCGGCGGCCTCGACGTCATCCTTGTCGAACTGGGTTACCAGGCCACCACCCTCTTCGTCACAGGCGATCGGCGAAAAGTCGGTGAGTTTGGTCGGTGCGATAACCACACCACCGGCGTGCTTGCCGGTACCCCGGGTCACACCCTCCAGCTTCAGGGCCATGTCCCAGATTTCACGGGCGTCTTCGTCGCCCTTGAGGAAGTCACGCAGGATTTCTTCCTGCTCGTAGGCCTTCTCCAGGGTCATGCCCACTTCGAAGGGGATCATCTTCGACAGGCGGTCGGCCAGGCCATAGGATTTGCCTTGCACCCGCGCCACGTCACGCACCACCGCCTTGGCGGCCATGGTACCGAAGGTGATGATCTGGCTTACTGCATTACGGCCGTAGGCCTCGGCCACGTAGTCGATCACCCGGTCACGGCCGTCCATACAGAAGTCGACGTCGAAGTCGGGCATGGAAACACGTTCAGGGTTGAGGAAGCGCTCGAACAGCAGGTCGTAGGCCAGCGGGTCGAGATCGGTGATCTTCAGTACATAGGCCACCAGCGAGCCAGCACCCGAACCACGGCCCGGGCCAACCGGTACGTCGTTGTTCTTGGCCCACTTGATGAAGTCCATAACAATCAGGAAGTAACCGGGGAAGCCCATCTGGATGATGATGTCCAGCTCGAACTTCAGGCGGTCCAGGTAGACCTGGCGCTTTTCTTCGTAATTGGGCGTGGTCTCTTTCGGCCACAGCACGGCCAGGCGCTCTTCCAGGCCTTCGTGGGCCACATGCCGCAGGTAATCGTCGATGCCCATGCCGTTGGGCGTGGGGAAGTCAGGCAGGAAGTACTTGCCCAGCTGTACCTGGATATTGCAGCGCTTGGCAATTTCGACGGTGTTGGCGATGGCGTCTGGCAGGTCGCTGAAGAGCTCGGCCATTTCCTCGGCAGACTTCAGGTACTGCTGGTCGCTGTAGCAGCGCGGACGGCGCGGGTCGTCGAGGGTCCAGCCCTCGCCGATACAGACGCGGGTTTCGTGGGCGTCGAAGTCAGCCTGCTTGATGAAGCGTACGTCGTTGGTAGCCACCAGCGGGGCGCCAAGCTTGTCGGCCAATGCCACGGCCGCGTGCACGTATTCTTCGTCGCGTGCGCGATTGGTGCGCTGCACTTCAACGTAGAAGCGCTCGGGGAACATGCCCATCCAGTCTTGAAGAAGCACTTCGGCTTCGTCTTGCCGGCCCGCCAGCAACGCCATACCGATGTCGCCTTCCTTGCCCGCCGACAGGGCAATAAGGCCCTCGCTGGCAGGGGCGATCCATTCACGCTGGAGGATGACCAGACCGTTGCGCTGGCCATCGGTCCAGCCGCGCGAGATCAGTTCGGTGAGGTTGCGATAGCCCTTGGGGTCCATGGCCAGGAAGCAGATGCGCGATAGCGGGGCTTCCGGGTCGGCACCGGCCAGCCACATGTCGGCACCGCAGATCGGTTTGATGCCGGCGCCCATGGCAGTCTTGTAGAACTTCACCAGCGAGCACATGTTGCTCTGATCGGTGATCGCGACCGCCGGCATGTTCATCCCGGTCAGCGCCTTGGCCAGCGGTTTGATCCGCACCAGGCCGTCGACCAGCGAGAATTCGGAGTGGACGCGCAGGTGAACGAAGGGAACCGACATGGAAGATCCTGTAGCAGAGGCGAACGACAAGGGCGGGATTGTAGCCTAACTGGGGGCTTTTTTTGGGGCCGCTAAGCGGCCCCAATAGGTCAGATCAGGGAATCGGTGACGCCTTCGCGCGCTTCCCAGGCCGCCCGCACCGGGGCGAAGGAACGCCGATGAATGGGCGTAGGCCCAAGGCGCGCCAAGGCTTCCAGATGCACCGGGGTCGGGTAACCCTTGTGCCCGCCAATGCCATACCCCGGGTAGATCAGCTCGAACGCACTCATCTCCCGATCACGGGTCACCTTGGCCAGGATCGATGCCGCCGCAATGGCCGGCACCTGGCTATCCCCCTTGACCACCGGTGCTGCCGGCACTGCCAGCTTCGGGCAGCGATTGCCATCGATCAGGGCCAGCTTCGGCGTAATGTGCAAGCCCTCCACTGCCCGCTGCATGGCCAGCATGGTGGCCTGCAGGATGTTCAGGTGGTCGATTTCCTCGACCTCGGCGCGGGCGACACAGAAGCTCAAGGCCTTTTCGCAGATCTCGTCGAACAGCGCCTCACGCTTGGCTTCGGTGAGTTTTTTCGAATCGTTCAGACCGAGAATCGGCCGCGCAGGATCAAGAATCACTGCCGCCGTTACCACCGCGCCACACAGCGGACCACGGCCCACTTCGTCAACGCCGGCGACCAGGTCTTCTACCAGGTTGAAGTCCAGTCCAATTTGCATGTCAGCGGTCCTTGAGCAGGGCCAGTACCGCCTCGGCCGCCTGATTGGAAGCGTCACGGCGCAGGGTGCGGTGAATTTCGTCGAAACGTTCGGTCTGCTGGCTTCCATCGCGCACCAGCGGCGCCAGGGTGTTGGCCAGCGCTTCGCTGGTAGCGTCGTCCTGCAGCAACTCGGGCACCAGCGCTCGCTGGGCCAGCAGGTTCGGCAATGACACGTAAGGGCTTTTCACCAGACGCTTGAGAATCCAGAAGGTCAACGGCGCCAGGCGGTACGCCACCACCATCGGCCGCTTGTACAGCAGCGCTTCGAGGGTGGCAGTGCCCGAAGCGATCAGCACCGCGTCACAGGCTGCCAGCGCTTGGTGCGACTGGCCATCGAGCAGGGTCAGCGGCAGTTGGCGCCCTTCAAGCATCTGTTCGATCTGGGCGCGCCGTGCGGCGTTGGCGCAGGGCAACACGAAGCGCACACCCGGCACCTGTTGGCAAAGGCGCTCGGCGGCGTCGAGGAATACCGCACCCAGGCGCCCTACTTCGCCACCCCGGCTGCCCGGCATCAGTGCCACCACCGGTCCGTCGCCCAGGCCCAGCGCGGCGCGCGCAGCCGGGCGATCGGCTTCAAGCGGGATAGTGTCTGCCAGCGGGTGGCCGACAAAACGCACTGGCACGCCCTGCTCTTCGTAAAACCGCGCCTCGAACGGCAACAGCGTCAGCATCAGGTCGCAGCCCTCGCGAATCTTCAGCACGCGCTTCTGCCGCCAGGCCCACACTGACGGGCTGACATAGTGCACGGTCTTGATCCCGGCCTGGCGCAGCTTCAGCTCGATATTGAGGGTGAAGTCAGGGGCGTCGATGCCAATGAACACGTCGGGCTTTTCTTCGATCAGGGTCTGGATCAGCAACTTGCGGCGTTTGAGCAGCTCGCGCAGACGCCCCAGAACCTCGACCAGCCCCATGACGGCCAGGCGCTCCATGGGGAAATAGGATTGCAGGCCCTCAGCCTCCATCAAAGGGCCGCCAACCCCGATGAAACGCACGTCGGGGTGGCGTGCCTTGAGGGCACGCATCAAGCCTGAACCAAGGATATCGCCACTGGCCTCACCGGCGACCAGCGCTACGCAAAGCTGGGCCATATCAGCGCGTGATGCCGCGAGCGGAGCTTAGGATCGACTGACGGAACAGCTCCACCTCAGGGTGTTGCGTGGCCGGTTCGGCCAGCTCCTTGAGCGCGTCTTCGACGGTCAGACCCTGACGGTAGACAATCTTGTAGCAACGACGCAGCACATGGATCACCTCGTCGCTGAAACCGCGGCGGCGCATGCCCTCGAAGTTCATGCTGCGGGCTTCGGCCGGGCTGCCGAACACGGTAACGAAGGCTGGAACGTCCTTGCCAATGGCCGTGCCCATGCCGGAAAACGCGTGGGCGCCAATATGGCAGTACTGGTGAACCAGGGTGTAACCGGACAGGATCGCCCAATCGCCCACATGCACATGACCTGCCAGCGCTGTATTGTTGACCAGGATGCAGTGGTTGCCGATGACACTGTCGTGGCCAATGTGGGCATAGGCCATGATCAGGTTATGGTCACCCACGGTGGTTTCCGAGCGGTCCTGAACAGTACCGCGGTGGATGGTCACCCCTTCGCGAATCACATTGTGATCGCCGATCACCAGGCGCGTCGGCTCACCCTTGTACTTAAGGTCCGGGGTGTCTTCACCGATCGAGGAAAACTGAAAGATACGGTTGTGCTTGCCGATGCGGGTCGGGCCTTTGAGCACAACATGCGGGCCGATAACGGTGCCCTCCCCGATTTCTACATCAGGGCCAACGATCGACCAAGGGCCGACCTCGACGCCGTCGGCCAGCTTGGCCGACGGATCGATAATGGCCCGAGGATCAATCGAATTCATAGGGAGCGTTCCGCGCAGGTGATTTCTGCCGAGCACACCGGCTTGCCATCGACAAGGGCGCGGCACTCGAACTTCCAGATCATGCTTTTACGGCTGAGGAACTTGGCTTCCAGCACGAGCTGGTCGCCCGGTAGAACCGGCTGACGGAAACGCAGTTTGTCGGAACCGACAAAGTAGTACAGGGTGCCATCGGCCGGCTTGGCATCGAGCATCTTGAAACCAAGGATGCCGGCCGCCTGGGCCATGGCTTCGATGATCAGGACACCCGGCATGATCGGGTGTGCTGGGAAGTGGCCATTGAAAAACGGCTCGTTGATGCTGACATTCTTGTAGGCACGAATGCTCTGGGCCTCGAAGTCCAGATCCGTCACACGGTCTACCAGCAGAAACGGGTAGCGGTGAGGCAGGTATTCGCGAATCTCGTTGATGTCCATCATTTCGGTGGGGAAGCCTGTAATAAGAATAGGGAGCGCAGGTGCTGACCACACGCTCCTTTTGCAATCCAAAGAGGAGCCAGCTAGCGACTGTTCACTCTTGCTCAGGGAATGGTATCAGCCTTCTGATGTCGGCAGGCCACCTGAGGTCACGGTATCGACGCGTTTTTCCAGCTGCTGGAGACGCTTGGCCATGTCGTCCAGGTGGCGGATACGCGCGGCGCTCTTGCGCCAGTCAGCCAGCGGCTGCATGGCAGTGCCGGAAGAATAGGAACCCGGTTCAGTGATCGAACGGGTAACCATGGTCATTCCGGAAACGAAAACGTTATCGCAAATATCAATGTGCCCAACCAGCCCCACACCACCGGCCAGCATGCAGTGCTTGCCGATGCGCGTGCTGCCGGAGATTCCGACGCAAGCGGCCATGGCAGTGTGATCACCGATCTGCACGTTGTGAGCGATCTGGATCTGATTATCCAGCTTGACCCCGTCGCCGATCCGGGTGTCGGACAGCGCGCCACGGTCGACAGCAGTATTGACGCCGATCTCCACGTCATCACCAATGGTGACGCCGCCGATCTGTGCAATCTTGCGCCAGATGCCCTTCTCGTTGGCAAAGCCGAAGCCCTCGCCGCCGATCACGGCACCCGACTGGATGACCACACGCTTACCGATGGTCACGTCGTGATACAGCGTGACCCGCGGTGCCAGCCAACCACCTTCACCGACCACACAGCGGGCACCGATGAAGCAGTGGGCGCCGATGCTGACGTTGGCGCCGATGCGCGCACCACTTTCGATGACCGCGAACGGCCCGATGCTGGCACTGGCGTCCACCTGGGCATCTTCCGCCACCACGGCGCTGGGATGTATTCCCGCCTCAGCCTTGGGTTTGGGATCGAACAGGTGCGAAATCCGCGCGTAAGCCAGGTACGGATCCGCTACGACCAGGGTATTGCCGGCAAAGCTTTCGGCATCCGCAGCCTTGAGCAGCACCGCGCCGGCCTGGCTGTTATCCAGGTACTTGCGGTACTGCGGGTTGGCGAGGAAGCTCAATTGACCGGGGCCAGCCTCCTGCAAGGTGGCAAGCCCGGTAATCTGCAGCGCCTCGGGCCCCTTGAGGGTCGCTCCGAGTACCTCGGCCAGCTGGCCTAGCGTCATGGTCACACTCATATCAACGGGCTTGGTTCATGCGCTCGATGACTTGGCGGGTGATGTCGTACTGAGGTTTGACATCGATGACCGCACCACGCTCGAGGACCAGGTCGTAGCCGCCCTTCTTGATCACTTCCTCGACAGCACCATCCAGCTTCGGCTTCAGTTGCTTGAGCATGTCGCGATCGGCAACGGCCTTGGCTTCGTTCAGTTCCTTGGACTGGAACTGGAAATCGCGGGCCTTTTGCTTGAACTCGAGCTCCAGGCGCTCACGCTCCTGCTGCTGCATCTTGTCGCCGCCCTTGATCAGGCGGTCCTGGATGCCCTTGGCGCTGCTTTCCAGGCTTTTCAGCTTGGTCAGTTGCGGGCCGAATTTCTTCTCGGCATCAACCGCATACTTCTTGGCGGCATCCGACTCAAGCAGCGCCATCTGGTAGTTCAGGACGGCAACCTTCATTTCGGCGAAAGCCGGGGTGGCGACCAGCGCCGCGGCCACTACGGCCAATTGAGCCAATTTACGCACGATGCACTCCTGGATAAACCGTTGTCATTAAGCAAGGGCCGACCTTAGAAGGTCTGGCCCAGAGAGAATTGGAACACCTGGGTATCGGCATCGTCCGGCTTCTTGACCGGCATTGCCAGGCTGAAGCTCAGCGGGCCCAGTGCGGTAATCCAGGTCACGCCCAGGCCGACCGAACTGGCCATGCCCGAGAACCCGACCTTCTCGCAATCAGGTTTGTTGCCGCAATTGGTGTCGAACACGTTACCCACGTCCCAGAACACGGAAGTGCGCAGTGAACGCTGGTCCTTGACGAACGGCAGCGGGAACAGCAGCTCGGCACCGCCTTGCACCAGCACGTTACCACCAAACGGCAACGGATCCTGATCCGGGTCGGCGATGGTGCCTGGCTTGCCACCCGCGGCCTCGCCTATGCTCGGGGTACTGCGCGGGCCCAGGCTGCTGTCCTTGAAGCCACGGACGGAGTTGAAACCACCCGCGAAGTAGTTCTCGTAGAACGGCAGGCCGGAAGTGCTGCCGTAACCATCACCATAGCCCAGCTCGGTATGCAGGCGCAGGGTGTAATCGCTGGTGATCGGCTTGAACAGCTGACCACGGTAGTCAAGCTTGAAGAACGACAGGTCGCTGCCCGGGACGGTGGATTCCAGGGTCAGGCTTTGCGAGTGACCACGCGTGGCCAGTACGCCTTTGTTCAGGGTCGACTCGGACCAGCCGATCGAGGCCTTGAAGTTCAGGAAGTTGTCACCTTCCTGCTCGAGGAAGTCGAAGATCTCGTCAACGGTGTACTTGCCAGTCTTGATCTTGTCCTGCTGCACACTCAGGCCGTAGGTCAGGCGCGAGGTTTCGCTGATCGGGTAGCCCAGGCTGACGCCGGCACCGTAGCTGTCCACCGCATAGCTGGCAACGTCGACGTCGAGGTCGTCGTAATCGGTGCTGCGGTAGAAGGCGTTGTAGCCCAGGCTGACGCCATCGGCGGTGAAGTAGGGATCAACGAAGCCGAAGTTGTAACGGGTCTGGTATTCCGAACGGGTCAGGCCGATGGATACCTTGTTACCGGTACCGAGGAAGTTGCTCTGGCTGATCGAACCACCCAGGATCAGGCCGGCGCTCTGGGCGAAACCGACGCTGGCGGTGATCGAACCGGAGGCCTGCTCTTCGACGCTGTAGTTGACGTCGACCTGGTCGTCGGTGCCTGGCACCGGCGGGGTCTCGACGTTGACTTCCTTGAAGAAGCCCAGGCGCTCCAGGCGGGTCTTGGACTGGTCGATCAGGTAGGTCGAAGCCCAGCCACCTTCCATCTGGCGCATTTCGCGGCGCAGCACTTCGTCTTCGGTCTTGGTGTTGCCGCGGTAGTTGATGCGGTTGACGTAGGCACGCTTGCCCGGGTCGACCACGAACATGATGTCGACGGTATGGTCCTGGTCGTTCGGTTGCGGCACGCCGTTGACGTTGGCGAAGGTGTAGCCTTCGTTACCCAGGCGGCGGGTGATCAACTCGGACGTGGTGGTCATCACCTTGCGCGAGAATACCTGACCCGGCTGCACCAGCAGCAGCGACTTGACCTGGTCTTCCGGCACCTTGAGGTCACCGGACAGCTTCACGTCGCGAACGGTGTATTTCTCGCCTTCGTTGATGTTGACGGTGATGTAGACGTGCTTTTTGTCCGGCGTGATGGACACCTGGGTGGAGGCGATGTCCATGTTGATGTAGCCGCGGTCCAGGTAGTAGGAACGCAGGCGCTCCAGGTCACCGGAAAGTTTTTCACGGGCGTACTTGTCGTCGTTCTTGAAGAACGACAGCCAGTTGGTGGTCTTCAGCTCGAACAGCTGCCCCAGGGTCTCATCATCGAATACGTTGTTGCCCACGATGTTGATGTGCTGGATGGCGGCGACGGTGCCTTCGTTGATCTTGATCTTCAGCGCCACACGGTTGCGCGGCTGCGGCACCACCTCGGCGTCGACCTCGGCCGAGTAGCGCCCCTGGGCCACGTACTGGCGCTGCAGTTCGTTACGCACACCTTCGAGGGTGGCACGCTGGAAGATCTCGCCTTCGGCCAGGCCCGATTGCTTCAGGCCCTTCATCAGGTCTTCGGTGCTGATCGCCTTGTTGCCTTCAATCTCGATGCTCGACACCGACGGGCGCTCGACCACGTTGATGATCAGCACATTGCCATCGCGGCTCAACTGGATGTCCTGGAAGAACCCGGTCTTGAACAGGGAACGGGTCGAGTCCACCAGGCGGCGGTCGTCGGCCTGGTCACCGACGTTCAGCGGCAAGGCGCCGAACACACTGCCGGCGGAAACCCGCTGCAGACCGTTGACGCGGATATCGGAGATGGTGAAGGACTCGGCGTGAACTTCAGCGATCATCAGTGCGGACATGACCGCAGTTAGCAGCAGACGTTTCATGAAGTCCTTTTATTCCAACTGGCAATAAACAACCTGCCGTCACAAAACGACAGGTTCGCAATTGAGCGAAGCTTTATAGTCGACCCAGATCGTTGATCAGAGCGAGCAACATCACCCCTATGACCAAACTGATACCGATCTGAACCCCCCAACCTTGCACCCGATCCGACAGTGGACGACCGCGCGCCCACTCGACCAGGTAAAACAGCAAATGCCCCCCGTCCAGTACTGGAATGGGCAGCAGGTTAAGAACCCCCAGGCTTATGCTCAGGTAGGCCAGGAAATTCAGGAAATCCCCCACGCCGGACTGGGCTGAAGCGCCCGCCACTTTAGCAATGGTTATCGGTCCACTCAAGTTTTTTACCGAGAGCTCCCCGAACAGCATTTTCTTCATCGATTCAAGGGTAAGGACGCTCATGCTCCAGGTACGCGACAAGCTCTCACCCACCGCATCCAGCGGGCCGTAGCTGATTTCGCGGAGCATGCTGGCAGGCCATTCGCCACCTTTGACGCCAGCGCCAAGATAGCCACCGACCGCCTTACCCTCCCCCTTGCGGGCCAAGGTCACCGGCAGTTCCAGGGCAGCGCCATCGCGCTCCACGCGCACCACTACCTTGGCATCCGGGCGGGCGCGCACGCGGTCGACAACCTGCTGCCATTCGGTCACTGCCACATCATCCAGCGCCAGCAGCTTGTCACCGGTTTTCAGGCCCGCAGCGGCAGCCGGCCCCTTCGGGTCGATCTCGGCCAGCACAGGTGTGATCGCCGGTCGCCAAGGGCGCAGCCCCAGGGATTGAATGGGGTCCGGCTCGTCGTCGCCCTTGAGCCAACTGTCCAGCTTGACCTGCAGCTGGCGCTCGGCGCTGGCACCTTCATCGCGCACACCAATCTGCAAGGTACCGCTCTCGCCCAGACGACGAACCAGCTGCAGGTTGACCGCCGACCAACCGTTGGTCGGTTTGCCGTCCACAGAAACGATTTCCTGACCCGCGGTCAGCCCTGCAGAGGCTGCCAGGCTGCCACTGTCGACCGCGCCGATAACCGGGCGGATCTGCTGGGTCCCCAGCATCGCCAGCACCCAGAAAAACAGGATAGCCAGCAGAAAATTGGCGATCGGGCCTGCCGCGACAATCGCGATACGCTGGCGCACCGACTTGCGGTTGAACGACTGCCCGGCCAGTGCCGGCGGCACATCGCCTTCGCGCTCGTCGAGCATCTTGACATAGCCACCCAGAGGAATGGCCGCAACAACGAATTCGGTGCCGTGGCGGTCATGCCAGCGCAGCAGCGGCGTGCCGAAACCCACCGAGAAACGCAGCACCTTGACGCCACAGCGGCGCGCCACCCAGAAGTGACCGAATTCGTGGAAAGTGACCAGCACACCCAGCGCCACGAGAGTGCCGATAATCATGTAGAGCGCTGTCATGTTCATCTCCGAATGATGTTCAGCGGGCGGGCACGCCTGCCCAGTCCCCTCACTAACCTTGGCGGGGCTGCATCAGCGACCGTGACGCCTCAGCCACTCACGGGAAAGCTCCCGGGCACGCTGATCGGCGGCGAATACCGCATCCAGCGACGGCAGCGGCACGACCGGTTCCTGGTCGAGTACTTGTTCGATCATACCCGCGATCTCCGGGAAGCGGATGCGCCGTTCAAGAAATGCCTCGACCGCAACCTCGTTGGCTGCATTGAGCACGGCAGGCGCGCTGTTGCCGGCCTCGGCAGCCTGCCGCGCCAGGCGCAGGCAAGGGAAGCGTTGTTCGTCGGGCGCCTGGAAATCCAGACGGGCGATGGCGAACAGGTCCAGAGGCGCAACCCCGGAGTCGATCCGTTCCGGCCAGGCCAACGCGTTGGCGATCGGCGTACGCATGTCCGGGTTGCCCAACTGCGCGAGTACCGACCCATCCACGTAGTCGACCAGCGAGTGGATTACGCTCTGCGGGTGCACCACCACCTCAACCTTGGACGGCATGGCATCGAACAACCAACAGGCTTCGATCAACTCGAGGCCTTTGTTCATCATGCTGGCCGAGTCCACGGAGATCTTGCGCCCCATGGACCAGTTAGGGTGCGCACAGGCTTGCTCCGGGGTGACGTCCAGCAGCGCCTCGACCGGCGTTTCGCGGAACGGCCCGCCGGACGCGGTAAGCAGGATCCGGCGCACACCGACGGCACTCAGGCCACGGGCGTAGTCGCCTGGCATGCACTGGAAGATAGCGTTGTGCTCGCTGTCGATCGGCAGCAGCACGGCGCCGTTTTGCCGCACCGCCTCCATGAACAGTGCGCCGGACATCACAAGTGCTTCCTTGTTGGCCAGCAACACCTTCTTGCCTGCCTCGACCGCCGCCAGCGTGGGGCGCAGGCCGGCAGCACCGACAATGGCTGCCATCACTGCATCCACTTCAGCGGCCGATGCCACCTGGCAAAGCCCGGCCTCACCTTCCAGCACCTCGGTGGTGCAACCGGCTGCAGCCAGACCCGCACGCAACCTGACCGCCGCCTCAGTGCTCGGCACCACAGCGAATGCCGGACGATGACGCACACATAGCGCCAACAGCTCATCGATGCGCGAATAGCCAGTGAGGGCAAACGCTTGATAACGGTCAGGATGACGCGCAATCACATCCAGCGTGCTCAGGCCAATGGAGCCGGTGGCCCCGAGCACGGTAATACGCTGTGGGCTACTCACATCACACCCCATTCGGCAGCCCACAACAGTACGGCGAAGATCGGGATTGCCGCAGTCAGGCTGTCAATGCGATCGAGCACACCCCCATGCCCCGGCAGCAGATTGCTGCTGTCCTTGATGCCGGAGCGTCGCTTGAACATGCTCTCGGTCAGGTCACCGACCACCGAGGACATCACCAGCAACCCAGCGCCCAACAGGCCCAGCAGGATCTGACCAAAGCCCCAGTCGCGGCTGATGCCGACACCCAGGGTAATCAACAGGCTGACCGCCAGGCCGCCGTACACGCCTTCCCAGCTCTTGCCCGGGCTGACCTGCGGAGCCAGCTTGCGCTTGCCGAACGCCCGGCCAGAAAAGTACGCACCGATGTCGGCGGCCCACACCAGCACCATGACGGACAGGATCAGCCAGTTTCCCAAAGGCCAGTGCTTGAGCAGCACCAACCCTTGCCAGGCCGGCAGCAACACCAGCAGGCCGATCAACAACCGACAGGCAGCACTGGCCCACAGGTCGCTGCTGCGCGGGTAGGTAAGCACCAGCCAGGTGGCCAGCCCCCACCAGATCACCGCAGCGCCCAGTACCCAGGGCGCCAGTTCCGGAAGGATGTAGAGCAGCATCAGCGCCCCCGCGACCACTGCTGCATAGGCAATGCGCAGCGGCTGGGCCATCAGCCCGGCCAGGCGCGCCCACTCCCAGGCACCGAGGGTCACTACGAAGCCGATGAACAGGGCGAAATCCCCGCCATTGAGCAGGAAGAAACCACCCAGCGCGACCGGCAGCAGGATCAGCGCAGTAATGATGCGTTGTTTAAGCATTAAGCACGAGCTCCAGCCTCGACCTGCTCGCTGGTCTTACCGAAGCGGCGCTGGCGCGAAGCGAAATCGGCCAGGGCATTGCGCATGGCCTCGTGTTTGAAGTCCGGCCAGTAGAGGTCGGAGAAGTACAACTCGGCATAGGCCAGCTGCCACAACAGGAAATTGCTGATGCGGTGCTCACCACCGGTGCGAATGCACAGGTCCGGTAACGGCAACTCGCCGGTGGCCAGACAGGTCTGCAGCAGGCCCGGAGTGATGTCTTCGGGGCGCAGGTGCCCGGCTTGCACTTCGCGCGCCAGCCGTTGGGCCGCCTGGGCGATGTCCCACTGGCCACCGTAGTTGGCGGCTATTTGCAGAATGAAGCGGTTGTTGCCGGCAGTCACTGCCTCGGCCTCGCGCATGGCGGCCTGCAGCTCAGGATGAAAACGCGATCGGTCGCCGATGATGCGCAGGCTGATGTTGTTCTCGTCAAGGCGCTTGGCCTCACGGCGCAGCGCCGAGAAGAACAGCTCCATCAGCGCACCGACCTCTTCGGCAGGACGCTGCCAGTTCTCGCTGGAGAAGGCGAACAGGGTCAGTACCTCGACCCCGGACTTGGCACAGACTTCGATGACCGCGCGAACGGCGTCCACACCCGCCTTGTGCCCGGCCACGCCGGGCAGCAGGCGTTTTTTCGCCCAGCGATTGTTGCCATCCATGATGATCGCGACATGACGCGGCACCGAGGACGGCGCCGCTGGCTTGGTCTTTTCCATTAAAAAACCCCGGCCTTAGACGGCCATGAGGTCCTTTTCCTTGGCTTTGAAGGCAGCATCGACTTCGGCGACGAACTTGTCGGTCAGCTTCTGGATCTCGTCAGCGGCGCGACGCTCTTCGTCTTCGCTGATTTCCTTGTCCTTGGTCAGCTTCTTCAGGTCAGCCAGGGCGTCGCGGCGCACGTTGCGCACGGCGACCTTGGCATCCTCGGCAACACCGCTGGCCTGCTTGGTGTAGCCCTTGCGGGTTTCCTCGGTCAGGGCCGGCATCGGGACACGGATGGTGGTACCGGCGCTGGACGGGTTAAGGCCCAGATCGGAGGTGAGGATGGCCTTTTCGATGGCAGCGCTGAGGTTCTTGTCGTGTGCGACGATCTTCAGGGTGCGGGCATCTTCGACGGTGATCGCGGCGACCTGGTTCAGCGGCATTTCGCTACCCCAGGCGGTAACCTTGACGCTGTCCAGGATGCTTGGGTGAGCGCGACCGGTGCGGATTGCAGCCAGGTTGCGGGACAGGGCTTCGATGGACTTGCCCATGCGCTCCTGCGCGTCTTTCTTGATGTCGTTGATCATGCTTGGCCTTCCTCGATCAGAGTACCTTCAGCGCCACCCACCACGATGTTCAGCAGGGCGCCAGGCTTGTTCATGTTGAATACCCGCAATGGCATCTTGTGGTCACGGCACAGGCAGATTGCGGTCAGGTCCATCACACCCAGCTTGCGATCCAGAACCTCATCGTAGGTCAGGTGATCGAATTTCTCGGCATGCGGGTCCTTGAATGGATCGGCAGTGTACACGCCATCGACCTTGGTCGCTTTCAGCACCACGTCAGCATCGATTTCGATGGCGCGCAGGCAGGCCGCGGAGTCGGTGGTGAAGAACGGGTTGCCGGTACCGGCGGAGAAAATTACCACATCCCCGGAGTTGAGGTGACGAATAGCTTTGCGGCGATCGTAATGATCGGTGACACCCACCATGGAAATGGCCGACATGACCAGGGCCGGGATGTTCGAGCGCTCCAGCGCATCGCGCATGGCCAGGCCGTTCATCACGGTAGCCAGCATCCCCATGTGGTCACCCGTGACGCGGTCCATGCCGGCTGCGCTGAGCGCGGCGCCGCGGAACAGGTTGCCACCACCGATCACCAGGCCGACCTGGACGCCGATCCCTACCAGCTGGCCAACTTCAAGCGCCATGCGATCCAGCACTTTCGGGTCGATCCCGAAGTCTTCCGAGCCCATCAGGGCCTCGCCGCTAAGTTTGAGCAAAATGCGTTTATAGCGAGGTTGGCGACCACTCACCTGCTGAGCCATTGCGAGTCTCTCCTGCGGCGTACTTTTAGAAAATTCGTGCGGGCTGCTTGCAGCCTGCTAACTGTAGCGTGGCACCGCTTCGGTGCCAGCGAAGAGGGAGTCGTATAAACCCCTCCCCGTTTTGACAAAGAGGCTGCGCGCGTGAGCGGGCAGCCTCTTTGGGGCGACAGACGGGGCTGTCTTACTGCTTGGCAGCAGCTACCTGAGCGGCAACTTCAGCAGCGAAGTCGTCGACTGGCTTCTCGATGCCTTCGCCTACTTTGAAGTAGGTGAAGGAAACGATTTCAGCACCGGCTTTCTTGGCCAGCTCGCCAACCTTGATTTCCGGGTTCATGACGAAGGCTTGCTCTTTCAGCGAGGCTTCGGCCTTGAACTTGGTGATACGACCGTTGATCATGTTCTCAACGATGTTTTCCGGCTTGCCGGCGATCTTGTCGGCGTTCAGCTGCAGGAAGACGTTCTTCTCGCGCTCGATGGCCTCGGCGGAGATTTCCGACGAATCCAGGAACTCAGGGTTCGAAGCTGCAACGTGCATGGCGATGTTCTTCGCCAGCTCAACGTCACCGCCTTTCAGAACGACGACAGCGCCGATCTTGTTGCCGTGCAGGTAGGCACCGACAACGTCACCCTCAACGCGCACCAGGCGACGGATGTTGACGTTCTCGCCGCACTTGGCAACCAGGGCTTCACGAGCAGCTTCACGCGAGGCGATCAGCGGAGCGGCGTCGGTCAGCTTCTGGGCGAAGGCTTCTTCGAGGCTTTCGGCCACGAAGTTCTTGAAGTCGTCTTGCAGGGCCAGGAAGTCGGTCTGCGAGTTCACTTCCAGCAGGACGGCGGATTTGCCGTCGGTCTTGACGGCGATAGCGCCTTCAGCAGCGACGTTGCCAGCCTTCTTGGCGGCCTTGATGGCGCCCGAGGCACGCATGTCGTCAATGGCTTTCTCGATGTCGCCGCCGGCCTTTTCCAGGGCCTTTTTGCAATCCATCATGCCTTCGCCGGTACGCTCGCGCAGTTCTTTTACCAGCGCTGCAGTAATTGCTGCCATTTCAAAATCCTCTTGGAAAGTTTTTCAACCATTCCACCCGTCAATCACGGGCGTTCAATTCTGCAAATCCGCTGTTTTCATTTCAGCAGGCCCATCATGCGGGGGCGATGCTGACAGCAGGATTTCAAGGTGGCAAAAAGGGGGCAAAGCCCCCTTTTTGCGTGCCAAGTAGACGCTAGCGCCTATTACTCAGCAGCAGGTGCAGCCGCTTCTTCAGCGTAAACTTCAGTGCCGCCGGCAACGTTGTTGCGGCCGCGGATGACTGCGTCAGCCATCGAAGTCATGTACAGCTCGATAGCGCGAATGGCGTCATCGTTACCTGGGATGATGTAGTCAACACCTTCCGGGCTGCTGTTGGTATCGACAACGCCGATAACCGGGATACCCAGCTTGTTGGCTTCGGTGATCGCGATGCGCTCGTGATCAACGTCGATAACGAACAGAGCGTCTGGCAGACCGCCCATGTCCTTGATGCCACCCAGGCTGCGATCCAGTTTTTCCAGGTCGCGGGAGCGCATCAGGGCTTCTTTCTTGGTCAGCTTGGCGAAAGTGCCGTCTTCGGCCTGGGTTTCCAGGTCGCGCAGGCGCTTGATCGAAGCACGGATGGTCTTGTAGTTGGTCAGCATGCCGCCCAACCAACGGTGGTCAACGTACGGCGAACCGCAACGAGCTGCTTGCTCGGCGACGATCTTGCCGGCGGAACGCTTGGTGCCGACGAACAGGATCTTGTTCTTGCCCTGGGCCAGGCGCTCTACGAACGACAGAGCGTCGTTGAACATTGGCAGGGTTTTTTCCAGGTTGACGATGTGGATCTTGTTACGCGCGCCGAAAATGTACTTGCCCATTTTCGGGTTCCAGTAACGGGTCTGGTGGCCGAAGTGCACACCGGCCTTCAGCATATCGCGCATGTTGACTTGGGACATGATAGTTCCTTGATAAGTCGGGTTGGGCCTCCACGTATCCCAATGACCAACCCGCGAATTCTGCAACTCGGGGCACCCAGGTCATCGTGTCGACACGTGTGTGGGTTAAGTACTGACGGGGGCGTCCCCGAAAGCGGCGCATTTTATACCACAGACCGCGAGCGAACGAAACCCGGATACTGTTGCGTCCGTCAGCACTTTTTGCAGCACCCCGGCTTTCGCGCCAGAATGCCAGCTGTAGACAACAGCATGGCCGCCTTTATCCCGACCGATCGGCGCCCTGCTCTGCTAGAATCCGGCCTTTCCCGTTTGTTCGCGCCGTGCACGGCGCCGTAGAGAGCCTGTAATGACCGTCACCATCAAGACCGCAGAAGACATCGAGAAGATGCGCATCGCTGGCCGCCTGGCCGCCGAAGTGCTGGAAATGATCGAAGAACACGTCAAGCCCGGTGTCACCACCGAAGAGCTCGACCGCCTGTGCCACGATTATATCGTCAACGTCCAGCAGGCCATCCCGGCACCGCTCAACTACAAGGGCTACCCGAAGTCGATCTGCACCTCGATCAACCATGTGGTCTGCCACGGCATCCCCAACGACAAGCCGCTCAAGGACGGTGACACGCTCAATATCGACGTCACCGTGATCAAGGACGGCTACCACGGTGACACCAGCCGCATGTTCCACGTCGGTAACGTGCCGGTCTGGGCCGAGCGCCTGTCCAAGGTCACCCAGGAATGCATGTACAAGGCCATCGAGCTGGTCAAGCCGGGCTGCCGCCTGGGCGACATCGGTGAAGTGATCCAGAAGCACGCGGAAAAGAACGGTTTCTCGGTAGTACGCGAGTTCTGCGGCCATGGCATCGGCAAGGTGTTCCACGAAGAGCCGCAGATCCTCCACTACGGCCGCGCCGGCACGGGCATGGAGCTGAAGGAAGGCATGACCTTCACCATCGAGCCGATGATCAACCAGGGCAAGGCCGACACCAAGGTGCTGGGCGACGGCTGGACCGCCATCACCAAGGACCGCAAGCTCTCGGCCCAGTGGGAACACACGTTGGTGGTGACCGCGACGGGCTACGAGATCTTCACCCTGCGCAAGGACGACACCATCCCGCGCACTTCGGCCTGACCGCACGCCGACAGGCCACCCCACGACAGGAACGTGACGCGATGCCCCAGGTGGACCCCGAGCTGTTCGACCGTGGTCAGTTCCAGGCGGAACTGGCCCTCAAGGCGAGCCCCATTGCCGCCTTCAAGAAAGCCATTCGCCTGGCCGGCGAGGTGCTCGACAAACGTTTTCGCGCCGGCAGCGACATTCGCCCGCTGATCGAGGCCCGCGCCTGGCTCGTCGACAATATCCTGCAACAGGCGTGGAACCAGTTCGACTGGGGCGACCAGAGCGGCATTGCCCTGGTTGCGGTGGGCGGCTACGGGCGCGGTGAACTGCACCCGCACTCGGACATCGACCTGCTGATTCTGTTGGGCGCTGCCGAGCACGAGCAGTACCGCGACGCCATCGAGCGCTTTCTGACCTTGCTGTGGGACATTGGCCTGGAAGTCGGCCAGAGCGTGCGCACCGTCGACGAGTGCGTCGAACAGGCCCGCGCCGACCTGACGGTAATCACCAACCTGATGGAAAGCCGCACCATCGCCGGCCCCGAGGCCCTGCGCCAGCGCATGCTGGAAGTCACCAGCACCGGGCACATGTGGCCGAGCAAGGAGTTCTTCCTGGCCAAACGTGCCGAACTCAAGGCCCGCCACCACAAGTACAACGATACGGAGTACAACCTCGAACCCAACGTCAAGGGTTCGCCAGGTGGCCTGCGTGACATCCAGACGGTACTGTGGGTGGCCCGCCGCCAGTACGGGACGCTCAACCTGCATGCACTGGCCGGCGAAGGCTTCTTGCTGGAAAGCGAGAATGAACTGCTGGCCTCGTCCCAGGACTTCCTCTGGAAAGTCCGTTATGCCCTGCACATGCTGGCCGGACGCGCCGAAGACCGCCTGCTGTTCGACCACCAGCGCAGCATCGCCACGCTGTTGGGCTACAGCGATGAAAACCCCAAGCGGGCGATCGAACAATTCATGCAGCAGTACTACCGGGTGGTGATGAGCATCAGCCAGCTGTGCGACCTGATCATCCAGCACTTCGAAGAGGTTATCCTCGCCGATGAGGAAAGTGGCAGCACCCAGCCGCTGAACGCGCGGTTCCGGCTGCATGACGGTTATATCGAGGCCGCCCACCCGAACGTGTTCAAGCGCACGCCATTCGCCATGCTGGAAATCTTCGTGCTGATGGCCCAACACCCCGAGATCAAGGGCGTACGTGCCGATACCGTGCGCCTGCTGCGCGAACACCGCCACCTGATCGACGACACGTTCCGCACCGACATCCGCAATACCAGCCTGTTCATCGAGCTGTTCAAGTGCGAAATCGGCATCCACCGCAACCTGCGACGGATGAACCGCTACGGCATTCTCGGCCGTTACCTGCCGGAGTTCGGCCTGATCGTCGGGCAGATGCAGCATGACCTGTTCCACATCTATACGGTCGACGCACACACCCTCAATCTCATCAAGCACCTGCGCAAGCTGCAATACACGCCGGTGTCCGAGAAATTCCCGCTGGCCAGCAAGCTCATGGGGCGCCTGCCCAAACCCGAGCTGATCTACCTGGCCGGCCTGTACCACGACATCGGCAAGGGTCGCCAGGGCGACCATTCGGAAATCGGTGCAGTGGACGCGCAGAAGTTCTGCGAACGGCACCAGTTGCCGGCCTGGGACAGCCGCCTGATCGTCTGGCTGGTGCAGAACCACCTGGTGATGTCGACCACCGCTCAGCGCAAGGACTTGTCCGACCCGCAGGTGATCAACGACTTCGCCCTGCACATGGGCGACGAGACGCGCCTTGACTACCTGTATGTACTGACTGTGGCCGACATCAACGCCACCAACCCCAGCCTGTGGAACTCGTGGCGGGCCAGCCTGCTGCGCCAGCTGTACACCGAAACCAAGCGCGCCCTGCGCCGCGGCCTGGAAAACCCGCTGGACCGTGAAGAGCAGATTCGCCAGACCCAGTCGTCAGCGCTGGATATCCTGGTGCGCGAGGGCACCGACCCGGATGACGTCGAGCAGCTGTGGGCGCAACTGGGCGATGACTATTTCCTCAAGCACACTGCCGCCGACGTGGCCTGGCACACGGATGCGATCCTGCAGCAACCGGCCGATGGCGGGCCGCTGGTGCTGATCAAGGAAACCACCCAGCGCGAGTTCGAAGGCGGCACGCAGATCTTCATCTATGCCCCCGACCAGCACGATTTCTTCGCCGTGACGGTGGCGGCCATGTCGCAGTTGAACCTGAACATCCACGACGCACGAATCATCACGTCGAGCAGCCAGTTCACCCTCGACACCTATATTGTGCTGGACAACGACGGCGGCTCGATTGGCGACAACCCACAGCGGGTCAAGCAGATTCGCGACGGCCTGACAGAAGCGCTGCGCAACCCGGAGGACTACCCGACCATCATCCAGCGCCGGGTGCCGCGCCAGCTCAAACACTTCGACTTCCCGCCGCAAGTGACCATCCTCAACGATGCCCAGCGGCCGGTGACCATCCTCGAAATCACCGCGCCAGACCGCCCGGGCCTGCTGGCTCGGCTGGGGCGGATCTTCCTGGAGTTCGACCTGTCACTGCAAAACGCCAAGATCGCCACGCTCGGCGAGCGGGTAGAAGACGTGTTCTTCATTACCGATGCCGACAACCAGCCGCTGTCAGACCCGCAGCTGTGCAGCCGCCTGCAGGAAGCCATCGTGCAGCAACTGCAGGCCGGCCAAGGCAGCGACACCCATCAGACCCGCGTGACCTTTTAACGATTAGACGATTGACGAGACCTTGCGCCGATGAACCATGCCTTGACCCAGCTTCAGTCATATCCATTCGAAAAGCTTCGCGCCCTGCTGGGCAGCGTGAAGCCTGCGGCAGACAAACGCGCCATCGCCCTGTCGATTGGTGAGCCGAAGCACGAATCGCCGGCGTTCGTCGCCAAGGCCATGGCCGACAACCTCGACAAGCTGGCGGTTTACCCCAGCACCCTGGGTTTGCCAGCCCTGCGCCAGGCCATCGGCCAGTGGTGCGAACAACGCTTTGGCGTGCCAGCCGGCTGGCTGGACGCCGACCGCCACATCCTGCCGGTCAACGGTACCCGGGAAGCGCTGTTCGCCTTCACCCAGGCCGTGGTCAACCGCGCCGATGACGGCCTGGTGATCAGCCCCAACCCGTTCTACCAGATCTACGAAGGCGCAGCGCTGCTGGCCGGTGCCACCCCGCACTACCTGCCATGCCTTGAAGACAACGGTTTCAACCCGGACTTCGACGCCGTACCGGCCGAGGTGTGGAAACGTTGCCAGATCCTGTTCCTGTGCTCGCCGGGCAACCCCACCGGTGCGCTGGTGCCAATGAACACCCTGAAGAAGCTGATTGCCCTGGCTGACGAACACGACTTTGTGATCGCCGCCGACGAGTGCTACAGCGAGCTGTACTTCGACGAGGACGCGCCACCGCCAGGCCTGCTGTCGGCATGCGCCGAGCTTGGCCGTAGCGATTTTGCGCGCTGCGTGGTGTTCCACAGCCTGTCCAAGCGCTCCAACCTGCCTGGGCTGCGCTCGGGCTTCGTCGCGGGCGATGCCCAGATCATCAAGCCGTTTCTGCTGTACCGCACCTACCACGGCTGCGCGATGCCGGTGCAAACCCAGCTGGCCAGCATCGCCGCCTGGCAGGACGAGGCGCATGTGCGCGAAAACCGCGACCAATACCGAGCCAAGTACGATGCCGTGCTGGATATTCTGCAACCGGTACTGGACGTGCAACGGCCGGACGGCAGTTTCTACCTGTGGGCCAAGGTACCGGGCGACGATGCCGAGTTCACCCGTGACCTGTTCGAAGCCCAGCATGTGACCGTGGTACCGGGGTCGTACCTGTCGCGTGAAGTGGATGGGGTGAACCCGGGTGCCGGGCGCGTGCGCATGGCATTGGTTGCACCGCTGGCCGAATGCATCGAGGCGGCCGAGCGGATTCGCACCTTCCTGCAAAACCGCTGATCTGGCAGAGGCCTGTGGGTGCGGGTTTACCCGCGAACACCGGCATACCGCGTTGGATTCTTCGCGGGTGAACCCGCTCCTACAGGGCTGCAACGCAGCCCTTTTGGGGTCTATTTGACTGAACCCAGGTTCGCCTCACTCATATCCAGCTCACCCAGTACTTGCCGCACCACCTCATCCCCCACCAGGTGCTGGCGATGCAGGTTATACAATTCCAGCCGCTGCGCCCTCAGGGCACGTAAGCGCAAGCGCCGCTCCAGCAAGTCCATCTGTTCGGCCAGGGCCTTGGCCTCGGCACTGTCGTTATAACTGTCCAGCTCATCCCGGTATTCAGCCATCAGGCGCGCCTTCAACTCGGTCGCCAAGGTTGCCTGCGCAGCATCCTGCGGGGCGTTGCTGTCAATCACCTCTTCTGCCTCCAAGGCATGAATCGCCGCTTCGGCCGTGCGCCGCCAGGCTTCCTGCACTTCCTGGTGCAAGCGCTCGTCCGGGCTCTTGGTCACCCCGCGCAGTAATACCGGCAGCGCGATGCAGGCGCTGATCAACGACAGCAGTATGACCCCCGCCGCAATGAAGATAAGCAGGTCACGCTCCGGGAAAGCTGTGCCAGCCCCTATCAGCAACGGGATCGACATGACACCCGCCAGGGTGACAGCGCCGCGCACACCACCCAAGGTCAGCAACCAGCAGGAACGCGCCGTAGGCATCAGCACCAGTGCCGGCTTGCCGCGCCAGCGACGTACCACATCGATCGAGCGCCAGATACTCTGGACCCAGATGAACCGCAACAAAATCAGAGCGGCAAAGATAGCCACCACGTCCAGGCAGCGGTAGGCCAATGTCGGCCACAGGGTAGCTTCGTGGCTGACCACAGCCTTGATGATGTCTGGCAACTGCAAGCCCAACAACAGGAAGATCAGGCCATTGAAGGCAAACTCCAGCAACGACCACACACTGCGGTTGAGCAGGCGGGTACTGGTCTGACGCGGCAGCAGGTCGAGCCAGCTCTGCATCATGCCGGCCGCCACCGCCGAGAGAATACCCGAAACGCCCAGGCGCTCGGCCAGCACGTAGGCTGCGAACGGCAGCAGCAACATGAACACCACATGGGTAGCCGGATCGTCCCAGCCCCGGGTGATCATCCACATGCGCAGGCGACCGATCAACCAGCTCAGTACCACGCCCACCGCAAGGCCGCCCAGTGCGACCAACACAAAGCTGAAGCTGGCGTCAGCCAACGAAAACACCCCGGTGATCGCCGCCGCCAAGGCGAACTTGAAGGTTACCAGGCCCGACGCGTCGTTCATCAGCGCCTCGCCCTGCAGCATGTGCATCAGGGGAGTGGGCAGGCGGTCCTGGGCGATGGCCGAAACGGCCACGGCGTCGGTCGGCGAAAGCACTGCGGCCAGGGCGAAGGCCACCGGCAACGGGATGCTCGGCAGCAACCAGTGGATGAAGTAACCGGCGCCGACCACGGTGAACAACACCAGCCCCACGGCCAGCGCCACTACCGGGCCACGAATGCGCCATAACTCACGCTTGGGGATGCGCCAGCCGTCGGCGAACAGCAGCGGAGGCAGGAACAGGAACAGGAACAATTCGGGGTCAAGGGCTACATGCAGGCCCAGCGTCGGCCACGCCAGCAAGGCACCGGCGGCAATCTGTACCAGCGGCAATGGCAGCGGGATCACACGGCCGACCAGCTTCGACAGGCTGACCAGTGTCAGCAGGATGAGGACGGTGTAGGCGGACTGCATCCGGTAAGGCTTCCTTTGTGAACCAGAAACGATAGCAAGGCGAAACATCGCCATTGGAACAATATGTTAGCGGCGACCGACGGTTCGGGGCCGCTGCACGATAGTCGCAGGTGGTGGTTGAATATGTAACATGATGATACTTCGGTTTGATGGTAGGGCCTGGCTTGAGTCTGCAGCGCGCTCCCGGCTTAAGTCATTCAGCGCCTGTGAGATCGAGCGCCGCCCGCGCGGCGCTCGATCTCACAGGCGCTACAAGACTCAAGGCAGGTCTGACCACGCCGCTGCAAGACTCACGGCAGCCCCAACCACGCCCCACCAAAACCCAAGACATGCACACCCGTGGCGCTCCCAGTTACGTTCCCGCATAATCCCGCGACTGACATCGAAAAACGGAGAGATTGGGGCAACCTGTATCCCCAATGTGCACAATGACCTACACGCTCTACGGCATCAAAGCCTGTGACACCATGAAAAAGGCGCGTACCTGGCTCGAAGACAACGCCATCGCCTACGAATTCCATGATTACAAAACCCAAGGCATCGACCGTGACAGCCTGAACCGCTGGTGCGACGAACACGGCTGGGAAGTCATCCTCAACCGTGCCGGCACCACCTTCCGCAAGCTGGACGACGCCAGCAAGGCAGACCTCGACCAGGCCAAGGCCGTCGAGCTGATGCTGGCCCAGCCGTCGATGATCAAACGCCCGGTGCTCGACCTTGGCGCGCGTACCCTGGTGGGCTTCAAGCCCGACCTGTACGCCACTGCCCTGGCCTGAGCCCTACCCTATTTCGCACGAGGTAATCACATGTCCAATACCCTGTTCAGCCTGGCCTTCGGTGTCGGCTCCCAGAACCGCCAGGGCGCCTGGCTGGAAGTGTTCTACGCACAACCGCTGCTCAACCCGAGCGCCGAACTGGTTGCTGCAGTAGCCCCTGTTCTCGGTTACGAAGGTGGCAACCAGGCCATCGCCTTCAGCAACGCCCAGGCCGCACAACTGGCCGAAGCCCTGAAAGGCGTGGACGCTGCCCAGGCCGCCCTGCTGACCCGCCTGGCAGAGAGCCACAAGCCGCTGGTCGCCACCCTGCTGGCCGAAGACGCCGCACTGAGCTCGACCCCAGAGGCCTACCTCAAGCTGCACCTGCTGTCGCACCGCCTGGTCAAGCCGCATGGCGTGAGCCTGGCCGGCATCTTCCCGCTGCTGCCGAACGTGGCCTGGACCAACCAGGGCGCAGTCGACCTGGGCGAACTGGCCGAACTGCAACTGGAAGCACGCCTGAAGGGCGAACTGCTGGAAGTGTTCTCGGTGGACAAGTTCCCGAAAATGACCGACTACGTGGTCCCGGCCGGCGTGCGTATCGCCGACACCGCCCGTGTGCGCCTGGGCGCCTACATCGGCGAAGGCACCACCATCATGCACGAAGGCTTCGTCAACTTTAATGCGGGCACCGAAGGCCCAGGCATGATCGAAGGCCGCGTGTCCGCTGGCGTATTCGTTGGCAAGGGCTCGGACCTGGGCGGCGGCTGCTCGACCATGGGCACTCTGTCCGGTGGCGGCAACATCGTCATCAAGGTTGGCGAGGGCTGCCTGATCGGCGCCAACGCCGGTATCGGTATTCCGTTGGGCGACCGCAACACCGTCGAAGCCGGCCTGTACATCACCGCGGGCACCAAGGTGAACCTGCTGGACGAGAAAAACGAGCTGGTCAAAGTGGTCAAGGCCCGCGACCTGGCTGGCCAGACCGACCTGCTGTTCCGTCGCAACTCGCTGAACGGCGCGGTGGAGTGCAAGACCCACAAGTCGGCCATCGAGCTGAACGAAGCGCTGCACGCTCACAACTGAGAACCTCGCCGGGTTTGAGGTGTTAAGATCGGGTCTGGCGCCAATGCACCAGACCCGATTTTCATTCCAGGCCTCGCAAACATGTTCCAGCCCTCTCCCTGGCGTGCCGACTTCCCCGCCATCGCCGCCCTGCAACGGCAGCACCAGACCTATCTGGACAGCGCCGCCACCACCCAGAAGCCGCAAGCCCTGCTCGATGCCCTGAGCCATTACTACGGCCATGGCGCAGCCAACGTGCACCGTGCCCAGCATTTGCCGGGTGCGCTGGCGACCCAGGCCTTCGAAACCAGCCGCGACAAGGTCGCCGCATGGCTCAATGCCGCAGACTCACGGCAGGTCGTGTTCACCCACGGCGCCACCTCGGCGCTGAACTTGCTGGCCTATGGCCTGGAACACCGCTTCGAGGCCGGTGACGAGATTGCCGTCAGCGCCCTGGAGCACCATGCCAATCTGCTGCCGTGGCAACAGCTGGCGCACCGGCGCAACCTGCGCCTGGTGGTGCTGCCGCTGAATGCCGATGGTTGTATCGACCAGGACCAGGCACTGCAACTGATAGGCCCGCGCACCCGGGTGCTCGCCGTCAGCCAGCTGTCCAACGTGCTGGGTACGTGGCAGCCGCTGCCAGCGCTGCTGGCCCATGCCCGCGCCCAGGGCGCGTTGACTGTGGTCGATGGTGCCCAAGGCGTGGTGCATGGTCGCCATGACGTGCAGCAACTGGGCTGCGACTTCTATGTGTTTTCCAGCCACAAGCTATACGGTCCGGACGGCGTCGGCGTGCTCTATGGCCGCAGCCAGGCCCTGGCGCTGTTACGCCATTGGCAGTTCGGTGGCGAGATGGTGCAGCTGGCCGAGTACCACAGCGCCAGCTTCCGTCCCGCCCCCCTGGGCTTCGAAGCGGGTACGCCGCCGATTGCCGGTGTGATCGGCCTGGGTGCAACGCTGGACTATCTGGCCAGCCTCGATGCCCATGCGGTCTCAGCGCATGAAGCCAGCCTGCACCAGCACCTGCTGCGTGGCCTGGGCGACCGCGAGGGTGTGCGGGTGTTGGGCGCACCGCAGACGGCCCTGGCCAGCTTCGTCATCGAGGGCGTGCACAACGCCGATATCGCTCATCTGCTGACGGAACAGGGCATTGCCGTGCGTGCCGGTCACCACTGTGCCATGCCATTGCTGAAGGGGCTGGGGCTGGAGGGCGCGATACGGGTCTCGCTGGGTTTGTACAACGACAGCGATGACTTGCAGCGTTTCTTCGACGCGCTGGACCAAGGCCTGGAGCTGTTGCGATGAGCCTGCCGGAACAGGCGCACCAAGCACTGGAAGCGTTTCAACAGGGCAAAGGCTGGGAACAGCGTGCGCGGCTGCTGATGCAGTGGGGTGACCGCCTGGAGCCGCTGGCAGACGCAGAAAAGACCGAGGCCAACCGGGTGCATGGCTGCGAGAGCCAGGTGTGGCTGGTGGCCGAGCAGAGCGAGGGCGTGTGGCGGTTCAAGGCCAGCAGCGATGCCCGCTTGTTGCGTGGGCTGCTGGCGCTGTTGCTGGTGCGGGTGCAGGGACTGGCCAGTGAGGAGCTGGCCGGGATTGATCTGCGCGAGTGGTTTACCCAGCTCGGGCTGGAACGCCAATTGTCGCCGTCGCGCAGCAATGGGCTGCATGCGGTGTTGCAGCGGATGGCGGAGATGGCGTCCAATCGCTGAATCGGCCCGCGTAGAGCCCCACGCGGCCTATTCAGGCTTGACCCGCTCCGACGGCCGGCGCGCCCCGGCCACCAGCTTCTCGATCGCCTTGCTTGCCGCTACCATGGCAAAGGTTGCAGTCACCATCATCACCGCACCAAAGCCACCCGAGCAGTCCAGCCGCACGCCCTCACCGACAAAGCTTTTCTGCAGGCAAACGCTGCCATCACCCTTGGGGTAACGCAGCTGTTCACTGGAGAACACGCACGGCACGCCATAGTTGCGGCTGACATTACGCGAGAAGTTGTAGTCGCGGCGCAGGGTGGAACGCACCCGTGAAGCCAACGGGTCGTTGAAGGTCTTGTTCAGGTCGGCGATCTGGATCTGCGTCGGGTCGATCTGCCCGCCCGCGCCACCGGTAGTAACGATGGCAATCTTGCGCCGCCGACACCAGGCGATCAGCGCCGCCTTGGCCATGACGCTGTCGATGCAGTCGATCACGCAGTCGAGCTGCTCGGTGATGTACTCGGCCATGGTCTCGCGAGTGACGAAGTCGGCCACCGCATGCACCGTGCACCCCGGGTTGATCGCCCGCAGGCGCTCGGCCATGACCTCGACCTTGGGCCGCCCCACCTGCCCTTCCAGCGCATGGGCCTGGCGATTGGTGTTACTGACGCAGACATCGTCCAGGTCGAACAGGGTAATCTCGCCCACGCCACTGCGTGCCAGTGCTTCGGCCACCCACGAGCCCACCCCGCCAATACCGACCACAGCCACATGGGCCTGGCCCAGACGTTGCAGCCCCTGGTCGCCATACAGCCGGGCAACGCCGGCAAAGCGTGGATCTTCTGTGCTCATGTTCATACCCCCAAAAAGCCGGCGCGCATTATATGCCAGTGAACCGTTGGCCTGCATCGTTAGGAAAGAGACTACCAACCCTGCTTTAATGTCCTATCACTTCGACATGAATGGACGACGATGTCTTCACGTAAATTCGGCCTGAACCTGGTAGTGGTGCTGGCCATCGCCGCACTGTTCACCGGGTTCTGGGCACTGATAAACCGCCCGGTCTCGGCCCCCGCCTGGCCAGAGCAGATCTCTGGCTTTTCGTATTCGCCGTTCCGCCTGGGCGAAAGCCCACAGAAGGGGCAGTACCCCACCGACGACGAAATGCGCCAGGACCTGGAGCAGCTGAGCAAACTGACCGACAGCATCCGCATCTATACCGTGGAGGGCACCCAGGCCGACATCCCGCGCCTGGCCGAGGAATTAGGCCTGCGGGTAACGCTGGGGATATGGATCAGCCCGGACCTGGAGCGCAACGAGCGCGAAATCGCCACAGCCATCCAGCTGGCCAACACGTCGCGCAGCGTGGTGCGGGTGGTGGTCGGCAACGAGGCGCTGTTCCGTGAAGAAGTCACACCGGAGAACCTGATCAAATACCTGGACCGGGTACGCGCAGCCGTGAAGGTGCCCGTGACCACCAGTGAACAATGGCACATCTGGAAGGAACATCCCGAGCTGGCCAGGCACGTCGACCTGATTGCCGCGCACATCCTGCCCTACTGGGAGTTCGTGCCGATGAAGGATTCGGTCGAGTTCGTCCTCGACCGTGCCCGTGAACTGAAACAACAGTTCCCGCGCAAACCCCTGCTGCTGTCGGAAGTGGGCTGGCCGAGCAACGGCCGCATGCGCGGGGGGGGCGATGCCACACAGGCCGACCAGGCCATCTACTTGCGCACCCTGGTCAATACCCTCAACCGCCGTGGCTACAACTACTTTGTCATTGAAGCCTATGACCAACCCTGGAAGGCCAGCGACGAAGGTTCGGTAGGCGCCTACTGGGGCGTCTACAACGCCGAGCGCCAGCAGAAGTTCAACTTCGACGGCCCCGTGGTGGCGATCCCGCAGTGGCGGGCCCTGGCAGTGGCGTCGGTGGTGCTGGCAATGATCGCCCTGATGGTGCTGTTCATCGACGGCTCGGCCCTGCGCCAGCGTGGCCGTACCTTCCTGACGTTCATCACCTTCCTGTGCGGGTCGGTGCTGGTGTGGATCGCCTATGACTACAGCCAGCAATACAGCACCTGGTTCAGCCTGACCGTGGGCGTGCTGCTGGCCCTCGGCGCGCTGGGCGTGTTCATCGTGCTGCTCACCGAGGCCCACGAACTGGCCGAAGCGGTCTGGATACACAAGCGCCGCCGCGAATTCCTGCCCGTGCAGGCCGACAGTGCCTACCGGCCCAAGGTGTCGGTGCATGTGCCGTGCTACAACGAGCCACCTGAAATGGTGAAACAAACCCTGGACGCCCTGGCCGCCCTGGACTACCCCGACTACGAAGTGCTGGTGATCGACAACAACACCAAGGACCCGGCCGTGTGGGAGCCGCTCAAGGCTCACTGCGAGAAGCTTGGCGAGCGCTTCAGGTTCTTCCACGTTGCACCTCTGGCCGGCTTCAAGGGGGGCGCGCTGAACTACCTGATCCCGCACACGGCCAAGGACGCCGAAGTGATCGCGGTAATCGACTCGGACTACTGCGTCGACCGCAACTGGCTCAAGCACATGGTGCCTCACTTCGCCGACCCGAAAATTGCCGTGGTGCAGTCACCGCAGGATTACCGCGACCAGCACGAAAGCGCCTTCAAGAAGCTGTGCTACAGCGAATACAAGGGCTTCTTCCACATCGGTATGGTCACCCGCAACGACCGTGACGCCATCATCCAGCACGGCACCATGACCATGACCCGGCGCAGTGTGCTGGAAGAACTGGGCTGGGCCGAATGGTGCATCTGCGAGGACGCCGAACTGGGCCTGCGTGTGTTCGAGAAAGGCCTGTCCGCCGCCTACGCCCACAACAGCTACGGCAAGGGCCTGATGCCCGACACCTTCATCGACTTCAAGAAGCAACGCTTCCGCTGGGCCTACGGCGCCATCCAGATCATCAAGCACCACGCCGGCGCACTGCTGCGCGGCAAAGGCAGCCAGCTGACCCGTGGCCAGCGCTACCACTTCCTGGCCGGCTGGCTACCGTGGATCGCCGATGGCATGAACATCTTCTTCACCATCGGCGCGCTGCTGTGGTCGGCGGCGATGATCATCGTGCCGCATCGGGTCGATCCGCCACTGATGATCTTCGCCATCCCGCCGCTTGCGCTGTTCTTCTTCAAGGTCGGCAAGATCATCTTCCTGTACCGCCGAGCGGTGGGGGTGAACCTCAAGGATGCCTTTGCAGCTGCGCTGGCCGGGCTGGCACTGTCGCACACCATCGCCAAGGCGGTGCTGTATGGTTTCTTCACCAGCAGCATGCCGTTCTTCCGCACGCCGAAGAACGCTGACAGCCATGGGTTGCTGGTGGCGATTTCCGAAGCACGCGAAGAGCTGTTCATCATGTTGCTGCTGTGGGGCGCGGCGCTGGGCATTTACCTGGTTCAGGGGCTGCCGAGCTCGGACATGCGCTTCTGGGTGGCGATGTTGCTGGTGCAGTCGTTGCCTTATGTGGCGGCGCTGGTAATGGCATTCCTGTCGTCGTTGCCCAAGCCGCAGGAAAAGGCTGCCGAACCGCAGCAGGCTTGAGATTGCCAGGGGCGCTTTGCGCCCCTATCGCGACCCAAGGCCGCTCCCACAAGTAACCGCATCCCCATGTAGGAGCGGCCTTGGGTCGCGATAGGGCCGCAAAGCGGCCCCATTGGCCCTTCGGTTTGATATAAGATAACGCCCCTCAGATTTCCCAGCCTTGCCTTGCCCCGGAGTTCCCCATGACGGCCCCTGCCGAGCTCTCGCCTACCCTTCAACTGGCCTGCGACCTGATCCGTCGCCCTTCGGTCACCCCCGTCGACGCCGATTGCCAGGCGCAGATGATGAACCGTCTGGGGGCCGTCGGTTTCCAGCTGGAGCCGATGCGCATTGAAGACGTTGACAACTTCTGGGCTACTCACGGCAGCCAGGACGGCCCGGTACTGTGTTTTGCCGGCCACACCGACGTGGTGCCTACCGGCCCGGTCCAGCAATGGCAGCATGAACCGTTCGAGGCGCTGATCGACGCCGACGGCATGCTCTGCGGCCGAGGCGCCGCCGACATGAAGGGCAGCCTGGCGTCCATGGTGATCGCCAGCGAGCGCTTCGTGCAGGACTACCCGAACCACCGTGGCAAGGTCGCGTTTCTGATCACCAGCGACGAGGAAGGCCCCGCCCACCACGGCACCAAAGCCGTGGTCGAGCGCCTGAAAGCGCGCAACGAACGCCTGGACTGGTGCATCGTCGGCGAACCGTCCAGCACCACCTTGCTGGGTGACGTGGTCAAGAACGGTCGCCGTGGTTCGCTGGGCGCCAAGCTGAGCATACGCGGCAAACAAGGCCATGTGGCCTACCCGCACCTGGCGCGCAACCCGATCCACCTAGCCGCCCCGGCCTTGGCGGAACTGGCTGCCGAACACTGGGACGAAGGCAATGCGTTCTTCCCGCCAACCAGCTTCCAGATCTCCAACCTCAATTCCGGCACCGGCGCCACCAACGTGGTCCCAGGCGAGCTGACTGCGCTGTTCAACTTCCGCTTTTCCACCGAGTCCACCGTTGAAGGCCTGCAGGCGCGGGTATCGGCGATTCTCGACAAGCATGAACTGGACTGGTCAGTCGACTGGGCACTGTCTGGTCTGCCGTTCCTGACTGAACCAGGCGAGCTGCTCGACGCCGTGGCGGCCAGCATCAAGGGCGTCACCGGTCGCGATACCCAGCCCTCCACCAGCGGCGGCACCTCCGATGGCCGCTTCATCGCAACCATGGGCACCCAGGTGGTCGAACTCGGCCCGGTCAACGCCACCATCCACCAGGTTGACGAGCGGATCCTGGCCAGCGACCTCGATCTGCTGACCGAAATCTACTACCAGACCCTGGTCCGGTTGCTCGCCTGATGCTTGCCTGCCCGCTTTGCCAGGCGCCGCTGAGCCGGCTCGACAATGGTGTGGTGTGCCCGGCCGGCCACCGCTTCGACCGCGCCCGCCAGGGTTACCTGAACCTGCTGCCGGTGCAGCACAAGAACAGCCGCGACCCCGGTGACAACCAGGCCATGGTCGAGGCACGCCGCGACTTTCTGGACGCCGGCCATTACGCGCCAGTCGCCCACCGCCTGGCCGAGCTGGCTGCCGAGCGCCAGCCTGGCGCCTGGCTGGACATCGGCTGCGGCGAGGGTTACTACACCGCACAGATCGCCCAGGCCTTGCCGGCCGCCAACGGCTATGCGCTGGACATCTCCCGCGAAGCGGTCAAGCGTGCCTGCCGCCGAGCACCGGCGGTCACCTGGATGGTCGCCAGCATGGCCCGCGTGCCGCTGACCGACGCCAGCTGCCAGTTCATCGCCAGCGTTTTCAGCCCGCTGGACTGGGCCGAGGCCAAGCGTTTGCTCAGCCCCGGCGGCGGCCTGATGCGGGTCGGCCCGACCAGCGGTCACCTGATGGAACTGCGTGAAGTGCTCTACGATGAAGTACGCCCTTACGCCGACGACAAGCACCTGGCCCTGGTCCCTGAAGGCATGGCCCATGCTCACAGCGAAACCCTCGAGTTCCGCCTGAGCCTGGCCGCGCCCAAGGCCCGCGCCGATCTGCTGGCAATGACCCCACACGGATGGCGCGCCAGCGCCGAAAAACGTGCCCGGGTGATCGACCAGCCCGAGCCGTTCGAGGTCACGGTTTCCATGCGTTATGACTATTTCGTGCGCCAAGACTGAGCACACCCGGAGCCCTTATGCGTCAACCTGATATCGAGATCTACCTGAAGGACGCCGACGTCGACCACAAGCAGATTGCCGAGTGGCTCGCCCAGGCAATCGGCCCGTGCACCGAGTGGAAGCAGAAAGGCCATACCTTCAAATGCCAGGCCGGTAACATTCCGGTCACGTGGTTACCCAAGGCTGTAGGGAAATGGAACAGCCTGTACCTGGAAAGCGACCAGACGCCGTGGGCCGATGACGTTGCCTGCGCCCGCGCCGCATTTGCCGCGCTGGGTGTGGAAGTGCGCTGTGCGCCGGGTGGCTGGGTTGAGGAAGACGGGGAAGAAGATGCCGACCGCTGGGTTCGCATCAGCGCCGACGGTGAAGAGGAAATCACCTGGCGTACATCATGAAACTGCAGACTGGCTCGTTTCTGTAGGCGCGGGTTTACCCGAGAACACGGGCTAGGCCCGTGGCAGCCACCATGGTGGCTGCTTCGCGGGCAAGCCCGCTCCTACGGCTTGAAACCAGAGGTTCAGAGGCCCACTACGTCTTCGGCTTGCAGGCCTTTCTGGCCCTGCACGCAGGCGTACTCCACCCGCTGCCCTTCGACCAGGGTACGATGCCCCTCACCACGGATCGCCCGATAGTGGACGAACACATCCGCACCACCTTCGCGCTGAATGAAGCCATAACCCTTGGCATCGTTGAACCACTTTACATTCCCAGTCTCACGAGACGACATCTGAACTACTCCGGATTTTTATTGTGAAGATCGCCTTGCAGGCATGAGGTCATCTGCCCCGTGCCAACGCCGCTTGCCGAAATATCCTGCAAGTGGCAGGCCGAGTATATGACACAGAACAAAAAAAATTGATGACGGTCCCGTCGTTGGCCGAATTTTGCTGAACTTACGCCGATACGGCAGACTAAATAGCAGAATACTCACCTGAAAATCACACCCAGGGCACACAACCCATGACCCGTTCCCCCCTGCACCGCCTGATCTTCGGCGGCCTGCGTCGCCTGTTGTACCTGTGGGTGCGCTCCGAGACCATCAACCAGTCTTCCATGACCCTCAACCTCGACCGCAGCCGGCCGGTGTTCTATGCGCTGCCCTCGCCCGCGCTCACTGACCTGGCGGTGCTCGACCACGAGTGCACCAAGGCGGGGCTACCGCGCCCGGTGCTGCCGGTAGCTGTCGGCCCACTGCAGGAGCCCGCCGCCTTCTTCTACCTGACCCCCGACCCGGACTGGCTCGGCCGCCAGGACAAAAGCGGCGCGCCCCCCACGCTCGAGCGCCTGGTGGCTGCCGTCAGCCAGCATGCCGAAGAAGATGCCCAGATCATTCCTGTCAGCGTGTTCTGGGGCCAGACCCCGGCCAGCGAGTCCAGCCCCTGGAAGCTGCTGTTCGCCGACAGCTGGGCGGTAACCGGGCGCCTGCGCCGACTGCTGACCGTACTGATCCTGGGCCGCAAGACCCGGGTTCAGTTCTCCGCGCCAATCCACCTGCGCGAACTGGTGCAGCACAACAAAGGCCACGAGCGCACCGTGCGCATGGCCCAGCGCCTGATGCGCGTGCACTTTCGCAACCTCAAGACGGCCGTCATCGGCCCGGACATCTCGCACCGACGCACCCTGGTCAAAGGCCTGGTCCATGCCCCGCAAGTGCGCCAGGCGATTGCCGACGAAGCACAGCGCGAGAACCTGCCGCTGGCCAAAGCCGAGGCCCAGGCACTGCGCTATGGCAACGAGATCGCCTCTGACTACACCTATACCGCCATCCGCTTCCTCGAAGTGGTGCTCAGCTGGTTCTGGAACAAGATCTACGACGGCATCAAGGTCAACCACATCGAACAGGTACAGGGTATCGCCCCTGGCCATGAAGTGATCTACGTGCCGTGCCACCGCAGCCACATCGACTACCTGCTGCTGTCGTACCTGCTGTTCCGCAACGGCCTCACTCCGCCGCACGTGGCTGCCGGCATCAACCTCAACATGCCGGTGGTGGGTAACCTGCTACGCCGTGGTGGCGCCTTCTTCATGCGCCGCACGTTCAAGGGCAACCCACTCTACACGGCGGTGTTCAACGAGTACCTGCACACCCTGTACACCAAGGGCTTCCCGGTCGAGTACTTCGTCGAAGGCGGCCGCTCGCGCACCGGGCGCATGCTGCAGCCGCGCACCGGGATGCTGGCCATTACCCTGCGCAGCTTCCTGCGTTCGTCGCGTACGCCCATCGTGTTCGTGCCCGTGTACATTGGCTACGAGCGCGTGCTTGAAGGCCGTACCTACCTGGGCGAACTGCGCGGCGCCAGCAAGAGGAAGGAGTCGGTGTTCGACATCTTCAAGGTGTTCGGCGCACTCAAGCAGCGCTTTGGCCAGGTCTACGTCAACTTCGGCGAACCCATCCGCCTGGCTGGCTTCCTCGACCAGCAGCAGCCCGGCTGGCGTGAACAGGATCACGGTCCTCAGTACCGTCCAGACTGGCTCAACGCCACCACCGCCCGCCTGGGAGAAACCGTGGCCCGCCACCTCAACGAGGCGGCCGCCATCAACCCGGTCAACCTGGTGGCCCTGGCACTGCTGTCCACCAGCCGCCTTGCCCTGGACGAGCGCGCCCTGACCCGCGTACTCGACCTGTACCTGGCGCTGCTGCGCCAAGTGCCCTATTCGCCGCACACCACCCTGCCCGAAGGCGACGGCAAAGCACTGATCGAACATGTACGCAGCATGAACCTGGTGGCCGAGCAGAAGGACGCCCTGGGCCGCATCCTTTACCTGGATGAAGGCAACGCGGTGCTGATGACCTACTACCGCAACAACGTGCTGCACATCTTCGCCCTGCCGGCGCTGCTGGCCAGCTTCTTCCTCAGCAGTTCACGCCTGAGCCGGCAACTGCTGGGCCAGTATGTGCACGCGCTTTACCCCTATCTACAGGCCGAACTGTTCCTGCGCTGGACACCAGAACAGCTGGACGAGGTCATCGACCAATGGCTGGTCGCGCTGGTAGAACAGGGCCTGCTGCGCCAGGACAACGATCTGTACGTGCGCCCGGCGCCCAGCTCGCGGCAGTTCGTGTTGCTGACCCTGCTCGCCCGCACCATCACCCAGACCCTGCAGCGCTTCTACATGGCCACCTCGCTGCTGATCAACAGCGGACAGAACAGCCTGAGCGCCGAAGCGCTGGAAGACCTGTGCGTGATGATGGCCCAGCGCCTGTCGATCCTGCATGGCCTGAACGCCCCGGAGTTCTTCGACAAGACGCTGTTCCGCCACTTCATCCAGACCCTGCTCCAGCAAGGCGTGCTGCAGGCCGACGCGCAAGGCAAGCTGGGTTATCACGACAAGCTCGGCGAGCTGGCCGAGGGCGTGGCCAAGCGTGTGCTGTCGGCCGAGCTGCGCCTGTCCATCCGCCAGGTGGCCCTGCACCGTGACGACGGGCTGGAAACTTCCACCCTCTAACAGTTCATCACCGGGGAAAATCCGTTAAAGTCCCTGGGGTTGGCCACAAGCCAGCGCCAAGGACAACGGAGATTCCATGAAAAAGCTCTTTATGCTGTGTTGCGCATCCCTGCTTGCAGCCTGTTCCAGCCAAACCCCACACAACCAGGCCAGCCTGGACGGTGAAGTCTTCTACCTGCAGCGCATTGCCCTGCCGCCTGCCGCCACCCTGAGTGTGGAACTGCAGGATGTGTCGCTGATGGACGCCCCTGCCGTGACCCTGGCGCGCCAGGCAGGCCCGGTCAAGGGCAACGTGCCGCTGCCGTTCCATCTCACCTATGACCCCGCGCAGGTCAAGCCTGGCCACCGCTATGCGGTGAGCGCGCGCATCGAGCTGGACGGCAAGCTGCTGTTCATCAATACCGAACACCACGGCGTCATGCTCGACGGCAGTGACCCGCAATCGGTACGCATCAAGGTAGACCAGGTTCGCTGATACCCGTACTCATCCGTTTACAAGGAAAGCTTCATGATCCGCACTTCCCTGCGCTTCACCACCCTGTGCGCCGGCCTGCTGCTGTCGGCCAGTGCCCTGGCCCTGTCGCTGGGCGACCTCAGCCAGAAAGACGCCACCGGCGGCCTGAAAGATGCCCTGACCCAAGGTGCGCAGCTGGCCGTCAAGCAACTGAGCACCCCAGGCGGCTTCAGCAACAACCCGGACGTGCGCATCGAGCTGCCAGGCAACCTGGGCAAAGCCGCCAAGGCGATGAAAATGTTCGGCAAGGGTGAACAGGTCGAAGCCCTGGAAACCAGCATGAACAAGGCCGCCGAGGCCGCCGTGCCGCAGGCCCAGGCGATTCTGGTGGATGCCGTGAAGAACATGAGCGTGACCGACGCCAAAGGCATCCTCAGCGGCGGTGACGACTCGGCCACTCAGTACCTGAACAAGAGCAGCCGCGAGCAGATCCGCGCCAGGTTCCTGCCAATCGTCAAGCAGGCCACCGACAAGGTGGGCGTGGCCCAGCAATACAATGCCTTCGCCGCCCAGGCCAAAGGCTTGGGGCTGGTCAAGGATGACGCCAATATCGAGAACTACGTGACCGAGAAGGCGCTGGATGGCCTGTTCGAGATGATCGGCAAACAGGAGCAGAGCATTCGCCAGAACCCAGCAGCTGCGGCGACCAGCCTGGCCAAGAAGGTTTTCGGCGCGCTGTAGGAGCGGGTTCACCCGCGAAAGGGCCGGGCCTGCTGGCCAATTTTCACCAGCCGTTCACCGTTGCTGCCGCTACCGTATTCGCGGGTAAATCCGCTCCTACACTGATCTGGACTGCGCGGTCCTCTGTAGGAGCGGGTTTACCCGCGAAAGGGCCGGGCCTGCCGGCCAATTCTCACCAGTCATTCACCGTTGCCGCCACCACCGTATTCGCGGGTAAACCCGCTCTACACTGATCTGGACTGCGCGGTCCTCTGTAGGAGCGGGTTTACCCGCGAAAGGGCCGGGCCTGCTGGCCAATTCTCACCAGTCATTCACCGTTGCCGCCACCACCGTATTCGCGGGTAAACCCGCTCCTGCCACGGCGGTGGGGTTGGACACAGGCCGTCGTAGGAGCGGTCTTCAGCCTTTCTTCACCCTGAACCACGCCGCATACAACGCCGGCAGGAACAGCAGTGTAAGCACTGTGGCCACGATCAACCCGCCCATGATCGCCACCGCCATCGGCCCGTAGAACACGCTGCGCGACAACGGGATCATGGCCAGCACCGCCGCCAGCGCGGTCAGCACGATCGGCCGGAAGCGCCGCACCGTAGCCTCGATGATCGCCTGCCAGCGCTCCATCCCCGCTGCGATGTCCTGCTCGATCTGGTCCACCAGGATCACCGAGTTGCGCATGATCATCCCCGCCAGGGCAATGGTGCCGAGCATGGCGACAAAGCCGAAGGGCTGGCGGAACACCAGCAGGAACAGGGTTACACCGATCAGCCCCAGCGGCGCGGTAAGGAACACCATCACCGTGCGCGAGAAACTGCGTAGCTGGATCATCAGCAAGCTCAGGACGACCACGATGAACAGTGGCATGCCGGCATTCACCGATTTCTGCCCACGTTCGGAGTCTTCCACCGTGCCACCCACCTCCAGCAGGTAGCCATCGGGCAGCTTGGCGCGGATGTCCTGCAGGGTCGGCAAAATCTGCTTCACCAGCGTCGCAGGTTGCTCCTGGTCGTAGATATCGGCACGCACGGTCACCGTCGGCAAGCGGTTGCGGTGCCAGATGATGCCCTCTTCAAAGCCGTATTCCAGAGTCGCCACCTGCGACAGCGCCACGCTCTGGCCGTTGTCGGTGGGTAACGCCAGGCTGCCCAGGTTGCCCAGCTCGCTGCGTTCCTGCACGGTGCCGCGCAGCAGGATCTCGATCAGTTCATTGTCCTCGCGGTACTGGCTGACCGTGGTGCCGATCAGCGAGCTTTGCAGGAAGCTCGCCAGGTGCGAAGTGCTCACGCCCAGCGCACGGGCGCGGTCCTGGTCGATTTCGAGGAACACCGCCTTGCTGGGCTCTTCCCAGTCCAGGTGCACGTTCACCACATGCGGGTTCTCGCGCACCTTGTCCGCCACTTCACGGGCCAGCGCACGGGCCTTCTCGATATGCTCGCCAGTGACCCGGAACTGCACCGGGTAGCCCACGGGTGGGCCGTTTTCCAGACGCGTGACCCGGGCGCGCAGGTCGGGGAACTGCTGGTCCACCGTGCTGATCAGCCAACTGCGCAGGCGCTCGCGGTCCTCCATCGACTTGGCCAGCACCACGAACTGGGCAAAGCTGGCTGCCGGCAGTTGTTGGTCCAGCGGCAGGTAGAAACGCGGCGAACCGGTACCCACATAGGCCACGTAGTTGTCGATACCCTCCTGCTGCTTGAGCAGCGCCTCCAGCTGCTTGACCCGCTCGGCGGTATTGGCCAGCGAGGCGCCTTCGGCCAGTTTCAGGTCAACCATCAGCTCCGGGCGCCCGGAGGCCGGGAAGAACTGCTGGGGTACGAAGCGGAACAGCAGGAGGCTGCCGACAAAAGCGGCAACGGTCAGCAGGATTACCGTCTTGCGCCGCCGTACGCACCACTCCACCAGCCGTCGCACGCGCTGATAGAACGGGGTGGCGTAGGGGACTGGCGCATGGCCGTCCTTGCCATGGCGCGCGGCGTGCAGCTTGGCCAGGTCGGGTAGCAAGCGCTCGCCCAGGTAAGGCACGAACACCACGGCCGCCACCCAGGAGGTCAGCAAAGCGATGGTGACCACCTGGAAGATCGACCGGGTGTATTCGCCTGTGCTGGAGGCCGCGGTGGCAATCGGCAGGAAGCCTGCAGCCGTGATCAGCGTACCGGTAAGCATCGGGAAGGCCGTACTTGTCCAGGCATAGCTGGCCGCCTTGAGGCGGTCGTAGCCCTGCTCCATCTTGATCGCCATCATCTCCACGGCGATGATCGCGTCGTCCACCAGCAAGCCCAGGGCCAGCACCAGCGCGCCAAGGGAGATCTTGTGCAGGCCGATGCCGAAATAATGCATGGCGGCGAAGGTCATGGCCAACACCAGCGGAATGGCCAGCGCCACCACCAGGCCAGTGCGCAGGCCCAGCGAGAAGAAGCTCACCAGCAGCACAATGACCAGTGCCTCGACCAGCACCTGCACGAACTCGCCCACGCCGGCCTTGACCGCTGCCGGCTGGTCCGAGACCTTGCGCAGCGCCATGCCGGCCGGCAGGTTGTGCGCCAACCGTTCGAACTCGCCTTCCAGGGCCTTGCCCAGCACCAGGATATCGCCGCCATCCTTCATCGATACCGCCAGGCCAATGGCATCTTCGCCCATGAAACGCATCCGCGGTGCGGGTGGGTCATTGAAGCCACGGTGCACTTCGGCCACATCGCCGATACGGAAGGTGCGGTCACCCACCCGGATGGGGAACTGGCGAATCTGCTCGACGCTGTCGAAGCGCCCGCTCACCCGCAGTTGCAGGCGCTCGCTGGGGGTTTCGAAGAAACCGGCGGTGCTCACCGCGTTCTGCTCTTGCAAGGCGTTCTGCACAGCCTCCAGCGGCACACCAAGCGTGGCCAGCTTGAGGTTGGACAGCTCGATCCAGACTTTCTCGTCCTGCAGGCCGATCAGCTCGACCTTGCCCACGTCCTTGACCCGCTGCAGCTGGATCTGGATGCGGTCGGCGTAATCCTTGAGCACCGCGTAATCAAAGCCTTCACCGGTCAGCGCGTAGATGTTGCCGAAGGTGGTGCCGAACTCGTCGTTGAAGAACGGCCCCTGGATTTCTGGCGGCAGGGTGTGGCGAATGTCCGCAACCTTCTTGCGGATCTGGTACCACAGCTCGGGAATGTCCTTGGAATGCAGCGAGTCGCGGGCCATGAAAGTGACTTGGGATTCGCCGGGGCGGGAGAACGAAACGATCCTCTCGTACTCGCCGGTCTCCATCAGCTTTTTCTCGATGCGTTCGGTCACCTGGCGTGACACTTCCTCCGCCGTGGCACCGGGCCACAGGGTGCGGATGACCATGGCCTTGAAGGTGAATGGCGGGTCCTCGCTCTGGCCAAGCTTGGTGTACGACATGGCGCCAATGACGGCCAGCAGGATCATCAGAAACAGGACAATCTGGCGGTTGCGCAGCGCCCAGGCAGAAAGGTTGAAACCCATCGGGACTTACTCCTTGGCCGTCAGGTTCACTACACGGTTGCTGCGATCCACGGGGCGTACCTCCTGGCCCTCGCGCAGTACGTGGCCGCCAGCGGCAACCACCCAGTCACCCGGGGCCAGGCCCTCAAGCACCGGCACACTGTCGCTGCCATAAGCCCCCAGGCGCACGGTCGCCCGCTCCAGGCGGCTTTCCTTGTTCACCCGCCAGACATAGGCCTGGCCGTTTTCCGCAGTCACTGCCGACAGCGGTACCGCCAGCGGGATCAGCCCATCCTTGGCGATGAACACCCGGGCGCTCTGGCCCAGTTCAGCCGGTACGGCGGCCGTGGTAAAGGCGATGCGCGCCGCGAATGTGCGCGAACGCGGGTCGGCAGCCGGTGACAGCTCGCGAATGCGCCCCTGGAAACGCGCCTGCGGGTTGGACCACAGCTCCACGCTCACCGGTTGGCCCACAGCGAAGCGGGCGAACTGCTGCTCCGGCAGGCCAATGGCCACTTCTCGCTCGCCATCGGCGGCGAGGGTAAACACGGTTTGCCCGGCGGCGACCACCTGGCCCACTTCAACCTGGCGCTTGGCGATCACCCCGGCCTGCGGCGCACGCAACACGGCATATTCGGCCTGGTTGCCAGCCACATCGAACTCGGCCTTGGCCTGCTTCAGACGGGCAAGGCCTGCACGGTAGAGGTTTTCGGCATTGTCGTACTGGGAGTGGCTGACCATCTGCCGCTCCAGCAGCTTCTGGTAGCGGTCGCGCTCGGCGCGCACCAATGCCAGGTTGGCCTCGGCAGCCGTCAGCTGGGCGCGGTTGGCTTCAAGTTGCAGGCGCACGTCCTGCGGGTCCAGCTCGGCCAGCGGCTGGTCGGCCTTGACCCGCTGCCCCTCCTCCACCAGGCGCTTGCTGACCTTGCCGGCAATGCGGAAGGCCAGCTCCGGCTCGAAGCGCGCGCGCACTTCGCCGGGGTAACTGTCGGCAGCGGCTTCGGCAGGCTGCGGCTGCACCACCAGCGCCGGGCGCGGCGCGGCGGGTGGGGCGGCTTCCTGGCCACACGCCGCCAGAAGCAGGGCAGCGGCGGCAGGCAGAGCGATGGACAAGGCATGGCGCAACATGATGAATCCTTTCGCGGAGTGCACATTTAATATTTGTACTGACGGGTATATTAAGTCAGCAGACCCATGGCGGGAAGGGGATGCGCGGGTTTTTCGAGGGTGCGGTGAGCAGGTAATGCAGCCTGGCTTTCGCCGGATGCCGCCTGACCCGTTAAGATGGTGTTCCTTCAACCAGATGCAGACCACAATGTCCAACGACGCACCCATCGGCCCGGGCCGGCCCAAGGACCTGGCCAAGCGCGAGGCGATTCTCGAAGCGGCCAAGACGCTGTTCCTCAGCCTTGGCTACGCCAACACCAGCATGGATGCGGTCGCTGCGGCGGCAGGTGTTTCAAAGCTCACCGTTTACAGCCACTTCACCGACAAACAGACACTCTTCTGCTCGGCGGTCATGGCCACCTGCCAGGTCCAGTTGCCTGACCTGCTGTTCGCGTATCCCGAGGGGGTGCCGGTAGAAGAAGTGCTGCTGACCATTGCCCGCAACTTCCAGGCGCTTATCAGCAGTGACGAAGCGGTCAAGCTCAGCCGCCTGATCATGGCCCAGGGCAGCCTGGATCCAAGCTTTGGCGAGTACTTCTACGAGGCCGGGCCCAAGCGGGTGCTGGCTGGAATGGAGGCGCTGCTGCGTGGGGCGCACGAGCGCGGGGTGCTGCGCATCGACAATCCGCTGCGGGCGGCGGAGCACTTCTTCTGCCTGGTCAAGGGCGCGCCGGATTACCGCTTGCTGCTGGGGTGTGCGGGGCCGCTGGAGGGCGATGAGGCTGAAGTGCATGTGAGAGATGTGGTGGGGGTGTTCTTGAAAGCGTTCCAGCCTTGAAGGGTTGAAATACATACCGGCCTGAAGTTCTGTCTCTGCCTTTCGTGCGCCATCTACGGAAGGCAGAGACAACAACTTAGACAATTAATCCACCCATCTCCGAATATTGCTCTGCAATTGTTCAATAATTATGGCGTCTCTCGATGTGCTCATCCCGTCTCGCGTCCTGACGTTAACCTCTTCAAGTTCCGCCAAAGCCCTTTGAATCGCAGCCTTCTTGTTGAGTTGCTCCTGTTCCGACCTTCGTTCGGCCAAGGTTTTTCTGGGCCGGGGAGCCTGAGAGGCCACCGGAGTGATCATCTGCGACTGACCAGTAATACTGGCAGTCGACGAACGCTTGTTTTGTAGCTCGATCGCAAATTGCTCATCAATCTGGACTTGATTAAAGCCCTTCATGAATTGACTTTCCCCGCTACCTGACTGCTGAGCTTTCGGCAATAAGGTGGTTTGGGCAGCTTGAATGGTGGCGCTTTGAGTCTCTGGAGCGAAGGTCTTCGTTACCGTTGGCCGCTTCGGCTTCAGCCGAAATAGTCTTCTGAAGAACTTTCCAATCCCCCAAAAGTGTCCAGTCGGATCAGTGCGATTAATGGGGTCTCCGGCGCAGTATGCGTACGCATTGAAACCACCTGCACCAAATGGGCTCCAACTGTCCGGGCTGCAAAAGCGCATCATGACCGGGCTGAATTGCCTGTAACCATTCCCCAGATGGTAAAGCCCCGAACGCGCATCCAGCCGCTCGCCACTGAAGGCAAGCAACGACCGCAAGCCGCTACCCTGATTGTGATGCCCATAGGGCGAGTAAGCCTCTGATTCCAGGCGTTTCCTTTCATAAATGGATAGGATCGAGCGCTGCTGGTCGGATGCCGCCAGCATGCTGGAAAAGCCCGAGGGTTGGTGATCTTTCTGAGCCAGCACCAGGTCATTAGCCTGAAGGAAACGCCAGCAGGCATCGCCATTCAATTCAGTAGCTATCTTGCTGTTACAGTAAAAAAGCTGGCGGCCAGCTTGCCGGGCATCAGGAGCAGGCGACATGAACATTACCCTCAATCAGGATCAAATTTCCGTTAGGATCGCGCCCTTAGCCAACTAATGACTACTGGCAGAAATAACAGGTCATTGTAGGAGCAGGTTTACCCGCGAAGGAGGCGACGCAGTGGAAGGCACCGGCGTTGCCGGTGTTCGCGGCTAAAGCCGCTCCTACAATGATCGTGCTAGCCCGCCAGATAGGGGCAGGTCAGGCTTTCAGGGCTTTCTTCGGATAAATGTCATACCGGCTCGACTTACCCTCAAGGCTATGGCTGGGCTTTGGCCCATCGATGATCGGAGCCTTGCGCGGGCGCTTCACTACCACCCGGTGGCTGGCCAGCGCCAGGGCGGCCTCAAGCAGCGCCGGGGCATCCAGGTCATCGCCCACCAAAGGGCGGAACACGCGCATCTCCTTTTTCACCAGGGCGCTCTTGTCCCGGTGCGGGAACATCGGGTCGAGGTAGATCACCTGCGGCGCCTCCCCTTCCCAGGCGCGCATGCGCTCGATGGCGTTGCCGGTCAGCAGGCGCATACGCCCGACAATCGGGCCCACCTCTTCATCCACCCGCGCCCGCGCCAGGCCATCTTCCAACAGCGCGGCAATCAGCGGCTGGCGTTCGATCAGGGTCATCTGGCAGCCAAGGCTGGCCAGCACGAATGCGTCCTTGCCCAGCCCCGCCGTGGCATCCAGCACCTGCGGCCGGATGCCCTGGGCAATGCCCACGGCCTTGGCGATCATCTGCCCGTTGCCACCGCCAAACTGGCGGCGGTGAGCGGCCTGGCCTTCGACGAAGTCCACACGCACCGGCCCAGGCGCCTGCGGGCCCAGTTGCTGAATCTGCAAGCCGTCGGCACCCACCTGCACAGCGAAGCCGGCGGTATCGTCCTGCAGCGGCAGGCCCAGGCGTTCAGCCCACGCGCTGGCCTGTTGCGCATACTCAGCTGTCATCGCCTCGACCCTGATACCCGTGCCTTGCTCTTCCATCGTTCACACCCGAAAAATCAAACCAAGCCCTTAATTAATCGGCAGCCACGGCCGATACAGGCAATATCCCGCTATTCTGCCAGAGCACAGCGCGCACGACTGCCATGTCAGATACTCTTCCCATCGGCTTGACCTATTTGTCGCCTGTCGGCAACTACAGTCAGCACAACACCCAGGCACTCGGGGGCGTCAGCCACCTGTGGCAGGATTTCTTTGCCCGGGCGATGGCCGAGCAGCAGGAAGAGCCGGTAGACAGCATCAGCCAGTCGTTCGTGCAGTACGACCAGGACAGCGGTGAACCCATCGGCGGCGCCCGTGCACTGGCATTGATCGACGCCCAGCGCGCCTGCCCGGTGCACGACACCATCGTGGCGCCGCCCGAACCGTTGTTTCTGCCCAAGGCCGAGCTTGAAGCCAAGCTGCTGCCGCCCGCCCCCGAGCCATACAGCGCCATGGAACTGATCGAGCAACAGCGCCAGCTCGACATCAACAACAGCTGGCTGCGCCCGGTGGTGATGAGCCAGGGTCAGCCGATCGCCGAACCCGGCCCTGGCCCCACTCCGCGGTCATTGTTCCTGCCCATTGCCGAGTTCGAGACCAACCTGCTGGACCCAGCGCCCGAACCGTTCGACGACGCCACCCTGGCCAAGCAGCAGAATGACCTGGAATTCGACATCCACTGGGCACGACCCGTTGTGCTGAACAACGTGCGCGCGCACGCCTGAGGCTAGCGGCACACCTGCCAGCGCCCCATATCCAGGTGAAAGTGATTGTGGTGAGCCGCGTTGTAGTCCGGCCCCAGTACCGTGCTGAAGCTCTCACACGCCGCCTGCTGCACCTGACGCAAGAATTCGCCCTTTTGCCCACCCGCCTGCCAGTCACGCGCCAGCACGATGCGCTGGCCGTCCTGCAGGCGGAAACCGCTGATATCCAGCGCATTGGCCGTAGCGTGCTGGCTCAGACGGCCCCGCTTACGGTGATAAACGTTACGGCAGGCAAAGCTGCCCAGGTGATCAACCTGCGTCACCGGCTGGCCCAGCACCCGCTGTGCAACTGGCTGCAAGCCATGGTTTTCGAACAGCGCATAGGCCACTGCAAGCGGGCAACTGGCCAGAAAGCTGCTGCTCAACCGCGCCTGGCCGCTCTCGATGCGCCATACGTTCTGCAGCGGGCAGTTGGCCGACGCCGGGCTGTCGGCTTGTGCCCGGTAACGCAGGTGGCTGGTTTCCAGCGCTTGCCGGCACAGCGTGGGGTCATCGCGCAGGCGCGACAGTTTGTAGGGGGTCAGCAGGTTGGGCGGCTGGCGTACGTCCAGCGGCGCCCAGGGGTTCCATGAGGCAGGCAGGCGCCAGCCGAAGTGCCAGGCCAGGCCGGCCACCGTCAGCAGGCCAGCCAGTAGCGCCAGCACTGCCCGCATCAGCGGCGGAACAGGTCGTTCAGCTGGGCAAACGGCATTGCCTGCTCCCCGTAGCCGAACGTGCCCTCATCGCGAATTTCCTGCGCCGCCCGGTAGAAGGCCCCGATTGCCGCACGGGCCAGCGACGAACCAACGCTGACACGGCGCACGCCCAGGTCCTGCAACTGGTTGACGCTCAGCGGCACGCCCGCCATGCCCATCAGCACATTCACTGGGCGCGGTGCAACTGCCTGCACCACGGCACGGACTTCCTCAACGGTGCGCAGCCCGGGGGCGTAGAGCACGTCGGCACCGGCTTCGGCATAGGCTTGCAGACGCAAGATGGTGTCGTCGAGGTCCATGCGCCCGTGCAGCAGGTTTTCTGCACGGGCGCACAAGGTGAACGGGAACGGCAGGCTTCGCGCAGCCTGCACAGCGGCGCGCACGCGCTCCACTGCCAGCCCGAAGTCATAGATAGGCGCATCACTGCGGCCACTGGCATCTTCGATGGAGCCGCCCACCAGGCCAACTTCGGCGGCACGCAAAATGGTCTGGGCACAGTCTTCAGGCAAATCGCCAAAGCCGTTTTCCAGATCGGCGGCCACCGGTAGCGCGGTGGCATCGACGATCTCGCCGGCATTGTCCAGCGTATCGTCCAGGCTCAAGGCGCCTTCGGCGTCGGGCCGGCCAAGTCTGAAGGCCAGGCCAGCACTGGTGGTAGCCAGCGCCTCGAACCCCAGGCTGGCGAGCAACTTGGCGGAGCCGGCATCCCACGGGTTGGGGATGACGAACGCGCCATCGCGCTCGTGTAGTGCCTTGAAGGCCTCGGCTCGCAGGGTTTGCACATCCATGGTTCAACCTCCGGCAGTCAGGGAAAGGTCAGAGTAGCCCCAGTTGTTCGACCTCAGGGGCGCGCGGCAATTCCGGCAAAGGTGCCAGGCCCGGCAGGCGTGCCATCAGGCGCTGATGGAAACGTTGGGCCAGCGCCGCAGCCAGGCGATTGTCCGAGGTGTGCAGGAAGATATAGGGACTGCGGCCTTCTTCGATCCAGGTGGCGACTTTTTCTACCCAAGGGCTAAGGAAGGCCTGATTGGCCTCCAGTTCCGGATGGCCGATGAAACGAACCTGCGGGTGCTGGCTGAAGGCTGCCGGACGTGGTGGCACCTTGGGCTTCTTCGACTGCGCATGCAGCACGGCAGGGTCGCGCGAGGCGCAGCTGAACAGCGCACGGGGGTCGAGGCAAATACGCTCCACTCCGCGCTCATGCAACAGGCGGTTGAGCAGGCGTTCTTCCTCGCCCTTGGCAAAAAAGGCCTGATTGCGCACTTCCACGGCCACAGGCACGGCGATCTGATCGAGGAAGTGACAAAGCTCACCCAGGCGCGCCGGGCCGAACTGGGCCGGCAACTGCAACCAGTAGGGTGATACGCGCCTGCCCAACGGGGCCATCAGCCGAGTGAAGTCGAAGGCAGCCTCAAGCTGGTCACGCAGGTCGCCCTCATGGCTGACATCCCGCGGAAACTTGGCAGTGAAGCGAAAGTGCTCGGGCATGACTTGCGCCCAGCGGGCAAGCGTGCCGGGAGCGGGGCGTGCATAGAAAGTGGTGTTGCCTTCGACGGCGTTGAATACCTGGCTGTAGAAGCCCAGCATTTGATTGCTGTTGGCGTCAGCGGGGTACAGGTAGTCGCGCCAGGCGTTTTCGCTCCACGACGGGCAACCGAGAAAGTAAGGCAGTGGTGAGGGATTCATCCATCAAATGTACAGGTCGAGCCCCAGGACTTCCATGTCCCAGTCCGTAAAGCCTGCAGTGCTCAGGTAGCTGGCCAGTGCGGTGGCGGTGCGCCGGTCACGGGCGCGAGGGAAAACCATGTCCTGCTGGCGGGCTGGCAGGCCACCGCCAGGGCGGCGGGCAGTGGCTTCCTGCTGGGCGGCTTCTGCCTCCTCGATCACCTCGGCATCGTCGATGGCCTCGTCACGCACCGCAGCTTTGCGCGAGATACGCTTGAGCGGGTAGGACTGCGATGAGAAACCGTCGATACGCATGGCATGAGCACTCAGGACCAATGATGGCAATTTAGCAGCATCAGGGTTCCGTCGCTAATGCTTGAGTGATAACTGGACCACAGATCGCGCAAAAGGTTTTGGCGTGTTCGGCAAAATCGACAAACAGCACTCAGTGCTTCTTGGGCGTGGCTACATTATCGCGCAGATAAACCGGTTGCGCCTGCTCGGCGGCGATTGCCTCGCCACGGGCCCAGGCAAAGGTGGCCAGGCTGAGGACGTCCAGGGCGTTGGGCAAGGCACCCGGGTTGCTAGCCGCCACTTGTACCGCCAGGCGCTCGGCATAGCCCCATCCGGTACCGGCACCGAACCACTCGCCATTGCTGCCTGCCGGTAGCGCCACCTGCTCGGGCGGCAACACGGCTTCACGGCCGACCAGGCGCATTTCGCCTGCCGAGGCCTGGTAGCAGCCCCAGTACACTTCATCCATGCGCGCATCGATGGCAGCTGCCACCTGCTGCACGCCATGCTCGCGCAATGCACCCTGGGCCAAAGCGGCCAGGTTGGACACCGGCAGCACCGGGCGTTCGAGGGCGAACGCCAGGCCTTGCACAACACCGATGGCAATACGCACGCCGGTGAACGCGCCCGGGCCACGGCCAAAGGCAATGGCGTCCAGCGCATTCAGTGCCAAGCCAGAGTCGGCCAGCAGCTGCTTGATCATCGGCAGCAGCTTCTGGGCATGCATGCGCGGGATCACCTCGTAATGGCTGGTCACCTTGCCGTCATGCAGCAGCGCGACGGAACAGGCTTCGGTGGCGGTATCCAGGGCCAGCAGGGTGGTCATCGAACGGGTATCCAGGTGCGAATGAAAAAGAGCGGCAGTATAGAGCAGCAGCGGCGTTGTGTCCCGAGGGGGCCGCTGTGCGGCCCACAAACGACAACGGCCCGCAAGCGGGCCGTTGTCGAGGTGCGTCAGGCGCCGGATCAGCTCAGGGCTGCCAGGACCTTGGCGGTGATGGCTTCAACCGAGCCGACACCTTCGATGTGGCTGTACTTCGGCTTGCCGCCATTGGCAGCCGAAAGCTTCTGGTAGAAATCTACCAACGGCTTGGTCTGGCTGTGGTAGACCGACAGGCGATGGCGAACGGTTTCTTCCTTGTCGTCGTCACGCTGGATCAGGTCTTCACCGGTCTCGTCGTCCTTGCCTTCCACTTTCGGCGGGTTGTACTGAATGTGGTAGGTACGGCCCGAGGCCAGGTGGACGCGGCGGCCCGCCATGCGGCCGACGATTTCTTCGTCGTCCACGGCAATTTCGACCACGGCATCGATGTCGACACCGGCAGCGACCATGGCTTCGGCCTGCGGGATGGTGCGCGGGAAGCCGTCGAACAGGCAGCCGTTGGCGCAATCAGGCTGAGCGATGCGCTCCTTCACCAGGCTGATGATCAACTCGTCGGAGACCAGTTGGCCGGCATCCATGACTTTCTTCAGCTCCAGGCCCAGCGGGGTGCCGGCCTTGACGGCGGCACGCAGCATGTCACCGGTGGAGATCTGTGGAATACCGAACTTTTCGGTGATGAACTTTGCCTGAGTACCTTTACCGGCCCCGGGAGCTCCCAGCAGAATTACGCGCATCTCGTGCTCCTCAAATTTTTGTATGAAATTCAATGGATTCGGCAACCAGGGCCAAGTCCGGAAAATCGGGTATGACCATAAATCGGTCAGAAGGCTGCTCAAGATACACAGCGCCCGGCAGCCAGACAAGCGTCCCAAAGTTGCAGGAATGCGCCACTTGCGGCTGACCAGGCAGGCGGTTGCGCCCGGCGCAACCACCCTCCCCGTCGTTGTGCCGGGCCTGTATGGCAGTCACCAGACAGGACCCAGGCATGCCCTTAGCCGGTGTTGCGCAGCCCGGCAGCAATACCCGCCACGGTCACCAGCAAGGCCTGCTCCAACGGGCTGTCCAGAGCGGCTTCGCGGCTGCGCGAGCGAGCCAGCAACTCTGCCTGCAGGCGGTGCAACGGGTCCAGATAGGTATTGCGCAGGCGAATGAATTCCAGTGTCTCGGGGCTGTGCGCCAGTAGCACCGGCTGCCCGGTAAGGCCCAGCACCACCTGGCATGACTGCGACAATAGGTCGCGCAGGTGTGCACCTAAAGGACGCAAGTGCGGTTGCACCAGACGTTCGTCGTAGGCCTCGGCAATTTGCGCATCCGCCTTGGCCAGCACCATTTCCAGCATGTCGATGCGGGTGCGGAAGAACGGCCATTGCTCGCGCATTTGCGCCAGCAGCTCACCCTGACCACGGGCCAAGGCATTGGTCAGCGCCGTTTCCCAGCCCAGCCAGGCCGGCAACATCAGCCGGGTCTGGGTCCAGCCGAAGATCCACGGAATGGCCCGCAGGCTTTCGATGCCCCCGGCACGCCGCTTGGCCGGGCGGCTGCCCAACGGCAGGCGCCCCAGCTCCTGTTCTGGCGTCGACTGGCGGAAGTACTCGACGAAATCGGGATTCTCCCGTACCACGCTGCGGTAAGCCTGGACACCATCGGCGGCCAACTGGTCCATCACCTCACGCCAGGCCGGCTGCGGGGGCGGTGGTGGCAACAACGTCGCTTCCAGCACGGCAGCCAGGTACAGGTTGAGGTTTTGCTCGGCGATGCCCGGCAAGCCGAACTTGAACCGAATCATTTCACCCTGCTCGGTGGTGCGCAAACGCCCCGCCACCGAACCCGGTGGCTGCGACAGGATCGCCGCATGGGCCGGGCCACCACCTCGCCCAACCGTACCGCCACGGCCGTGGAACAGCAGCAGCTCGACCTGATGCTCGGCACAGATACGCACCAGGTCTTCCTGAGCGCGGTATTGTGCCCAGGCAGCAGCCGTGGTGCCGGCGTCCTTGGCCGAATCGGAGTAGCCGATCATCACTTCCTGCGGGCCGCGCAGGCCCGCGCGGTAGCCCGGCAGGCCAAGCAGGCGCTGCATGACCGGGCCGGCGTTGTCGAGGTCGGCCAGGGTCTCGAACAGTGGCACCACACGCATGGGGCGGGTCAGGCCGGCTTCCTTGAGCAACAGCTGCACCGCCAGTACATCCGAGGCGGCACCCGCCATGGAAATAACGTAAGACCCCAGCGAAGCAGCCGGCGCAGCGGCCACTTCCCTGCAGGTCGCCAGCACTTCGGCGGTGTCTGCTTGCGGCTTGAAATGCGCAGGTAGCAGCGGCCGGCGGTTTTTCAGCTCGGCCTGGAGGAACGCGATGCGCTGCTCCTCATCCCAGTCGGCGTAACGCCCCAGGCCCAGGTAATCGGTAATCTCGGTCAGCGCATCACGGTGACGGGCAGCGTCCTGGCGTACATCCAGGCGGCCGAGGAACAGGCCGAAGGTCACCGCACGACGCAGGCAGTCAAGCAGCGGCCCCTCGGCGATCACGCCCATGCCGCAATCGTGCAGTGACTGGTAACACAGCTCCAGCGGCGCAATCAGCTCGCGGTTGTCCACCAGCACGTCGGCACCGGCCGGTTGGTTGCTGGTCAAGGCTGAATGCGCCCATGCGCGTGTCGCACGCAGGCGGTCGCGCAGTTGCTTGAGCACAGCGCGGTAGGGTTCGGCACTATCGCCAACCTGTTTGCGCAGGGCGTCGCTGGCATGCTGCATGGACAACTCGGCGGCCAGTGCATCGATGTCGCGCAGGAACAGGTCGGCGGCCATCCAGCGCGCCAGCAGCAGCACTTCGCGGGTGACGGCAGCAGTCACATTGGGGTTGCCATCACGGTCCCCGCCCATCCACGAGGCAAAGCGAATCGGCGCGGCTTCCAGCGGCAGGCGCAGGCCCGTGGCCTCCAGCAGGGCCTTGTCGACCTTGCGCAGGTGGCTGGGGATGGCATGCCACAGTGAATGCTCGATCACGGCGAAACCCCACTTGGCTTCGTCGACCGGCGTAGGTCGGGTACGGCGGATTTCTTCGGTGTGCCAGGCCTCGGCGATCAGCCGGCGCAGGCGTTCGCGCACTTGCTGGCGTTCTGCCGAGGTCAGGTCACGATGGTCCTGCGCGGCCAGTTGGCCGGCGATCGCGTCGTACTTCTGGATCAGCGTGCGACGGGCCACTTCGGTGGGATGTGCGGTGAGCACCAACTGGATATCGAGCTTGGCCAGTTGCCGGGCCAGGGCATCGTTGCTGTGGCCGGCCTGCTTCAAGCGCCCCAGCAGCTCGGGCAGTACCTGCGCTTCGAACGGCTCGGGCTGGTCAGCATCGCGGCGGCGGATCAACTGGTACTGCTCGGCCATGTTGGCCAGGTTGAGGAACTGGTTGAACGCCCTCGCGACGGGCAGCAGGTCTTCTTCGGCCAGGTCCGCCAAGGTCGAGCTCAGTTGCTCACCCGGGCCGCGGCGGTCGGCCTTGGCACTGTGGCGGATATCCTCGATTTTTTGCAGGAACGCATCGCCATGCTGCTGGCGAATGGTTTCGCCAAGCAGCTCACCCAACACATGGACATCTTCACGCAAACGCACATCGATATCGGTCATTGGCGCTCTCTCCGTTGCATCCCTATCAGCCTCAGCGCGCCCTGTGCAGGAGCGAGCGGTATAGCCCAAGAGTGCCCATAGCCGGGCGACGATGGCAAGCCGTGATCGGCCAAACCAAACTAAAGTGAAAGCACAGCACTCCCATGCAGTGCAGCATTTTCAGGCGTCAACAGAGGTCATCATGAAAATCCGTGAACTTGCCCAGCACTGGGAACAGAATGCCGCCGGTGCTCTCAGCCGTACCGGCCATGTCCTGCATCTGGACCTGGAGTCCGAAGCGCGCCTGGCCGCGCTGATCGACATGTACCCCAAGCGCACCGCCGAAGAACTGCTCGGCGAACTGGTCGCAGCCGCCCTTGAAGAACTGGAAGCCAGCTTCCCCTATGTGCAGGGCCGCCAGGTAATCGCCACCGACGAAGAAGGCGACCCGCTTTACGAAGACGTGGGTCCTACGCCACGCTTTCTCTCCCTGTCCCGCCAGCACCTGCACGACTTGAGCAACGCGCCAGTCGACAGCGACAGATAAGCCTGCGCGCCAGCATTCCGGGCCCGCTCAAGGCCCGGAATACCACTCCAGCCGGTGAAAGTTCCAGGCAAATCGCACTGACCGATCAGTCAGAAATAGTTATTCGATTACGGCACTTTTTTCTGAACTATTCGAAAAACGTTCGAGTCGGAGCCAATAGCCATCACGCTAAAACCCTGCACACTGCCCTCGTGCACCGTTGAGCTGAAGCGCGCGGATTTGTCAGGGAATGAGCGATGGACTGCTACGGACATCGTCGTTATCAGGAGTGATCCAATGGAGCTGACCATCATGAAGACCCGCACTAGCCGACTGTCATCTACTCATGTGCGCGGGTTCAAGCTGGCCGCGCTGGCGCTGGGCAGTAGCCTGGTCCTGGCCGGCTGTGCGGGCAATCCGCCCACCGAGCAGTATGCCGTTACCCAGTCCGCCGTGAACTCCGCCGTCAGTGCTGGCGGTACCGAGTTCGCCGCCGTGGAAATGAAAGCGGCTCAGGACAAGTTCAAGCAAGCCGAAATCGCCATGCACGACAAGAAGTACGACGAGGCCAAGCGCCTGGCCCAACAGGCCGAGTGGGATGCACGCCTCGCCGAACGCAAGGCCCAGGCAGCCAAAGCCCAGAAGGCCGTGCAGGATGCCCGCCAAGGCGTTCAGGACGTACGTGAGGAAGGCCTGCGCAGCGCTCAGTGAGCCCTGCCCCGCCAACCTTAGCCTTCGCACACGATCAAAGGATGAACACTATGCGCAAACACGTCATGATTCCCGCACTGCTGGCCCTGAGCGTCGGTCTTGCTGCCTGCTCGCATGATCCGAATGCCAATCTGGAAGCGGCCCGCACCAACTTCTCCTCGCTGCAGAGCGACCCGCAAGCGAGCAAAGTCGCGGCACTGGAGACCAAGGACGCCCAGGACTGGCTGAACAAGGCCGACAAGGCCTACATGGACCGTGAAGACGAGAAGAAGGTCGACCAACTGGCCTACCTGACCAACCAGCGCGTCGAAGTGGCCAAGCAGACCATTGCCCTGCGCACCGCCGAAGGTGAGCTGAAGAACGCTTCGGCTGAGCGCGCCAAAGCCAAGCTGGACGCCCGCGATGCACAGATCGCCAAGCTGCAGGACAGCCTCAACGCCAAGCAGACCGACCGCGGTACGCTGGTGACCTTCGGTGACGTGCTGTTCGACTTCAACAAGGCCGAACTCAAGAGCAACGCCTACCCGAACATCACCAAGCTGGCGCAGTTCCTTCAGGAAAACCCGGAGCGCAAGGTGATCGTCGAGGGCTACACCGACAGCGTCGGCTCGGCCAACTACAACCAGTCCCTGTCCGAGCGCCGCGCCAACAGCGTGCGCATGGCACTGGTGCGTGCCGGTGTAGATCCGGCGCGTATCGTATCCCAGGGCTATGGCAAGGAGTACCCGGTAGCGGACAACTCGAGCAACTCGGGACGTGCGCAGAACCGTCGGGTGGAGGTGACCATCTCCAACGACAACCAGCCGGTGGCACCACGCTCGGTGAGCCAGGTTCAGCGCTAAGGCTGGCTAGCTGAAAGGATAAGCCCCGCGATCGACGCGGGGCTTTTCTTTGTCCGCCGATAACGCTCTGGCGCCTGCGAGATCGAGCACCGCCCGCGCGGCGCTCGATCTCGCAGGCGCAAAAAATGCCACGCCGAACACTCACTGCACCTGCTGCGGCGTTTCCTCGCCCATGCAGCGCACCGCGCGCTTGCGGTTGTCCACCAGCACGCCGGTCAGGCCTTTCTGTTGGGTGTCGAACAGTACCAGCACGCCGTCGACGCACTGGGCCACTTGCGGCGCCGGGTCCAGCGATACCTTGTAGTCCTCGCCGGGGATGGTCTTGAGCATGGTGAAGTCCTGCAGCAGCAGGGCATCTTCGGGCTTGGCGAAATGCAGGTAACCGTAATACCACAAGGCCCCCACCGTCACGATGATGCTGCCGACGCCGGTCAGGATCAGCGGGATGGCGTTGCGTTCTTCACTCATTGCTTGTTCTTCTCGTCAGGGAAATTGGGCACTTCGGCAAGCCGCCGCAGGCCGTTGAAATGGCTGGGGTCATCGAGGAACCGCAGCATCACCTGGCGCCAGGTAGGGTCGGCGAAGGTCTGCACGTGCCCCCCTCGGGTCAGTTGCAGCACCCGCGGTGGTGGCGCGTGCTGATACAGGCGGATGCCGTTGTCCATCGGCACCAGGTTGTCGTCGATGCTGTGGAAAAACAACTTGGGCGGGCTGCTCAATCGCTCGATCGAGTGGATCGCGCTGTCGCCGTCCGGCACTAGCCACGATAGCGGTACCTGCATTGGCCAGGTCATCCAGGAGGTGCTGAGCGCAAAGCGCCCCACCGCGCGGTAACTGGCCGGCACGCCATCGAACACCAGGGCGCTGAAGCGCTGACGCTGCTCGGGGTGGGCCGCCAGGTAATGAATGGCCATGGCACCGCCCAGGCTCTGCCCCAGCAGGACCAGCGGCTTGCCCTTGACCTCGGGCGCCTGCTGCAGCCAGGCCATGGCTGCAGCAATGTCCTGGTACACCGCCGGCAGGCTCGGCTGGCCCTGAGACAAGCCATAGCCGCGGTAATCGATCATCAACACCTGGTAGCCGTGCTCCGGCAGCCAGTAGCTCCCCCCCAGGTGCCCTGGCAGGTTACCGCCGTTGCCGTGCAGGTGCAGCACCGTGCCCTTGACCTCGACCCCGGCCTTGGCTGGCAGCCACCAACCGTGAAGGCGGATGCCATCAGCCGTGGTCAGCGTGACATCGCGGTATTCCAGCTTGGCGCGCTCAGGGGTGAAGGCCTGACCACGCTCGGGATAGAACAACAGGCTGCTGCAGCCGCCAAGGCTCACCAGGACCAGGCCGAGGACGAGCAGGCGGCAGTGCTCAGAGAATGTTCGCGTAGTCGGCTTCAATGCGATCCAGGCTCAGGTGGTTGAGGAAGTTGGAGAAGCACATCCAGGCCGACAGCGCACTCAGGTCGCGGAACTGTTCAGGCAGGTACTTGGGCGGCTCGACCAACCCTTCCTCGACAAGTTGGCGCAGGGTACGCATGTCTTCCAGGGTGGTCTTGCCACAGAACAGCAACGGGATCTGTTCCAGTTTGCCCTTCTTCACGGCCAACTGAATGTAGTTGTAAACCATGATGAAGCCCTTGAGGTAGGACAAGTCCTTGGTGAATGGCAGGCCGTTGGGCACCGAGCCGCGGAACACTCGGCTGGCGTTGCTGTAGCTCTGCGCCATCTCGAAGCCCTGCTCACGGAAGAAGCCGTAGACCTGCATGAAGTCTGCGCCCTCTTCGACCATGTGGATGGCACGGGTGCGGTTGGTGAGCTTGCGCAGGCGGCTGGGGTAGGAGGCAAAGGCGATCACCTCCATGAGAATCGCCAGGCCCTCCTGGGTTACCGTCGACGAGGGCGGGCCCTTGGCCAGGAAGGTGCAGATCGGCTGGTTCAGGCCATTGAGCGTGGTACCGACATGCACCAACCCTTCGTGCACCTCCAGGGCACGCACATCGCGGGCGTTGAACATGGCATCGGCACGCACCTTGATGTAGTCGGCACCGGCTGCGGCGTCGGCGACGATTCCGTCGGACTCGAACACGCGAATGGTACCTTCGGCCTCGCCGAAGACGTTGTTCAGCCGGTGCTGGAGGATCTCCACCGCCTGCTTGGCGGTGAGATTCTTTGGCTCATCCTTGAGGTCGCCACGGCCATCGATGTTGTTCAGGTAGTCCGACAGCATCAGGCCAAGGTCGGCCAGGGTCGGGTCGCCGGCGTGGAAGGCATCCGAGGCGGCGCCGTACAACTCCTGGGAGATCAGGCCGAAGTCCTCGGTACCGCGCGCTTCAAGCATGCGCACGACCATGCGGTATTCGCGGCACATGCGCTTCATGATCTGCCCGACCGGGTTGAACTGGCCCAACTGGCGAATGATGTCGCGCTCGATGCCCTGGAACTCGGCCTTGACCGCGCTGGAGTCGAACGACAGCGGGCGCGACTGGTAGTAGGCACGATCGACCGCCGGCGGCTCCTTGCCCTTGGCCTTGAGAAAGCCCTGGCGGATGTTGTCGTCCCACTTCACCGCATCCAGGACCCGGATAGGCGTCTGTGCCGCGACGATACGGTCGGACAGGGCGCGGATGGTTTGCTGGTATTCGTCCACCGGTGACTCCTTTCTGGTACAGGCAACTACTTGCCGGAACGCTGGAACCGCGCCACTTCAACGAACAGGTCGGAGTTGGCCGGGTCGTCCAGGTAGGCCAGCACCCGCGCCGCCGGGCTATCGATCAGCACGCCATCGCCGTTGTCGTCCGGCACTTCGGTACTACGACCGGTCAGTTCCTTGTTGTCCACCGCCTGCTGTACCTGCTCGACATCCAGGTTGTAGACCACCAGTTCCTTGCCATCAACGATATCGAAGCCGGCGATCAGGAAATTGCCGCCCAGGCGCTTGGGCACGCCAGCCGACAAGTACCAGCGGTTGCCGTGGCGTGACACGGTGAACACGTACTCTTCAGGCGCCTTGCCCTTGGCCGTGGCCACTGCCTTGTAGGCGTCGCCACCGCTACGGCTGATCACCAGTTTCAGCGGCTCCCCCCAGGCGTCCTTGCTACTCCACTTGCCGAGCAAGGCCTTGGGCGCTGCCTGGTTGCTGGGCAAGGGCTCATGGAAGGTCACCAGACAACCGCCCAGCAGCAGGAATGACAAAGTCAACAACACCACACGCCAGGCTTTCATCAGGTTCTCCTTGAATAAGTCGTACTCGGCTCAGGCCGATGCCAGCACCAGCTGCAGGTACCGGGTAAGCATAGCGAGCATCTGCCCATCGGCTTGCGCATTCGCTTGCTTGAGCAGGCCTTGATATTCCAACTGCTCGATAATCGCCGTCAACATCTGAGCATCCTGCTCCGGCTGCCGCGAGCCCACGACCTGCAGCAATTGCCGAGTGCCGTGCAGGAGGATTTGCTCATGCGCGCACACCAGCTCGGCCAGTCGCGGGCACAGCAACGCTTCCTGGCGGAAGGCCTGCTCGGCCATCAGGAAGTCACGGCGGTTCAGCAGTTGCCGCTGAACATAGTCGGCGGTCATGCGCGCCACCTCGTCAGCCAGCCGCGCCCGTGCCTGCGGGCTGCCATCGCCCTGTGCCAGCAACTGGCGCAACACCACCTCGGTGTTGGCCCACAACTTGGCCATGTAAGCCGCACTGCGCTCGACGTACTGGGCAAAGGTATCGGTGAGCAGGTCTTCGATGTCCTTGAAGTAATAGGTGGTGGCCGACAATGGCACACCGGCTTCGGCGGCCACCGCACGGTGGCGCACACCGCGTACGCCATCGCGCACGACAATGCGCATGGCGGCATCGAGTATCAACTGGCGACGCTGTTCGCTGCCTTGGCGGGCAGTCTTGCGGCCTTGGTATTGCACGCTTTCGGCGACGGCGGTGGCTATGCCGGCGGCGCCTTGGTCAGGCATGGCGGGTGTCACGGGAGAACCTCATGGGCAGTGTTTCGTCAGTGCTGGCCTCTTGCGGGTGAACCCGCTCCTACAAGGGCCGCACAATGCCGAGGCCTGTGGGGTCTTTGTAGGAGCGGGTTCACCCGCGAAGAGGCCAGCACTGACAACATAAAGCTTCAGGCAAGAAAAAGCCGCCTCGAAAGGCGGCTCGTTCAATTCACTCAGGCCTGTGGACGCATGTGCGGGAACAGGATGACGTCGCGGATCGACGGCGAGTTGGTCAGCAGCATCACCAGGCGGTCGATGCCGATGCCTTCACCGGCGGTCGGCGGCATGCCGTACTCCAGCGCACGAACGAAGTCGGCGTCATAGTGCATGGCTTCATCGTCACCCGCGTCCTTCTCGGCCACCTGGGCCAGGAAGCGCTCGGCCTGATCTTCGGCATCGTTGAGCTCGGAGTAGGCGTTGGCGATCTCGCGGCCACCGATGAACAGCTCGAAACGGTCGGTAACGGCTGGGTTGTCGTCGTTGCGACGGGCCAGCGGCGACACTTCGAACGGGTACTCGGTAATGAAGTGCGGCTGTTCCAGCTTGTGCTCGACCAGCTCTTCGAAAATCATCACCTGCAGCTTGCCCAGGCCTTCGTGGCCCAGCACCTTGGCGCCGGCCTTCTTGGCAATCTCACGGGCGCGGTCGACGTCCTGCAGGTCGGCAGCGGTCAGCTCCGGGTTGTACTTGAGGATCGAGTCGAACACCGACAGGCGTACGAACGGCTCGCCGAAATGGAATACCTTGTCGCCGTACGGTACGTCGGTAGAGCCCAGTACCAGTTGCGCCAGCTCGCGGAACAGTTCCTCGGTGAGGTCCATGTTGTCGCGGTAGTCGGCGTAGGCCTGGTAGAACTCGAGCATGGTGAACTCGGGGTTGTGACGGGTCGAAACGCCTTCGTTGCGGAAGTTGCGGTTGATCTCGAACACTTTTTCGAAGCCACCCACCACCAGACGCTTGAGGTACAGCTCCGGCGCGATACGCAGGAACATGGCCATGTCCAGGGCATTGTGGTGGGTTTCGAACGGCTTGGCAGCGGCGCCGCCCGGGATGGTCTGCAACATCGGCGTCTCGACTTCGAGGAAGTCACGCTCGATGAGGAACTTGCGGATGTGCGAGATCACCTGCGAACGCACACGGAAGGTGTGGCGGGTTTCTTCGTTGACCATCAGGTCGACGTAGCGCTGGCGGTAGCGCTGCTCGGTGTCGGTCAGGCCGTGGTGCTTGTCGGGCAGCGGGCGCAGCGACTTGGTCAGCAGGCGTACAGTGGTCATTTCAACGTACAGGTCGCCCTTGCCGGAACGGGCCAGGGTGCCTTCGGCGCTAATGATGTCGCCCAGGTCCCAGGTCTTGACTGCGGCCAGGGTTTCTTCCGGCAGGGTCTTGCGGTTGACGTAGACCTGAATACGGCCAGTCATGTCCTGGATAACCATGAACGAACCACGGTTGAGCATGATGCGGCCGGCTACCTTGACCGGGATCGCGGCTGCTTCCAGCTCTTCCTTGGTCTTGTCCGCGTACTGCTTCTGCAAGTCGTTGCAGTAGCTGTCGCGACGGAAGTCGTTGGGGAAGGCATTGCCCTTGGCACGCTCGGCGGCAAGTTTTTCCTTGCGCAGGGCGATCAGGGCGTTTTCTTCCTGTTGCAGGTCTTGCGATTCGGTCTTCAGGTCGCTCATGTCGTCATTCTTTCCATCAGGTATTCGTTGCCCGTTCCGGGCAGGGCACGCGCTACCGGCGGCTGGCCATATAGCGCGGCATGGGGGTGCGAATTACAGGCCCTGCTTGAGGCTCGCTTCCAGGTACTGGTCGAGGTCGCCGTCCAGGACTTTCTGGCAGTCGCTACGCTCGACGCCGGTGCGCAAGTCCTTGATGCGCGAATCATCCAGTACGTAAGAGCGGATCTGGTGGCCCCAGCCGATGTCCGACTTGCTGTCTTCCAGCGCTTGCGAGGCGGCGTTGCGCTTCTGCATTTCCAGTTCGTACAACTTGGCCCGCAGCATTTTCATGGCGGTGTCCTTGTTGGCGTGCTGGGAACGTTCGTTCTGGCAAGCCACCACGGTGTTGGTCGGCACGTGGGTGATACGGACCGCCGAGTCGGTGGTGTTCACGTGCTGACCACCGGCCCCGGAGGAGCGGTAGGTGTCGATGCGCAGGTCGGACGGGTTGATCTCGATTTCGACCTTGTCGTCGATCTCGGGCGACACGAACACCGCCGAGAACGAAGTGTGGCGACGGGCACCGGAGTCGAACGGGCTCTTGCGCACCAGGCGATGCACGCCGATTTCGGTGCGCAGCCAGCCAAAGGCGTACTCGCCCTTGATGTGCACGGTTGCACCTTTGATACCGGCCACTTCGCCTTCGGAAAGCTCGATGATGGTGGCGTCGAAACCACGCTTGTCGGCCCAGCGCAGGTACATGCGCAGCAGGATGTTGGCCCAGTCCTGCGCTTCGGTACCACCGGAACCGGCCTGGATGTCCAGGTAGGCGTTGTTCATGTCCATCTCGCCGCTGAACATGCGACGGAACTCAAGCTGGGCCAGGTTTTCTTCCAGGCTTTCAAGCTCGGTCACGACGTCGCCGACGGCGCCTTCGTCATTTTCTTCGACGGCCATGTCGAGCAGGTCCTGGCAGTCACCCAGGCCGTTGGACAGTTTGTCCAGGGTCTCGACGACCTGGGCCAGCATGGCACGCTCGCGGCCCAATGCCTGGGCGTATTCGGGCTTGTTCCAGACGTTGGGGTCTTCCAGCTCGCGGTTGACTTCGATCAGGCGGTCATGCTTGTGATCGTAGTCAAAGATACCCCCGAATTGACTGGGAACGCTCGGTGAGGTCCTTGATGGTGTTCAGGATCGGTTGGATTTCCATGGGCGGGCTACTCGTGCGAATTCGGTGAAAAGCCCGCGAGTATAACCGAGTCCGCAGCATGGCGGCAGACCCGCCGGGCGGTCGTACGCAGATAGGGCAACCCGCGCGGTCTATTGGGGAGCGGCGGCGCCGTCTCCAAGCGCTTAGGCGATGCCGACTTGGTTACGCCCACCGTTCTTGGCCAGGTAAAGACCTTTATCGGCCGCCAAAATCAGCTGCCGGCAGTGGCTGCCGATCGCCGGAGTCTGGGTGGCCAGGCCGATGCTCACGGTCAAGAATGTATCAGCCGTCGGCGCAGTATGTGGGATGCCCAGGCCCAGTACGGTCTGGCGCAGCTTTTCGGCCACCAGTCGCGCGCCGCCTGGCGTGGTGTTGGGCAGCACCAGGGCGAACTCTTCGCCGCCATAGCGCGCCGGCAGGTCGGTTGGCCGCGAGCATGAGCTACGGATGGCTTCGGCCACCTGGCGCAAGGCCTCGTCACCGGCCAGGTGGCCAAAGCTGTCGTTATAGGCTTTGAAGTAGTCCACGTCGATCATCAGCAGCGACAACTGCTGCTGTTCACGCATGGCCCGGCGCCATTCCAGCTCCAAGTATTCGTCGAAGTGGCGGCGGTTGGACAGCCCGGTCAGGCCATCGGAGTTCATCAAGCGCTGCAGCATCAGGTTGGAATCAAGCAACTGCTGCTGGCTGACGCGCAGGGCACGGTAGGCTTCGTCGCGCTGCAGCAGGGTCAGGTAGGAGCGCGAGTGGTAACGGATGCGTGCCACCAGTTCGATGGTGTCAGGCAGCTTGACGAGGTAATCGTTGGCCCCTGCGGCAAACGCCGCACTCTTTACCAGCGGGTCTTCCTTGGTCGACAGGACGATGATCGGGATGTCCTGCGTGGCCGGGTTGTTGCGGTACTCGCGCACCAGGGTCAAGCCATCCAGGCCAGGCATGATCAGGTCCTGGAGGATTACCGTAGGCTTGATGCGCATGGCCTGGGTCACCGCCTGGTGCGGGTCGGCACAGAAGTGGAAATCAATGTTGTCTTCATTGGCCAGGCCGCGCCGCACGGCCTCGCCGATCATGGCCTGGTCGTCGACCAGCAGCACCATCGCCGAGTTCTCGTTGGGGGTCGCGAAACCTTCGATCGGTAAATCATTCATCATTGTTCACCCGATCACTACCGGCCTGGCGGCGTGATTCAATACATTTCGTCATTTTGCGAAAAATTCAGTCAAGCGCCCGGCAATGCGTTCCAGCGGGCGAATTTCCACGGCGGCATCAATAGCCGCAGCAGCCTTGGGCATGCCGTACACCGCGCTGCTGGCCTGGTCCTGGGCAATGGTCAGAAAGCCCTGCTGACGCATCAGCTTCAGGCCCTGGGCACCGTCGCGGCCCATGCCGGTGAGCAGCACGCCCACCGCATCACCATTCCAGTAACGTGCCACGCTCTCGAAGAACACATCGATCGAGGGCCGGTAGATTTCATTCACAGGTTCGGCAGTGTAGGCCAGTTGGCCGCTCTGTAGCAGGCGAATGTGGTGGTTGGTACCGGCCAGGAGTACCTGCCCGGGCTGCGGCGGTTCGCCTTCACGGGCCAGGCGTACGGGCAGGCCTGCTGCGCTGCTGAGCCATTCGGCCATGCCTGCGGCAAACACCTGGTCCACATGCTGGACCAGCACGATGGCCGCCGGAAACGCTGCCGGCAAGCCCTTGAGCAACACTTCGAGTGCTGCAGGGCCACCCGCCGAAGACCCGATCGCCACCAACCCGCGGCGCTGGGAAGCCTCGCGCAGCGGCGCAGCCACCGACCTTGCGGCAGGTGTACGCTGCTGGCCGACCAGCCAGCCAATATTGAGGATCTTGCGCAGCAATGGCGCCGCTGCTTCGCGGGCATCGCCAGCACCCAGCGCAGGGGTGTCGACCACATCAAGGGCGCCATGGCCCATGGCCTCGAATACCCGGTGTACGTTCTGTTTACGGTCGACTGTGACGATGACGATGGCGCACGGGGTTTCGGCCATGATCCGCCGGGTCGCCTCGACACCGTCCATCACCGGCATGATCAGGTCCATGAGGATCAGGTCCGGTAACTGCTCGGTGCAGCGCTGCACCGCCTCGGCACCGTTGTTGGCCACCCACACGACCTGGTGTGCGGGCTCCAGGGCGACCGCCCGGCGCAACGCTTCGACGGCCAGGGGCATGTCATTGACGATGGCGATTTTCATCCCTGAGCCCCTCCGATCAGCTCCACCACAGCATCCAGCAACGCATCGTCGTGGAAACTGGCCTTTGCCAAATAGTAGTCGGCGCCGGCGTCCAGGCCACGCCGTCGGTCTTCCTCACGGTCTTTATAGGACACCACCATCACCGGCAACGACTGCAGGCGCTGGTCGCGGCGCACCAGGGTCACCAGTTCGATGCCGTCCATGCGCGGCATGTCGATGTCGGTGATCAGCAGGTCGAAGTCCTCACTGCGCAGGGCGTTCCAGCCGTCCATACCGTCCACCGCCACGGCGACGTCGTAGCCACGGTTGCCCAGCAGCTTGCGCTGCAGTTCGCGCACGGTCAGCGAGTCGTCGACCACCAGGACGCGTCTGCGCACTACACCACGGGCGCCGCTGCTGCCGCGTTCGATGCGCTCCAGGCTGCCCGTGCTGAGCAGTTTTTCCACCGAGCGTAGCAAGTCTTCGACATCGACAATCAGGACCACCGAGCCATCATCGAGCAAGGCGCCGGAGGAAATGTCCTGCACCTTCCCCAGGCGTGGGTCGAGCGGCATCACGACCAGCACCCGCTCCCCCACCAACCGTTCCACGGCCACACCGTACAGCTCCTCGCGCTCACGAATGACCACTACCCGCAGGCTGGCCTCGTCGCTTTGCCCAGCGGGACGATTGAGCAACTGGCTGGCCGCCACTAGGCCAATGTGCCGGCCTTCGTGCCAGAAGTGCTGGCGCCCTTCGATCTGCACGATCTGTTCGGCGGTCACTTCCAGCGTGCGTTCGATATGCGCCAGCGGGAAGGCGTAAGCCTCACCGCCCACCTCGACCACCAGGCTGCGAACGACCGACAGGGTCAGCGGTACCTGAAGATGGAAGCGACAGCCCTGCCCTGCCACCTGGGTCAGTTCGATCGAGCCGCGCAGCTCGCGGATCAAGTGCTGTACCGCATCCAGCCCCACACCGCGCCCGGACACTTCGGTAACCTTGTCACGCAGGCTGAAACCGGGCAGGAACAGGAATGTCAGCAGTTCCGCCTCACTCATCCGCGCCACCGTGTCGGCGGGCGACAGGGCGCGCTCGACGATGCTGCTGCGCAGGCGCTCCAGGTCGATACCGGCGCCATCGTCGATCAGCTCCAGGCTGAGCATGCCCGCCTGGTGTGAAGCCCGCAGGCGGATCACCCCCTCGTCCGGCTTGCCCGCCAGCAAGCGCCGCTCGGGCAACTCGATGCCGTGATCGACAGCATTGCGCAACAGGTGGGTCAGCGGTGCTTCGAGCTTTTCCAGCACATCGCGGTCGACCTGGGTCTTCTCCCCTTCCACCACCAGCCGCACCGGTTTACCCAGCGAACGGCCCAGGTCGCGGACCATGCGGCTTTGCCCGGTCAGCACATCGGCGAACGGCCGCATCCGACAGGCCAGGGCGGTGTCATACAACAACTGCGCACGCTGGCTGGCCTGCCAGCCAAACTCATCCAGGTCGGCCGCCTGCTGCTGCAGAATCTGCTGGGTCTCTGCCAGCAGGCGCTGGGTCTGTGCCAAGGCTTCGAGCACTTCGCTGCCCTGCCCAGTGTCTTCCAGTTGCATGCGCAAGCCGTCAAGCGCCTGCATACCTTGGCCGTGCATGCGCTTGAGGCGCTGCAGGGTAGCCAGGTATGGCTTGAGTCGCTGGGTTTCCACCAGCGACTTGCTGGACAGGTCAAGCAGGCTATTAAGACGGTCGGCTGTGACCCGCAGTACCCGTTCGGCACCTTCGCCCGCGCGCTTGCCGGCCTTGCGCCGCAGGGCGGGTTCGGGGTCGGGCTCCGGCGGTTCGGTTGGCATTACCACGGGTGCAGGCGGCAGGGTTGCCTGCGGCAGCTCCGGCGGCACGGATGCAGCCAGCGGCACGACCGGCATGGCAGAGGCGCCCGAGTCGAGCAGGCTGGCCATCTGCGCAAGAAATACCGGCAAGGTCGCCTGCGCACCGGCATCGCCGGGTGTGGCAATACGCATCAACAGGTCGGTACCTTGCAACAGCGCGTCAATATGCTCGGCGGTCAGCCGCAGTCGGCCTTCCTGGGCCGCCACCAGGCAATCTTCCATGACGTGGGCGACACTGACGCCAGCATCCACCCCGACAATGCGCGCGGCCCCCTTGAGCGAGTGGGCAGCGCGCATGCAGGCCTCGAGCTGGTCGGTCTGGGTGGGGTTGCGCTCCAGTGCCATCAGGCCGGCACTGAGCACTTGGGTCTGCGCCTCGGCCTCCAGGCTGAACAGTTCGAGCAACGATGCGTCGCGCATTTGCTCTGGGGTCATGACAGGCTCCGCTGCACGGCAGACAGTAAATGTTGATCGTCCAGAACCCGCACGCTGCGGCCGCGCCACTGCAGGACTGCGGCGGTGAAGCGTGTGGCGTCCCGGCCACTGCCCAGCAACTGCGGGTCGAGCCGGTGAATACCGTCGACTTCCTCGACAGCCATCACCACCGGGCCACCTTCGGCGGCCAGAATCAGCATACGTGGCATTGCCCGTGCGCTGCGTTGCTCGGTGGCGCCGGCCTTCACCCCCAGCAAATCAGCCAGTGACAGGCACGGCACCAACGCACCGCGCACATTGGCAACCCCCTGCAGCAGCCGCGAGCGCTGGTGCGGCAATGAATGCACCGCCTGCAACGGGGCGATTTCTGCCAGGCAGGCGGTGGCCAGCGCCAGCCACTCTTCGCCCAGACGGAACAGCAGCATCGAACGACCGATGTTTTCCACGTCCGGCTGCACCGCCGCAGCCTGGTGCTCCTGCATCAGCGCATAGCGGTCGAGCAAACGCGTGGCCGCAGCGGCATACACCTCGCAATTGCGGCAATGAACATGCCGCTCCAGCAGTGGGCACTGCTTGTCGCCGCGCACGCCAATGCGGTTCCAGCAGTCGTCGATATGCGCGTCATCCTCGGCGAGCAACTGCATCGCGGATTCACTGCTCATCGTTCAGACCCCCGACCAGCCCGCGCCGCGCGTTCCTGAAGGCGCCGAGCACCGGCCAGGTCACCCTGGGCCGCCAGCAAGGCGGCCAGGTGCACCAGCGCCTCGGGGTGCTGTGGTTCCAGGTACAGGGCCTTGCGATAGTGGCTCAGCGCCTGCTGCGCATCGCCTTCGGTATCACTGAGCAAACCCAGCCAGTAGTACACCTGTGCCGACGGCGGGTACTGGCTCAGGTAGCGCTGGCATTCGCTGCGGGCCTGCTCGCTGGCGCCGGCATTGGCCAGCCGGGCAATGCCAGCCAGCAACTCGCTGGCCCCCTCGTCCCTATGCTCGCGGGTTGGCGCTGGCCTGGCCGCCACCGGCAGCACACGCAGCGGACGCGGCAACGGCACACTGGGCTGCGGATAAACCGGTGCGGGCAACGCCGTGAACGCACGCTTGGCGGGTTGGGCAGGAGCCGCCGCCAAGGGGCTGCTGTCGCCTTCGTGACGCACATAGGCAAACGACTGGGCGATCCCCAATGGACGCATGCCCATGCGGGCCAGCAGGCTGCCTTCAGCCGGGCCGATGAACAGCACACCCTGCGGATGCAGCAAGCGCTTGAGCACTTCGAACACACGCTGCTGGGTCGGTACGTCGAAATAGATCAACAGATTGCGGCAGAACACGAAGTCATACAGGCCGTCGCGGCTGGCCAGCGCCGGGTCAAGCACATTGCCCACCCGCAGGGTGACTTGCTGGCGTACCCGCTCATGCAGGCGGTGGCCTTCGTCCAGAACATCGAAGTAACGCTCGCGAAAACCCAGTTCGCTACCACGGAACGCATTGCGCCCGTACACCGCCTGCACGGCCTTGGCTACCGAACTTGGGCTGATGTCCATGCCATCGACAAGGAATGCCCCTGGCGCCAACCCGGCGTCAAACAAGGCCATGGCCAGCGAATAGGGCTCCTCGCCGGTAGAACACGGCAGGCTGAGTAATCGCAGCGGGCGCGCGCCAGCCAGTTGAGCCAGCCGTTTATGGGCCAGGCTGGCCAGCGCAGTGAAAGATTCGGGGTAACGGAAAAACCAGGTTTCCGGGACGATCACCGCTTCGATCAGCGCCTGTTGCTCATCTGCCGATTGCTGCAGGCGCAGCCAGTAGTCGTCCAGGTCCATCGCGCCCGCAGCCACGCAACGTTGACGCAGCGCGCGTTCGACCATGGGCGCGCCCACCGACTCCACGTCCAGGCCAATACGCTCGCGCAAGAAGCTGAAGAAACGCTGTTCGTTCATGTAGGCATCCCTGTCGGGTCTTGCGTGTACAGCAAGTGGTGCACGGTGTCGGGCAGCAGGTCATTGACTTCGATGCGCTGCAGCAGGCCCTGGGCATCCTGGCGTACCGGCCCCAGATAAGGCGCTTCACCTGTGTCCACCCCGTAGGGCTGGAACTCGTCCGGTTGGCAACGCAGGGTTTCGGTGGCCTGCTCCAGGATCAGGCCAAGCTGCAGGCCGCCCCGGTAGTGCACCAGCACCAGGCGAGTGCTGGTACGTTGCACCGCCGGCTGGCCAAAGCTCAGGGCGGCAAGGTCTATGACCGGTATCAGCTGGCCACGATGGGCGAGGATACCCGCAACCCAGTCAGGTGCCTGGGCGATCGGTTTGAGCGGCTGACGCGGCAGCACTTCGATCACCTCGTGCACGCTCAGCGCAAAACGCTGCGCCTGGATGCGAAACTGCAGGTACAACGCCCCCTTGGCGTTCTCCGCCCACGCCGTGCGCGGTTGCAAGTCGTTCATCGCAGTCAGACTTTGAAGCGCGACACGCCGCCACGCAGGCCCGCGGCCACCTGGCTCAGCTCATCGATGGCATAACTGGCCTGGCGCAGCGACTCGACAGTCTGGGTGCTGGCATCGCTGAGCTGGGCCAGTGCCTGGTTGATCTGCTCGGCTCCGGTGGCCTGGGCCTGCATGCCTTCGTTGACCATCAATACGCGCGGCGCCAAGGCTTGCACCTGGTGAATGATCTGGCTGAGTTGCTCGCCCACCTGTTGCACCTCGAACATGCCGCGGCGCACTTCTTCGGAGAACTTGTCCATCCCCATGACACCGGCCGACACTGCCGACTGGATCTCGCGCACCATCTGCTCGATGTCGTAGGTGGCCACGGCGGTCTGGTCGGCCAGGCGGCGCACTTCGGTCGCTACCACGGCAAAGCCGCGGCCATATTCGCCAGCCTTTTCCGCTTCGATGGCGGCGTTGAGCGACAGCAGATTGGTCTGGTCGGCAACCTTGACGATGGTGACCACCATCTGGGTGATGTTGCTGGCTTTCTCGTTAAGGATACCGAGCTTGGCATTGACCAGGTCGGCAGCGCCCATCACCTGGTGCATGGTCTCTTCCATGCGGGCCAGGCCCTGCTGCCCGGAACCTGCCAGGCTGGAAGCCTGATCAGCAGCCGTAGTCACTTCGGTCATGGTGCGCACCAGGTCCCGCGAAGTCGCGGCTATTTCCCGCGAGGTGGCGCCAATTTCGGTGGTAGTTGCGGCCGTCTCGGTGGCGGTGGCCTGCTGTTGCTTGGACGTAGCGGCAATTTCGGTGACCGAAGTGGTCACCTGCACCGACGAGCGTTGGGCCTGGGCCACCAGGTTGGCCAGTGCCTCGGCCATTTCGTTGAAGCCGCTTTCGATGGCACCGAATTCGTCCTTGCGGTCCAGGCTCAGGCGCATGCTCAGGTCACCGGAGCGCAGCTTGTCGAGGGCATGCACGATACGCTGCATGGGCGCCGAGATGGCGCGCATCAGCAGCAGGCCGCAGATGCCGGCAGCAACGATTGCCAGCAACAGCGAAACCACCATGCTGCCCTTGGCCGTGCTGACAGCGCTGACGATCTCGTTGGTGGCGGCATCGGCAGAGACCCGATTGTTCTCGATTACTTCATTGAGGTGGTTGCGCCCATCCACCCAGGTCGGGGTGAGGACATCAGTGATCAGCCGCTGGGCCTCGCCGTAGTTGTGTTCGCGGTACGCATCGAGCACCTGACCGACGACCTTGAGGTAGTTCTCTTCCAGTTTCACAAAGCTGTCGAAGCGAGCCTGGTCGTCTTTGTCCCGGATGGTGGCCTGGTAGCTGGCCATGTGTTGTTTCAGCCGGCCTTCGAAGCTCTTGAACAGCTCCATGTCGGCCGAAGTGATTTCACGATGGTTGGACAGGCCCACCAGTTGCTGGCTGGTGACGTAGCTGTCGACCCAGGCGCTGCGGATCATCGAGCTGTAGTAGACGCCGGGAATGCTGTCGGTCCCCACCGCCTCTTCGGCGGTTTCGATAGTCACCAACCGCGAGTAGGCAGCCACGATCATCAGCAGCATGATGGCGATGATCACGGCGAAACTTGCCAGGATCCGTTGGCGCAAGGTCCAGTTCTTCACATTCAGCCCTCAGGAATTCACAACGAGCGGGAAAAATCGCCGAAGTATAGCCTAGAGGGCTTAGGGTATTGCTGTGCCTGGCGTTAGGAATTTTGCACCTGGCTTTCCAGCTCCTGGCGCAAGCCCGGGTCCAGTTGCAGCTGGCGTGCCAGCTCGTCCAGGTAGGCACGCTCCATGAAGTTTTCCTGATCGACCATCATCACACTGGCCAGGTACATTTCGGCAGCCATCTCCGGCGTTTGTGCAGCACGGGCCACTTCGGCAGGGTCCAGCGGCTTGTTCAACTCGGCATGCAGCCAGTGGTGCAATTCGCGGTCGCTGTCCAGGCGCGTGAATTCGCCCTCGATCAGCGCGCGCTCGCGCTCGTCGATATGCCCATCGGACTTGGCCGCCGCCACCAGGGCGCGCAGTACCGCCTGGCTGTGCAGCTCGGCCTGGGCCGGCGGCAGGCGGTCGAGGGTTTGAGGCTCGGCTGCAGCCACCCGCTGGTTCGCCTGCCAGTTGCCGTAAGCCTTGTAGGCCAGCACCCCCAGCGCGGCGAGGCCACCGTATGTCAGGGCTTTGCCACCGTACTTGCGAGCCTTCTTGCTACCCAGCAACAGGCCCAGAGCGCCCCCGCCCAACAGGCCGCCCCCTGCGCCGGACAACAACCCGCCCAACCCACCTGAAGGGTTGCCAGGCTTGGTGGCGCCCCCCTGCTTTTCGAGCAGTTGCTGGCCGGATTTAAGGAGTTGATCAAGCAAGCCCCGGGTATTCATTCGCGTGTCTCCACGTAAGAAGATTCAAACGCCAGAGTAAGGCTTGGCCGAGCACACGCCATGCAGGATTTGCTTCAGGATGTTGCGTTAGCGGGCAAAAAGCCAACTAGACTCGATATCGCCAATACCTCGCACTCACGCACTACGCTTATAACAATTGCTTCACTGCTTGCCTCATGACTGCCCGAACAAGATCGCCAAGAAGAGGGAACACCATGTCAGTGCACAAGACCGCATTGCTCGGCGCCACCACCTGCGCCATGCTGGCCAGCGCCAGCCTGCAGGCCGCCGAAGCGCCCAAGGCCCTGGGGGCCGGCGAGGGGCGCCTGGACATCGTCGCCTGGCCCGGCTACATCGAACGCGGTGAAAGCGACAAGGCCTACGACTGGGTGACCGGTTTCGAAAAGGAAACCGGCTGCAAGGTCAGCGTGAAAACGGCCGCCACCTCGGACGAGATGGTCAGCCTGATGACCAAGGGCGGCTATGACCTGGTCACCGCCTCGGGCGATGCATCGCTGCGGCTGATTGCAGGCAAGCGCGTACAACCGATCAACACCGCCTTGATCCCCAACTGGAAGACCATCGACCCGCGCCTGCAAAACGGTGGCTGGTATGTGGTCGACAAGCAGGTGTACGGCACACCGTACCAGTGGGGGCCAAACGTGCTGCTGTACAACACCAGCACCTTCAAGCAGGCCCCCACCAGCTGGAGCGTGGTGTTCGAGCCGCAGAACCTGCCCGACGGCAAGCCGAACAAGGGCCGCGTGCAAGCCTATGACGGGCCGATCTACATCGCCGATGCAGCGCTGTACCTGAAGTCGGCCAGGCCCGAACTGGGCATCAAGGACCCGTACGAACTGAACGAGGAACAATACAAGGCCGTGCTGGAACTGCTGCGCCAGCAACAACCGCTGATCCACCGCTATTGGCATGACGCCACGGTCCAGATGAGCGATGTGAAAAACGAAGGTGTGGTTGCTTCCAGCTCCTGGGGCTACATGGTCAATGGCCTCAAGGCCGAGAACCAGCCAGTGGCCTCGACCATTCCCAAGGAGGGCGCGACCGGCTGGGCCGACACCACCATGCTGCACGCCGAGGCCAAGCACCCCAATTGCGCCTACAAATGGATGGATTGGTCGTTGCAACCTAAGGTGCAAGGCGATGTGGCGGCCTGGTTCGGCTCGTTGCCGGCTGTGCCGGCAGCGTGCACCGGCAGCGAGCTGCTGGGGGCCGAGGGCTGCAAGACCAACGGCTTCGACAACTTCGACAAGATTGCCTTCTGGAAAACACCGCAGGCCCAAGGGGGCAAGTTCGTGCCTTACAGCCGCTGGACCCAGGACTACATTGCGATCATGGGTGGTCGCTGAGGTTGCCTGAATGCCTGTACCGGCCTTTTCGCGGGCAAGCCCGCTCCCACAGGTTCTTCACCGCCTGCAAGGGTGGCGCGTCCTGTAGGAGCGGGTTCACCCGCGAAGAGGCCGGCACAGGAGAACCGTTGTTGTCCGGAGCCCACGCATGCCCCTAGCCGTCCAGTTCACCCAGGTGTCCCGCACTTTCGGCGAGGTCACGGCCGTCGACCAGGTCAGCATCGACATCATCGATGGCGAGTTCTTTTCCATGCTCGGCCCTTCCGGCTCGGGCAAGACCACCTGCCTGCGCCTGATCGCAGGCTTCGAGCAACCCTCCAGCGGTTCGATCCGCATCCAAGGGGTCGAGGCCGCTGGCCTGCCGCCCTACCAACGTGACGTCAACACAGTGTTCCAGGACTATGCGTTGTTCCCGCACATGAACGTGCTGGACAACATCGCCTATGGCCTGAAGGTAAAAGGTGTGGCCAAGGCCGAACGCCACAGCCGCGCCGAAGAAGCCCTGGCCATGGTGGCCCTGGCCGGCTATGGCGCGCGCAAGCCGGCGCAGCTGTCCGGTGGCCAGCGCCAGCGCGTGGCCCTGGCCCGGGCGTTGGTCAACCGGCCGCGGGTACTGCTGCTCGATGAGCCACTGGGCGCGCTGGACCTGAAGTTGCGCGAACAGATGCAGGGCGAACTGAAAAAGCTGCAACGCCAACTGGGCATCACCTTCATCTTCGTCACCCACGACCAGACCGAAGCGCTGTCGATGTCCGACCGGGTCGCGGTGTTCAACCGCGGCCGTATCGAACAGGTCGACACCCCGCGCAACCTGTACATGAAGCCCGCTACCACCTTCGTCGCTGAATTCGTCGGCACTTCCAACGTGGTACGTGGCGAGCTGGCCATGCAGCTTAACGGCAGCCCTGCGCCCTTCTCTATCCGTCCCGAACACATTCGCCTGGGCGACCCGGTAGTGACCAGCCATGAAGTCCAGGTCAGCGGCGTGCTACGTGATGTCCAGTACCAAGGCAGCGCCACCCGCTACGAACTGCAGCTGGACAACGGTCAACTGCTGGCAGTAAGCCAGGCCAATGATCGCTGGCAAAAGCAGGTGCAGGCCTGGCAGCCCGGGCAACGCCTGCAGGCGCACTGGCCCCGCGAGGCCATGACGGTGCTGCAGGAAACCGAGGGCCGCTGACATGAGCACACTGCGCGCCCTGTCCAACCTGCTGTATCGGCGCCCCAGCCTGTACCTGGCACTGCTGTTGATACCGCCGCTGACCTGGTTTGGCGCGATTTACCTCGGCTCGCTGCTGAACCTGCTGTGGCAGGGCTTCTATACCTTCGACGACTTCACCATGGCGGTGACCCCGGACCTGACCCTGGGCAACTTCGCCGCGCTGTTCAACCCGTCGAACTTCGACATCATCCTGCGCACCCTGGGCATGGCGGTGGCGGTGTCGCTGGCCAGCGCGGTACTGGCCTTCCCCGTCGCCTATTACATGGCGCGTTACACCAGCGGCAAGACCAAGGCGTTTTTCTACATCGCGGTGATGATGCCGATGTGGGCCAGCTACATCGTCAAGACCTATGCCTGGACCCTGCTATTGGCCAAGGGCGGTGTGGCCCAATGGTTCGTCCAGCAGTTGCACCTGGATGGCCTGCTGCAGGCGGTGCTGGCCGTGCCGGGCGTGGGCGGCAGCACGCTGTCGACTTCGCACCTGGGGCGCTTCCTGGTCTTCGTGTATATCTGGTTGCCGTTCATGATCCTGCCGATCCAGGCCTCGCTGGAGCGCTTGCCCCCGTCGCTGCTGCAGGCTTCGGCGGACCTGGGCGCACGGCCAGGGCAAACCTTCGTGCAGGTGATCCTGCCGCTGTCGATCCCCGGCATCGCCGCCGGCTCGATCTTCACCTTCTCGCTCACCCTGGGCGACTTCATCGTGCCGCAACTGGTCGGCCCGCCCGGCTACTTCATCGGCAGCATGGTCTACGCCCAGCAAGGGGCGATCGGCAACATGCCGATGGCCGCCGCGTTCACCTTGGTGCCCATCGTGCTGATCGCGGTATACCTGGCCATCGTCAAGCGCCTGGGGGCCTTCGATGCACTCTGAAAAAGCGTCTGCAGGGCTGCGCCTGGCGGCCTGGGGCGGGTTGCTGTTCCTGCACTTCCCGATCCTGATCATCTTCCTGTACGCCTTCAACACCGAAGACGCGGCGTTCAGCTTTCCGCCCAAGGGCTTTACCCTGAAGTGGATCAACGTGGCCTTTGCCCGGCCCGATGTGCTCGAGGCAATCAAGCTGTCGCTGCAGGTGGCTTGCCTGGCCACATTGATTGCCCTGGTGCTCGGTACGCTGGCCTCGGCGGCGCTGTATCGGCGCAGCTTCTTCGGCAAGGAGAGCATTTCGCTGGTGCTGATCCTGCCCATCGCCCTGCCAGGCATCATCACCGGCATCGCCCTGCTCTCGGCGTTCAAGACGTTAGGGATAGAGCCCGGGGTGTTCACCATCGTAGTCGGCCACGCCACGTTCTGCGTGGTGATCGTCTACAACAATGTGATCGCCCGCCTGCGGCGAACCTCGCAAAGCCTGATCGAAGCCTCGATGGACCTTGGCGCCGACGGTTGGCAGACCTTTCGCTACATCGTCCTGCCCAACCTCGGCTCGGCGCTGCTGGCGGGCGGCATGCTGGCCTTTGCCTTGTCGTTCGATGAAATCATCGTCACCACGTTCACCGCCGGCCACGAGCGTACCCTGCCGATCTGGCTGCTCAACCAGCTCAGCCGCCCGCGCGACGTGCCCGTGACCAATGTTGTCGCCATGTTGGTGATGCTGGTGACCATGCTGCCGATTCTTGGCGCCTATTACCTGACCCGTGGCGGCGATAGCGTCGCGGGCGGTGGAAAATGACCCTGGAGGAGCCCCCGATGCAAACGCAGATGCTGATCAATGGCCAGCTGGTCGCTGGCCAAGGCCCGGCCTGGACCGTGCTCAACCCGGCGCTGGGCACTGCCCTGGCGCAGATCAACGAAGCCACCGAGGCACAGGTGGACAGCGCTGTGCGCGCTGCAGACCAGGCCTTCGACAGCTGGTCGCAAACCAGCCCTAAGGAACGTTCGCAGGCCTTGCTGGCGCTGGCCGACGCCATCGAAGCCCATGGCGATGAACTGGCCCGGCTGGAATCGCAGAACTGTGGCAAGCCCCTGAGCGCTGCACTGAACGACGAAATCCCGGCGATTGCCGACGTGTTCCGTTACTTTGCCGGTGCTGCGCGCTGCCTGGGCGGCTCGGCGGCGGGCGAGTACCTGCCGGGCCACACCTCGATGATCCGCCGCGACCCGTTGGGGGTGGTGGCCTCCATCGCACCGTGGAACTACCCGCTGATGATGCTGGCCTGGAAGATTGCCCCGGCCCTGGCAGCCGGCAACACGGTGGTGATCAAACCTTCCGAACTGACTCCGCTGACCGCCCTGCGACTGGGTGAGCTGGCCCAGGACCTGCTGCCGCCAGGCGTGCTGAACATTCTGTTCGGCCGCGGCCAGACGGTCGGCAACCCGTTGATAACCCACCCCAAGGTGCGCATGGTGTCGCTGACCGGTTCGATCGCCACTGGCGCGCACATCATCAGCGCCACCGCCGACAGCGTGAAACGCATGCACATGGAGCTGGGCGGCAAGGCGCCTGTGCTGGTTTTCGACGATGCCGACATCGACGCCGCCATCGATGGCATCCGTACCTTCGGCTTCTACAACGCTGGCCAGGACTGCACCGCAGCCTGTCGCCTGTACGTACAGGACGGGATTTACGAGCGCTTCGTCGAACGCCTGGGTGAAGCAGTAGCGAGCCTGAAACCTGGCCTGCAAGAGGCCGAGGACACCGAGCTGGGGCCATTGATCAGTGCCCAGCATCGTGACAAGGTCGCAGGGCTGGTGCAGCGGGCCATCGCCCAACCGCATATTCGTCTGGTAACCGGTGGCAAGCCGATAGCGGGCGATGGCTTTTTCTTCGAGCCCACCGTGCTGGCCGATGCTCTGCAGGACGACGAGATCGTACGCAACGAAGTGTTCGGCCCGGTGGTTTCGGTGACCCGCTTCACCGATGAAGCGCAGGCACTGGAATGGGCCAACGACTCCAACTACGGGCTGGCCTCATCGGTATGGACCCACGACACCGGCCGCGCCCACCGCCTGGCGGCGCGCTTGCAGTACGGCTGCACCTGGGTGAATACCCACTTCATGCTGGTCAGCGAAATGCCCCATGGCGGGCAGAAACATTCAGGGTATGGCAAGGACATGTCGATGTATGGGCTGGAGGACTACACCTGTGTGCGGCATGTGATGATCAAGCACTAAGGGTTCGCGTTGACCGAGGGTCCTGAATGCCCCTCGGTCAACGTCTCAGAATTTTCCTTCAACCGTGATCTACTCCCTCCTACTGCACATCCATTGAGCCTGCATGGCTGGTATCATAATCTGATACCATGAATAATCATCAGCAAGCCACACTTGAAGCATTACTTAAAAGGCCGGTTCCCAGAACACTGGAGTGGGCGCGGGTGGAGTCTCTGCTGGTATCGCTGGGCGCCAGGGTCATAGAAGGCAGAGGATCACGGGTTCGCTTTGAACTCAATGGAGCAGTGGCAACCTTCCACCGCCCTCATCCGGACAGGCACGCCAAGCCCTATCAACTAAGAGACGCCCGCCAGTTCATTGAGCAGGCAGGAGTATTACCATGAATGTAATGACTTACCGCGGATACGCCGCTCGTATCGAATACAGCGACGAAGACCAGTTGCTGATCGGCCATGTCGCCGGCATTCGCGACGTGATAGGTTTTCATGGCGAATCGATCAGTGAGTTGCGCCATGCATTTGAAGAAGCCGTTGACGATTATCTTGAGACTTGCGAACGCCTTGGGCGGGAACCGCAGAAAACGTATTCCGGCAAACTCAGCCTACGCCTTGAGCCTACCCTTCACGCCAGTGTGGCGGCCAAGGCGGAGCTAGCCGAAAAGAGCATCAATCAATGGGTAAGCGATATTCTCAGCAAGGCTGCCTATAGCTGAACCCAGGGCCGCTTTGCGGCCCTTTCGCGAGACAAGGCCGCTCCTGCAGGGGCCGCGCAAGGCTTGGATCAGTCGCGCAAATCCGACTCGTGAATCGGGTTGGCCCTGCTCGTGGCGCGTTGGTACTGCGCCGGCCAGGTGGCTTTGTTGCCGCCCAGGTCGTCGTCGGCATGCAGTGGCCAGTACGGGTCGCGCAACAGTTCGCGGGCGAGGAAGATGATATCGGCCTGGCCAGTGCGCAGGATGTGCTCGGCCTGGGCCGGTTCGGTGATCATGCCCACAGTGCCGGTGGCGATTTCCGATTCCTTGCGCACGCGCTCGGCAAAGCGGGTCTGGTAGCCAGGGCCGGTAGGGATCTCGGCGTTGACCGAGGTGCCGCCCGAAGAGACATCGATCAGATCCACGCCCAAACTCCGCAGGCGGCGTGCCAGTTCGACGGTTTCATCCGGGTTCCAGCCATCCTCTACCCAATCGGTAGCCGATACCCGCACGAACAGCGGCAATTCGGCAGGCCAAGCCTTGCGCACGGCCTCGACCACCTCCAGGGTCAGGCGGATACGGTTTTCGAAGCAACTGCCATATTGGTCACGGCGCTGGTTGCTTAGCGGTGACAGGAACTGGTGCAGCAGGTAACCATGGGCAGCATGGATTTCCACCACCTTGAATCCAGCCTTCAAGGCGCGTTCGGTCGAGGCGACGAAGGCCGCGATCACCTCCTGGATCTCGTCCTGGCTCAACTCGCGTGGAGGTGTGTGCTGCGGATCGAAGGCGATCTTCGACGGCCCCACCGGCTGCCAGCCGCCCTCTTCCAGTTTGACGCTGCCTTGTTTGCCTAGCCATGGGCGGTAGGTACTGGCTTTGCGCCCGGCGTGGGCCAGCTGAATGCCAGGCACGCCCCCCTGGGCACTGATGAAGCGGGTAATGCGTTGCAACGGCGCGATCTGGGCGTCGTCCCACAGGCCCAGGTCTTCGGCAGTGATACGGCCATCGGCGGTCACCGCCACGGCTTCAGTGAATACCAGGCCGGCGCCACCGACGGCGCGGCTGCCTAAATGGACGAGATGCCAGTCGTTGGCCAAGCCATCGACCGCGGAATACTGGCACATGGGTGACACGGCGATGCGGTTGGGCAAGGTCAGTTGACGCAGGGTGTAAGGCTCGAGCAGCAGGCTCATGAGGGCACCTCCCAAGGACTCCAATGGTGATCCGGCCCGAACACTCAATTGCACGTCCCTGGCCCAGGTCCGGTCATAACTTCAGACTAGACCAGAATGGGTGGGGGGGAGGTTCCATGGGATTTTGGGTGGGGTGCGGGATGGGGGTGCCAGGCTCGAAAGTGTTGTCGCCAGTGAGATCGAGCGCCGCGCGGGCGGCGCTGGATTTCCGCCACACCACAAGAATCAAGGCAAGCCCCGCAAAACCGTCAGCGCGGCTCCATGTGGGCAATCATCAACTGCACACTTTCATTGCCCCGAAACTCGTTCACATCCAGCTTGTACGCCAACTCGACCCAACGCACGGTCGGGTTCGGCCACACTTCGCGATCGACGCCGAAGGCAATGCCATCCAGCCGTACCGAACCACACTCGCTCTTGAGCACCACCTTCAGGTGCCGCTCACCGACCACACGCTGCTCCACCAACTGGAACACGCCATGGAACAGCGGCTCAGGGAAGTGCTGGCCCCATGGGCCGGCATGGCGCAGGGCCTTGGCCAGGTCCAGGTGAAACTCCTCTACCGCCAGGCTGCCGTCGGACAGCAGCCGGCCGGTCAGGTCTTCTTCGCGCAGCTGACGCCGCACCTCTTCATCGAACGCCTCGGCAAAGGCCGGAAAATTCGCCTCTGGCAACGACAACCCGGCAGCCATGGCGTGGCCGCCGAACTTGCTGATCAGTTGCGGGTGACGCGCGGCCACGGCATCCAGCGCATCGCGAATATGGAACCCCGGCACCGAGCGTGCCGAACCTTTGAGCATGCCGTCGCCAGCATCAGCGAACGCAATGGTCGGCCGGTGGTAACGCTCCTTCAGACGCGAAGCCAGAATACCGATCACCCCTTGGTGCCAATCGGCATCGAACAGGCACAAGCCGTAGGGCATGGACTCGACCGGCAGGTCCTTGAGCTGGGCCAGGGCCTCACGCTGCATCCCCTGTTCAATGGACTTGCGGTCCTGGTTCAGGTCGTCCAGTTGCTGGGCCATGTCCTGGGCCAGGGCCGCGTCCTCGCACAGCAGGCATTCGATGCCCAGGCTCATGTCGTCCAGGCGACCGGCAGCGTTCAGCCGTGGCCCAAGGATGAAACCGAGGTCGGTCGAGGTAATACGACGATGGTCGCGGCGGGCCACTTCGAGAATGGCCTTCAGCCCCGGCCGGGCTCGGCCGGCGCGGATGCGCTCAAGGCCTTGGTGCACCAGGATGCGATTGTTGGCATCCAGCGGCACCACGTCCGCCACACTGCCCAGCGCCACCAGATCGAGCAGTTCGCCAATGTTCGGCTGTGGCTGCGCCTCATAGCGCCCAAGGCTGCGCAAGCGAGCGCGCAGGGCCATCAACACATAGAAGATCACCCCTACCCCGGCCAGTGACTTGCTCGGAAAGCTGCAGCCCGGCTGGTTGGGATTGATGATGGCATCGGCGTCGGGCAACTGCTCGCCCGGCAGGTGGTGATCGGTGACCAGCACCTTGAGCCCGGCGGCCTTGGCGGCCGCCACCCCGTCGACACTGGAGATACCGTTGTCCACGGTAATCAGCAACTGCGGCTGGCGCTGCAGCGCCACCTCGACGATTTCCGGGGTCAGGCCGTAGCCGTACTCGAAGCGGTTGGGCACCAGGTAATCGACATGGGCCGCACCCAGCAGACGCAGGCCCAGTACCCCCACGGTGCTGGCGGTGGCACCGTCGGCATCGAAGTCGCCGACGATGAGGATGCGCTGGCGCTGGTCGATGGCTTCGACCAGCAGGTCCACACCGGCCTCGATGCCCTTGAGCTGCTGGTACGGCAGCAGGCGTGCCAGGCTTTTGTCCAGCTCGGCCTCGCTCTGCACGCCGCGCGCGGCGTAAAGGCGGGTCAGCAAGGGTGGCAGGTTACCCAGAAATGGCAGGGTCGGCGGCAGCGGGCGAGGTTCGATACGCATAGGTTGCTTTAACCACGCTCACCAAGCAGCCACTGCAGTTGTACTTCATGCTGGCCACGGTCGTCGGTCACGAACACCGTACCCTCACTGATCATCACATCCCACTTGATGCTACGCGGCATGTCGGTCGCCAGGGTTTCCAGCACCTCTTGCGGCACAGCGGCAATGCTCAGGTTTTTCAGGTTCTTGACCGCGCTCACCACTTTACCCTCCCACACGCGCAGGCTGCCGTACGCCAGCAAGCTGGTGCGTTCGGTACGACGCGAGCACCAGGTGAGGCGATCGGCATCAGGCTGGCCAACTTCAATCCAGTGCAGCACGCGATCGTCCAGGCTCTTTTCCCACAGCGCCGGCTCATCGACATCCGACAGGCCGCGGCCAAACGACAAGTTCTCGTTGTACCAGAGCGCGTACGCCAACAAACGAACTGCCATGCGCTCTTCGGTTTCCGAAGGGTGCCGAGCGATAGTCTGTTTGACGCTTTCGTAGACGTTGCGATCAAGGTCGGTGAGATTCAGTTCGAACTTGTAGGTGGTGGACGGCTGGGCCATGGTCGACGGGCTTCGTGCAAAAGAAAGTGGCACAGTCTACCCCATCCGCACCTTCCATGCCCCGCAGCAGTACCCGGCGAAACCGACGTGTGATAAAACCACGGCTCTGCCCAACTGCCACGGATACCCCATGTCGACGCCCAGCAAACCCCTCGCCGGCCTCAAAGTTGTCGAACTCGGTACCCTGATCGCCGGGCCGTTCGCCTCGCGTATCTGTGCCGAATTCGGCGCCGAAGTGGTCAAGGTCGAATCGCCCGACGGCGGCGACCCGCTGCGCAAGTGGCGCAAGCTGTACGAGGGCACCTCGCTGTGGTGGTTCGTGCAGGCCCGCAACAAGCAGTCGCTCACCCTCAACCTCAAGCACCCCGAGGGCCGCGATATCCTCAAGCGCCTGCTGGCCGAGGCCGACATCCTGATCGAGAACTTTCGCCCGGGCGTGCTGGAAAAACTGGGTTTGGGGTGGGATGTGCTGCATGCGCTGAACCCGCGCCTGGTGATGGTGCGCCTGTCTGGCTTTGGCCAGACCGGGCCGATGAAAGACCAGCCAGGCTTCGGTGCCGTCGGCGAGTCAATGGGCGGCCTGCGCTACATCACCGGTTTTGATGACCGCCCGCCGGTGCGCACCGGGATTTCCATCGGGGACTCGATTGCCGCCCTGTGGGGGGTGATCGGCGCGCTGATGGCGCTGCGCCACCGGGAAGTCAATGGCGGTCAGGGCCAGGTAGTGGACGTGGCCCTGTACGAGGCGATCTTTGCCATGATGGAGAGCATGGTCCCGGAGTTCGATGTGTTCGGTTTCATCCGCGAACGCACCGGCAACATCATGCCGGGCATCACCCCCTCCTCCATCCACACAAGCGCCGACGGCAAGCATGTGCAGATCGGCGCCAACGGTGATGCGATCTTCAAGCGTTTCATGCAGGCCATCGGTCGCGATGACCTGGCCAATGACCCGACCCTGGCCAGCAACGACGGCCGCGACCTGCGTCGTGACGAGCTGTACGGGGTAATCGACCGCTGGGCCAACAGCCTGCCACTGGAACAACTGATGCAGGTGCTGACCACTGCCGAAGTGCCGGCCAGCCGTATCTATTCGGCTGAAGACATGTTCAACGACCCTCAGTACCTGGCACGCGAGATGTTCCTGCAGGCCAAGCTGCCGGATGGCAAGCCATTCCACATGCCCGGCATCGTCCCCAAGCTGTCGGAAACACCCGGCTCCAGCGAATGGGTCGGCCCGGCGTTGGGTGAGCATACCGAGGCGCTGCTCGGCAGCCTGGGCTACGACGCAGCGGCCATCGCCAGCCTGCGCGCAGCAGGCACGGTCTGATCCTGGCGCTGACCGGTTCCATGTGCGCGCCCCGCTGTCTACGCCATCTGGTCCTGCTCTGCGGGCTGCTGCCTGCGTTGCTGTTGCAGCCAGCAAGTGCCAAGGAGCAGCTCTTCTGGCTGGTACGCGACCTGCCACCGTTCACCATTTTTGAAGGCCCGGAAGAAGGACGGGGGGTCATTGACCAGTTGTTACCGCTGCTGATAAGGCAAATGCCCGAGTACGAACACAGCATCGTGCGGGTCAACCGCGCCCGCAGCCTGCAGATGCTGCAAGACCGTGAAACCTTTACCTGCGACCCAACCCTGCTGTGGACGCCGGAACGGGCCGAGTATGTGCATTTTTCCGTTCCATCGCTGGGCGTGCACAGCGGCGGCCTGGTGCTGCGCAAGGAAAACCAGGCGCTGGTGGCACCCTACCTCGACGGCCAGCAGGTGGACCTGCATGGCCTGCTGAGCAAGGCCCCGCTGAAGCTGGGGATTGTCGCAGAGCGCAGCTACGGCACGCAGATCGACAACATCCTGCGCCAGTTGCCCGACAGCGCGCTCAGCCGTCACTACGGTAACGAGGCCACCGCCAACCTGCTGCAGATGCAGCAGCTGGGCCGCCTGCGCCTGGTGCTCGGCTACTGGCCTGAAGTTCGCTACCTGATCCAGCAACAAGGCGGGTCACTGGCTGACTACCAGTTTCATACCGTGCAGGGCGCGAATCGCTACCAGTTTCTGCATGTAGGGTGTTCGGACAGTGAACTGGGGCGTGCAGCAGTTGCGCACATCGACCAGTTGCTGCCTGCCTTGCGCCGGGATGTGTTGCCAGGGTTGTATGCCCGTTGGCTGGACCCAGCATTGCGGGAGAACTATCTGCAGGAAAGCCAACATTTCTTTGAGGACAAATAAGCCCAACCGTTATACACGGTCGTTGCAGGAGCAACCGGGAATAGGTGTTCGCCCGAAAAAAGAAACCCCAGGCGCAGGGGAAGACGCCCGGGGCCAAGCGAAAGCCCTTGAGGACTTCCCGTGACAGCCTTGCCAGCGCCGGAGCAAAGCACTGGCTGGCTGCCCCTACCCTGTCTGATAGGCGACTCAGGCAAAGGTTCCCTGCGGATGCTGGCGATGCTGCAATGCCGCGATCACACAAGGCTGCAACCGCCCCTCAGCGATCTGCAGGTCTCGGTGCAAGCCGTCCACGAGGTCGATCAGCAGGCGTTGCTCCTGCAATTGGCGCTCGCTGACGGTGCGCCGCAAGGTGATACCTGATAGGGGGTCGTGAACGGTCAGTTGACGATTACCGCTGGGGTCGGCGATGCCGAGGTGGGTCTGATAGGGCGTCAGGGCTTCGTTGAGCAGGCTGCAGATTCTTTCCATCCGGATCACTCGCTGCGTGGTGGGACCTAAAGTAACTGACCAGCAGGCGCCGCAGAAAGTTCGTCAAACCGCGCCCGCTTCAGTGAGCATGCGGGGCTGGCATGACAGTTTGAATACGCGACCCTGGGCGCACCTGCAGTGTTTGCAAGGCGTGCTGCAGGCGTGGCATCGACAGCGGCCAGGGCAACTCGTCGAGCACCCACATGCCGCGCTTTCTGGCCTCCTGGGCAAGGTTTCGACGCTTTGGGGCAGGCTGGCCGACGAACAGCAATGCGCGCACTCGCCGCGGCTGGGCGAGCAAAGCAAGGCCGGCCCGGGCTGAAATGGCGTGGTCGAGGATCAGCAAGTCAGGGCGACGCTCAGCGCAGAGGCAGGCGTCGAGGTCAGCGACGCTTTCGCTGATGCGCACGTTGAAGACGCCTTGGCCATTGAGGGCCTGGTGCAAGAGGATCTGGTGGGATGGGCGAGCCTGGTGAATCAACACATAGGGCTGGTGCATGAGCCGCTCCTGATGGGAGGACCGGCTAATTTATGCTTGACACCTGGCAAGCCGAATAGGAAGTTTCTGATAGATCGGAGGGAAAAGGCTGAGACGTTGGGGCTGCTCGGCAGCCCCAAACGCAATGCAATTACAGCGGCTTGCCGCGGTTGCCGTGCTGGCTGACAAAGCCCTGTACAGCCTTCAGGTCATTGGCCAGGACCGTGCAACGCTCTTCACGGCTGAACAGATCGCTGAGGTGCGCGGGTAGTTCCAGCGCCTTGCCCACACCGGCCTTCTCCACCGCGTCCGGGAACTTGACCGGGTGCGCAGTCCCCAGTACCACCATTGGCGTGTCCAGGCTGCGGCGGCACTCGCGGGCAGCCTTCACGCCGATTGCGGTATGCGGATCGAGCACTTCACCGGTGGCGGCGAACACGTCTGCGATGGTCTCGCAGGTTTGCTCGTCGCTGACAGCCAGCGAGTCGAACAGTTTGCGGGCTTCGGTCCAGCGGTCTTGCTCGACACTGAAGCCGCCACCTTGCTTGAAGTTGGCCATCAGTTCGGCAATCGCGCCACCGTTGCGGCCATGCAGGTCGAACAGCAGGCGCTCGAAGTTGGACGAGACCATGATGTCCATCGACGGCGACAGGGTCGCGTGCAGGGTTTCCTTGACGTACTGGTTGCCGCTCATGAAGCGGTGCAGGATGTCGTTGCGGTTGGTGGCGACGATCAGCTGGCTGACCGGCAGGCCCATGTTGCGCGCCAGGTAGCCGGCGAAGATATCGCCGAAGTTGCCGGTGGGTACCGAGAACGCCACCGAGCGCGCCGGGCCACCCAGCTGCAGGGCTGCATGGAAGTAGTAGACGATCTGGGCCATGATCCGCGCCCAGTTGATCGAGTTGACGGCTACCAGGCGGGTGCCCTTGAGGAACGACTGGTCGGCGAAACTGGCCTTGACCATTTCCTGGCAGTCGTCGAAGTTGCCTTCGATGGCGATGTTGTGGATGTTGTCGCCAAAGATGGTGGTCATCTGACGGCGCTGCACTTCCGATACACGCTGGTGCGGGTGCAGGATGAAGATGTCGACGTTGTCGCAACGGCGGCAGCCTTCGATCGCGGCGGAACCGGTATCACCGCTGGTGGCACCGATGATGACCACGCGCTCGTTGCGCTTGGCCAGCACATGGTCAAGCAGGCGACCGAGCAACTGCAGGGCAAAGTCCTTGAACGCCAGGGTCGGGCCGTGGAACAGCTCCAGCACCCACTCGTTGCTGTTCAGCTGACGCAACGGGGCAACCGCAGCGTGGGCGAACTCGCCGTAGGTTTCTTCGAGGATCTTCTTGAAGTCGGCGTCGGCAATGCTGCCTTCAACGAACGGACGCATCACGCGGAAGGCCAGCTCGTGGTAGGGCAAGCCGGCCCACGAGGCGATTTCTTCCTGGGTAAAGCGTGGCAGGTTTTCCGGCACGTAGAGGCCGCCGTCGCTGGCCAGGCCAGCCAGCAGCACGTCTTCGAAATTCAGGGCCGGTGCCTGGCCGCGGGTACTGATATAGCGCATGGGTGCAAACCTTCGATGCTGGGGCCGGGGCCGCGCTGGCGGCCCATCGGCAGTATTTGTTAGTTGAGCTGCTCGACGCGAATGCGCACAACCTTGCCGACCACGTCCTGCAGGGCTTCCAGGGCGACGATGGCGTCATTGATACGCTGCTCGACCACGCCATGGGTGACCAGGATCATGGGCACCAGGCCATCCTGTTCCTCGGCTTCCTTCTGCATGATCGACTCGATGTTGATACCGCGCTCCGAGAGAATGCTGGCGACCTGGGCCAGTACGCCCGGGTGATCCTTGGCCTGGATGCGCAGGTAATAGGCGCTTTCGCAGGCCTCGATCGGCAGGATCGGGTGGGCCGACAGCGCGTCTGGCTGGAAGGCCAGGTGCGGCACACGGTTTTCCGGGTCGGAGGTCATGGCACGGACCACGTCGACCAGGTCGCCGACCACTGACGAAGCGGTAGGCTCCATACCCGCGCCGGCACCGTAGTACAGAGTAGAGCCGGCAGCATCACCGTTGACCATGACAGCGTTCATCACGCCGTTGACGTTGGCGATCAGACGGTCGGCCGGGATCAGCGTCGGGTGCACGCGCAGCTCGATACCTTCGGCGGTGCGACGCGCCACACCCAGGTGCTTGATGCGGTAGCCCAACGCCTCGGCGTAGTTCACGTCTGCCGTTGTCAGCTGGGTGATGCCTTCGGTGTAGGCCTTGTCGAACTGCAGCGGGATACCGAACGCGATGGACGCCAGGATCGTCAGCTTGTGCGCAGCGTCGATGCCTTCTACGTCGAAGGTCGGGTCGGCTTCGGCGTAGCCCAGCGCCTGAGCTTCGGCCAGTACGTCCGGGAAGGCACGGCCCTTCTCTCGCATTTCGGTGAGGATGAAGTTGCCGGTGCCGTTGATGATGCCCGCCAGCCAGTTGATGCGGTTGGCCGACAGGCCTTCGCGGATGGCCTTGATCACCGGGATGCCACCGGCTACGGCCGCCTCGAAGGCCACAATCACGCCCTTCTCGCGGGCTTTGGCGAAGATTTCGTTGCCATGCACGGCGATCAGCGCCTTGTTGGCGGTGACCACGTGCTTGCCGTTTTCGATGGCCTTGAGCACCAGGTCGCGGGCGATGGTGTAGCCACCGATCAGCTCGATGACAATGTCGATCTCCGGGTTGCTTGCAACTTCGAACACGTCAGCGGTAATGGGGGTACCGGTAATCTGGCAGTTCGGGTTCTGCGAGCGCATGGCGATCTGTGCCACTTCAATACCGCGCCCGGCACGGCGGGCAATCTCCTCGGCGTTGCGCTGAAGTACATTGAAGGTTCCGCCACCGACGGTCCCCAACCCACAGATGCCTACTTTGACCGGTTTCACTGTGAACTCCCCATTGAACGGCCGACACGTTTGCCGACCGTGAAACTTGCCGTCACCCCATGACGACGGCGTACTGAACTGGATTACTTGGCAAGTGCCAGCTTGGCGACCTGCGGTGCCGGCTGGTAGCCCGGAATGACCTGGCCGCTTTCAAGAACAATGGCCGGCGTGCCGTTGACACCGATCGACTGACCCAGCTGGAACTGCTTGCTGACCGGGTTGGTGCACTTGGCGGCCTTGATTTCTTCACCTTCGACCATTTTGTCCATCGCCCCACGGCGGTCGCTGGAACACCACACCGCCTGCAACTGCTGATCACCCGACGAACCGAGGCCCTGGCGCGGGAAGGCGACATAGCGCACTTCGATACCGCGACGGTTCAACTCGGGCACTTCGGCGTGCAGCTTGTGGCAGTAAGGGCAGGTCGTGTCGGTGAACACGGTGATGTGCGACTTGGTCTCGCCTTTGGCAGGATAAACCACCATCTCGGCGGCTGGAATGCCGTTGATGAGCTTGGCGATACCTTGGCGTTCGGTTTTTTCAGTGAGGTTGACCGGCTTGCCGTCCTGGATCTGGAACAGGTAGCCCTGCATCACGAACTGGCCGTCAGCGCTGGCGTACAGCACGCGGCCGCCCTGCAGCCTGACTTCATACAGGCCGTTGAGCGGGCTGCTTGCCACGCTTTCCACGGGCACTTCCAACTCGAGGTTCTGCAACGATTTACGGATGGCCTGCTCGGCACCGGCGTTGCTATCGGTTACCGCGGCAACGGCAAAGGTACTGGCCAGCGCCAACGCGGCGGCGGCGAAAAACTGGGTCACGCGCATGGGAACTCCTGAAGGCGGACAGGGGCCGGAGGGCGCCACCTGCGGAAAATACGCGGTGGCCGTGCGGCCCTTGGTGCAAACCGCCCAAGCCTACCACATCACGCTGCCAGTGAAGGGGCTCGCAAGGACCGGCCGGCGGAACATGAAAAACATTCATCCACGCGGGTGGTGCTGGGCGTGCAACTGCTGCAGGCGGGCCTTGGCGACGTGGGTATAGATCTGCGTGGTAGACAGGTCACTGTGACCCAGCAGCATCTGCACCACCCGCAAGTCGGCACCGTGGTTGAGCAGGTGGGTGGCGAAGGCATGCCGCAGGGTGTGCGGCGACAGCGGCTTGTCGATGCCGGCAACCCGTGCGTGGTGTTTGATACGGTGCCAGAAGGTCTGGCGCGTCATCTGCTCGCCGCGCTGACTGGGGAACAGCACGTCGCTGGGACGGCCATTGAGCAGTTCGGCGCGACCATCGCGCTGGTAGCGCTCCAACCACACCACCGCTTCTTCACCCATGGGCACCAGACGTTCCTTGCTGCCCTTGCCCATCACCCGCAGCACACCCTGGCGCAGGTTGACCTGGTCGAGGGTCAGGCTGACCAGTTCGGTAACCCGAAGGCCGCAAGCGTAGAGCACTTCGAGCATGGCACGGTCGCGCTGGCCAATGGCTTCGCCCAGGTCCGGTGCCTGCAACAGGGCTTCGACGTCGGCTTCGGACAGCGACTTGGGTAGCGGCTTGCCCAATTGCGGCATGTCGACCTGCAGGGTCGGGTCGATGGCCACCAGCTTTTCCCGCAGCAGGTAACGGAAGAAGCCGCGCAGGCCGGAGAGGAAACGCGCCGTGGAACGTGGCTTGTAGCCCTGATCCAGGCGCCAGGCCAGGTGATCGAGGATCAGGTCGCGGCCGGCGTCCGGCAGCGCTACCGAATGCTCCTGCAGCCAGCCATTGAACAGGGCCAGGTCGCTACGGTAGGACACGCGGGTATTGTCGGACAGGCCTTTTTCCAGCCATAGGGCGTCAAGGAACTGGTCGATCAGGGGGTGGTCGAGGGCGGGCATGAAATCTCGGTGGCAAACGACGAAATGGCGCTTAGTCTTTCATAACAACGCCGGCATAGGGAGCCCGCATGAGCGAACAGCAGATCCTTTTGAGTGTGGGCAGCAGCGCTCGCCTGCCAGTGGCTGGCCTGGCGCCAGAAGCTCCCGGCGATTCTGTTTTTGTTGTTGGCCGGGATCCTTGCCGGCCCAGCGCTGGGATGGCTCGACTCACTTTTGCCGGTGTGACCAACCTGACCGAAGGCTTTGGCTGGGATGCCTACCAGGCGCTGCATGGCGAGCGGGCAAACTTGCTGTTCGCGCGCGATGGCCAGGGCTGGGTTCATGTAGCCAGCCCTGATAACCCGTTGCAGCCACAACCGGGCTGGATCCTGGTGGCATTGATCGAGCCAGCAGCGCAACCGTGATGCTCAGGTGCCTGGCAGCACGGGCACCGGGCGCTTGTCCTCGTCGATGGCGACGAAGCTGAACACCCCATGGATCGCCCGATCACGGCCATCCAGGTACATGTTCTCGACAAACACATCCACCTGCACCTGCAAGCTGGTATTGCCGACCTTGATCACCGTACCCACCAGCTCGACGATCGAGCCTGCCGGAATCGGGTGCTTGAAATCGATACGGTCGGTAGACACGGTCACCAGCGGCAGGCGACAGAAACGCGTGGCCGCGATGAACGACACTTCGTCCATCCAGGCCAGGGCGGTGCCGCCGAACAGGGTGTTGTGGTGGTTGGTGGTATTGGGGAACACCGCCTTGGTCACGCGGGTAACCGACAGCTCGGTGCGGCGCTGGATTTCCTGGTCTCGGGTCGTCATGGCAATCGAATTCTTGGGGGTTCAAAACGCAAAAAAGCAGCCCGAAGGCTGCTTTTTTCTCGCTAGGCGGCCTCGGCCACCGGGCAAACTGCACTCAGGACAGTTTTTCCTTGATGCGAGCGGCTTTGCCGGACAGGTCGCGCAGGTAGTACAGCTTGGCTTTACGCACGTCACCACGACGTTTCACGGCCAGGCTGTCGATTTGCGGGCTGTAGGTCTGGAAGGTACGCTCTACGCCAACGCCGCTGGAGATCTTGCGCACGGTGAAGGCGCTGTTCAGACCGCGGTTACGCTTGGCGATAACGACGCCTTCGAACGCCTGCAGACGGGAACGCTCACCTTCCTTCACTTTAACCTGAACGACAACGGTGTCGCCTGGTGCGAAGGTCGGGATTTCCTTGCTCATCTGCTCGGCTTCGAGCTGCTGGATGATCTTGTTGGTCATGCTGTGCTCCTAAGATGGATACGCGATCCACCATCGATACGTTTAACTATCGTCCCGCTCGCGGAGATATTCCTCGAGCAGCTTCTTCTCTTCTCCAGAAAGTGAGCGACTTTCCAGAAGATCGGCGCGTCGTTCGAAGGTCCTACCAAGGGACTGCTTCATCCTCCAACGCCGGATATGTGCATGGTTGCCACTTAGCAACACGTCGGGAACACGCTGATCCGCATACACCTCAGGCCGGGTGTAGTGCGGGCAATCGAGCAGACCGTCGGTGAAGGAATCCTCTTCCGCCGAGTCCACATGCCCTAAAGCTCCGGGCAGCAGTCGCGTAACCGCATCGATCAGCACCATGGCCGGCAGCTCGCCACCGGAAAGCACATAGTCGCCAATCGACCACTCCTCATCGACATGAGCCTCGATAAAGCGCTCGTCGATGCCTTCATAACGACCGGCGATCAGGATCAACGATTCCTGTTCGGCCAGGCCTTTGACCGCCTGCTGAGTCAGCTTGCGGCCTTGTGGCGAAAGGTAGATCACCTTTGCCGCTGCTCCGGTCGCCTGCCTGGCGCTAACCAGGGCGTCTTCCAGAGGCTTGATTTTCATCACCATGCCCGGACCACCGCCAAACGGCCGATCATCTACCGTGTGGTGACGATCTGTGGTGTAGTCCCGCGGGTTCCAGCAAGTCACCTGAAGCAACCCTTGTTTCACCGCGCGGCTGGTAATGCCGTACTCCGTGATGGCCGAGAACATCTCGGGGAACAACGTGATGACGTCTACGCGAAGGTTACCCATCGTTTAGAAGTCCGCGTCCCATTCGACCCGCATCACGCCTGCTTCCAGGTCGATTGCCAGCACACATTGCTCCGTATAGGGCAACAGACGCTCGCGATCATCCAGGCTGCCTGCGCAGGGCTTGACCACCATTACATCGTTCGCACCGGTCTCCAACAGGTGATCGACCTTGCCGAACAGTTGTTCGTCCTGGTTGATGACCTTCAGACCTACCAACTGGTACCAGTAGTACTCGTCGGCAGCCAGGTTGGGCAAAAGGCTCCGCGGGATGCAGATTTCGTAACCGCTCAGAAGACGGGCTTCATCACGATCCTCGAGACCTTTCAACTTCACGACCAGGCCCTTTTGGGAGCCACGACCGCTGACCAGCTCGACCTGCTTTACCTTGCCTTCGTGCTTGAGCGTCCAGCGCGGATAATCCAACAGGTTTTCAATCGGATCGGTAAAGGAATACACCTTCACCTCGCCGCGAACGCCGTGAACCGAAAAAATCTTGCCAACGACGATGAGGTCGTCAGCCTTTTCTGGCGTCGCGTTCATACTATTCAGGCAGCGGCCTTGGCAGCTTCCTTCAGCAGCTGAGCAACACGCTCAGACGGCTGTGCGCCCTGGCTCAGCCAGTAGGTGACGCGCTCTTGGTTGACCGACAGCTTGACTTCGGCGCCAGCAGCGATCGGGTTGAAGAAACCTACGCGCTCAACGAAACGGCCGTCACGGGCGTTACGCGAGTTGGTCACGGTCAGGTGGTAGAATGGGCGCTTTTTCGAGCCGCCACGGGCCAGACGAATGGTTACCATGTGAACATCGTTCCTATAGTCGGTGCTGCAGTTGATACAGCAGCTGGTACTGCAAATCTGAATGCCAAATAGGCACACGGGTGCCCAAAAGGCCGCATATTCTCGGGGAATACACGGACATTTGCAAATGACTTTTTCGGCAAGGCCTCACCTTGCCGTCCAGATTTGCCGGTTGCGCCGCGAAATTCGCGGCCGTTGCCCCGCTACCGCGGGGTTCTGGGCGCTTGCCCGACAAAAGGCAGGCACCCGAATCAGGGGTTACAGCTTTGGCATGCCGCCACCTGGCAGCATCCCACCGAGGCCGCGCATCATCTTGGCCATGCCGCCTTTGGCAGAAAACTTCTTCATCATCTTCTGCATCTGCTTGTGCTGCTTGATCAGCCGGCCGATGTCCTGCACCTGGGTACCGGAACCCAACGCAATACGGCGCTTGCGCGAGCCGCTGATCAGGTCAGGGTCGCGGCGCTCGGCCGGGGTCATGGAGTTGATGATCGCTTCCATCTGCTTGAACTGCTTTTCGGCCGCGCCCTGGGCGTTGCCCATTTGTGACAGGTTGACCCCGCCGATGCTTGGCAGCTTGTCCATCAGGCCGCCGAGGCCGCCCATGTTCTTCATTTGCTGCAGCTGGTCGCGGAAGTCTTCGAGGTCGAAGCCCTTGCCCTTCTTCAGCTTCTTGGCCAGCTTGTCGGCCTTGGCCTTGTCGATGGTCTGCTCGGCCTGCTCGATCAGGCTGAGCACATCGCCCATGCCGAGGATGCGCGAAGCGACGCGGTCGGGGTGGAACGGCTCGAGGGCCTCGGTCTTCTCACCCATACCGATGAATTTGATCGGTTTGCCGGTGATTGCACGTACCGACAGCGCAGCACCGCCACGGGCGTCACCGTCGACCTTGGTCAGCACCACGCCGGTCAGCGGCAGCGCTTCGCCAAAGGCCTTGGCGGTGTTGGCCGCGTCCTGGCCGGTCATGGCGTCGACCACGAACAGCGTCTCGATCGGTTTGACGGCAGCGTGCAGCGCCTTGATCTCGTCCATCATGTCGGCGTCGATGTGCAGACGGCCGGCGGTGTCGACGATGACCACGTCGATGAACTTCAGCTTGGCTTCACGGATGGCGGCTTCGGCGATGGCCACCGGCTTCTGGCTGATATCGGACGGGAAGAAGGTGACGCCGATATCGTTGGCCAGGGTTTCCAACTGCTTGATCGCCGCCGGACGATAGACGTCGGCGGACACCACCATCACACTCTTTTTCTTGCGCTCTTTAAGAAAGCGCGCCAGCTTGCCGGCGGTGGTGGTCTTACCGGCGCCCTGCAGGCCCGCCATCAGCACAACAGCCGGTGGGGCAGCGTTCAGTGCAAGGTCTTCGTTGGCCGCGCCCATCAGGCTTTCCAGCTCGGCCTGGACGATCTTCACGAAGGCCTGGCCCGGGGTCAGGCTGCGCGACACCTCGGTACCGACCGCACGATCCTTGACGCTGTTGACGAAATCCTTGACTACCGGCAGGGCAACGTCGGCCTCGAGCAGGGCCATGCGCACTTCGCGCAGCGTGTCCTTGATGTTGTCTTCGGTCAGCTTGGCCTTGCCGGTGACATGGCGCAGCGTCTGTGACAGGCGGTCGGTCAGGTTTTCGAACATGGTGATCCTTTCAGGCCCAGTAAAGCCGAGGTTTGTCAGGTGCCAGGGGGGAAATACACACCCGCCGGGCACAGCAAGGCGGCGATTATAGCGAAGTGCAGCGGCGACGCACACCTTGGGAGATATTCGGTGGCTGTGCTGGCCCCTTCGCGGGCGCGCGATCCTCACTGCTTGCAGGCCTGCGCCATACCTGTGGGGGCGGGCGAGCCCGCGAATGCCCTGACACAAGCCTCCAGTCTTCCTTGATCAGCGGAATCTATGCCAAACTCCGTCTCTTTAAGGCTCGCCAACCAGGACTTATGGTCTCCTCACCCAGCCTCATCCCCAATCTGATCGCTGCCGGCCTATATATAGCGGCGACCATCTACCAGGGCTCATACCTGTCCCAGGGCCGCAAGGCCGAAAAGCGCCTGCTTGGCCTGCTGGGTGTCGTTGCGGTCCTGGCGCAGGCCGGTGCGCTGTTCTTCCAGCTGATCACCCCACTGGGCCTTAGCCTGGACTTCTTCAGCGCCGCCAGCCTGATTGCCGTCGCCGTCATCTCCCTGACCCTGCTGGCCTGCCTGCGCATACCCGTGGAAAACCTGCTGGTGCTACTGTTCCCGCTGGGGGCGGTGACCGCGCTGTTGGCCCAGTTCGCACCACCCGGTACGGTACCGCTGATCAATGAAGAACCGGGCATCCTTGCGCATATCCTGTTGTCTATCCTGGCCTACGGGCTGTTCACCATCGCGGTGTTCCAGTCGCTGCTGTTGCTGCTGCAGGACCGCCAGCTTAAGAACAAGCACCCGTCCGGGCTGATCCGCAACTTCCCGCCATTGCAAACTATGGAAAGCCTGCTGTTCGGCTTCCTTTGGGCCGGCTGGTGCCTGCTGTCGCTGTCGCTGATCTCCGGCTGGCTGTTCCTCGACAACCTGTTCGCCCAGCACCTGGTGCACAAGACCTTGCTGGCCTGTGTCGCCTGGGTGGTGTTCAGCGTGCTGCTGTGGGGCCGCACCCGCCTGGGCTGGCGTGGCCACATGGCCATCCGCTGGACGCTGTCCGGTTTCTGCCTGCTGATGCTGGCCTATTTCGGCAGCAAGCTGGTTCGCGAATTCATCTTGCATATCTGACGGCCGCCCATGAACACCCTGCCGTACGCACCGCTATTCGGCACACTGGCACTGGCCCTTTTGTGGTCAGCACTGTTCACCGCAGTGGATGCTGCCCGCCTGCAGCTCAACGGCGCATCGAGCGCCGGCGAAGACGGCCATCCCGTGCTGCCAGCCCAGGCCCTGGTACTGTGCGCCAGCCTGGGCAAGCTGCTGGTGCTGGGGCTGGCCTGCCTGGTGGGCCAGCGCCAGAGTGGCGAGCACGGCTTCTGGCTGGCAGGCCTGGCTGCGACCCTCATGTTGCTGGTGTTTGCCGAATACCTGCCGCGGCGCCTGGCCCGGCGTAACCCGCAGGCGTTCGTGAGCCTTGGTGCCAGCCTGCTGAAAGTGCCTCTGGCACTGCTGCAGCCACTGGCCTGCCTGCTGGACGGCGCCGCCAAGCTCATGCTGCGCCCATTCCGCGCACAGCCCACAGCTGTGGCCCTGCACACGCAGGATGCCGACGAATTCGATGAGGATGAACAGCACGAAGCGCCTCGCAATGGCCTACTCGACGGCCTGCAGTCGCTGGACAAGATCACCGTCAACGACATCCTGGTGCCGCGCAACGAAGTGGATGGCATCAACCTCGACGAGCCGATCGAACGCATCATCGACCAGTTGATCGTCAGCCGTCATACCCGCCTGCCGGTCTACCACAACGACATCAACCAGGTCGAAGCGATCCTCAATACCAAGCTGATCAGCCACCTGCTGCCCAAGGCGGAGTTGACCCTGGAAGCGCTGCACAGCGCCTGCTACGAACCCTATTTCGTACCGGAAAGCACGCCCCTGCAAATGCAGTTGTTGAACTTCCACAAGCAGCAACGCCGCTTGGGCGTGGTCGTGGACGAGTACGGCGAAGTGCTGGGTATCGTCACCCTTGAAGACATTCTCGAAGAGATCGTCGGCGAGTTCGAGGACGAGCAAAGCCTGGAAAACCCGCATGTGCACCCGCAACCCGATGGCACCTTCGTCATCGATGGCACCGCTTCCTTACGCGAAATCAACCGCACCCTGAGCTGGCACCTGCCCTGCGACGGCGGGCCGAAAACCCTCAACGGGCTGGTTACCGAAGCGCTGGAAAGCATCCCGGAAAGCGCTGTTTGCCTGAAGATTGGCCGCTATCGCCTGGAAATCCTTGAAACAGAGGACAATTGCGCCAGCAAGGTACTGGTGTGGACCGTGACCCGGTAGCTATACTCGGGTCACGCTTACCCAGCCCCGCCGTCACGCCTGCTACCCGCACCGGCGCTCCACGGCCAGTCCGCTCCACTGATACGCCCTACGGTCCTGCGTCAACACCCTGAACAGTACCCGCCCCGCCCCTACCCCCTTTGGGCCATTGTCAGTCGGGCGCATACAACAAAACGCTCCGGCGTCCGCGTCACCGCGCCTTTTACAAGGCACGCCACTGCGGGCCAAGCCCATGGGGCCGGACCAGACTGTCAGGGACCTACTCAATGACAACCAGCACTTACGCCCAAGCGCCTGCCACACCCGTCAACTCGCCTGCGCGGGTCGCCACTGCCAGCTTCATCGGCACCGCCATCGAGTTCTATGATTTCTACGTCTACGCCACCGCCGCAGCCTTGGTAATCGGCCCGGTGTTCTTCCCGTCCGGGTCGGGCACCGCGCAAATGCTGGCCGCCTTCCTGACCTTCGGTATCGCCTTCCTCGCCCGGCCCCTGGGCTCGGCGTTGTTCGGCCACTTCGGCGACCGCATTGGCCGCAAGTCGACGCTGGTCGCCTCGCTGCTGCTGATGGGCGTATCCACCACCGCCATTGGCGTGCTGCCGGGCTATGACAGCATTGGCGTGTGGGCGCCGATCATTCTCTGCCTGCTGCGTTTTGGCCAAGGCCTGGGCCTGGGCGGCGAATGGGGTGGCGCGGCTTTGCTGGCGACCGAAAACGCCCCGCAAGGCAAGCGGGCCTGGTTCGGCATGTTCCCCCAGTTGGGCCCGTCAATCGGCTTCCTGGCGGCCAACGGCCTGTTCCTGACCCTGGCACTGGTGCTCAGCGACGAGCAGTTCCGCGCGTGGGGCTGGCGCATTCCGTTCCTGCTCAGCGCCGCACTGGTGCTGGTGGGCCTGTACGTGCGCCTGAAGCTCGAAGAGAGCCCGGTGTTCGCCAAGGCCGTTGCCCGCCACGAGCGGGTGAAAATGCCAGTGGTCGACCTGTTCTCGAAATACTGGCTGCCAACCCTGCTGGGCGCTGCGGCCATGGTGGTGTGCTATGCACTGTTCTACATTTCCACGGTGTTCTCGCTGAGCTACGGCGTGACCACGCTGGGCTACAGCCGCGAAACGTTCCTTGGCCTGCTGTGCTTCGCGGTGGTGTTCATGGCACTGGCTACACCGTTGTCAGCCTGGCTGAGTGACCGTTACGGGCGCAAACCGGTACTGATCGTCGGCGGCCTGCTGGCGATCGCTTCGGGCTTTACCATGGAGCCACTGCTGACCTCGGGATCGACCACGGGTGTGGCGCTGTTCCTGGCCATCGAGCTGTTCCTGATGGGCGTGACCTTTGCGCCGATGGGTGCACTGCTGCCAGAGCTGTTCCCGACTCACGTACGTTATACCGGTGCCTCGGCGGCGTATAACCTGGGCGGTATCGTCGGTGCCTCGGCGGCTCCGTTCTTTGCCCAGAAGCTGGTGAGCATGGGGGGTTTGAGCTGGGTGGGGGGTTATGTGTCGGCGGCGGCGGTGATCAGCCTGATTGCCGTGCTTTGCCTGAAAGAGACGCGGGATACCGCGCTGTAAGCCACTGGGGCCGCTTTGCGGCCCCAGCACGCTCGGATCAGAACTCGACCTTGACCGCCTGCGCTGCACGCGTCGCCTTGGCACGCGCCAGTTCGACCGACTCGTCACGCGCCAGGCACACACCCATGCGCCGGGTACCGTTGATTTCCGGCTTACCGAACAGGCGAATGGCGGTATCCGGCTCGCTCAGCGCTGCGCCCAGGTTGGCGAAGCTGGCCTGCCGGGACTGGCCTTCAGGCAAGATCACTGCCGAGGCCGACGGGCCGAACTGACGCACCACCGGAATCGGCAGGCCGAGAATGGCGCGGGCATGCAGGGCGAATTGCGACAGGTCCTGGGAAATCAGGGTGACCAGACCGGTGTCATGCGGGCGCGGCGACACTTCGCTGAACCACACCTGGTCGCCCTTCACGAACAGCTCCACACCAAACAGGCCGCGACCGCCGAGGGCATCGGTGACCGCCTTGGCCACGCGCTGCGATTCGGCCAGCGCCTTCGGGCTCATGGCCTGTGGCTGCCAGGACTCCTGGTAATCGCCCTTCTCCTGACGGTGGCCGACGGGTTCAAGGAAGGTAGTGCCACCCACGTGGCGCACGGTCAGCAGGGTAATTTCATATTCGAAGTCGATGAAACCTTCGACGATCACCCGGCCCTTGCCAGCGCGGCCGCCTTCCTGGGCATAGTCCCACGACGCCTGCAGGTCGGCATCGCCGCGCAGCAGGCTCTGGCCCTTGCCCGACGAGCTCATCACCGGCTTGACCACACACGGGTAACCCACGTCGGCTACGGCCTTGGCGTAGTCTTCATAGGTGTCGGCGAAGTGGTACGGCGAGGTTGGCAGGTCCAGCTCTTCGGCAGCCAGGCGGCGGATGCCTTCGCGGTTCATGGTCAGCTGGGTGGCGCGGGCGGTGGGCACGACGTTGAAGCCTTCGTTCTCCAGCTCGACCAGGGTGGCGGTGGCGATGGCTTCGATTTCCGGAACGATGTAGTGCGGTTTCTCGGCTTCGATCACCGCGCGCAGGGCAACGCCATCGAGCATGTTGACCACATGGCTGCGGTGCGCCACCTGCATTGCCGGAGCATTGGCGTAACGGTCGACGGCGATGACTTCGACGCCCAGGCGCTGCAGCTCGATTACCACTTCCTTGCCCAGCTCGCCACAGCCGCAAAGCAGTACACGGGTCGCGGTGGGCGACAATGGGGTTCCGATACGGGTCATTTCAGGTCCTCGAAGGCGTCCGGGGCCGCGCCAGGCTAGGCGCCACCCGCTGAAAAAGGACCGCTATTCTACACCATCAACCGGCCACGGCGGCCCGCCGGGCGCGAAATGCCATGGCCAGCCACACCGCGGTGACGCCTGCAAACTTCGAGGCCATGGCGGTGCCAATCACCGCCGGGGTCAGGGCGCCGATCATGCCGAAGAAAATGAAGGTATCCACCGGGATGCTCAGCGCCGAACTGAGCCACAGGCGGTCGCGTAATGGCCGGCGGGTGATGCTGAACACCAGCCAGTCGATCAGCTCGGAAATGAAGAACGCAGTGGCGCTGGCCAGGGCGATGGCCGGCTCCGAGGTGACATAGGACAACACCAGCGCCGCCAGCATGGCCACCAGCGCGCCGTGACCGAAGCGGGTTTGCACCATGTCGCGCAGGATGAACACCAGGCCGCCCCAGGCGGACCAGATGATGTCCAGATGCGGGGCACTGGAGAAGGCGTAGTTGATCAGCACTACGCTGCTGATATAGGCAATCAGATAGAACATGGCGGGCTGTCTGTGGGCAAGCCGTACAGATTACCGCCGGGCCGTTCGCGGGTAAACCCGCGCCCACAGATGTTGTGCAACCCTCAAGGCTGACGCTGTCCCTGTGCGAGCGGGCGTGCCCGCGAAGCTGCCACTGCAGTGCATGGCACCGGCTTCGCCGGTGTTCGCGGGTAAACCCGCTCCTACAAAGGTTCGCGTCAGGCCTGCAAGATGAGGCCGGCTTCCACTGCCCGCTCATGGCAACGCTTGAGCACCGCCCGGCGCTCGTCGTTGTCCATCCGCCCCCAGCAGCCAATCTCGGCCACGGTACGCTGGCAGCCGGTGCAGATATCCTGCTCGTCCAGCGCACAAATGCTCACACACGGCGAAGCCACCGGCCGCTCGACCACGTCACTCATCATCAGCCACCAGATCCCGCGCATAGCGCTGGGCATTGTGCACGTAATGTGCGGCGCTGGCTTCCAGCATGCGTTTCTGCTGCTCGGTCAGCTCGCGCACCACCTTGCCGGGCGAGCCCATCACCAGCGAACCGTCGGGGATTTCCTTGCCTTCGGCAATCAGCGCGTTGGCGCCGATGATGCAGTGCTTGCCGATACGCGCGCCGTTGAGAACCACCGCATTGATACCAACCAGGCTGTAGTCGCCGACCGTGCAGCCATGCAACATGGCGTTGTGACCTACCGTGACACCCTTGCCCAGGGTCAGAGGCGAGCCCATGTCCGTGTGCATCACCGTGCCATCCTGCACGTTGCTGCCTTCGCCGATGTCGATCAGCTCGTTATCACCGCGCAACACCGCGCCAAACCACACACTGGCATGGGCTTGCAGGCGCACGCTGCCAATGAGCGTGGCGTTGGGTGCGGCCCAACTGGTGGGGTGGCTCTCGACCCGCAGGTCGCCCAGGCGATATTTCATGCTTGCTCCTCAGGCTGCGACGCAGACGGCGGGGTAGGCCCCGCTCAATTTTCGATGTAACGCTCCGGGGGCTGATGCAGGCTGATACCGGCATCGAACAGCAGGTTGACCAGCTCGACGATCATGATCGCCGACAACCCCCAGATCTTGTATTCACCATAGCGGTAACTTGGCACATACCAGCTACGCCCCTGGTAATCGATACGGTGGGTATGGTCGCGCGGGTCCTGGCGGAAGAATTCCAGCGGCACGGTGAATACTGCCGCGATCTCGGCATCATTGGCGCGATATTCGACGAAGTCCGGAATAAGCCCGACGAATGGCGTCACTTTCAGGCCATGCAGCGAAATCAGCGGGCTGAGCGGGCCAATCACCTCCACCAGGCCAGGGGGCAGGCCGATTTCTTCTTCGGCCTCGCGCAAGGCAGTAAAGACCAGGTCCGGGTCTTCCGGGTCGCGGCGGCCACCGGGAAAGGCTACTTCACCACCGTGGGTAGACAGGCCCTTGGCGCGCAGGGTCAAGACAAGTTCGGGCGCTTCGCTGCGGGTAATGGGCAAGAGAACCGCCGCTTCGGGGAACCGCCTGTCGGTTTCCAATGACGCGGGTTGGTGGTTGCTCATTCGGCGAAGTAGCTCGTCCAGCATTGCGCACGCTCGTATCCAGGTCCTGTATTGCATGATGCACCAAAGCCGCGAAGCACCCAACCCCCAGCGCTTGCGGCGGCACGATGGCCGCGCCAAGATAGCCGTGAACACAAGGAACCACACATGAAATTCTGCAGCGCGTGCGGCCAACCGGTCACTCAGCGGATCCCCGAGGGCGACAGCCGCCTGCGGTATGTCTGCGGCTCTTGCCAGACCATCCATTACCAGAACCCCAACATCGTGGCCGGCGTGTTGCCGACCTGGGGCAGCCAGGTGTTGCTGTGTCGCCGCGCCATTGAACCGCGCCGGGGTTTCTGGACCCTGCCTGCCGGTTTCATGGAAAACGGCGAAACCCTCGACCAGGCCGCGCGCCGCGAAACCGTCGAGGAAGCCTGCGCCCGGGTCGGGCCGACGTCCCTGTACCAGCTGTTCGACCTGCCGCACATCAACCAGGTGCATGTGTTCTTCCGCGCCGAGCTGGCGGACCTGGACTTTGCCGTGGGTGTCGAAAGCCTGGAGGTGCGCCTGTTCGAGGAACATGAGATACCGTGGAACGCGCTGGCTTTTCGCACCGTCACTCGCACACTAGAATGCTACTATCGCGACCGCATCGGCCAGCACTACCCCATAGGCCATGAATACCTGCCGCCGATGAACGTTTCGCCACACACCTAAAAGCCTTCAGGGATACTGTTACATGCGCTGGTTGCTTGCCCTCTTCTGCCTTTGCGTGACCTCGGTGTCCCAGGCGGCCTTCACCGAAACCATCATCCGCAAGCCCGCGCCGGCAGCGCAAACCCCATCGCCTTCACAGCAAGCCATGCAACCGTTGATCGACAAGGTGCTGGTGATCAAGTCGGAGCGCCGCCTGCAGTTGATCAGCCGTGGCGAGCCGCTGAAAACCTACCGCATCTCGCTGGGCAAGCAGCCCAAGGGCGCCAAGGAACGCGAAGGCGACAAGAAAACCCCTGAGGGCTTGTACTGGCTGGACTGGCGCAAGCAGAGCGACCGCTTCAACCTGGCGATGCACATCAATTACCCGAACATCAGCGATGCCGCCCGCGCTACCCGGGCAGGCGTGAACGCCGGCAGCATGATCATGATTCATGGCACACCGATCAACGATGAATACCCGGAGTGGTACTTCCATACCCTGGACTGGACGGATGGTTGCATTGCCATGCGCAACCGCGACATGCAGGAAGTGTGGGACCTGGTGCGGGATGGAACGCTGATCGAGATCAGGCCTTGATATAGGGCCTTTCGGCACAGGCTGTAGGAACCTTCCCACCATTTTGCTAGAACTTGCCTGACAGGTCCTTAGGCAGGGTACTGCATCCAGACGAGTGACTTAATTTTTAGCATCCCCGCAGACGAGTACGAAAACCGTACATCATTTGCGGGGTGCTTCAATGCCGTGCCTGATTCACCGCATCGCCCATTGGCTGTCGGCCAGTTGCCTGTCAGGCTTGCTGTCCATTCCCCAGGTGCTGGCCGACGACCCTGCCAGCCAGCAGCTGCGCGATCAACAGCATGGGCTGCGGCAACTGGAGCAACAGCAGCGGCTGGAACGCTGGCGGCGTATACCCGTCCCGGCTGAATCGACCAACACCATTTCCCGCCCCCCGCACGACGATCGCTGCTGGGCCGTCGATGGCGTGCGCGTGGCGGGCATGCACCGGCTTTCGAACTCGGCACTGGCGCCAACCATTCGTGCTCTCACGCCTGCCTGCATGGGCATCGCCGACATCAACCGGCTGCTCAAAGCCATCACCCAACGCTATGTACAAGCCGGCTACCCAACCAGCCGACCTTACCTGCGGCAGCCCCCAGAAGAGGGCATGCCGTTGGACATCGTCATTGTCGAAGGCTTTGTCGAAACCATCGAACTGGCAGGCCCCGACCTGCCCCTGTCCCTCTCCGGCGCCTTCCCTGGCCTGCTCGGGCAGCCACTGTACCTGCCCGACCTTGAGCAAGGCCTGGACCAGCTCAACCGCCTACGCGCCTATGAACTGGGCGCCACCTTGCTGCCCGGCGAACTGCAGGGCGGCACCCGCGTGGTCGTGCAGCCGGGCAAGGTGGCTTCACGCTGGCACCTGGACAGCCGCTTCGACAACCGGGGCAGCGAGCTGACCGGCCGCCACCGCGTCAACCTCGGTATTGGCCTGGACAGCCCGCTTGGCCTCAATGATGAGCTGCGCCTGTCGTTGACCCGCACGGTGCTCGACACGCCCGGCCACAGCCAAGGCATATCGCTGTACTACAGCATCCCCTATGGCGCCTGGACCTTTGCCCTCAGCGCCAGCCAGCTAAGCTATCAAGCCCCCCTCCCCTACAGCGACAAGGCTGCCGACGGCAGCAGCAGCTATCAGGGCCTGAGTGTCGAACGGGTAGTGTGGCGCAACCAGCAAGGCATGCTCAGCGCCAGCGCCCGGCTGGACCGCAAGCAGCTGATCAACCGCAGCGCGGGTGCGGTTATCGTCCAGCAGAGCCCGACGCTGGCCACGGTAGAGGCCGGCATCAACTTGCTGTGGCTTGAAAGTGGCTTGTGGAACGGTTACTTCGGCATTGCCCAAGGCATTGAAGCATTGGGTGCCGACCGCTCACCCCTGGGCGCTCAACGCCTGCGCCCGGACTTTCGCAAGTACCGCGCCAACCTGCTGCACCTGCGTCAAGGCCCGGCACCCAGCCCTTGGCGCTGGCAGAGCGAGCTGGCCATGCAGTACAGCCACGACCCGCTGCCTGCCGTCGAACAGCTGCTGGTGAGCGACGATTCGGCAGTCCGCGGCTTTCGTCTGCACACCTATTCCGGTGCCAGCAGCGCCGTCTGGCGCAATACGTTCAGCCAAGCGCTGCCACTGACCTGGGCCCACCCCTTCGAGATACGCCCCTACATCGGCCTGGACCTGGGCTGGGTTCGCACCGCCGAAGGCAAACCGTCACAGCGCCTGGCCGGGGCCGCCGCAGGGTTGGAACTGAGCCTGCCCGGCAGCCGCCTGCGCCTGGACTACCAACGCGCCTTGTACACCAGTGACCTGCCCCGCCCGCTGCTGGAGCCCGGCTTCTGGGTGCTGGACTGGACCCTGAGCATCTGATTCACCCACAACAAAGAGAACGAGAAAATGCAAACACTCTCGCAGTTACCGCCTGTTCGCCCGGATACCTTGCGCTGGGCAATCTTCCTCGCCGTGCTCGGGTCCAGCACCGCACTGGCGCAGGCAGGGCTGGAAGCAGCCAGCGGCCCCGGGGGTACCCCGGTCATCCACAATGGCCACGGGGTGCCGGTGATCGACATCGTGCCGCCCAACGCCAAGGGGCTGTCACACAACCAGTTCATCGACTACAACGTTGCCACCCCGGGCCTGGTGCTGAACAACGCCACCGCTGCCGGGCAGTCGCAACTGGCCGGTGCCCTGGCGGCCAACCCGCAGTTCCAGGGCCAGGCCGCCTCGACCATTCTTAACGAAGTGGTCAGCCGCAACGCCTCGCTGATCGAGGGGCCGCAGGAAATCTTCGGGCGCCCGGCCGACTACATACTGGCCAACCCCAATGGCATCACCCTCAATGGCGGCAGTTTCATCAACACCACCCGCGCGGGTTTCGTGGTGGGCACCCCGCAATTCGAGGAGCAACAGCTCAGGTACCTCGATACGCTCACGGCCAGTGGCACCCTGCAGGTACTGGAGCATGGCCAGGGCAACGCCGGTGGCGCACTCGAACTGATCGCACCGCGCGTGGACAGCAAAGGCCTGCTCATGGCCAGCGAAACGCTCGACATCACTGTCGGTCGCAACCGTATCGACAGCCGCAGCGGCGAGGTGGTCGAACACCTGCCCAGCCCCTCTTCGAGCATTGATGCCAGCCTGTTCGGTGCCATGCGCGCCGGGCGTATCCGTGTGGTAAGTACGGCCGAAGGCGCAGGTGTGCGTGTAGGTGCCCCGCAGATTCTGGGCACCGAGGGGGTCGACATCAGCTCGGCCGGGGGCCTGCATGTCAGTGGCAGTGGCGACCGCCCAACCGAACTGCGCAGCGAGCGCGGCGTGCTGAAACTCACCGCTGCCGATGACCTGGTGCTTGAAACGGTCGCCGGCCAGGCGCCGCGAATCGAAGCAAGGGCTGGCAAGAAGCTCACACTGGACGCCAAGGCAATCGAACACATCAAGCACGACAGTGACAGCTGGAACAAGAAGTTCTGGTTCGTCACCCGCGAAACCTATAACCGCAAGACCACCACCACCCAACAGCAGCAACAGGGCAGTCAATTGCTGGGCACTGACAGCGTGCTGTTGCAGTCCGGCGACGACCTGCGCATGACCGCAGCGAAGGTGGACGCCGGAAACGAGCTGACAGTCGACAGCGGTGCCGGCCTGGACATCATCGCCGGCATCGACAGCAAACGCACCGAACAGCAGGTGCGTCATCGCAAGGACTTATGGCGCGGTGACAGCGATAGCGACCAGCTCAAGGAAACCGCAAAGGGCAGTACCCTGAGCGCCGGGCACCTCTCGGTAAAGGCAAGCGGCAACCTCAACGTGCAAGGCAGCAGCCTGCACAGCCGCGGCGATCTGGCTATCCAGGCAAAACAGGCAGACATCGGCACCACCACCTTGCAGGAACACGGTACCCAACGCGACTACCGAGGCGACCTGGTATCCGGCACATTCTTTGGTGACCGCAACGGTAACGACACCGAGGGCCAGGTCGTTGCAGGCAGCACGATAACCAGCAATGGCGAGCTCACAGTCAGCGCCGACCAGGTCGCCATCAAGGGCAGCATCGTGTTCGGTAAACAGGACGCGGTGCTCTACAGCGAGAAAGGTTCGCTGGCCATCGAGGCAGGCCATGGCAGCACGACCTCCACCCAGCGCACCAGCGACAGTAAACTGTTCGGCCTGATCGGCAGCCAGCACGAAAGCACGGACCGCAAACAGCAGGTACTGGTCAGCGACGTCAGCTCGACCAGCAACCTGCGCCTGGCCAGCGCCGAAGAGATGCGCATCCAGGGCGCCAAGGTCGAAGCGGGCAAGCATCTGCAAGTCGAGGCCAAAGGCGACCTGCTGATTGGCAGTGCGCAATCGGTGGATGAACGCGAAACCCGCGACCAACAACGTGGTTTTACGGCCAGCTCCAGACAGACCCAGGAAGCCGAGGATGGCAGGCCCGAGTCTCGCCAATACGCGGCTGGCGTGGCGTATGAGGTCGTGACCACCACCAGCAAGCAGCGCACGACCAGCCAGGTTGCCAGTGAGCTCAAGGGCGCCTCGGTGGGCATGCGCAGCGGCGCGCACCTGCAGGTCAACGGCAGCAAGGCCCAGGCCACTGCCGGCGACCTGGATGTGCAGGCGCGGGAAGTGACACTGGGGGCGACCCGCAACGACCGCGACACCACCACCCGTACCACCGAAAGTGGTGGCGGGCTGACGGTAACCGGTGGCATCGATCGCCTGGGCAGTTTGTTCGAAGGCCATCACAACCGCGAGGGGCAAGCCGAACGCGACAGCAAGGTGCAGCGCAGCGAGTTGCAGGCCAGCGCAGACCTGAAATTGCGCAGTGATGCACTGCTCACCGAGGCGGCGCACGTCGAGGCCGGCAACACCCTGCAGGTGGCCGCCAAACGCATCGACAACCGTGCAGCGCAGGATACCCATGAACGTGAACAAAGCCGTGACGACTGGTCGGGTAGCCTGGGCGCCAGTCTCGAATACCGAGACCTGACTCGCCCTATCGAACGCCTGGTGCTGGGTGAGGAAGCCGCACGCTTCCAGCAAGCCTCGCCCGAAGACGCCATGGCACCGCCCAGCGTGGGTGCCGACATGACGGTCGAACACCTCAAGCGCCTGGAAAACCAGCGCCGTGGCATTGCTCAGGTCAGCGAGTTGTCCGCAGCAAAGGTCGAGGTCAAGACTGACACACTGGCCGACCAGGGCACAGCCTGGCGGGCCAATGCCGGCTCGCTGAAAATCGAGGCGCAGCAGCACCAGATGAACGCCGCCGAAAATACCCAGGAATCCACCGTTCAACGCCTGGCGTATGGTGGCGACGCGCGCCTGGACACCAGCACCGGCGAGGACCTGAACGTACGCGCCGCCGGCAAAGGGGGGTCGCTGGACAAAAAGGATACTGCCAGCACCGCGGTAGCCGGCAGCCTTTACGGGCAACAGGGTATCCAGGTACAGCTTGGCAGCGATGGCCGCTACGAAGGGGCCCGCATCGATGGCGGCGAAGGCAGCGTGGTCATGCACAGTGCCGGGTCGCTGGCCTTACCCCAGGCGACCGACCAGGCCGAACAGCAGTCACGTCAGCTCGATGGCAATGCCTGGGCCAAAGTCGGCAACCGCCCGGGCAGCACCGGTGTCGATGGCCGGGGCTATCTGGACCATGGCCAGAAGCTGAGCACGCAGAGCAAGGCACAAGTGGCACAAATCGACGCCAAGGGCGAAGTACAACTGACCAGCGCCGGCGACCTGTTGCTCGAAGGCACCCGCATGGGCAACCGCGAGGCCAAGACCGGCAACATACGGGTGCAAAGCGGCGGCCAGTTGCAGGTCAAGGCGGCCAGCCACACCCAGCAGACCACAGGCGCCAACCTGGGGGGCGGCATGGAGCTGGCGGCCAAGGTGGGCCAGACCAAAGGGGGGGCCCTAGGCGGCCACTTCAGCCACGGCAAGCAGGACGAACAGGCACGGCAGGCGGTCGATGCCCGGTTTGCCAGCAACGGCACACTGACCCTGACCAGCAGCGCCCGCGAGGACATCGCCCTGCACCTGCAAGGCCTGCAGGCCTCGGCCGAACAGATAACCCTCGACGCCTCGAATGGCGGCATGCTGGTTGAAGCCTCTTCCAGCCAGGAGCGGCGCGACAACCTCGACATCTCGGCCGGCGCCGGTTTCAACATGGCCAAAGGCGCGTTGGACACCCGCGGCCTGCATGGCCGGCTCAAGGTAGAGCTCGACAAACGCGACAACCTCACCTGGAATACCAGTGACCTGCGCGCCGAGCGCATCGACCTGCAAAGCCGCGGCGATACCCGCATCGAGAGTGCCAGCCTGAATGCCGGGCATATTAGCGGCACGATCGACGGTGACCTGCGCATCGCCAGCCTCAAAGACAGCGTCAACGCCCTGAGCGTGAAGGGCGATGTCAGGCTGAGCCAAGAGAAAAACCCGCAGGGCTATGTCAACGCGGCCAGCTCGGTGGCAGGGCCGCTGGGAGGCAAGGTCGAGAAAACGGCCGGTTCTGCCCTGAGCAAGGCAGACCCAGGGTTCTCGCCAACCGTCAGCCTCGACGTGTCGCATGCAATGCGCGACAACGTGGCGCGTCAGACCACACTTAAAAGCAACGACGGCATCGACCTGCAGGTCGGGGGCAATGCTCATCTGGTGGGGGCACGCTTGCAGTCGGCCAAAGGCGACGTGAAGCTCGACGCCCATTCAGTTACCCAGGAAACGCTAAGCGGTAATGACTATCGCCGAGACCTGTCGCTGGATGCGTCAAACTCACCGGTGGATCTGGGCACGGCGATCGCCGAGATAGCCACAAGCAAAATGGCGGCGGATGGTGAAAATGCGCTGGACCTGGGCGTGTTGAGAACCAGTGGGCATAGTCGCAGCGAGCAATGGGTTTCGAGCATGCAAGGGAAGAAGCACTAAGACGCAATCGCGGCCCTGGCCATTTGGGGACACCAGAAGTCTTGTGCCCTGCTGTTGGGCACCGCGAGTCCCCCGCCCCACAGCGAATACCACAGCCCCCTGGGCATGTGATTTCTCTGTGGGCGCGGGCTTGCCCGCGAAGAGGCCGGTACAGGTCAAACCAGCCTTTGCAGCCCCCGCCACCGATCCAGCCCAAGCAACACCAGCCCTATCCCCCAGAAACCCGCCAGCACCCCCAGGGCGTTGAGCATCACCTGCCCATATCCCAGGCTGGCCACATCGATGAACGGGTAGGCATACACGCCAATCTCGCTCCCCCGCCACAGCGCATAACCAAAGTAGACCGCCGGGTACACCGCCCACACCAGCAAATGCCATAGCCGCAACCTGCCCTTGGGCACCTCGCACCACCAGTACAAGGCATACAGCACCGGCATCACGTCGTGCAGCAACTCGTCCGCCAGCCATTGCCAACCCTGTGGTTGCCACAAATGACGCAGCAGCACGCTGTAGGCCAGCGCCACCAGCACGATACTGGCAGCCACTGCTGAGCTAACCGAGGGCGACAGGAAAAAGCGTTTGCCACGGCCTTCCCGACCGAACGCGGCATAGCTGAGCACCGTCGCCACCAGGGTATTGGTCAGCACGGTGAAGTAGCCAAACACATTGATCAGGCCGCCAATCAGGCTGGCCTGTTCCTGCCAACGCGCCAGCAGTACCAGGTTCACCTGCACGGCCAGGCCGAACCAGCCAAGCGCAGCCATGCCGGTCAGCCAAGGGCGACGCGACATGTCAGGCCTGACGCTGCAGCTTCACGTACAGCTGCTCGACCTTCTCCCGCGCCCACGGTGTTTTGCGCAGGAACGTCAGGCTCGACTTGATGGTCGGGTTGCTCTTGAAGCAGCGCACATCGATGCGCTCGGCCAGGCCCTGCCATTGGTAATGCGCCACCAGCTCGGTGAGGATCTGTTCAAGGGTCTTGCCGTGCAGCGCGTTGTGTTGGGCCGTGCTCATGCTGTGCTCCGTAGGAAAGATGCGCACCTTACACGAGTGTAGTGGTGGGAGGGATCCGTCGAGTCGACAGAAAAATCGCTGGTCAGGGGCAAAACCTCTGTGATGGAATAGTTATGTTATGTTGTAACATTAAAACATCTGCCAAGGAACGCCCCATCCTCATGCTGTACACACCGCTTCGTCTCTCTCCCCTTGCCGTCGCACTCTGGCTGGCTGCATCCCCCAGCCAGGCTGTAGAACTCGAGCCGCAGGTCATCACCGCCAACCCATTGGGTAACCGCCAACTGGCCGCCCCCAGTTCCGTGCTCGAAGGCGAAAACCTGCTGCAACAACAGCACGGCAGCCTGGGTGAAACCCTGAACAAGCAGCCCGGTGTCGCCTCCACCTGGTTTGGCCCTGGCGCCAGCCGACCGGTCATTCGCGGCCTGGACGGCGACCGCATCCGCATTCTGCGCAACGGCGTCGGCGCTCTGGATGCTTCGTCGCTGTCCTATGACCACGCCGTCCCCCTGGACCCGGTGACGGTCGACCGCGTCGAAATCGTCCGTGGTCCGGCCGCCTTGCTGTATGGCGGCAACGCGATCGGCGGCGTGGTCAACACCTTTGACAACCGCATTCCGGACTCGCCGATCGAAGGCATCCACGGTGCCGGTGAACTGCGTTACGGCGGTGCCGACACCACCCGCAGCAGCGCCGGTAAGCTGGAGGCCGGCAATGGCGCCTTCGCCCTGCATCTGGACGCCAACAGCCGCCAGTTCAACGACCTGCGCATCCCGGGCTACGCACGCAGCGCCAAGGTGCGCGATGCCGACGAGCCCGGCAGTAAACACCGCCTGGAAAACAGCGACGGCCGCCAGGACGGCGGCGCAATCGGTGGTTCCTACCACTGGGACCACGGCTACGCCGGCCTGTCGTACAGCCGCTACGACAGCAACTACGGCTCGGTGGCCGAGCCCGGCGTGCGCCTGGACATGAAACAGGATCACTACGCCTTCGCCTCCGAACTGCGCGACCTCGACGGCCCGTTCAGCTCGGTCAAGGTAGATGCCGGCTACACCGACTACGAACACAGCGAAATCGAGGAGGGCGAGGTCCATACCACCTTCAAGAACAAGGGCTACGAAGCGCGCATCGAAGCGCGTCACCAGCCGCTCGGGCCGGTGGAAGGGGTAATTGGTGCCCAGGTCAGCCGCAACGAATTCTCCGCCCTGGGCGAGGAAGCTTTCGTCCCGCACACCGATACCGACAGCCTGGCGCTGTTCATGCTGGAGCAGTGGCAAGCCACCGAACGCCTGAACCTGAGCCTGGGCGCGCGCATGGAGCACACCCGCGTAGACCCGGACGCCAAAGGCAACGAGCACTTCGTCGACGCCGACAGCGCCAGCAGCTTCAACGCCTTCAGCCTGTCTTCAGGCGCGGTGTACCAGCTCGACCCGGTCTGGTCGCTGGCGGCCAGCCTCGGCTACACCGAGCGCGCCCCGACCTTCTACGAGTTGTATGCCAACGGCGCCCACGTGGCCACCGGTGCCTTTGAAGTCGGTGATGCCAGCCTGAACAAGGAAAAGGCCATTTCCGCCGACCTGGCGCTGCGCTTTGACAACGGCACCCACAAGGGCAGTGTCGGGGTGTTCTACAGCCACTTTCGCAACTACATCGGCCTGATCGGCACCGGCAACCTGCGTGAGGGGGGGCATGATCACGACCATGACGAGGATGACCACGACCACGATCATGGCGACGGCTACCCGGAATATCAGTATCAAGGGGTGCGGGCGCGCTTCTACGGGGTTGAGGCCCAGGACCGCTGGCAGCTGGTCGAGAACCGTTACGGCAGCTTTGCGCTGGAGTTGTCTGGTGACTACACCCGGGCCAAGAACCTGGACAGCGGCGAGCCACTGCCCCGCATCGCTCCGCTGCGCCTGAACAGCGGCCTGGTCTGGGAACTGGACCGCTGGCAGGCGCGGGTAGACGTGCAGCACGCTGCGTCGCAGCACCGCAAACCCGCCAACGAAACCGGCACCGATGGCTACACCACCTTGGGGGCGAGCGTTGGCTACCGCTTCGACATTGGCCAGAGCCAGTGGCTGGCGTTTGTGCGCGGCGAAAACCTCACCGACCAGACCGTGCGCTACGCCAGTTCGATCCTGCGCGATATCGCACCGGCACCGGGGCGTAGTGTGGAAGTGGGGTTGCGTACGACCTTCTGAACCACAAACGACGAAGATCGGTGTAGGAGCGGGTTCACCCGCGAATACGATGGAAGTGCAACCGGCGCATTCGCGGGTGAACCCGCTCCTACACTTGCCTCGATTAACAACGACTGTTGCCCGTTCAACAACAATCCTCTGCGACAATTTGTCTTTTTTTCTTATAACTTCCCCTATATCCTCCCGCCGCAAGCTGAAACGCTTCATCGAACAACCTTGTCGCCATATCCATTGAAGGGTACGCCCTTCGATGCGCTTGCCGTTTTTTCAATAATCAAAAGATAGCGCTATCTCATGCTCCAACTGCCTAAAACCTGTTACATCGGCCTCGCCCTCAGTGCCTTGGCAACCCCCGTCAGCGCCAGCGAAATGTTCGCCAGCGATTCCCCGTGGATGCTTGGCGACTGGGGGGGAACCCGCAGCGAATTGCTGGAAAAGGGCTACGACTTCACCCTTGGCTACACCGGCGAGATGGGCAGCAACCTGCACGGCGGCTACGACCACGACCGCACCGCGCGCTACAGCGACCAGTTCACCTTTGGCAGCCACCTGGACCTGGACAAGATCCTCGGCTGGCACGACACCGAATTCCAGCTGACCGTCACCGAGCGCCACGGCGACAACATCAGCAACGACCGCATCAACGACCCGCGTGTCGGCGGCTTCACCTCCGCCCAGGAAGTCTGGGGCCGCGGCGAAACCTGGCGGCTGACGCAGATGTGGATCAAGCAGAAGTACTTCGAGGGTGCGCTGGATGTGAAATTCGGCCGCTTCGGTGAAGGCGAGGACTTCAACAGCTTCCCTTGCGACTTCCAGAACCTGGCCTTCTGCGGCTCGCAGGTGGGCAACTGGGTAGGTGGCATCTGGTACAACTGGCCAGTCAGCCAGTGGGCCCTGCGCGTGCGCTACAACCTTACCCCCGAGCTGTACGCACAGGTCGGCGTCTACGAGCAGAACCCTTCCAACCTCGAATCTGGCAATGGTTTCAAGCTCAGCGGCAGCGGCACCCAAGGTGCGGTAATGCCGTTCGAACTGGTATGGGCCCCACGCATCCAAGGCTTGAAAGGGGAATATCGTGCCGGCTACTACTACAGTAATGCCAAGGCACAAGATGTTCTCAAGGACAGCAACGGTCAGCCGGCCGCCATCAGCGGCGCCGCCTACCGCAGCAGCTCGAGCAAGCACGGCTTGTGGATTGGCGCCCAGCAGCAGGTCACCTCGCTGGCGTCCGACCAGTCACGCGGCTTGAGCGTGTTCGCCAACGCCACCGTGCATGACAAGAAGACCAATGCCATCGACAACTATCTGCAGGCAGGACTGGTATTCAAAGGGCCCTTCGATGCCCGCGCCAAGGACGACATCGGTTTCGCCCTGGCGCGCGTGCACGTCAACCCTGCCTATCGCAAGAACGCCCGCCTGGCCAACCAGGCCGCCGGCCTCTACGACTACGACAACCCAGGCTTCCTGCCCGTGCAGGACACCGAGTACAGCGCCGAGCTGTACTACGGCATCCATTTGGCCGACTGGCTCACGGTACGCCCCAACCTGCAGTACATCCGCCACCCGGGCGGGGTGTCGCAGGTCGATGGCGCCCTGATCGGCGGCCTGAAGATCCAGAGCAGTTTCTAACCCCTTTTTTGACCTGACGGAGAACCTACGATGAGCACTGAAGGTGCCAACCAAGGAAGCCGCTGGCTACCGCGCCTGATTGGCGCGCTGCTGTTGCTGATGGGCCTGGCCCTGCTGGCCGGCGGTATCAAGCTGAGCCAGCTGGGCGGATCGCTGTACTACCTGATCGCCGGTATCGGCTTTGCCCTTTCGGGCATCCTGCTGCTGGCCCAACGCCAGATCGCCCTGGGCCTGTATGGCCTGATGCTGCTGGGCAGCACCGTTTGGGCCCTGCTCGAGGTGGGCCTGGACTGGTGGCAACTGGTGCCCCGTCTGGCCATCTGGTTCGCCATCGGCGTGGTGCTGCTGCTCCCGTGGGCACGTCGCCCGCTGATCGGCCCGGCCAGCAAAGCCAATACTGCACTGCTCGGCGTGGCAGTCGTCGCTTCGGGCGCTTGCGCGCTGGGCAGCCAGTTCACCCATCCCGGTGAAGTGTTCGGCGAACTGGGCCGCGACAGCAGCGAAATGGCCAGTGCCGCACCGGCCATGCCCGACGGCGAATGGCAGGCCTACGGCCGTACCGAGCATGGCGACCGCTACTCGCCGCTGCACCAGATCACCCCGCAGAACGCCTACCGCCTGGAAGAGGCCTGGCGCATTCGTACCGGTGATCTGCCGACCGAAAACGACCCGGTGGAGCTGACCAACCAGAACACCCCGCTGAAGGTCAACGGTATGCTGTATGCCTGCACCGCGCACAGCCGCCTGCTGGCGCTGGACCCGGACACTGGCGCGGAAATCTGGCGCTACGACCCGCAGGTCAAGAGCCCGACCGGCACCTTCAAAGGCTTTGCCCACATGACGTGCCGTGGCGTCTCGTACTATGACGAAAACCGCTACGTCAGCCGCGATGGCAGCCCGGCACCGAAAATTACCGACGCAGGCCAGGCGGTGGCCCAAGCCTGCCCGCGTCGTCTCTACCTGCCGACTGCGGATGCCCGCCTGATCGCCATCAACGCCGACAATGGCAAGGTCTGCGAAGGCTTCGCCAACCAGGGCGTGATCGACCTCACCACCGGTATTGGCCCGTTCACCGCCGGCGGCTATTACTCCACCTCGCCTGCTGCGATTACCCGTGACCTGGTGATCATCGGTGGCCACGTCACCGACAACGAATCGACCAATGAGCCGTCCGGGGTGATCCGCGCCTACGATGTGCACGACGGCCACCTGGTGTGGAACTGGGACAGCAACAACCCGGACGACACCAAGCCATTGGCTGCCGGCAAAATGTACAGCCGCAACTCGGCCAACATGTGGTCAATCGCCAGCGTCGACGAAGACCTTGGCATGATCTACCTGCCGCTGGGCAACCAGACCCCGGACCAGTGGGGCGCCGACCGCACCCCGGGCGCCGAGAAGTACAGTGCCGGCGTGGTCGCCCTTGACCTGGCCACCGGCAAGGCACGCTGGAACTATCAGTTCACCCACCACGACCTGTGGGACATGGACGTCGGCAGCCAGCCGACCCTGGTACACCTGAAAACCGACGATGGCGTGAAACCGGCGATCATCGTACCGACCAAGCAAGGCAGCCTGTACGTGCTCGACCGCCGCGACGGTACGCCAATTGTGCCGATCCGCGAGATCCCCACCCCACAAGGCGCAGTGCAAGGCGACCACACCTCGCCAACCCAGGCACGCTCCGACCTCAACCTGCTCGGCCCAGAGCTGACCGAACAGGCCATGTGGGGCGCCACGCCATTCGACCAGATGCTGTGCCGCATCCAGTTCCGCGAACTGCGCTACGAAGGCCAGTACACCCCGCCATCCGAACAAGGTTCGTTGGTCTACCCCGGCAACGTCGGTGTATTCAACTGGGGCAGCGTGTCGGTCGACCCGGTGCGCCAGTTGCTGTTCACTTCGCCCAATTACATGGCGTTCGTGTCCAAGATGGTCCCGCGTGAGCAGGTTGCCGAAGGCAGCAAGCGCGAAAGCGAGACCAGCGGCGTACAGCCGAACACCGGCGCACCGTATGCAGTGACCATGCACCCGTTCATGTCGCCGCTCGGCGTACCGTGCCAGGCACCCGCCTGGGGCTACGTCGCCGCCATCGACCTGTTCACCAACAAGGTTGTGTGGAAACACAAGAACGGCACCACCCGCGACAGCACCCCGGTGCCGATCGGCCTGCCGGTTGGCGTGCCGAGCATGGGGGGCTCGATCGTCACCGCCGGTGGCGTCGGTTTCCTCAGCGGCACGCTAGACCAGTACCTGCGCGCCTATGACGTGAACAACGGCAAGGAGTTGTGGAAAGCACGCCTGCCAGCGGGTGGCCAGGCCACGCCGATGAGCTACACCGGCAAGGATGGCAAGCAGTACGTGCTGGTGACTGCCGGCGGCCATGGCTCGCTGGGCACCAAGATGGGCGATTACATCATCGCTTACAAATTAGCTGACTAAGCTACACCGCTCCCGCAGGCTCAACCCTGCGGGAGCGGCCTTGTGTCGCGATTGGGTCGCGCTACGGCCCCAACGATCTAGAATGCTGGAGGGATCCTGGGGCTGCTGCGCAGCCCAATCGCGAAACAAGGCCGCTCCCACGCCATTGAAACCCATCCCATCGCGCCCCATCTAAGCACCATTGTCATTCACGCAGGTGCCCCATGAGCGACCAGCAGGATTTCCCGGAACACCCGGACGAACACAGCGAAGTCGAACACACCCTCCGGGCTGAAACCGGCCACGCCCTCGCGCTGCCCGGCCAGCAGCTGCCGGACAAAGTCTACGTCATCCCGATCCACAACCGCCCGTTCTTCCCGGCACAGGTACTACCGGTCATCGTCAATGAAGAACCCTGGGCCGAAACGCTCGATCTGGTGGCCAAGTCACCGGACCACTGCCTGGCGCTGTTCTTCATGGACACCCCGCCAGAAGACCACCGCCACTTCGACACCTCGGCATTGCCGCAGTACGGCACGCTGGTCAAGGTGCACCATGCCAGCCGCGAAAACGGCAAATTGCAGTTCGTCGCCCAGGGCCTGTCCCGGGTGCGCATCCGCAACTGGCTCAAGCACCACCGCCCGCCCTACCTGGTCGAAGTCGAATACCCGCGCCAGCCCGCCGAGCCGACCGACGAGGTCAAAGCCTACGGCATGGCACTGATCAACGCGATCAAAGAGCTGCTGCCGCTCAATCCGCTGTACAGCGAAGAGCTGAAGAACTACCTCAACCGCTTCAGCCCCAACGACCCTTCGCCGCTCACCGACTTCGCCGCCGCGCTCACCTCGGCCACCGGCAACCAGTTGCAGGAAGTGCTCGACTGCGTGCCCATGCTCAAACGCATGGAAAAGGTCCTGCCAATGCTACGCAAAGAGGTGGAAGTTGCACGCTTGCAGAACGAGATCTCGGCCGAGGTCAACCGGCAAATCGGCGAGCACCAGCGCGAATTCTTCCTCAAGGAACAACTCAAGGTCATTCAGCAGGAGCTGGGGCTGACGAAGGACGACCGCAGCGCCGACCTCGAACAGTTCGAACAGCGCCTGGAAGGCAAGACCCTGCCGCCCCAGGCCCGCAAGCGCATCGATGAAGAGATGGGCAAACTGGCCATCCTGGAAACCGGCTCGCCCGAATACGCCGTCACCCGCAACTATCTGGAGTGGGCCACCGCCTTGCCGTGGGGCGTGTACGGCAAAGACAAGCTCGACCTCAAACATGCCCGCAAAGTCCTCGACCAGTACCACGCCGGCCTCGACGACATCAAGGAGCGCATCCTCGAGTTCCTCGCCGTGGGCGCCTGGAAAGGCGAAATCAGTGGCTCGATCGTGCTGTTGGTGGGCCCGCCCGGGGTGGGCAAGACCAGCATCGGCAAGTCCATCGCCGAATCCCTCGGCCGGCCGTTCTATCGCTTCAGCGTCGGTGGCATGCGTGACGAAGCCGAGATCAAGGGCCACCGCCGCACCTACATCGGCGCCCAGCCCGGCAAGCTGGTACAGGCCCTGAAAGACGTCGAAGTGATGAACCCGGTGATCATGCTCGATGAAATCGACAAGATGGGCCAGAGCTATCAGGGTGACCCGGCGTCAGCGTTGCTGGAAACCCTCGACCCCGAGCAGAACGTCGACTTCCTCGACCACTACCTCGACCTGCGCCTGGACTTGTCCAAGGTGCTGTTCGTGTGCACGGCCAACACCCTCGATTCGATACCCGGGCCGTTGCTCGACCGCATGGAAGTGATCCGCCTGTCCGGCTATATCACCGAAGAAAAAATGACCATCGCCAAGCGCCACCTGTGGCCCAAGCAGCTGGAAAAGGCCGGCGTTTCCAAAACCAGCCTCAGCATCAGCGACAGTGCCCTGCGCCTGGTGATCGACGGTTATGCCCGCGAGGCCGGCGTGCGCCAGCTGGAGAAGCAACTGGGCAAACTGGTGCGCAAGGCCGTGGTCAAGCTGCTGGAAAACCCCGACGCCAAGCTTAAGATCGGCACCAAGGACCTTGAGACCGCACTCGGCATACCGGTGTTTCGCAGCGAGCAGGTACTGGCTGGCAAAGGCGTCATCACCGGCCTGGCCTGGACCAGCATGGGCGGCGCTACGCTGCCGATCGAGGCGACCCGCATCCACACCCACAACCGCGGCTTCAAGCTGACGGGCAAACTGGGTGACGTGATGAAGGAATCCGCCGAAATTGCCTACAGCTACATCAGCTCCAACCTCAAGCAATTTGGCGGGGATCCAGGGTTCTTCAACGAAGCGTTCATCCACCTGCACGTACCCGAAGGCGCCACGCCCAAGGACGGCCCCAGTGCCGGCATCACAATGGCCAGCGCCTTGCTTTCACTGGCCCGGGACCAGCCTGCCAAAAAAGGTGTCGCCATGACGGGCGAGCTGACCCTCACCGGCCAGGTACTGCCGATTGGCGGTGTGCGCGAGAAGGTGATTGCGGCGCGGCGGCAGAAGATTTTCGAACTGATATTGCCGGAGCCTAACCGCGGCGACTTCGAAGAACTGCCGGACTACCTGCGCGAAGGCCTGACAGTGCATTTCGCCAAACGCTTCGCCGACGTGGCGAAAGTGCTGTTCTAGCCTGCACTGGCCTCTTCGCGGGCAAGCCCGCGCCTGCACGGGTATGTTATCCGTGCAGGCGCGGGCTTGCTCGCGAAAGGGCCGGCACAGGCAACACAAATGTCCTCGATCATCGGTTATCCTCAGGCCATCGCCAGCCTTTGGAGCCACCATGACCTCTCCTCGCCTGCTCGTTCCCCTGAGCTTCGCCCTGCTTTCTGCCTGCGCGCAACAACCCTCGCAGCCTGTTGACCTGGACGCCGAAAGCGAATGCCCAAAGCGCCTGCAGGTCGGTCAGATCCTCACGCTCACCCTGCCCAGCAATCCCACCACCGGCTACCGCTGGCTGCTACAGAACCCGGCGCCCAACGTATTGCAAAGCCTTGGCCCCGAGGTTTACAGCGCGCCTGAAGACACCGGTATCGTTGGCAGCTCCGGCATGTCGACCTGGCGCTTCCAGGCCCGCGCGACTGGCGAAGGGAATCTGGTATTGGTCTACCAGCAACCCTGGGCCCCGGAAGTGCGCCCGGTGCAGACCTTCGATTGCGCCATTCGGGTCGATTGAACGCAAAGCGCTGGTCAGCCAACCATGCATCCGGGCTGCGGTTTGGCTAGAATGCGCCCCCTGCCTATCACCAGCCGCCTGGATTCGCCGTGAGCAAACAACCCGACCGCCTTTTCTCCCAACCCCTGGAGCAGGTGCCCGACTTCGTCTTCAACGAAGACGTCGTGCGTGTGTTCCCGGACATGATCAAGCGCTCGGTGCCCGGTTACCCAACCATTGTCGAGAACCTCGGGGTGCTGGCCGCGCGGTTCGCTCAGCCAGGCACCGCACTGTACGACCTGGGCGCATCGCTGGGTGCCGTTACCCAGTCGCTGCGTCGCCATGTGCGCAGCGACGGCTGCCGGGTAATTGCCGTGGATAACTCCGCCGCCATGGTCGAGCGCTGCCGGCAGTACCTCACTGCACAGGATTCGATGTTCCAGGAGTTGCTGCCGGTGCACGTGCTGGAGGCCGATATCCTTGCCCTGCCCTTCGAGCCGGCTTCGGTAGTGGCGATGAATTTCACCCTGCAGTTCATTGCCCCTGACCAGCGCCTTGAACTACTCGGGCGAATCCGCCAGGCGCTGCTGCCCGGCGGTGCGCTGATTCTGTCAGAGAAGCTGCGCTTCGCCGATGAGCAAGCGCAGGACCTGCTCAATGAACTGCACCTGGATTTCAAACGGGCCAATGGTTACAGCGAACTGGAGATCGCCCAGAAGCGCAGTGCCATCGAGAACGTGATGAAGCCCGATACACTCGAAACCCACCAGGAACGCCTGCGCGCAGCCGGCTTCTCGAAAGTGGTGCCCTGGTTCCAATGCCTTAACTTCGCCTCGTTGATAGCCCTGCCATGATCGATCTGTCTTCCCTCGTCCGCCGCCTGGCGGGCACGCCCCTGGCTTCCTGGTCGCAAGGCCTGCAAGCGCAACTGGACGCCAAGCTGGAAAAGGGTCACGGTGACCTCGACCGCTGGCGCGGGGCGCTGGAAGCCCTGCCCGCCCTGCAACCCAGTGAAATCGACCTGGTCAACGGGTTGCGTCTGGATTGCGACTGCGACGACACCACCCGCGTGCAGATGCGCCAGGCACTGATGGGCCTGTCGCCCTGGCGCAAAGGGCCGTTCGACCTGTTTGGGGTGCACGTTGACACCGAATGGCGTTCGGACTGGAAGTGGTCGCGGGTCGGCCCGCACCTGGACCTCAAAGGCAAACGCGTACTCGACGTGGGCTGTGGCAATGGCTACTACCAATGGCGCATGCTCGGGGCCGGCGCAGACATGGTGATCGGGGTCGACCCCAACTGGCTGTTCTTCTGCCAGTTCCAGGCCGTGCAGCAATACCTGCCGGAGCTACCGGCCTGGCACCTGCCGTTCGCCCTGGAAGACCTGCCCGCCAACCTGGAAGGTTTCGATACCGTATTTTCCATGGGCGTGTTCTATCACCGCCGCTCGCCCATCGAGCACCTGCTGGCGCTCAAGGACTGCCTGGTCAAGGGTGGCGAGCTGGTGCTGGAAACGTTGGTTATCGAGGGCGACGAAAACCAGGTGCTGGTGCCTGAGGACCGCTACGCACAGATGCGCAACGTCTGGTACCTGCCGTCAGTACCGGCGTTGGCCCGCTGGTTGCGCCGTGCCGGCTTCAGCGATGTGCGCTGCGTCGACGTGAGCGTGACCAGCGTCCAGGAGCAACGCAGCACCGATTGGATGCGCTACCAGTCGCTGAGCGATTTCCTCGACCCGAACGACCACAGCAAGACCGTCGAAGGCCTGCCTGCCCCACGCCGCGCCACCCTGCTGGCGCGCAAATAAAAAAGGCGCCCGCAGGGGCGCCTGAATACACCTGCGGCGAGGAGCCGTCGCGGCGCAGGTGTCGTTACCTCAATCCTTCGCCACCTCACGAGCCTTCTCTTGTGCCTTGCGCTCGCGCTCGGCAACCGCCTGTTGCTTGTCGCCATGCAGGCGCTGCTGGTCTTCGCGGAACGCTTGCCAGAACTGCTTCGAGCGCTCCGCACCGCCCTCGGCATAAACACTGGCACTGCCCAGGGCAAGGGTGGCCAGCAGCAGGTATTTGGTCAGGTTCATCGTGTTTGCCTCGTAATAACCGATCAGACACGGCCATCCTAGCGAGGGCTGGCTAACGGCAAGGTGAGGCGGGGATTACAGTCCTGCAATGTGGCCTTGTGTTGGCTGTTCGGGCCTCTTCGCGGGTAAACCCGCTCCTACAGGAACGGGTTTAGCCGCGAAAAGGGCCGAACAGACAGCCAGATAACAGCAGCATTACAAATCCGTTATCTGCTCCGCAGGCCTTTTTTCATGCCGTACCATTGGGGCGCTTGACCCTGATGTCACTACAGGGTCAAGAATCGCTCCCTTTCAACACACCGAGCCCACCATGCGCCTACTGATCATCGAGGACGAGCTGCGTACCGCCGACTACCTGCAACAAGGCCTTCGCGAAAACGGTTACGTAGTCGACTGCGCCCACACAGGCACCGACGGCCTGCACCTGGGCCGCCAGCAGGCCTATGACCTGGTCATCCTCGACGTCAACCTGCCCGAAATCGATGGCTGGACCGTGCTGCAGCGGCTACGTGCCGAATCGGCCACGCGCATCATGATGCTGACCGCCCACGGTCGCTTGGCCGACCGGGTAAAAGGCCTGGACCTGGGCGCCGATGACTACCTGCTCAAGCCTTTCGAGTTCCCTGAGCTAGTGGCGCGCATCCGCAGCCTGCTGCGGCGCAACGACCAGCAACTGCAGCCCAGTACCCTGCGCGTCGCGGACCTGGAACTGGACCCCGGCCGCCACCGCGCGTACCGCGCCGGGCAGCGCATCGACCTGACCGCCAAGGAGTTCGCCCTGCTGCACCTGCTAATGCGCCAGACTGGCGAAGTGTTGTCGCGCACGCAGATCATCTCGCTGGTGTGGGACATGAACTTCGACTGCGACACCAACGTGGTCGAGGTCTCGATCCGCCGCCTGCGTGCGAAGATCGACGACCCGTTCGACAACAAGCTGATCCATACCCTGCGTGGTGTGGGCTACGTACTTGAGGCTCGCCTTTGAAAAACGCCAGCCTGTCGTTACGCCTGGGGCTGAGCGTGACATTGATGGGCGCTGCACTGGTGCTGCTGCTGGCCTGGCTGGCCGTGTTTGCCCTGGATCACGAACTGGACAGCCGCGCGCGCAAGGATTTGGCGCGCAAGATGCTTCAGGTCGAGCACAACCTGCGTGTCGACCTGCGCAGCGAGGACCTGGGCAGCCGCGCCCATCCGCTGCTGGACCTGGTGATGGGGCATGACAACCTGAGCCTCAGTGTATCGGCGCTCGACGGCCGCCACCCGCATCTGCTCAGCCTCGGCCCGGCCCTGGAATCGCGCGTCGGTGAACTGCACACCGATGCGCGCCTGGCCTTTCACGCCTGGCGTGACAGCGGCGGTAACCAGATCCTCACCGTTACCCGGCTGATGCGCCTGCGCGACAACACCCCTGTCAAGGTGATGATGTCGCTCAACCGCGCCGACGACAACGCCCTGTTGCAAGCCTACCTGCACTCCACGTTGCTCGCCTTGCCACTGCTACTGGTCTTGATTGGTGCGGGGGCCTGGTGGCTGATGCAGCGCGGCCTGAAGCCGTTGCGGCGCTTCCGGCGCATTGCCGGGCAGGTGTCGGCCCAGGACCTGCAACATCGCTTGCCCGCCACTGGCTTGCCGCAGGAATTGGCGGAACTGGCCAGCAGCATCAACGTGATGCTCGACCGACTCGACCAAGGTGTCAGGCAGCTGTCGCAGTTCTCTGACGACCTGGCCCATGAACTGCGTACACCGTTGAGCAACCTGATGGGCAAGGCGCAGGTGACACTGGCCCGTGAGCGAGACAACACCAACTATCGGGAAGTGCTGGAAGACAGCATCGATGAGTTGAACCGGCTCAACCGCATCATCAACGACATGCTGTTTCTTGCCCAGGTCAGCCAGCCGCATACGCAGGTCGCATTGAAACCCTTGGCGCTGGCCGACGAGGCAGCGCGGGTTGTCGAGCTGTTCGCCTACAGTGCCGAGCTGAAAGAAATTGAGCTACGTGTTCACGGCTGGGGAACAGCGCTGGGAGACCGGCTGATGTTTCAGCGGGCACTGTCGAACCTGTTGAGCAACGCCATACGGCACAGTCCCGAGGGTAAACCCGTGGCGCTGCGCATCGAACGCTCGGGCAGCGCAGTAAGGCTATCCGTGGAGAACCAGGGGCCGGGTGTGCCTGCAGAGCACCAGTCGCGCTTGTTCGAGCGGTTTTACCGGGTAGGTTCGGGGCGTTCGCGGCTGGAGGGCGGGACCGGGTTGGGGTTGGCGATCGTGAAGTCGATCATGCAGTTGCACGGGGGGCGGGTTGACGTGAACAGCAGCCCCTTGGGGCCTACCCGGTTTACCCTGGTGTTTCCTGCCGAGTGATCGGCCGCCATGCTGGCCTTTGGGCCAACATGGCGACCAACAATCAGCGCGAAGCGGCCACGATCAGCGCCTTCATCTCGGCCACAGCAGCCTTGAAGCCGACAAACAGGGCATGCGCCACCAGCGCATGGCCAATGTTCAGCTCATTGATCCCCTTGATCGCCGCCACCGCCTCGACGTTGTGGTAGTGCAGCCCGTGACCCGCATTGACGATCAGCCCCTGCCCCACGCCAAACGCCACACCCTCGACGATGCGCTTGAGCTCTTCAGCCACTTCGGTGGGGGTTTCGGCATCGGCATAACGGCCGGTGTGAAGCTCGATGGCCGGTGCGCCAACGCGACGCGAGGCCTCGATCTGCCGCTCGTCGGCGTCGATGAACAGCGACACCTCGGCACCGGTACGCGACAGCCGTTCCACTGCAGCCTTGATCCGCGCTTCCTGCCCTGCCACATCCAGGCCACCTTCTGTGGTCAGCTCCTGGCGGGTTTCGGGTACCAGGCAGATGTGCGCCGGGCGAATCTTCTCGGCAAAGGCCATCATCTCTTCGGTGACGCCCATCTCGAAGTTCATGCGGGTCTGCAGCACATCCTTGAGCAGCACAACGTCACGCTCCTGGATGTGCCGGCGGTCTTCACGCAGGTGCACGGTGATGCCATCGGCGCCTGCTTCCTCGGCGTCCAGGGCAGCCTTGACCGGGTCAGGGTAGCGCGTGCCACGGGCCTGGCGCAGGGTCGCCACGTGGTCGATGTTTACGCCAAGAAGCATGCGGTTGCTGTGAGTCACGAAAGGCTCTCCTGAAGATTGAGCCCAACAGCATACGTCCTGATCAGCGCTTGCGAAACAGTTCCCGACTGACCAGCGGTTTTGTCCCCAGGTGAACTGCCAGTGCCTGGCGCATCAGCCGCTTTGCAGCGAGCAAGGCGCCAGGGGCATCCCAGTCGGTTTGGGCAAGGGCCAGCAGTTCGGTGCCACGGAACAGACCGGGCTGCGCCAGTTCAACCCGTTCCAGGCCGGCGTCAACGCGCAAGCGGTACAGGCCATCAGCGGCAATGGGCAGCCCGTTGACGTCATGGTGCAAGGAAAACGCATAACCGAGTTCGTCCAGCAGCCGCCATTCGAACGAGCGCAGCAGCGGTTCCAGCGGGCGACCGGCACTCAGTGCCTGCAAGGTCAAGGCGTAGTGTTCGAACAGGGCAGGGAACGGCGCTTCGGCAGGCAGCAGGCGCATCAACAGCTCATTGAGGTAAAGCCCGCTGAACAGCGCATCGCCGTGCAGCCAGGCGGCGATGCCGGTGCTGTCCATGCGCCCGACATTCTTCAGCTCGCCGCGCCCACGTAGCTCCACCTCCAGCGACACGAACGGTCGCACCAGGCTTCCGCCCTTACCCCGCGCACGACGCAGCACGGCGCGCAGGCGGCCCTGCGGGGTGAAAAAGTCCACCAGCGCGCTGGTTTCCTTATAGGCACGGCTGTGCAGCACATAGGCTGGCTGGCCGACAGGTTGTTCCATTAAAAATCACTCGCGCCGAGGGTTGCATTGGCCCTGTGGGAGCGGCCTTGTGTCGCGAAAAGGGCCGCAAAGCGGCCCCAGATCTTTAGCTTCGCAGCATAAATCGCCAGGGCTGCTGCGCAGCCCTATCGCGACACAAGGCCGCGCCTACAGGGACCAGCGCGCGGCTTACAGGTCGCCGTAGCCCAGCGAACGCAGTGCGCGCTCGTCGTCGGACCAGCCACCCTTCACCTTGACCCACAGGTTGAGCATGACCTTGGAATCGAACAGCACTTCCATGTCTTTGCGCGCCTCGGAACCAATGCGCTTGATGCGCTCACCCTTGTCACCAATGATGATTTTCTTCTGGCCGTCGCGCTCCACCAGAATCAACGCGTGGATGTGCAGCACATGGCCCTGCTGCTTGAATTCCTCGATCTCCACGGTGATCTGGTACGGCAGCTCCGCACCCAACTGGCGCATGATCTTCTCGCGTACCAGTTCAGCGGCGAGGAAGCGGCTGCTACGGTCGGTGATCTGGTCTTCGGGGAAGAAATGATCGTTCTCGGGCAGGTACTTGGCGATCTGTGCTTCCAGCGCCTCGAGATTGTGCCCCTGCTGCGCGGAAATCGGCATCACCTCGGCGTTCGGCAGTTGCTCTTGGAGCCACTGCAGGTGCGGGATCAACTCGGCTTTCTCTTCCATACGGTCGGTCTTGTTGACCGCGATGATCAGCGGGCCGGTCACATACTGCACGCGCTCCAGAACCAGTTGGTCCTCGTCGGTCCACTTGGTACGGTCGACCACGAAGATAACCACGTCGACGTCCTTCAGGGCCGCCGAGGCGTTGCGGTTCATGTAGCGGTTCAGTGCCTTGTCGTTGGCCTTGTGCATACCGGGGGTATCGACATAGATCGCCTGCACATCACCTTCGGTCTTGATGCCGAGCATGTTGTGGCGGGTGGTCTGCGGCTTTCGCGAGGTAATCGCCAGCTTCTGGCCCAGGATGTGGTTGAGCAGGGTCGACTTGCCGACGTTGGGACGGCCAACAATGGCTACGTAGCCGCAGCGGGTCGGGTTGCTATCAGTCATTGCCATTCTCCACGCCCAGGGCGATCAGTGCAGACGCGGCGGCGACTTGCTCGGCAATACGCCGGCTAACGCCTTGACCACGGCTCTTGTTGTTCAGCAGTACCACTTCGCATTCGACGAAGAAGGTCCGGCAGTGTGGTTCACCCTGGATATCCACGACTTCGTAACGCGGCAGCTCACAGCTGCGCGACTGCAGGAACTCTTGCAAGCGGGTTTTCGGATCTTTATTGGTGTCGACCAGTGTCAGGCCTTCGAACTCATCGGCCAGCCAGGCCAGGATGCGCTCCCGGGCGGTATCCATGTCAGCGTCCAGGTAGATGGCACCAATCAGTGCCTCCAGGGCGTCGGCCAGGATCGACTCACGGCGAAAGCCGCCACTTTTGAGTTCTCCGGAACCCAGGCGCAGGTAATCGCCCAGATCAAAACCCCGGGCCAGACGGGCCAGGGTCTCGCCCTTGACCAACCGCGCACGCAGCCGCGACAACTGGCCTTCGCGGGCCTGCGGAAAACGCTCGAACAGCGCTTCGCCGGCAACGAAGTTGAGAATGGCGTCACCGAGAAATTCCAGGCGCTCATTATTGCGCCCGGCGTAACTGCGATGGGTCAGTGCCAGGAGCATCTGGTCCTGGTTCTTGAAGGTGTAACCGAGCTTTCGCTCCAGACCGGCAAGGGAAGCACTCATGCGGCCACCCGATCGTTGTTCAACGCGTTGTTCAAATCAACATCCTGAAAGACTGTTTGGCTGTGGTCCGCCGCTTGATGTGCGACGAATCTCCCAATCCCTGAGAACACAGCCTATGTCAGAAATGCATTCGGCGCTGTCTGCTGGACAGCGCCGATGGGTATCAATGGATCAGGCCAACCCGCGACAGGTTGGGCAGGTGGCTGAGTTTGGGCTCTGGCCAGCTCATCCACACCGCGAAGGCCTTGCCGACAATGTTCCGATCCGGAACCATGCCGTGCAGTTCCTTGGGAATGTTCGGGTCATCCCAGAAACGGCTATCGTTGGAGTTGTCGCGGTTGTCGCCCATCATGAAGTAATGGCCCGCAGGGACGGTCCACTGCTGGTCCGGCGGCATGCGATAACGGCTCATTTCCTTGCGGATCAGGTGTTCGGCCGCGCCGAGCTTTTCCTTGTACAGCTGAGCGCTGCCCAGGGTACCCGGCTCGCTGCCCACCAGTTGTTCGACAACGGGCTGGCCGTTGACGAACAGCTGCTTGTCGTTGGTGTAACGGACTACGTCGCCCGGCAGGCCAACCACACGCTTGATGTAATTGACATTCGGGTCGCTCGGGTAGCGGAACACCATCACATCCCCGCGTTGCGGGTCACCGACCTCGATGACCTTCTTGTCGATCACCGGCAGGCGAATGCCGTACGAGAACTTGTTCACCAGGATGAAGTCGCCCACTTCCAGGGTCGGCTTCATCGATCCCGAAGGGATCTGGAACGGCTCGACCAGGAACGAACGCAGCACCAGCACGATGAACAGCACCGGGAAGAACGACTTGCCGTACTCGACCAGCAACGGCTCCTTGTTCAGCCGTTCGACCACCGCCATCTCAGGCTGGCTGACGCTGCCCTGATAGTTGGCGATTGCCGCACGCCGGCGCGGGGCCAGGAACAGCAGGTCGATCAAGCCCAGCAGACCGCAGATGAAGACGGCGATGACTAGCAACAGCGGGAAATTTAGCGACATAGGACCTAGCTATCCAACCTGAGCACGGCGAGGAAGGCTTCTTGTGGAATTTCCACATTGCCCACCTGTTTCATGCGTTTCTTACCGGCCTTCTGCTTCTCCAGCAGCTTCTTCTTACGGCTGACGTCACCACCGTAGCACTTGGCCAGTACGTTCTTTCTGAGCGCCTTGACGGTTGTCCGCGCAATGATCTGGCCGCCGATGGCTGCCTGGATCGCTACGTCAAACATCTGCCGAGGGATCAGTTCCTTCATCTTCTCGGTCAACGCACGGCCTTTGTAGGCCGCGTTGTCGCGGTGCACGATCAATGCCAGGGCATCGACCTTGTCGCCGTTGATCAGCACGTCCAGCTTGACCAGGTTGGCCGACTGGTAGCGATCGAAATGATAATCCAGCGAAGCATAGCCGCGGCTGGTGGATTTGAGGCGGTCGAAGAAGTCGAGCACCACTTCGTTCATCGGCATGTCGTAACGCACCTGCACCTGGCTGCCGAGGAACTGCATGTCGCGCTGAACGCCACGCTTCTCGATGCACAGGGTGATGACGTTGCCCAGGTGCTCCTGCGGAACCAGGATGGTCGCGGTGACGATCGGCTCGCGGAAGTCGGCTACAGCCGAGACGTCCGGCAGCTTGGACGGGTTGTCGACGACGATGGTTTCGCCGGTTTTCAGTTCCAGCTCATAGATAACGCTAGGTGCGGTGGTGATCAGGTCCAGGTCGTATTCGCGCTCCAGGCGCTCCTGGATGATCTCCATGTGCAACATGCCCAGGAAACCGCAACGGAAGCCAAAGCCCAGCGCGTCGGAGCTTTCCGGCATGTACTGCAGCGAGGAGTCGTTCAGGGTCAGCTTCTGCAGAGCGTCGCGGAAATCCTCGAAGTCGTCGGAGCTGACCGGGAACAGGCCGGCGTAGACCTGCGGCTGAATCTTCTTGAAGCCTGGCAACACCTCGACCTCAGGGGTCGAGGACAGGGTCAGGGTGTCGCCAACCGGGGCACCGTGGATGTCCTTGATGCTGGCGATGATGAAGCCTACTTCACCGGCTTTCAGATCAGCAGTCTGGGTGTGTTTCGGGGTGAAGACACCGACGCTGTCGACCAGGTGCACCTTGCCGGTGGACTTGACCAGGATCTTGTCGCCTTTCTTGACGCGGCCCTGGCGCACGCGCACCAGCGAGACCACACCCAGGTAATTGTCGAACCAGGAGTCGATGATCAGCGCTTGCAGCGGTGCATCGATCTCACCTTCTGGCGCGGGGATGGTCTGCACCAGGCGCTCGAGCACCTCGTCAACGCCCATACCACTCTTGGCGCTGCAGGCTACGGCGTCGGTGGCATCGATCCCGATGATCTTCTCGATCTCGTCCTTGACGCGGTCCGGGTCGGCTTGGGGCAGGTCCATCTTGTTCAGGACCGGCATGACCTCCAGGCCCTGCTCGATGGCGGTGTAGCAGTTGGCTACGGACTGGGCTTCCACGCCCTGGCCGGCGTCAACCACCAGCAGCGCCCCTTCACAGGCCGCCAGCGAGCGCGAAACTTCGTAGGTGAAGTCGACGTGGCCGGGGGTATCGATGAAGTTCAGCTGGTAGGTCTTGCCGTCCTGCGCCTTGTAGTGAAGCGTGACGCTGTGGGCCTTGATGGTGATACCGCGCTCACGCTCCAGGTCCATGGAATCGAGCACCTGGGCTTCCATCTCGCGCGCAGACAGGCCACCGCACATTTGAATGAAACGGTCAGCCAGCGTCGACTTGCCATGGTCGATGTGGGCGATGATGGAGAAATTGCGGATATGACTCAAATCACTCACGGGTCAACACTCGAAAAGGCTGCGAGCCGGACGCCCGCCGAAAAATAGCCGGGAATTGTACCTTAAGCTGCTGGGTTATGGGAGATTCCTCTGTCCGACTGTACACAGCAATCCTTCTGGCAATTGTGAAGATTCATGAAAAAGGGCAGCCGAAGCTGCCCTTTCGCCTTGCGAAACCGCTTATTCAGCAAGCTTGAAGGTGATGAAGCTGGCGCGGCCCTGACGCAGCACGCGCATCGATACAGAACGGTTCTTCGGCAGTTCCTTGGCGATTTCGGTGAATTCCTTCGCCGAACCGATGGCCTGGTTGTTCAGATGGCTGATGACATCACCCGGGCGCAAGCCGATCATGGCTGCCGGGCCATCCTGCACTTCCTTGATGACCACGCCACCTTTGAGCTCCAGGGACTTTTTCTGCTCGGCGGTCAGGTCGGCGACCGATACACCCAGGCGGTTGCTGCTACGCTCGACGCCCCCTTCGGCACCGGTGCCGATGTCGACATCGTCGTCCGGCAGTGCACCGACGCTGATGTCCAGGTTCTGGCGCTTGCCGTTGCGGATGATTTCCAGCCGGGCCTTCTCGCCATCCTTGAGGCTGCCAACCAGGTGCGGCAGATCGGCCGACATGACGATTGGCTGGCCGTTCATGCTGAGGATCACGTCGCCCACCTGCAGGCCGCCTTTGGCTGCCGGGCCGTTTTCCAGTACCTGGGCCACCAGGGCGCCCGCCGGCTTGTCCAGACCGAACGATTCAGCCAGGTCCTTGTTGACCTCCTGAATGACCACGCCCAGCCAGCCACGGCTGACCTTGCCGTCTTTCTTCAGCTGGTTGGAAACATCGATCGCCACATCGATCGGGATGGCGAACGACAGGCCCATGAAACCGCCAGAACGGGTGAAGATCTGCGAGTTGATACCCACCACTTCGCCTTTCATGTTGAACAGTGGGCCGCCGGAGTTACCCGGGTTGATGGCCACGTCGGTCTGGATGAACGGTACGTAGGTGTCATTGGGCAGGGTCCGGCCCTTGGCGCTGACGATACCTTTGGTCACCGAATGGTCGAAGCCGAACGGCGAACCGATGGCCAGAACCCACTCGCCCACCTTCAGCTTCTCGGAGTCGCCCAGCTTCACCGTTGGCAGGTTCTTGCCATCGACCTTCAGCAGCGCCACGTCAGTACGCGGGTCGGTACCAACCAGCTTGGCCTGCAGCTCGCTGCGGTCCGACAGGCGGACGATGATCTCGTCGGCATCGGCCACCACATGGTTATTGGTGAGCACGTAGCCATCACTGGAGATGATGAAACCCGAGCCCAGCGACTGCGCCTCGCGCTGGCGGTCGCCGCGCGGCGAGCGCGGCTGCTGGGGCATGTTGCGCTCGAAGAACTCGCGGAACATCGGCGGCAGGCCTTCCAGGTCCGGCATCTGGCCTGCGGCGATTCGGCGGTCAGGCAGCTTCTGCTTGGTACTGATGTTGACTACCGCCGGCGAAGCCTGCTCCACCAGGGTGGTGAAGTCCGGCAGGGCTTCCTCGGCCTGGGCAGTGAGGACTTGGCCGAGCATGAGCACAGCAGCAAACATCATTAGGTAGGATTTCAAGCGTGGTATTGACATACGACTCCCGTCACAACGAGCGGTAGTTTGGAAAGACCCCTGCACAAAGCAGAAAAGGCCAGGCTCTTCAAAGCCTGACCTATAGAAAATTTGCCGATGGATTGCAAATGACAATGCTTTAATTTCATTTCAGCCGTATACCCGCCCGCCTTGGCTCGGTACGCAAAAGCGCGCCATTATTGGCGCGCCTGGGCATCCTGAGGGCGCATCGACAGCGCGACGCGTTCTGCTGTACCCAGCGGAATTTCGCCAACCACGGTCACCATCACTTTGCCCCTAGGCGTATTCAGGCGACGCGAAACTGCCGAGGTCGGGCCTAACTGGGTGCGCATGTCGGTGCCGCCATCATCGCTCACTTTCTCGATGAATACCGAAAAACGCGCCAGGCCGTCGTCATACATCAAGCTGCTGACCGAACTGTTGCGCTTGGCATCCGGGCGCACTGCGCTGTTGACCAGTTCGAAACCGGGTGGCAGCCAGTCCGAACGCCAACCCGCGACGCTATCATTGCTGCCGGCCGCCACATGCTGCACCGGCTTGCAGGCAGCACCGGGACGCAGGTCTGCGTCGTTGGGGACATCATCGGTATCGAGACGGGTCATCTGGAAGCGTTCGAGCAACTGACCCTTGTCGTTGAGCATCAACGAACGCAGCGGCAAACCCGAACGACGGTCCAGATGCAGTTCGAATGCATAGCGATGCTGGTCGCGTGGCGTGAGCGTAATGATCACGGCATCGCGCCCGGCGACCCGTGACTTGCCTGCAACGCTCAAGTCGTACCAGCCCATCAGTTTCAGCGGATCAAGCACACGCGGTGCGGTATCCGGCGGCGCCGTGACACTGCTGGCCAAGGCCCCGCTGACGCACTCCACCCTGCCATCCACGCGCACGATTTCCTGGGCGGCGCCATCAAGCTGCAACAACCGCTCGCTGACCTTGCCGTCCTCGACCCTGTGCCAGATGTCGTGGGAGGAGAAACTGCCGTTGCGTTCGTAGACGAACGACCCTTGATAGCTCTGTTTTTGCTCGGCCTGTGCCAGCTTGTTCAGCCACTCACTCGCCTCAGGCGAAGAATTGGCCGCCAATGCTGGCACCGTCATGCAGCTGCCAATCAGCAGCGACAGGAGAGGTAGCGCGCGCATGATCCTCCTTACTTAACGGTTTTCCAGGCTGGCGGCGCGGGCATACGGCAATGCGGTTTCAGTGCCCTTGAGCGCAGATTCCTGGGCATGCTGGCGCAGGTAGCCTGGCAGGCTCTTGTCCCAGCCGGCCTGGTTCTGCAGCACGCCATTGGCCATCGGCCCGGTCGGTTGCTCACTGATCTCACTATAGCCTGCCAAAACGGCCGGGCCTTGCGCTTGTGGCACACTCAGGCCCTGCTGGACAGGCTGCTGGGCAGCAAGCTCAGCACCTGTGATTTCGTCCTGGTTGTACATGCGCACACCCGCCAACACCGCCACGGTAACCGAGGCGGCTACCGCCAGACGGCCAATGCTGCGCCATGGGCCTTTCTTGACCTTGGCGGGCACCGCTTCGTCGGCCAGCGCGGCGGACACCGCCGAGGCGATATCCAGGTTAGGCAGCAGCAGCTCCTTGTGCATGGCTGCACGGGCAACCTGGTAACGCGACCAGGTGGCACGTGTTTCGGCTTCGTCGACGGCGTTCAATACACGACGCAGTTCCAGTTCATCCGCTTCGTTATCCATCACCGCGGACAGCGATTCCTGCAAAGCTTCACGACTCATGGCGGTTCCTCTCTTGGCGCTGTCGCCGCTGTCTCAGGTTTCCTGCAACAACGGCTGCAGGGCTTTATCTATGGCCTCCCGAGCGCGGAAGATTCGAGAGCGCACGGTACCCACCGGACATTGCATGACACTGGCAATGTCTTCGTAACTCAGCCCGTCGAACTCGCGTAGCGTCAATGCCGTACGCAGGTCTTCGGGCAGTTGCTGGATGGTGCGATGGACAGTGCCTTCGATTTCATCCCGCAACAACGAGCGCTCTGGGGACTCGAGATCCTTGAGACCATGATCGCCGTCGTAAAACTCCGCATCCTCGGAGCTCACATCACTGTCTGGCGGCCGTCTTCCACGGGACACCAGGTAGTTCTTCGCCGTGTTGATGGCGATGCGGTACAGCCACGTATAAAACGCACTGTCGCCGCGGAAGTTGCCAAGCGCACGGTAGGCCTTGATGAAGGCTTCCTGTGCTACATCCTGGGCCTCGTGGGTATCGTGGACAAACCGCACGATCAACCCGAGAATCTTGTGCTGATACTTCAGCACCAACAGATCGAAAGCTCGCCTGTCGCCGCGCTGAACGCGCTCGACAAGCTGCTGATCCTCTTCCTGGGTTAGCATGAACACTCCTCAGTGAACTCGAAGGAGCGTTGCATCAGCCATCGCTCAGGCTTGCAAACATAGACTCGGGCTTTGCGCAAAAGTTCTCCCCTCCAAGCAAGTTTCCTGCAGCCCTTGGTCGGCTTGCACGGAAGACGCGGCGCGGTCACGGCCGGCTACGTCGATAATCAGGTTTCAAATACGCAGGGGTAAAGCCCGGAAAGGCCTGCCGCCCTGCGTCGCCGCGGCAAAGTGTGGCGTACGGGCAGCCTTCATAGGATTTCCGGCCATGTCGGAAAGTTCCCACAAAGGTCGTCGCAACCTGGCAAGTAGCATGGAAATTGGCCACCCGGGGCTGCTATAAAGGCATCCCGGTCACGTTTAACGATAGTTTCACAATGCCATCCGCGCGTGACCATTGTGCCGTGCCCCTCCTAAAGATTACTAGTGTCCCGACATGAGCCAACAATTCCAACATGATGTCCTGGTGATCGGCAGCGGTGCCGCCGGTCTCAGCCTGGCACTTAACCTCCCCAGCCACCTGCGCGTTGCCGTGTTGAGCAAGGGCGACCTGGCCAACGGCTCGACCTTCTGGGCCCAGGGCGGCGTCGCTGCAGTGCTGGACAACACCGATACTGTGCAGTCGCATGTCGAGGACACCCTCAATGCCGGCGGCGGGCTGTGCCATGAAGACGCGGTGCGCTTTACCGTCGAGCACAGCCGCGAAGCGATCCAGTGGCTGATCGAGCAAGGCGTGCCCTTCACCCGCGATGAGCACTACAGCGTCGACGATGGCGGCTTCGAGTTCCATCTCACCCGTGAAGGGGGCCACAGCCACCGGCGCATCATCCATGCCGCCGATGCTACCGGCGCGGCAATTTTTACCACGCTGCTGGAACAGGCTCGCCAGCGCCCGAACATCCAGCTGCTGGACCAACGGGTGGCGGTCGACCTGATCACTGAGCGCCGCCTGGGCCTGCCCGGCGAACGTTGCCTGGGCGCCTATGTGCTCAACCGCAACACCGGCGAGGTAGACACGTTCGGCGCGCGCTTCACCGTGCTGGCCACGGGCGGTGCAGCCAAGGTCTACCTCTATACCAGCAACCCCGATGGTGCCTGCGGCGACGGTATCGCCATGGCCTGGCGGGCCGGCTGCCGGGTGGCGAACCTGGAATTCAACCAGTTCCACCCCACCTGCCTGTATCACCCGCAGGCCAAGAGCTTCCTGATCACCGAAGCCCTGCGCGGCGAGGGCGCCCTGCTGCGCCTGCCCAACGGCGAACGCTTCATGCCACGCTTCGACCCACGCGAAGAGCTGGCCCCACGGGACATCGTGGCCCGCGCCATCGACCACGAGATGAAGCGCCTGGGCGTGGACTGCGTATACCTGGACATCACTCACAAGCCTGCAGACTTCATCAAGAGCCACTTCCCCACCGTGTACGAGCGCTGCCTGGCTTTTGGCATCGATATCACCCGCCAGCCGATCCCGGTGGTACCTGCGGCGCATTACACCTGCGGCGGGGTGATGGTCGACGACTGCGGCCACACCGATGTGCCCGGCTTGTATGCCATCGGCGAAACCAGTTTCACCGGCCTGCACGGCGCCAACCGCATGGCCAGCAACTCGCTGCTGGAATGTTTTGTGTACGGTCGCGCCGCCGCTGCCGACATCCAGGCGCACCTGGGGCAGGTGGCCATGCCCAAGGCCCTGCCCGGCTGGGACGCCAGCCAGGTGACCGACTCGGACGAGGACGTGATCATTGCGCACAACTGGGACGAACTGCGGCGCTTCATGTGGGACTACGTCGGCATCGTGCGCACCAGCAAGCGCCTGCAGCGGGCCCAGCACCGCATTCGCCTGCTGCTGGATGAAATCGACGAGTTCTACAGCAACTACAAGGTCAGCCGTGACCTGATCGAGCTGCGCAACCTGGCGCAAGTGGCCGAGCTGATGATCCTGTCCGCCATGCAGCGCAAGGAAAGCCGTGGGTTGCATTACACACTGGATTATCCAGGGATGCTGGACGAGGCCAAGGACACCATCCTTAGCCCGCTCTGAAAACGGCGTTGCGGCGTTCGCGAGCTCGCCCGGCCCCACAAGCTGCGAGGCAGTTGAACCGCTGTGGGAACGGGCGAGCCCGCGAAGAAACTGACCCGGTCCCGATCTATGCCCGGCTCACCGCGGCCCAGCGCCGACGGCTGAACTTCAATCGCACGCGCAATCGCCGATGCTCATCCGGCCCCAGCGCATCCGGGGGAAGGCACTGGCTCTGCCCTACCCACCGCCCTGCCCGCTCAAAACGCAACACCACGATCCACGGCAAAGCCACGCTGTCTCGACACAACTTCACCGGCTGCCACCCACAGGCACGGCTGAACACCTGCCAGCCCCGCACATCACGGCGCAGGCCGACTACAGCATGCTCATGGGTCAACAGAATACGTCGGGGAATGGCCCAGCCAGCGTGGACCATACAGGCGGCGACAACGGAAAAGGCCAGCCACCCGGGTAGCGGGCTCGCCCACACGGCAAGCCACGCCAGCACCTGACAAGCCAGGTAGGCCGCCAGCAGCAGGCGCGAGCCTTGCCAACGGCACTCGAAACACTCACTTGGGCTGGACACGGTCCAGAATGATGCGGACCATACGCTGCAGTTCCGGGTCTTCGGACTCGGTGCGCTCCATGAACCAGCCGAACATGTCCTGATCCTCGCAGCTCAGGAGACGCACGTACAGTTCACGGTCGGTCTCATTGAGGGTGGGGTAGACTTCCTGGGTGAAAGGCACCAGCAGTACGTCCAGTTCCAGCATGCCGCGGCGGCTGTGCCAGAAAAGCCGGTTGAGTTCAGTTTGTTCGACCATGGGGCCCTCCTCGAATGGGCCGCCAGTATACAGCCCGGCGCGCGAAGCGACACCGGGCGTTGGTCTAGTCACCTACCTATTTTGTTACCGGCGTTCTATGATGGCCGCCAGTCTTTAGCCACCGCGATGACCCATGGCCGATTCCGCTTTCTTCTGCCCCCTGTCCCACGAGGGCATCCTCGCCGTCCGCGGCTCCGATGCAGGCAAGTTCCTGCAAGGCCAGCTGACCTGCAACATCAACTACCTCAGCCAGGAACACGCCAGTCTCGGCGCCCGCTGCATGGTCAAGGGGCGCATGCAATCGAGCTTCCGCATAGTGCCCGAGGGCAACGGCTACTTGCTGGCCATGGCCAGCGAACTGCTCGACGCGCAACTGGCCGACCTGAAAAAGTACGCCGTGTTCTCCAAGGCCACGCTGACCGACGAAAGCACCGCATGGGCCCGCTTCGGCCTGCAAGATGGCGACACTGCACTGCAGGCGCTGGGGCTTGTCGTGCCGGCAGCCGCCGGTAGCACCGTGCGCCATGACGGGCTGATCGCGATCGCCGTGTCCGCCGGCCGGGTTGAGCTGTGGGTGCCGTCGGCTGACGCCGAGCCTGTACGCCAAGCCCTTGCCGCTGCGCTACCCGAGGGCTCCCTCAACGACTGGTTGCTGGGCCAGATTCGCGCAGGTATCGGCCAGGTCATGGGCCCGACCCGTGAACTGTTCATCCCGCAGATGATCAACCTGCAGGCCGTCGACGGCGTCAGTTTCAAGAAAGGCTGCTACACCGGCCAGGAAATCGTCGCTCGCATGCAGTACCTGGGCAAACTCAAGCGCCGCCAGTACCGGCTGGCCCTGGACCAGCAGGCCATTCCGGCCCCGGGCGCCGAGATCTTCTCGCCCACCCACGGGTCGTCGGTCGGTGAAGTGGTCATCGCAGCCGGCAACGGCGCCGGTTGCGAACTGCTCGCAGTGCTCAGCGCCGAGGCGGTGGAAGACGGCAACCTGCACCTGGGCAGCCTCGAAGGCCCGCGCCTGCAGGTGCTGACACTGCCTTACGAATTGGACCGCGACCGGGAAATCCAGCGCTGACCAGCCTGCCCCACCCCTGTGGCGGGGCCGCACCACCATTGCGGTAGACATGCCCATGAACAAGCTGGCCGAGTTGGTTCAAGCACAATTGCTCGACGCCATCGAAAAGGATGACCTGGTCCTGCCAACCCTGCCCGAGGTTGCCTTGAGCATCCGCGAAGCAGCAGAAGACAGCGAGATCAGCGTAGCGGCCCTGAGCAAGGTGATCGGCCGCGACGCGGCCCTTTCAGCGCGCCTGATCAAGGTCGTCAACAGCCCACTGTTGCGTGCTGCGGTCGAGGTTACCGACCTGCATACCGCCATCACGCGGCTAGGCATCAACTACAGCTGCAACCTGGCCATCGGCCTGGTGATCGAGCAGATTTTCCATGCCCGCTCGCCGGCAGTCGAGCAGAAACTGCGTGATATCTGGGCCAGTAGCCTGGAAGTGGCAGGCATCAGCTACGAAATCTGCCGCCGCTTTACACCTCTCAAGCCTGACCAGGCCACCTTGGGTGGGCTGGTCAACCAGATTGGCGCGCTGCCGGTACTCATCTATGCCGAAGAGCACAACGAACTGCTGTCCGACCCGGTTTGCCTGCATTACGTGATCGAGCAACTCCAGCCGGTGCTGGGGGACAAGATCCTCAAGGCCTGGGAGTTTCCGGAGCAATTGGTCAACCTGCCGAGCCAGGTTCATGACCTGGACCGCCAGACTGACAAGATTGATTACATCGACATCGTGCAGATCGCCCGCTGCATCAGTCAGCGCGGGCGCCACCGGCCATTGGCTGCGCTGCCGGCTTACCGCCATCTGGGCCTGCCGTTTGGCACCGAGCTGGAGGTCGACGAGCTGCTAGAAGCACGGAGCATGTTGCGTTGAGCCGTAGCAGCCTGCCATGGCCCTTTCGCCGGTAAACCCGCGAAAGGGTCGACGCAGGCAAACCATCAATCCGCAATAAAACTCACCCGCACCCGCAACCCGCCCTTCTCGCCATCATGCAGGCTCACCTGCGCCAGGTGCGCCCGGCAGATCTCGCCAACGATCGCCAGCCCTAAGCCACTGCCCTGCGCACTTCGCCGGTAGAACCGCTCGAACACCCGCTCGCGCTCGGCCTCGGGAATACCTGGCCCGTCGTCTTCCACTTCCAGCACAGCCGGCGCCATTACCCGCAAAATCACATTGCCACCCGCTGGCGTATGCGCCAAGGCATTGTCCACCAGGTTGCTCAACAACTCATTGAGCAACGTCGGCTCCCCCTTCAGCCACACCGGCGCCTCGGCCTCCAGCGCCAGCGCGACCCCACGCTTGTGCGCTAAAGGCGCCATGGCCATGCCCAGCTCGCGGGCCAGCTGGCTCAAGTCCAGACGCTGCGCACCGCCTTCGGCAATCGCCCGTGCGCCATTCTCGACCCGCGCCAGCGACAATAGCTGGTTGGCCAGGTGGGTCAGCCTGTCGGTGCCCTGAGCTGCGGACTCCAAGGTCTGGCGCCACTCCTGCGGCTCGGCCGAGCGCAAGCCCAGTTCGACACGTGCCTTCAACGCCGCCAGCGGCGTTCGCAGTTCGTGGGCCGCGTCGGCAATGAACTGCGCCTGGCGCTCGAACTGGCCGCGCAAGCGCTCGGTAAAGTGGTTCAAGGCGCGCACCAGCGGGCCCAGCTCACGCTGGACCTGTACCACCGGCAATGCTCGCAAGTCGTCTGGCTGGCGTTCTTCCACCGCTGTGCGCAGGCGCTCCAACGGCCGCAACGCGGCACTCACGGCAAACCACACCATCACCAACGCCCCCAGTGCCAGCATGCCCAGGCGCAGCAGGGTATCGGCCATCAACCCTCGGGCCATACGCACCCGCGCTTCCTCGGTTTCGGCTACGCGGATTTCTGCCATGCCGTTCATGTTCGGCTCGCTTACCGGTTTCAGCAGGCTGACCACACGAACGTCCTGGCCAAGGTAGGTGGCGTTGTAGAACCGTGCCAATGCCGGATAGTCATCGGTGCGCGGCGTGCCAGGCGGCGGTGGCGGCAGGCTCTCGTAGCCAGAAATCAGCCTTTGCTTGATATCCAGCACCTGATAGTAAATGCGCCCCGCACTGTCATAGGCGAACGTGTCCAGCGCCACGTAGGGCACATCCGCGCTCAACGAACCATCGCGCTGCGACAGGCCAGCGGCGATGGTCCTCGCCGAAGCCAGCAGGGTGCGGTCGTAGGCGGTGTCGGCGGCCTCGCGGCCATTCCAGTAGGCACTAAGGCCGCTGGCCAGCATCAGCACCACCAGCAACAGCGCCAAATTACCCAGTAAGCGCCCGCGCAGGCTGCCGTTGTCACGCATCGCGGTGCTCAAGCAAATAACCCAGGCCACGGAAAGTGACGATGGCTACGGGGTGCCCGTCGAGCTTCTTGCGCAGGCGGTGAATGTAGATTTCGATGGCATCTGGGCTGGCTTCTTCGTCCAGGCCAAACACCTGCGCAGCCAGCTGCTCCTTGCTCATCACCCGGCCCGGGCGAGCGATCAGCGCTTCGAGCACGCTCTGCTCGCGTGAGGTCAGCGTCAGGTTGTCATCACCGAGGGTGAAGCGCCGGGTGTCCAGGTCATACACCAACGGCCCACACCGTTGCTGGCGCTCGCCACCGAGCACACTGCGGCGCAGCAAGGCCTTGACCCGCGCTTCCAGCTCGGTCAGCTCAAACGGCTTGGCCAGATAATCGTCGGCGCCCAGGTTCAGGCCATGGACCCGGTCCTTGACGTCGCTGCGCGCAGTCAGCATCAGCACTGGCAAGGTTTTGCCACGGCCTCGCAAGCGCGCCAGTACCTCAAAGCCGTCCATGCGCGGCAGGCCGACATCCAGCACGGCCACGGCGTATTCCTCACTGGCCAGCGCCAGGTCGGCAGCCACGCCGTCATGCAGCACATCTACGGTCAGGCCATGGCTTTTCAAGGCCAGGGCCACGCTTTCGGCCAGTTGCAGGTGGTCTTCGACCAGTAGCACACGCATCGGATTCTCCCCGGCTCGGGTGGGACGGTGGCGCGGAGTGTACCGCTGTCACCACGCCTGTGAAGCCCCTCGTGACAAACCTTTCTCGCTGAAAGGTTAGCGAAAGGTTCGTTGCCTAGCATCGCACCACGGTCGCCCTTCGCGCCGAGAAAAGCACCAGCAAGGTGCAACGAATAAGAACAATAAACGGAGTCATCGACGATGCTGTCATTGCAGCCGCAGGCGTTCGCGCCTACCCGTTCCTTTGCCGCACGCCCCTCAGCCATCGCCAGCGCCCTCGCGCTTGCCGGTGTCGCCCCGATGAGCCAGGCCGCCTTCTTCGAAGACAGCACGGCCACCTTCGAAACCCGCAACATGTACTTCAACCGCGACTTCCGCGACGGCACCAGCGCGCAGCAATCCAAGCGCGATGAATGGGCCCAGGGCTTCATCCTCAATTTCGAGTCCGGCTACACCGATGGCACCGTGGGCTTTGGCCTGGACGCATTGGGCATGCTCGGCATCAAGCTCGACTCCAGCCCTGACCGCACCGACAGCGGCCTGTTGCCGACCCACGATGACGGTAAGGCTGCTGACGAATACTCCAAGCTCGGCCTGACCGGCAAGGTGAAGATCTCCCAGACTGAACTCAAGATCGGCACCCTGATTCCCGAGCTGCCGACCCTGCAGCCCAACGACGGGCGTATCCTGCCGCAAACCTTCGAGGGCGGCCTGCTCACCTCCAAGGAGATCAAGGGCCTGACCTTCACCGGTGGCCGTTTGGACAAGGCCAAGGACCGCAACGACACCAACTGGGAAGACCTGGCGCTGAACAACAAGAACGGCCGCTTCGGTGGCACCTTCAGCGCTGACAACCTGGCCCTGGGCGGGCTCGACTACCAGTTCACCGACCGCATCACCGGCAGCTACCACTTCGCCCAGCTCGACGATATTTACCGCCAGCACTTCATCGGCATGGTCGCCACCCAGCCATGGGGCCCGGGCACCTTGGGTGCCGACCTGCGCCTTGCCATCAGCGACGACGCCGGTGCAGCCAAGGCCGGCAACATCGACAACACCACCGTCAACGGCATGCTCAGCTACGCCCTGGGCGGGCACAAGGTCAGCGCCGCCTGGCAGCAGCTGTCTGGCGAAAGTGCCTTCCCGTATGTGGATGGGGCCGACCCGTACCTGGTCAACTTCGTCCAGATCAACGACTTCGCCGGTGCCGACGAACGCTCCTGGCAGGCGCGCTACGACTACAACTTCGCCGCGCTCGGTGTACCGGGCCTGACCTTCATGACCCGTTACATCAGCGGTGACAACGTCAGCCGCGCTGCCGGTGGCGAGGGCAAGGAGTGGGAACGCAACACCGAACTGAAGTACGTGGTACAAGGCGGCCCGTTGAAGAACGTCGCCGTGCGCCTGCGCAACGCCACCTTCCGCTCCAACTTCGCCCGTGACGCGGATGAAGTGAGGCTGTTGGTCAGCTACAGCGTGGCGCTGTGGTAACCCCCTAGCGGTAATCCAATAACAACAATGCTCACGGAGATCGACGATGACCTTTTCACTGCGCCGCCTCGTCCTCGCTACCGGCTGCCTGCTGTTGGCCGGCAACGCCCTCGCTGCAGAACCGAAACGCCCTGAATGCATTGCCCCCGCCTCCCCTGGCGGCGGCTTCGACCTGACCTGCAAGCTGGTGCAAAGCGCACTGGTACAGGAAAAAATCCTCAGCAAACCGATGCGCGTCACCTACATGCCCGGCGGTGTCGGCGCGGTCGCCTACAACGCCGTGGTCGCCCAGCGCCCGGCAGACGCCGGCACGCTGGTGGCCTGGTCCAGCGGCTCACTGCTTAATCTGGCTCAGGGCAAATTCGGCCGCTTCGACGAAAACGCAGTGAAATGGCTGGCTGCCGTCGGCACCAGCTACGGTGCCATCGCGGTGAAGAGCGACTCACCCTACAAGACCCTTGATGACCTGGTCGCGGCGCTGAAGAAAGACCCGAGCAAGGTCGTGATCGGTTCCGGCGGTACCGTCGGCAGCCAGGACTGGATGCAGACTGCGTTGATTGCCAAGGCCGCTGGCATAAACCCGCGCGACCTGCGCTACGTGGCCCTGGAGGGCGGTGGCGAAATCGCCACGGCGTTGTTGGGCGGCCACATCCAGGTCGGCTCTACCGATATTTCCGACTCCATGCCGCACATCCAGAGCGGCAACATGCGCATCCTCGCGGTGTTCTCTGAAAACCGCCTGGACGAGCCGGAAATGAAAGACATCCCTACTGCCAAGGAGCAGGGCTACGACATCGTCTGGCCGGTGGTGCGTGGCTTCTACCTGGGGCCAAAAGTGAGCGACGAGGACTACGCCTGGTGGAAGACCTCGTTCGACAAGATGCTGGCCTCCGAGGACTTCGCCAAGCTGCGAGACCAGCGCGAGCTGTTCCCGTTCGCCATGACCGGCGAAGAGCTGGACGGCTATGTGAAGAAGCAAGTGGCTGACTACAAGGCACTGGCCAGGGAATTCGGCCTGATCCAGTAAGCCTGTCGGACTCACCACTACCCCTTGTGAGAGCGGCCTTGTGTCGCGATGGGCCGCACAGCGGCCCCTGGCACAGCCGCAAGGCTGCTCCCACAGGATTTGCATCTCACTTGAGCAATCCCAACGAGGATTCCCCAATGATCCTGCAACGCATTTTCGCCCTGGCCCTGCTGGCGGTGTGTGCTGCCCTGGCCGTGATGGCCTGGCCCTACCACGCTGCATTTTCCTATGAACCGGTGGGCCCGCGCGCTTACCCGCTGTTGGTGCTCGGCCTGATGGGGCTGGGCCTGCTGTACCTGGCGTTCCGCCCAACGCCGATCCTGCGCAAGGATGACGAACCGGAACTGGATCGCGAGACCCTGATGAAGATCAGCGCCTGTGTCGGCCTGCTGATCGTCTTCGCCGCCACGTTCGAAGCGCTCGGCTTCATCCTCAGCGCCATCCTGGTCGGCTTGCCCATGGCTCGGCTGTACGGTGGCCGCTGGCTGCACAGCGCCATTGTGGTGGCCGGCATGAGCATTTTCCTCTACTGGCTGTTCGACCGCGTGATGGACGTGCCCCTGCCCCTTGGCCTGCTGAGCGTACTGGAGAACTGACATGGATACCTTGAGCTACCTGGGCCAGGGCTTCGGCGTTGCCTTGTCCCCTTACAACCTGGTCACCGCCCTCTCGGGCACCTTGATCGGCACCGTGGTCGGCCTGCTGCCGGGCCTGGGCCCGATCAACGGCGTGGCCCTGCTGATCCCCATCGCCTTTGCCCTCGGCTTGCCGCCGGAATCGGCGCTGATTCTGCTGGCCGCGGTGTACCTGGGCTGCGAATATGGCGGGCGTATCAGCTCGATCCTGCTGAACATTCCGGGCGAAGCCTCGACCGTCATGACCACCCTCGATGGTTACCCGATGGCCCGCCAGGGCCTGGCCGGTGTTGCCCTGTCGCTGTCGGCCTGGAGTTCGTTCATCGGCGCCTTCATCGCCACCTGCGGCATGGTGTTGTTCGCACCGCTGCTGGCCAAATGGGCCATCGCCTTCGGCCCGGCGGAGTACTTTGTGCTGATGGTGTTCGCCATCGTCGCGCTGGGTGGCATGGCCGGTGACAAACCACTGAAAACCTTCATTGCAGCACTCATCGGCCTGTTCCTGTCGGCGGTCGGCATCGACGCCAACAGCGGCGTGTACCGCTTCACCGGTGACAGCGTGCACCTGGCCGACGGTATTCAGTTCGTGGTGCTCGTGCTGGGCCTGTTCTCCGTCAGCGAAATCCTCCTGCTGCTGGAAAAGACCCACCATGGCCACCAGGCGGTCAAGGCTACCGGGCGCATGCTGTTCAACTTCAAGGAAGCGGCCTCGGTGTTCCTGGTCAACATCCGGTGCGGCCTGCTCGGTTTCATCATGGGTGTGCTACCCGGCGCCGGCGCAACGCTGGCCAGCGCCGTGGCCTACATGACCGAGAAACGCATGGCCGGGGAAAGCGGCAAGTTCGGCAAAGGCGATGCCCGTGGCCTGGCAGCGCCGGAAACTGCCATTGGTGCATCCTGCTGTGGCGCCCTGGTGCCGATGCTGACACTGGGCGTACCGGGCTCTGGCACCACGGCCGTGATGATCGGCGCCCTGACCCTGTACAACATCACCCCTGGCCCACTGCTGTTCGAACAGCAGCCAGATATCGTCTGGGGCCTGATCGCCTCGCTGTTCGTCGCCAACATCATGCTGGTGATCCTCAACATCCCGATGATCCGCATCTTCACCCGCATCCTCGCCGTGCCAAACTGGGCGCTGGTACCTGTGATCGCCATCATCACCGCGATCGGTGTGTACGCCGTGCATGCCACTACCTTCGACCTGTTCCTCATGGTCGGTATCGGCATCATGGGCTACATCCTGCGCAAGCTGGACTTCCCTCTATCGCCGATTCTGCTGGGCTTCATCCTCGGCGGGCTGATGGAGCAGAACCTGCGTCGTGCGCTGTCGATCTCCAACGGTGAACTGGGCATCCTCTGGTCCAGCCCGATCAGCATGGGTGTCTGGGCGCTGGTAGTGCTGATGCTTGCCCTGCCGCTGCTGCGCATCTGGCGCAAACGCAGCCTGCAGCGCCGGGCCCTGGCCGATGCCTGATCGGTCGTTGCCATTGTTCGTCGCGACCGGGCTGGTCGGCCTTGCTGGCGGTTTTGCCGCCAGCAAGGTCGGCTGGCCTTTGCCATGGATGGTCGGTTCACTGCTGACGATCATCCTGGTGCGCTGCCTGACACCCTGGCAGCTGTCGGAAATTCCCAATGGCCGCAAGTGCGGGCAGTGGATCATCGGCATCGGTATTGGCCTGCACTTCACCCCAGCAGTGATCGAGCAGGTGGCCAGCCATTTCGCGCTGATCTTCTTCGGTGCGTTGTTCACCACCTTGTCCAGTGTGATCAGCGTATGGCTGCTGCGGCGAACCGGCGAAGACCGCGCCACTGCGTTCTTCGCCAGCATGCCAGGCGGTTCGGGAGAGATGGTCAACCTTGGGGCGCGCAATGGCGCAGTGCTCAGCCAGGTGGCGGCAGCGCAGAGCTTGCGTGTGCTGGCAGTGGTGCTGTGCGTGCCGGCGCTGTTCAAGTTTCTGCTGGGTGACGGGGTACCACTGAACCACACCGGTAGCGTGAGCTGGGGCTGGCTGGCACTGATTGCGCCCTTGGGCGTTGGCGTTGCCCTGCTCTGGCAGCGCTTGCGCCAGCCCAACCCATGGCTGTTCGGGCCATTGCTGGTCGCGGCCACGGTCAGCCTGGCCGGCAACCTGCAGATCGCCCTGCCCAACGGCGCCAGCCAGATCGGCCAGTGGCTCATCGGCAGCGGCCTGGCCTGCCACTTCAACCGCGCGTTCTTCCGCCGCGCACCGTCGTTCCTGGGGCGCACCTTGATGGCCACGGCTTTGTGCATGGCAATTGCCGCCAGTGCCGCGTGGGTGCTGAGCATGATGACTGCACTGGACTTGCGTTCGCTGACACTGGGGATGATGCCTGGCGGGATCGCCGAAATGAGCCTCACGGCCGAAACGTTGCAGTTGTCAGTGCCACTGGTGACGGCGCTGCAGGTGATGCGCCTGATCCTGGTGTTGTTTCTTGCAGAACCGCTTTTCCGGTTGTGGGACAACAGGTCTTCAAGCTGCAAGCCCCCTGAAGATAGATAATTACCACTTGCCCAATGCCTGGGTGAATAAAGTCGGATTGCTGCCCTGATCGCCAGCAAACCCACCCTTCCCGGCATTCAAGAGGTAATGATGAAAGTCCGCCTTTCCTGCAACTATCGCTCGGCTATCGCCTGGGCATGCCTTGCCATCAGCGCAGGCAGCCTTGCCGCAGAGCCATCTGCCCCCGTCCAGATCAACGTCGTGGCTATCAATGATCTTCACGGCTACCTGGAACCCAACCCCCAGAACTACGCCGGCGCGCAAGGCGCTACCCGCCTGACCTACGGCGGCATCGCCTAATACCCAGGTTGCCTTTCTCACCTGGGTGGGCTGCCAAGTGACCTTATCCAGCCTGCCGATAGCGACCTGACCTACGAACAATTATTCGCCGTACAACCGTTTAATAACCCACTGGTGGTTCAGGAACTGACAGGCGATTGCGACCCCGCCGCGGTTCTCACAGCGGGGGCAGTGCCCAGTCGATGGGCCCGAGCCCCCGCTGCTCGAGGAAGCTGTTGGTACGGCTGAAATGCCCGCAACCGATAAACCCGCGATACGCCGACAGCGGCGAAGGGTGGACCGACTTCAGTACCAGGTGCTTGGTACCGTCGATCAGCTTCTGTTTGCTCTGTGCATGCGCCCCCCATAGCAGGAATACCACGTTCGGGCATTGCTCACTGACCACTTGAATGATCCGGTCGGTAAACAATTCCCAGCCTTTCTTGGCATGCGATGCGGCATTGGCGCGCTCGACGGTCATGGTCGTGTTGAGCAACAGAACGCCTTGTTCTGCCCAGCTCTGGAGGTAGCCGTGGCTGGGGATCGGGATGTTCAGGTCGCGCTGCAGCTCCTTGTAGATATTGACCAGCGACGGCGGCGTGGCCACGCCCGGTTGCACCGAGAAGCACAAGCCATGGGCCTGCCCCGGCCCGTGATACGGGTCCTGACCGAGGATGACCACCTTCACCTGGTCCAGTGGTGTCGAATTGAGCGCATTGAAGATCAGCGGCCCTGGCGGGTAGATCTCCTTGCCGGCAGCGTACTCGCCACGCAGGAACTCGCGCAGCTGGTGCATGTAAGGCTGGTCGAATTCACCGCGCAAAGCGGCCTTCCAGCTGGGTTCGAGTTTGATGCGATCGTCGTCAGTCATGGGGCCTTCCATAAACAATGGCGCGACACTAGGTAAGCCCTTCGCGCTTGTCAAACGATCCGACCGACGACCGGCATGATTGGCCAGGCAAGCCATACTTGAGCGATGACTTGCGAGAGGTAGTCCATGACCATTCACTGCGAGGTACTCACCGGCGTCGATGGCGCCCGCATCGGCATCGCTACCCTGGATGCGCCCAAGGCGCTCAATGCCCTGAACCTGCCGATGATCGAGGTGCTGGGCGAACAACTGCATACCTGGGCCCGCGACCCGGGTATCGTCTGCGTGCTGCTGCGCGGCAACGGGGCAAAAGCCTTTTGCGCAGGCGGCGATGTACGTGCGCTGGTGCAAGCCTGCCGCGACCACCCCGGCAGTGTCCCGCCGCTGGCGGCTTCCTTCTTCGCCGCCGAATACCGCCTGGACTATGCGCTGCACACCTACCCCAAACCGTTATTCTGCTGGGGCCATGGGCATGTGCTGGGTGGCGGCATGGGGCTGCTGCAAGGCGCCAATGTACGTATCGTCACACCCAGCAGCCGGCTGGCCATGCCGGAAATCAGCATCGGCCTGTACCCTGACGTAGGCGCCAGTTGGTTCCTGGCCCGGCTACCGGGCAAACTGGGTTTGTTCTTCGGCCTGACGGGTACGCCGATCAACGCCCGCGATGCCCTTGACCTGGGCCTGGCTGACCGTTTTCTGGGCGAACACCAGCAAGAGGGCTTGATCGAGGAGTTGCTGCAACTCAACTGGCAGGAGCAGACCGCCGTGCAACTGAACAGCTTGCTCAAGGCCGAGCAGCATCGTGCCTGCGCCGAGCTGCCTGATGCCCAGTGGCTGCCACGACGGCATGTGATCGATCAGTTACTCGACGTGGCTGATGCGGCTTCAGCCTGGCGCGCACTGGAAAGGCTCAAGCAGCATGACGACCCATTGCTGGCAGAGGCCGGCCAACGCCTGCATGAGGGGTGCCCGCTGACGGCGCATCTGGTCTGGGAGCAGATCCGCCGGGCGCGGTACCTGTCGTTGGCGCAAGTGTTCCAGATGGAATACAGCATGAGCCTGAACTGTTGCCGCCACCCCGAATTCAGTGAAGGCGTACGCGCTCGCCTGCTGGACAAAGACAACCAGCCGCGCTGGCACTGGCCTGATGTGGCGCAAGTGCCGGCGGCGGTGGTCGAGGCGCATTTTGCCAAGGCGTGGGAAGGGCGGCACCCATTGGCGGATGTGGGTTAGCTGCGTGAACCTGGGGCTGCTTGTCAGCCCCGCGTCCACTCACCTAGCGCTGCCAGTTTCCTCCTCGCCCCTGCCCGCGCCCGCCCTCCCAGCGCCCGCGGTCTCTAACCTGCCCATTGGAGTGCCAGTCGCCATGCCGGTAACGCTGGCTGTCATTGCGATAGTCATGGCGATCCCGGTCCTGCCTGTAGTCTTGCCGCTGGCGATTGCCATAGTCATAGCGCGGGTTGCCATGCCACTGGTTCATCCCTGGCTGCGGAGATGGCCGGTAATGGGGCGCAGGGGCCGACCGATGGTAGTAACGGGGGGAAGGCTGATAGTAGTAGCGCGGGGCTGGCGCCACATAGTACCGGTCATAGCGGTAATACCCCGGCGCCACATAGCGGTCGGTGGAGTAGTAGTCCGAACGGTAATAGCCCCCGCGGTCATAGTAGGGGGCGCAGGCCGAAGTCATCAGCCCCAGCAGGGTGATCAACAGGATTCGATAGGACATGGCGGCCTCCTGGACCGCTGGAGTGCCCGAACAGCGGCGCTGGCGAGCGTCGATGCGAGATGCGTCAATCGACACTGAATAAGACAGTGGCGCGCAGGTACAGTGCCATTTCTGCAATAACTTGATACAGGTGAATAACCCTGAAAAACTTGCAGTCATTTGCCGGCCACCTCACTAGAATAAGCGGCTCGGCACACATCACAGGAAGATCATGCCCTTACGTTCCGCTCTGTTCTCGCAACGCTCGCTGATCGTTACCCTGCTCGTGTTACTGGCCTGCGGCTTCCTGGCCACCTCGCTGCTCAGCTACTTCTCCTCGCGCAGCGCCATCCGCGACGGCATCATCAATACCGAATTGCCGCTGACCTCCGACACCGTCTACTCGGAAATCCAGAAAGACCTGATCCGCCCGGTGCTGATCGCCTCGATGATGGCCCAGGACACCTTCCTGCGCGACTGGGTGCTGTCTGGCGAGCAGGATACCGAACGCATGACCCGCTACCTGGGCGAGGTCATGGGCAAGCAGGGCATCTTCACATCCTTTTTCGTGTCTGATCGCACGCGGACCTACTACCAGGCCAAAGGCGTGCTCAAGCACGTCGAACCGGGCACCTGGCGTGATGCCTGGTATTTCCGTCTGCGTGAACTCAAGGCCCCTTATGAGATCAACGTCGATCTGGACATGGCCAACCAGGACAGCCTGACCGTGTTCATCAACTACCAGGTGCACGACTACCAGCAGCGCTTCATCGGCGCGGCAGGCGTAGGGCTGAGCGTCTCGTCGGTGGTCAAGCTGATCGATCAGTACCAACGCCGCTACCAACGCGCGGTGCTATTCACGGATGCCAAAGGCAAGGTGCTGGTGACCGGCTCCGAGGGTGGCCCGCATGGCTTGCAAGTCGGCCAGTCTCTCACCGACAACCCTGAGCTGAAGGCCATGCTCGCCGAGCAGGTGGTACCCGGCGAAGGCAGCCACGAATACCATGACAGCGAAAACCACAGCCACTTTCTCAACGTTCGCCATCTGCCCGAACTGGACTGGTACCTGTTGGTGGACAAACGCGAAACCGGCGTCCTCGACCGCATTCGCCACGCGCTGTACCTGAACCTGGCGATCTGTACGATGATCACCCTGGTGGTGCTGGCACTGGTGCATGCCATGGTCCGCCGCCACCAGGCCAGCACCGAAGCCTTGGCCACGCTCGACAGCCTCACCGGCTTGTACAACCGGCGCAGCTTCGACCTGCTCGCCGCCCAGGCGCTGCGAGAAGCCCGGCGCGACAGTAGCCCACTGGTGGCCTTGCTGATTGATCTGGACCACTTCAAGGCGCTGAACGATAACCACGGCCACCTGGCAGGTGACGAAGTGCTACGCCAATTCGCCAATGTGCTGCAAGGCAGCCTGCGTCAGTCAGATATACTGTGCCGCTGGGGCGGTGAGGAATTCATCGTGCTGCTGCGCGAAGCTGAAGGCCGCCAGGCCATCGAGGTGGCGGAAAAGATCCGGCGACGCACCGAGCAGCTGACCTTCAGTTACGACGACCAGCCGCTGCGGCTGACCACCAGCATCGGCCTGAGCAGCCTGCAACCGGGGGATACCCTGCACGCCCTGCTGACCCGCGCCGACCGCGCGCTTTATCGTGCCAAGCAGGCTGGCCGCAACCGCGTCTGCAGTGAAACCCACCATGAATGACAAGCAACATTGCCCCGCTTGCGGTGCTCTCAACCAGTGCAGCCTGGCCGACCCAAGCCGTGCCACCCAGGCGTGTTGGTGCTACAGCGTGACCATCGACCCGGCCGTACTCCAGTCGCTGCCCGATGAACTGCGCAACAAGGCCTGCCTGTGCCCACGCTGCGCCGCCGTTGAAGAACAGCTGCGTCCATCCGCTGCCCACTGATCGTTGCCATGCGCCTTGACCGTTTCCTCGCCAACCTGCCCAGCTACAACCGCCAGCAAGTTCGCCTGATGCTGGCGCAACGCCGCGTGCGGGTGGACGGCAAGGTAGCCAGCGACCCGCTCACTGACGTGCGTGAATTCAGCCGCGTAGAGCTGGACGAGCAACTGTTGCAGGCCGGCCGCCCGGCCCGCTACCTGATGCTGTACAAGCCCACTGGCTGCGTAAGCGCCACCCACGATCCGCAGCACCGTACCGTTCTCGACCTGCTGCCAATGGCGTTGCGAGATGACCTGCACATAGCCGGGCGCCTGGACTTCAACACCACCGGCCTGATGATCCTGACCAACGATGGCCAGTGGTCGCGGCGCCTGACCCAGCCTGCCACCAAGCTGCCCAAGCATTATCTGGTGGACACCGAGGACGAGATTGGCGAGCACTACGTGGCCAAGTTTCGCGAGGGTTTCTATTTCGCCTTCGAAGACCTCACCACCCAACCTGCCCAGCTGGACATCCTCGGCCCCCACCGAGCCCGGCTGGCGATCGTCGAGGGGCGGTACCACCAGGTCAAGCGCATGTTCGGGCATTTCAACAACAAGGTGGTGGGGCTGCATCGCGAGAGCATGGGGGCGATCCGGCTGGATCCGGGGTTGGCGCCGGGTGAGTATCGTGAACTGACGGCGAATGAGATAGCCACTGTGTAGGCGGAGCAGACAGCCAGGTGTCGTCATACGACCGCTCAGCGACAAAAGTCACATTCCCTACCGAACGGCACTTGCGCGATCCCCAACCCACTGCTTGAATCCAAATCGTCAGTCTGCTTGTGACTACCAAGTCACACCGGCGGTCGATGACACTTTTTGCCGGCCACCCAAAGCCTAGATGCCTTGGGGCACGGCAAATTGCCCGCCAAAAACAATACCGTCGACGCACGTGCCAAGGATCGACACAGGGCCCCCGGTTTATCTTCAGGCAAATGCCTACCTGTCATAAAGAACGTGCACCCTAGGTGACGCGAATACCCTTTTTGCGCCAGGAGTCGATGACATGAGGCCAGAAATCGCTGTACTTGATATCCAAGGTCAGTATCGGGTTTACACGGAGTTCTATCGCGCGGATGCGGCCGAAAACACGATCATCCTGATCAACGGCTCGCTGGCCACCACGGCCTCGTTCGCCCAGACGGTACGTAACCTGCACCCACAGTTCAACGTGGTGCTGTTCGACCAGCCGTATGCAGGCAAGTCCAAGCCGCACAACCGTCAGGAACGGCTGATCAGCAAGGAGACCGAGGCGCATATCCTCCTTGAGCTGATCGAACACTTCCAGGCAGACCACGTGATGTCTTTCTCGTGGGGTGGCGCAAGCACGCTGCTGGCGCTGGCGCACCAGCCAAGGAACGTGAAGAAGGCCGTGGTGAGTTCGTTCTCGCCAGTGATCAACGAACCGATGCGCGACTATCTGGACCGTGGCTGCCAGTACCTGGCCGCCTGCGACCGTTATCAGGTCGGCAACCTGGTCAATGACACCATCGGCAAGCACTTGCCGTCGCTGTTCAAACGCTTCAACTACCGCCATGTGAGCAGCCTGGACAGCCACGAGTACGCACAGATGCATTTCCACATCAACCAGGTGCTGGAGCACGACCTGGAACGTGCGCTGCAAGGCGCGCGCAATATCAACATCCCGGTGCTGTTCATCAACGGCGAACGCGATGAGTACACCACAGTCGAAGATGCGCGGCAGTTCAGCAAGCATGTGGGTAGAAGCCAGTTCAGCGTGATACGCGATGCGGGCCACTTCCTGGACATGGAGAACAAGACCGCCTGCGAGAACACCCGCAGTGTCATGCTGGGGTTCCTCAAGCCAACCGTGCGCGAACCCCGCCACCGTTACCAACCCGTGCAACAGGGGCAGCATGCATTTGCCATCTGAGCGGCTCGGCGCCTTGTAGCAAATACCCGCAGGCCACGGGGCGCCGACAAGCTTTTTTATAACGTGGGCTTCTAATTCGCTGAAAGTTCTGGTAAAAAGTCCAGCTCAGATGCGGGTATAGTTTAGTGGTAAAACGAAAGCTTCCCAAGCTTTAGTTGAGGGTTCGATTCCCTCTACCCGCTCCACATCGCATTCCCGCATGGCGTTCCAGCAACGTCATCGCAGTCAAAAGGAGCCTTGGCTCCTTTTTTCGTTTTTCACCCTGCCTTGACCTGGCCCATGGCCATTTACCCACCGATCCGCTTCAATGCGCGTCGGGCCTCTGCGCGCGCAAGCGAAACGGTTTGTGGCGGATATGCGCTCAATGGATTCATGAAACATTTCGAAAGGACAACGCATGTTTCTCTCCCGCTGGCTACCGGGCCTGGCCAACCTGCTGCACTACCGCCGTGAATGGTTCCACGCCGATCTGCAAGCGGGCCTGTCGGTAGCCGCGATCCAGATTCCCATTGCCATTGCCTATGCGCAGATCGTCGGGCTGCCGCCGCAATATGGCCTGTATGCCTGTGTGCTACCGATGATGGTCTATGCGCTGATCGGTAGCTCGCGCCAGCTGATGGTCGGCCCCGACGCCGCCACCTGCGCGATGATCGCTGGCGCCGTGGCACCGCTGGCCATGGGCGAGCCCCAGCGCATCGTCGAACTGTCGGTGATCGTCACCGTGCTGGTCGGCGTGATGCTGATTGCCGCGGGCCTGGCGCGGGCCGGGTTCATCGCCAGCTTCTTCTCGCGGCCGATCCTGATCGGCTACCTCAACGGTATCGGCCTGAGCCTGATCGCCGGGCAGCTGTCCAAGGTGGTGGGCTTCCAGATCGAGGGCGACGGTTTCATCCTCAGTCTGATCAACTTCTTCCAGCGCCTGGCGGAAATTCACTGGGTCACATTGATCATCGGCCTGGCCGCCCTGGCCCTGCTCATCTGGCTGCCACGGCGCTACCCGCGCCTGCCCGCAGCCCTCACGGTCGTGGCGCTGTTCATGCTGCTGGTTGGCCTGTTCGGCCTCGACCGCTTCGGCGTTGCCGTCCTTGGGCCGGTACCTGCTGGCATCCCGCAACTGGCCTGGCCACACAGCAACCTGGCGGAAATGAAGAGCCTGCTGCGCGACGCCCTGGGTATCGCCACCGTCAGCTTCTGTAGCGCCATGCTTACCGCACGCAGCTTTGCCGCCCGGCATGGCTATGCGATCAATGCCAACCACGAATTCGTCGCCCTGGGCGTGAGCAACCTGGCGGCCGGGGTTTCCCAGGGCTTTGCCATCAGCGGCGCCGACTCGCGCACGGCAGTCAACGACATGGTCGGTGGTAAAAGCCAGCTGGTGGGCATCATCGCGGCATTGGTAATCGCCCTGATCCTGCTGTTTTTCACCGCGCCCATGGCCTGGATCCCACAGGCTGCGCTGGGGGCCGTGCTGCTGATGGCTGGCTGGGGGCTGATCGACATCAAATCGCTGGGGCATATCCGGCGTCTCAGCCGCTTCGAGTTCTGGCTGTGCCTGTTGACCACGGCGGGCGTACTGGGCCTGGGCGTGCTGCCCGGCATCGTGTTTGCCGTGACCCTGGCGATCCTGCGCCTGCTGTACAGCATCTACCAGCCCACCGATGCCGTCCTGGGCTGGCTGCCGGGCACCGAAGGCCAGGTAGACATCCGCAAGTTCAAGGACGCCCGGACCGTGCCTGGCCTGGTGGTGTACCGCTTCGACGACGCCATCCTGTTCTTCAATGCCGACTACTTCAAGATGCGCCTGCTTGAAGCCGTGCAAAGCCAGGACCAGCCTAAAGCCGTGCTGTTCGATGCCGAAGCGGTAACCAGCATTGATGTCAGCGGCATCGCCGCCCTGCGCGAAGTGCGCGACACCCTGGCGGCTCAAGGCATCCTTTTCGCCATCGCCCGCGCCCGTGGCACTTTCCTGCGCATGCTGGTGCGCTCGGGGATGGCGCGGGACATGGAAGAAAAACTGCTATTCGGCTCGGTACGCGCGGGGATTCGTGCGTACCGCGTGTGGCGCAACCGAAACCGCAGTGTGCAAGTGACCGAACAGGGTTGAGCGGGTTTCGTCCTGTTCACCCGCGAAAGGGCCAGCACAGGCAACGCAAAACCATCGCCTTGACACCAACCCTCGCACACCTCGCATGACATGCTAAAGTCGCCCCGTTCCCCGCACCACCCAACGGACCCAGCATGCCCGCACTCGATGCCACCCTAACCCCCTGGCCAGAACTCGCCGCCCGCCACCCCTGCGACGCCCTGCTGCTGGGCAATGGCGCAAGCCGCGCAGTATGGAAGCCGTTCGGCTACTTCTCGCTGTTCGAGCAAGCGCAACGCGCAGGCCGCAAGAAGGGCCTGGCGATCAGTGATCAGGCACTGTTCAAGTCCTTGGGCACGGAACTGTTCGAGCCGGTGCTCAGCGCCCTCAATACCACCGTGCGTACCAACGCCGCACTGGCCATCAACTCCACCGCGCCGCTGAACCGCTACTACTCGATCAAGGAAGCGCTGATTCACGCCGTGCGCACGGTGCATCTGCCCTGGCCGCTGATGCCGCCGGCCACCCTGGCAAGCCTCAACCAGGCCCTGCTCGGCTATCGAAGCGTCTACACCAGCAACTACGACCTGCTGCTGCCATGGGCCGTGCAGCACACCCCGAATGGCTTCGCCCAACTGTTCGACGAACAAGGGTATTTCGACGTGCGACGCACCGGCAGCGAAGGCACCCGGGTGCTGCACCTGCATGGCGGCCTGCACCTGCTCAAGCTGCCCGACGCCACCACCCGCCAGCGCAGCGCTGAAAGTGCCGAACTGCTCGATGGGTTTGCCGTGAACATCCCGGGTGAAGTACCGCTGTTCGTCAATGAAGACCGCAGCGACGAAAAACTGCGCGCTATCCGCAACTCGGACTATCTGAGCTGGTGCCTGGGGCAGCTGGCGCAGGAAAACCAAGGGATATGCCTGTTCGGGCAGCATCTGGACAGCAGTGACCGGCACCTGCTCGACGCTGTTCGCCAAGCCCGTCCGCAACACCTATCCATTGCCATTCGGCCGCTGGGCGAGGCGTCGGTGATCAATCAGAAGCAGCATTTTGCAGATCGTTTCGGGGATTTGCCGGGGACGGTGCTGCATTTCTTCGATGCCAGCACCCATCCGTTGGGGCAGGCAGCATTGGCTATCGAAGTGCCCTCTGCTCGACGCTGACAGGATACCGGCAGGCATGCCGGTGGGTGGCGTCAGAGCAACCCGTCCGCACGCAACAACGTTTCCAGGCAATGCTCCTGCACCCCGTAGAACGCCTTGAGCTGGGCAATCTTCTCCAATAACGCCCCGTTATCCGCGGCCTGCCGCCGCTTCACCGCAAGAATCATCTTGTTCTTGTTGGTGTGCTCCAGCGAGATGAATTCGAACACCTTGGTTTCATAGCCACAGGCTTCCAGGTACAGCGCACGCAGGCTGTCAGTCAGCATTTCGGCCTGCTGGCCCAGGTGCAGGCCGTACTGCAGCATGGGTTGCAGCAACCCTGGGCTGTGCAATTGCGGGCGGATCTGCTTGTGGCAGCACGGCGAGCACATGATGATCGCGGCGTTGCAGCGGATGCCGGTATGGATGGCGTAGTCGGTGGCGATGTCACAGGCATGCAAGGCGATCATCACCTCGATGGCCTCAGGCACCACGCTGCGCACATCACCACACTGGAACTCCAGGCCCGGGTGGTCAAGGCGTGCGGCCGCGGCGTTGCACAGGTCGACCATGTCCTGGCGCAGCTCCACGCCGGTCACCTGCGCTGCTCGACCCAAACTGTTGCGCAGGTAGTCATGCATGGCAAAGGTCAGGTAGCCCTTGCCCGAACCGAAGTCGGCCACCCGTAGGGCCTGTTCCGTCGACACCGGTGCATTGGCCAGGGCGTGGTCGAAGACCTCGATGAATTTGTTGATCTGCTTCCACTTGCGTGACATGGACGGGATCAGTGCGCCTTGTGCGTCAGTCACACCAAGGTCGCGCAGAAACGGCCGCGACAGCTCCAGATAACGCTTCTTCTCGCGGTCATGCCCGCTACCCGCATCGGCCACGCGCGGTGCCTGGGCACCGTGGCGCTGGAGCATCGGTTTGCCCTTCTTGCTGAAGGTCAACTGCACTTCGCCATCAGCATCGAACAGATGCGCATTGCGGAAGCTGTCCGGCAGCAGTTCGGCAACCAGCGCCTGGGCCTGGTCCAGCGGCAGGTTGCGGGTGATGTCGCGGGTCTGGTGTCGGTAGACCAGCGACAGGCACGGCTGGCCCTTGACCTGCAGCGGCTTGGCAATGATCCGTTGCAAGGTCTGGTCGGCACCGACATGGCGCGCCAGCACCAGCTTGACCAGGGTTTCGCCGTGCAGGGCGGCGTTCAGCAGGTCGAGAAACTGAGCGCGCGCATCCGGCGCGGAGGGGGCGGAAGTACTGGCGGACATGAAGAAACGGTGCCTCGAATAGCGGGAAGCGCATTCTACACCCTGTGGGATCAGGTTTACCCGCGAATGCACCGGTGGCGTTGAGGCAGTATTCGCGGGTGACCCCGCGTCCACAGGAAACGCGTCAAGCCAGCTGGATCCGGATCAATCCAGAATCACCAGGCGGTTGGGCAACTCGTTGCGTGCATGGGTGGGCGGCACGTGCTGGCTAAGCAGCTCGCCACACACTTCGATGCACTCGACAAAGCCCTGCAAAGTCCGGCCCTGGCGCACCTGCTCGGCAAAGCGGGCTCCGATGGCCGCGCGGGTTTCGGCATCCAGGCAGTGTTCGATACCCCGATCAACCAGGATCTCCACATGCCGCTCCGCCTCGCTGACGAAAATCAGCACGCCCGTGGCGCCCGCTGTGCGCTGCAGGTTCTGCTCGCGAAACTGCTGGCGGGCCAGGCGCGAGGCACGCCAGCGGCGCAAGGCACGGGGGATCAGCCAGTCGGCCAGGCGCGGGTTGCGCAGCAGCAGGCACAAAACGACGAACAGCAGCACGTTGCCCATCAGCACGCCACGCACGCTGGGCCAAGCCAGCAGCCAGTGCAACAGCCCAGGCACGGTCAGTGCCAGCACGGCGGCCCACAACAACGGCCAATACGCATAATCGTCGGCACGACGGGCAAGCACCGTCACCAGTTCGGCATCGGTACGCCGTTCGGCACGGGCAATGGCTTCGGCAATCTGCCGCTGATGGTATTCGTCGAAGGGGGTCATGCCGTCGGTCTCTTGAGCGTTCTTATAGTTGTTATCCCGGCATTCGGGGCTTCATCCGCAGGCGATATATTCAGGCATAATCCGCCGCTGGAAGAATTGCCTGCAAATCGTACAACAATAGCCGCCTGAAAACTTCGGTCGCGCACGTATCACCGAGGATACGGCAGAGGCCCCAAAACGGAATTGATGATGAAACTGTCTTTGCTGGGCCTGGCCATGGGCCTTGCCAGTCAGGCGGCCCTCGCCGCCCCCACCGCCCCGCCCCTGCAGGACAAGCAGGCATTCATCGAGCATCTGATCAGCCAGATGACCGAAGCCGAGAAAATCGGCCAGTTGCGCCTGATCAGCATCGGCCCGGAAATGCCCCGCGACAAGATCCGCGAGGAAATCGCCGCCGGCCGTATCGGTGGCACCTTCAACTCACGCACGGCCCCCGAAAACCGGCCGATGCAGGACGCGGCCATGCGCAGCCGCCTGAAGATCCCGATGTTCTTCGCCTACGACACCGTCCACGGCGAGCGCACCATCTTCCCGATCGGCCTGGGCATGGCCGCTACCTGGGACATGGACGCCGTCGCCAAGGTCGGCCGCACCGCCGCGATCGAAGCCTCGGCCGACGCCCTGGACATGACGTTCGCACCAATGGTGGATATCGCCCGCGACCCACGCTGGGGCCGCACCAGTGAAGGTTTCGGCGAAGACACCTACCTGACCTCGAAAATCGGCCAGGTAATGGTGCGCTCGTTCCAGGGCAGCAGCCCGGCCAACCCCGACAGCATCATGGCCATCGTCAAGCATTTCGCCTTGTATGGCGCCGTGGAAGGCGGGCGCGACTACAACACGGTCGATATGAGCCTGCCGAAAATGTACAACGACTACCTGCCCCCCTATCGCGCCGCGCTCGATGCGGGTGCCGGTGGCGTGATGGTGGCGCTGAACTCGATCAACGGCGTACCGGCCACCTCCAACACCTGGCTGATGAACGACCTGCTGCGCAAGGAGTGGGGCTTCAAGGGCGTGACCATCAGCGACCACGGTGCCATCCAGGAGCTGATTCGCCACGGCGTCGCCCGTGATGGCCGTGAAGCCGCCAAGCTGGCGATCAAGGCCGGCATCGACATGAGCATGAACGATACCCTGTACGGCGAAGAGCTGCCGGGCCTGCTGAAGTCCGGCGAGGTGACCCAGCGCGAGCTGGACCAGGCGGTACGTGAAGTGCTGGGTGCCAAATACGACATGGGCCTGTTCAAAGACCCATACGTGCGCATCGGCAAGGCCGAAACCGACCTGAAGGACTACTACGGCAACGACCGCCTGCACCGCGAAGCTGCGCGTGACGTGGCACGCCGCAGCCTGGTGCTGCTGGAAAACCGCAACCAGACCCTGCCGCTGAAAAAGGCCGGCACCATTGCCTTGGTCGGCCCGCTGGCCGATGCCCCGATCGACATGATGGGCAGCTGGGCCGCCGACGGTAAACCTGCCCACTCGGTGACCGTGCGCGAAGGCTTGCGCCGCGCCGTGGAAGGCAAGGCCAAGCTGGTCTACGCCAAAGGCTCCAACGTCACGGGTGACAAGGCGATACTCGACTACCTGAACTTCCTCAACTTCGATGCCCCGGAAATCGTCGACGACCCACGCCCGCCTGCCGTGCTGATCGATGAAGCAGTCAAGGCAGCGAAGCAGTCCGACGTCGTGGTCGCAGTGGTCGGCGAGTCCCGCGGCATGTCCCACGAGTCGTCGAGCCGTACCACCCTGGAGATCCCGGCCAGCCAGCGCGAGCTGATCAAGGCGCTCAAGGCCACCGGCAAACCGCTGGTGCTGGTGCTGATGAATGGCCGCCCGCTGTCGATCAGCTGGGAGCGCGAGCAGGCCGACGCAATCCTCGAAACCTGGTTCGCCGGCACCGAAGGCGGCAATGCCATCGCCGACGTGCTGTTTGGCGACTACAACCCCTCCGGCAAGCTGGCCATTACCTTCCCACGGTCGGTGGGGCAGATCCCGATGTACTACAACCACACCCGCATCGGCCGACCGTTCACGCCGGGCAAGCCGGGCAACTACACCTCGCAATACTTCGAAGAGCCCAACGGGCCGCTTTACCCGTTCGGCTATGGCTTGAGCTACAGCAGCTTCGAGCTGTCGGGCCTGAACCTGTCGAGCAAGGGTCTCAAGCGCGGCGATACGCTGGAAGCCAAGGTTACGGTCAAGAACACCGGCAAGGTTGCAGGCGAGACGGTGGTGCAGCTGTACCTGCAGGATGTGTCGGCGTCGATGAGCCGCCCAATGAAAGAGCTGAAGAACTTCCAGAAGCTGACGCTTGAACCGGGTGAAACCCGCACGTTGACCTTCCGCATCAGCGAGGACGACCTGAAGTTCTACAATGGCCAGTTGCAGCGGGTTGCCGAACCTGGGGAGTTCAATGTCCAGGTAGGGCTGGACTCCCAGGCGGTGCAGCAGCAGAGTTTTGAATTGCTTTGACTGAAACAGGCCGCCTGTTCTGGCCTCTTCGCGGGTAAACCCGCTCCTACAGGTGCTGCAGAGTGCCTGTAGGCGCGGGTTTACCCGCGAAGAGGCCGGCCCCGATATCCCCCACCACCGGATCCGCCCCCGATGCCCTTTTCCTTTCGCGCCCTGCGTCTGGGGCTGATCACCCTGTTGATCGTGCTGGGTACCGCACTCAGCGCCGGCTGGGCCATGCACCAGGCCAAGCGCCAGGCCATGGAAGATGACGCCAGGCGTGCCAGCCAGCAACTGGGCCTGTACGCCAACGCACTGCACACCCTCATCGATCGCTACCGTGCCCTCCCCGCCGTGCTGGCGCTGGACCCGGAGCTGATCGCAGCCTTGCGCGGCCCGGTCGACGAAAACGTTCAGAACGCCCTGAACCACAAGCTCGAACGCATCAATGGCGCCGCCAATTCCTCCACCCTCGAGCTGCTCGACCGCACCGGGCTGGCCATTGCCGCCAGCAACTGGCGGCTGCCCAGCAGCTACGTCGGCTCCAACTACGGTTTCCGCCCCTACTTCAAGCAAGCCCGCAGCCAGGGCAGTGGCCGCTTCTATGCCGTGGGCGTGACCAGTGGCGTGCCGGGCTACTTCCTCGCCAGTGCGGTGAACGACGAGCATGGTCGATTCCTTGGCGCCATGGTGGTGAAACTGGAATTCCCCGAGCTGGAACGCGAATGGCGACAGGGCAACGATATTTTGTTGGTCAGCGACGCCCGCGGCATCACTTTCATCGCAAACCAGGATGGCTGGCGCTACCGCGAACTTCAGCCGCTCAGTGGCGCCGACCGTGCCGAGCTGGCCGAAACCCGTCAGTACGACAAGCAACCGCTGGTGCCGCTACACCATCAGGTGCTGACGCGGTTTGCCCCCTACAGCACCCTTAGCCGCGTGCAAGGCCCCGAGGGCAGCACCGAGTACTTGTGGGAAAGCCTGCCGCTGGAAGGCGAAAACTGGACCTTGCACCTGCTGCGCAAACCGCAGGTCGCTGCCGACGGCCGTAATGCCGCGCTGGGTGCCGCCGCCGTCTGGCTGAGCCTGGTGTTCGCCGCCCTTTTCGTCAGCCAACGCCTGCGCCTGGCACGCCTGCGCCAGCGCAGCCGGCAAGAACTCGAACGCCAGGTCGAGGAACGCACCCGCGAGCTGCGCACTGCCCAGGAAGGCCTGGTGCAATCGGCCAAACTCGCCGCACTCGGGCAGATGTCGGCAGCGATGGCCCACGAAATCAACCAACCGCTGACCACCCAACGTATGCAGCTGGAAACACTGCGCCTGCTGCTTGACCATGGTCGCCATGACGACGCGCGGCAAGCGCTGGAGCCACTGGAACAGATGCTCACGCGCATGGCAGCACTGACCAGCCACCTGAAGACCTTTGCCCGCAACAGCCCGATGGGGCTGCGCGAACGCCTTGACCTGGCAACCGTGGTCGACCAGGCCTTGCACCTGCTGGAAGCGCGCCTTCGCAGCGAGGAAGTGGAGGTGGCCCTGTACCTGGCACGCCCGGCCTGGGTACGCGGCGACGCCATCCGCCTGGAGCAGGTGCTGATAAACCTCCTGCACAATGCACTCGACGCCATGCTCGACAAGCGTTACAAACGCCTGGAGATCCGCATCGAACCCGACGGGGAGCTATGGCGCCTGAGTGTGCTCGACTCGGGTGGCGGCATTGCCGAAGCCGACCTGGCCAAGGTCTTCGACCCGTTCTTCACCACCAAGCCGGTGGGGGAAGGGCTAGGGCTGGGCCTGGCCATTTCCTACGGCATCGTCCACGAGGCCGGCGGCCAACTGCAGGCCGAAAACCTGCCTGGCGGCGCGCGCCTGAGCCTTACCCTGCCCCGTGACCTGGAGCCTGTATGTTGAATTCAGTGATCGTCGTCGATGATGAAGCCAGCATCCGCACTGCTGTCGAGCAATGGCTGAGCCTGTCTGGCTTCAGCGTGCAGTTGTTCGCTCGCGCCGATGAGTGCCTGGCACGCCTGCCGCAGCACTTCCCTGGGGTGATCATCAGCGATGTGCGCATGCCGGGCATGGATGGCCTGCAATTGCTCGAACGCCTGCAGGCGAACGACCCCGACCTGCCCGTGATTCTGCTGACCGGTCACGGTGATGTACCGATGGCGGTAGAAGCCATGCGCAGCGGGGCCTATGACTTCCTGGAAAAACCCTTCACGCCGCAAGACTTGCTGGGCAGCCTGCGCCGCGCCCTGGAAAAGCGCCAGCTGGTGCTTGAGAACCGCCGGCTCCATGAGCAGGCCGACCTCAAGTCCCGCCTGGAAGTCACGCTGCTGGGCATGTCCCAGGGCTTGCAACAGCTGCGCCGGCAAGTGCTGGACCTGGCCGGCCTGCCGGTGAACGTGCTGATCCGCGGTGAAACCGGCAGTGGCAAGGAGCGGGTGGCCCGCTGCCTGCACGACTTCGGCCCCCGTGCCGCCAAACCCTTTGTAGCCCTCAACTGCGCGGCCATCCCGGAGTCGTTGTTCGAGGCCGAACTGTTCGGCCATGAGAGCGGCGCCTTCACGGGCGCCCAGGGTAAACGGATCGGCAAGCTGGAGTATGCCAACGGCGGCACCGTGTTCCTCGACGAAATCGAGAGCATGCCACTGGCCCAACAGGCCAAGCTGTTGCGGGTGATACAGGAGCAGAAGCTGGAGCGCCTGGGGGCCAACCAGAGCATCAGCGTGGACCTGCGCATCATTGCTGCGACCAAGCCCGACCTGCTCGAGGAGGCTCGTGCCGGGCGCTTCCGCGAAGACCTGGCCTACCGCCTGAACGTGGCCGAATTGCGCCTGGCACCGCTGCGCGAGCGGCGGGAGGACATTCCACTGCTGTTCGAACACTTTGCCCGTGCTGCAGGTGAAAAGCTTGGTCGCACCGCCCCGCCGCTCTCGGCTGCACAGCTGGCGCAGCTGCTGTCACATGACTGGCCTGGCAACGTGCGTGAGCTGGCCAATGCGGCGGAGCGGCATGCGTTGGGGCTGGGTTCGCCAAACATCGAGGTGGCTCCTGCCGGGCAGTCGCTGGGCGAGCAGATGGAAGCATTCGAGGCGCAATGCCTGCGCGCGGCCTTGCGTCAGCATGGGGGCGAGATCAAGTCGGTGATGGAGGCATTGCAGCTGCCGCGGCGCACCCTTAACGAGAAGATGCAGCGGCATGGGCTGGTGCGCGAGGATTTTGTCAGTCAGGAATGAGCGGAAATCCGCTTATGACCTGCACCTGGTAGGCAAAAAACCGCTTATTCCGTCGAGCTTCCGGGCTGCTTTTTCAGCCCTCGCGGGCAGGCCCGCTCCCGCAAAGGGCAGCGCAAGCCCCGCTACTGTGCCGGTTCTGGGGTATCTGATGCCCTGAAATGAATCAGCCCGCCCCCATTTGGCACACCTTCTGCAATTGCCTTGGCAAGCTGCGCCACGGCGCGCTCCACAAAAACAACGAGAAGGTATCCCTGATGGATAACGCCACCTCCCTGCCCGCCGGGGCGGCCACCGCGCCTGCCGCAGAAAAAACCACCGCCAGCCGCTTGAAGTCGATCTTCAGCGGGTCCATCGGCAACATGGTCGAATGGTACGACTGGTACGTCTACGCCGCATTCTCGCTGTACTTCGCCAAGGCTTTCTTCCCCGCCGGCGACTCCACCGCACAACTGCTCAATACCGCTGCGATCTTCGCCGTGGGCTTCCTCATGCGGCCGATCGGTGGCTGGCTGATGGGCCTGTACGCCGACCGCAAGGGCCGCAAGGCCGCACTGATGGCGTCGGTACTGCTCATGTGCGCAGGCTCGCTGGTCATTGCCCTAACCCCGGGTTATGAAACCATTGGCGTCGCCGCGCCTGTCCTGCTGGTCATCGCACGCCTGCTGCAGGGCCTGTCGGTGGGTGGTGAGTACGGCACCTCGGCCACCTACCTCAGCGAAATGGCCAGCAAGGAGCGCCGTGGTTTCTTCTCCAGTTTCCAGTACGTAACCCTGATCTCCGGCCAGCTCATCGCCCTGGCGGTACTGATCGTCCTGCAACAGACCCTGACCACCGAGCAGTTGTACGCCTGGGGCTGGCGCGTGCCGTTCGTGATCGGTGCGCTGTGCGCCGTGGTGGCCCTGTACCTGCGTCGCGGCATGGAAGAAACCGCCTCGTTCACCAAGAAGGAAAAGGCCAAGGAAAGCCTGATGCGCACCCTGCTGCGTCACCCCAAGGAGCTGATGACCGTCGTCGGTCTGACCATGGGCGGCACCCTGGCTTTCTACACCTACACCACCTACATGCAGAAATACCTGGTCAACACCGTGGGCATGAGCATCAGTGACTCGACCACCATCTCGGCCGCCACGCTGTTCCTGTTCATGTGCCTGCAGCCGGTGATCGGTGGCCTGTCCGACAAGATCGGCCGCCGCCCGATCCTGATCGCTTTCGGTGTGCTCGGCACCCTATTCACCGTCCCCATCCTCAGCACCCTGCACACCATCCAGACCTGGTGGGGTGCATTCTTCCTGATCATGGCCGCACTGATCATCGTAAGCGGGTATACCTCGATCAACGCCGTGGTCAAAGCTGAACTGTTCCCTACCGAGATTCGCGCCCTGGGCGTAGGCCTGCCATATGCCCTGACAGTGTCGATCTTCGGCGGCACCGCCGAATACGTTGCCCTGTGGTTCAAAAGCGCCGGGATGGAGAGCGGCTTTTACTGGTACGTCACCGCCTGTATCGCCTGCTCGCTGCTGGTTTACGCAACCATGAAAGACACCAAGCAGCACTCGCGGATTACCACCGAGTGAATGCGACGCCGAAATGAAAAGGGCGCACCGTTTCAAGGTGCGCCCTTTTCATTTGTTCGATCAGCACTTATTTTCGCTGTGAGCCGATTAAACATTCTATTCGGTTCACTCGTACCTGAAAGCAGCTTCAGGACACCTCAAGCGCCTGTCGCGGGTCACGGCGCTGGTACCAGTTGGCCATCAGCACCAGCACCAGCAGCACTCCGCCCAGCACAGCCGAAGAGCCGACCGTGCCGAAGTCCAGGCCGCCCTTTTCATGGGGTTTGGTAAGGAAGTCGCCCAAGGTTGCGCCAAACGGCCGAGTGAGCACGAACGCGACCCAGAACAACACCACGCCGGGAATACGCGTCCAGTAGCGGGCGACCACCACCAGTGCAATGGCACTGCCAATCAATAGCGCACCGCCGGCAAAGCCCAGCCCCGAGTCATCGGCCAGGTAGTCGCCCAACGCGGTGCCAAGGGTGTTGGAAAACAGGATTGCCACCCAGTAGAACAGCTCGCCCGTTCGGTTCTTGATGCGGTTGACATCCAGCGGGTTGCCGCTAAGGCGCCAGACCAGGAAGGTAAGCAGCAGGATGCCGATGAGGAGGGCCGACCCCGTGGCATAACCCAGGCCCAGGGTGCGGTCCATGAAGTCGGAGATGGTGGTGCCAGCGGTACTGGTGGAGAGAATCACCAGCCAGTACAACATCGGGTGGTAGCGGCGTGAGTAAAGCTGGCCGACCAAGGTCAGCAGGAACACGCTGATCAGCATCAACGAGCTGAGTGCATAGCCGATGTTCAACGTCATCGACAGCAAGTCGCCTGCCGTTTCGCCAAGGGTGGTTGCGCAGATCTTCATGACCCAGAAGGCCAAAGTGATTTGCGGGAGTTTGTTCATTGTTGTGCCGCTCCAGTCTAAGGTGCGGCGATGGTGCTGAGGTGCATCTGAAAAAACGGTTGGTGACGCATGAAAAAAGCGTTGATAGAACTTTGAAACAAGATATTTCGCTCTTAACGCCCCATTAATTCCCGCTCTTCAAGCTGCAATGGCTGAGAAAACGACGACGCGAGTGCTTGTAGCGAGTGGATGACCCCGCTGCCTGACTCACGCGCAGCGTACACATATACATCTATTTATTCGATTTTTATGCGCTATTATTTGCGCTTTTTAATCAAATTTATAGGCGTAGGATTAAACCCATAGAAACAAACAACCTCTCGCACCCTCGGAGAAACGACCATGAAAAACAAACTGATCCTTACCTTGGCCCTTTCGGTTTTCGCAGCTGGCGCCTTCGCCGAAGATGGCTTCGACCGGACCGACGCTCACACCTTTGCCGCGGTTCAAACCCAGTCAGCCAGCTACGCTGAAGACGGCTTTGACCGCACCGGTGGCCAACGCTTCGCTGAAGATGGCTTCGACCGCACCGGCGGCCAACGCTTCGCTGAAGACGGCTTCGACCGCACCGGCGGCCAACGCTTCGCTGAAGACGGCTTCGACCGCACCGGCGGCCAACGCTTCGCTGAAGACGGCTTCGACCGCACCAACGCGCACCGCATCAGCTGATACCTGACTGCGAGCACCCAGCCCGGCTTCGGCCGGGCTTGATCATTTGCAGGCGAGCTCAGGCTTGGCACACTAGGCACCTTGTCCACCAGGAGGTAGGGCCAACAAGCCCAGCACAGATGTATTACTACGAACCCGCCAAAGGCCACGGCCTGCCGCACGACCCGTTCAACGCCATCGTCGGTCCCCGCCCTATCGGCTGGATCTCCTCTCAGGACCGCGAAGGCCGCCTGAATCTGGCGCCTTACAGCTTCTTCAATGCGTTCAACTACATCCCGCCGATCATCGGTTTCTGCAGCGTCGGGCGCAAAGACAGCCTGAACAACATCGAGCAGACCGGTGAGTTCGTCTGGAACCTGGCCACCCGTCCACTGGCCGAGCACATGAACCTGAGCTGCGCACCGGTTGCTGCCGAAGTGAACGAATTCGAATTGAGCGGCCTCACTGCCGCACCGTCTCGCATCGTCAAGGTGCCGCGCGTGGGTGAAACGCCGGTGGCCTTCGAGTGCAAGGTCAGCCAGATCGTCCAGCTCAAGCGCGCCGACCAGCAACAGGTGCCCAGCTGGTTGATCCTTGGGGAAGTGGTGGCAGTGCACATTGCCGAGCACCTGTTGAACAACGGCATCTACGATACCGCTGCCGCCGAGCCGATCTTGCGTGGGGGTGGCCCGGCGGATTATTTCGAGCTGGGCAACCTGTTCAAGATGGCCCGGCCGCCGGCCTGATCACCAGACCAGCTCGCCCTCTTCGCTGACGCCCTGCAGGCGTTGCAGCTCGGCGGTGGCCGCTTCGTCGGCGGCCACAGCGCCCTTGAACACCTGCCCGTCGAGAACCTTGTGAAAGCGCGGCGCACCACCCATGCCCAAGGCTTTGACTGCGATAGCCGCGTTGTAGCCGCCACCTTCCACCGGCACCATTGCCGATACCGCTTCGAAATGAGTGAATTCCCTACGTGCCATGTTGCTGTCCGGGTTGTTGAACAAGGGCGTCACTGTACCTCATCCACGCTCAATCGAAGGTATGCAAGTCCAGGCTGCTGACCACCTGAGCCTGCACCAGCTCACCGAACACCTCCAGTGTCGGCGAAGCAAAGTAGCCACTCATCGCCTGCTGGTCCTGCCAGCTTCCGCTGAGCAACCACAGGTCAGCATCAGCTTGAGAACGTTGCACGGTGAAACTCAGGCATCCCGGTGCACGCAGCGAGGGCTCGAGCAGGTCACGCAGGCGCGCGCCCAGCTCTGCCGAGCGCCCGCTGCTGGCACGGATGAAAGCAAGGTGGGTGACCGGTTGTCTTAGGGTCATTGCACAATCTCCTTGAAGCAGGCGGACGGAAAAGCCAGGCTGCCAAGGTTAGGCGCGCACCCGCGCGGCGCGTTAGGCCATTTCTGCACGTCGATTGCCTGATCCTGCAACGCGGCAGGATCAGGCAATCGACGTGCAGCTTTCGACTAGCGCCCGTCTTTGCCCAAACCTATGCTGCGTCGGTCAGTAGAGGAAAGCCATCATGACCACCGCCACGTCCACCGAACCGACCCTGGAACTGCAGCGCCTGGAGCTGGCCGAGTTGATCGCTCGCCATGCCGAGGCGCCCCACGGCCCGGCATCAGCCATTGATGACCTCTACCTGGTGCGCTACACCGAAAACGTGCGCTCGGTCCCCACCTTGGCGCAACCTGCCCTGTGCATCCTTGCCCAAGGCAGCAAAAGCCTGTTCCTGGGTGACGAGCAGTATGCCTACGACCCCCTGCATTACATGGTCGTTTCGGTGACCTTGCCGCTGAGCGGCGTGAGGCTGGATGCCAGCCCCGAAAAACCAAGCCTGGGCCTGCGCATGGACCTGGACCCGGCCGAGATCAGCCAATTGATCGCCGAGAGCGGGCCAATGCTGGTACCCAATCGTCCTTCCGGTCGTGGTTTGTATGTTGAGCGCACAGATGCCGCTTTACTCGATGCCCTGCTGCGGCTGCTGCGCCTGCTGGACACCCCGCGCGACATCGCCATGCTGGCGCCGCTGTTCCGCCGCGAGATTCTCTACCGCCTGCTCCGTGGGCCGCAGGGTTACCGGCTGTATGAAATTGCCTTGGCCAACAGCCAGACCCACCGGGTTTGCCAGGCCATCACCTGGCTCAACCATAACTTTCAACAGCCGCTGCGTATCGAGGACCTGGCCCGGGAGGTCAACCTCAGCACCTCGACCTTGCACCACCGCTTCAAGGCCGTGACCTCGATGAGCCCATTGCAGTACCAGAAGCAACTGCGCCTGCAGGAGGCCCGGCGGCTGATGTTGAACAACGGGCTGGAGGCGGCGGTGGCGGCTTATCGGGTGGGCTATGAAAGCCCGTCGCAGTTCAGCCGTGAATACAGCCGGCTTTACGGCGCGCCACCGATTCGCGATGTGGCTCGGTTGCGGGCTACTGCAGTATGAAGCTCAACATTCGCCTGCACCGGCGCTTTCGCGGGTAAACCCGCTCCTACAGGTTTTTGCACAGATGCGAAAATTGCGCGCTGCCTGCAGGCGCGAGAGGCCGATACAGGCAATCGCAATGGTTCAACCCAACACCGCCGCCTGCCACTGATTCTGGTCCACCTGAATCAAGGTCGGCCCCTTGCGCTCCACCGCTTGCCCGAGCGCCGCCTGCAACTGCGCGACATCCGCCACGTTCTCTGCTGCCGCGCCCAATGCCCGCGCCACACCGATGAAATCCGGGGTATGGATATCCACCCCGACCGGCTCGATCGCCCGGTTGACCATGTATTTCTTGATCTCCTCGTACCCCTGGTTATTCCACAACAGTACGATCAGCGGTACCTGAGCCTCCACTGCACTGGCCAGCTCCGGCAGGGTGAACTGCAAACCACCGTCACCAATCAGGCACACCGCCGGGGCGCGCTCGCAAGCGTGCTCGGCACTGCCCAACCAGGCGCCCATGGCTGCTGGCAGCGCGTAACCCAAGGTACCGTAGCCGGTCGAGGCGTTGAACCAGCGCCGTGGCTGCTCCATGTCGAGCGTCAGGTTGCCGGTGTACACAGGTTGGGTTGAGTCGCCCACCAGAATCGCATTGGGCAGGCGCTCCAGTATGGCGCTCAGCAAACGCGTCTGGCTCAGGGTTGGCTGGTCCCAGTCTGCCGCCAATACCTTGCGCAGGTTGGCCACACGGGCCACGCCCCAAGTGCTTTCGTGCACTGGCTGCGGCTGGGCTTGCAAGGCACCGAGCAGCGCGTCGGCAGCCAGCGCGGCATCGGCTACCAGCGCCAGCTCCGGCAGATAATTACGCACCGTCTGGTCCGGGTCGATGTCAATGCGCAACAGGCTGCCAGGGATTTCGAAGCCACCCTTGAAGGTCACGTCATAATCGGTTTCGGCCAGTTCGGTGCCGATCGCCAGCACCACGTCGGCCTCGGCCACCAGCGCCCGTGTGGCAGGTAACGACTGGGTCGAGCCGATCTGCAATGGGTGGCTGGCCGGCAGCAAGCCTTTGGCATTGATGGTCAATGCCACCGGGGCTTGAAGGTGTTCAGCCAGCCGTGCCAGCGCGGCCCCTGCAGCCAACGCCCCGCCACCGGCCAGAATCAGCGGCCGACGTGCGCCGGCCAGTCGCTCAGCCATCTGCGCTACGGCCTGCGGTGCAGCCCCTGCCCGACTGCCCCGTACAGGGCGGCCCGGCAGCAGGAAGTCGACCGGTTCAACCAGCACATCGAGCGGGATTTCGATATGCACCGGGCGTGGCCGGGCACTGTCGAACACGGCAAATGCTCGGGCCAGCACCTGCGGCAAGTCGGCTGCACTCATCAAGGTGTGGGAAAACGCTGCCACACCCGATACCAGCGCGGCCTGGTTGGGCAGCTCGTGCAACTTGCCACGGCCACCGCCCAGCTGGTCACGGGACTGCACGCTGGAAATCACCAGCATCGGGATCGAGTCAGCATAGGCCTGGCCCATGGCAGTGGTGATATTGGTCATGCCCGGACCGGTGATAATGAAGCACACCCCGGGTTTGCCGCGGGTGCGCGCATAGCCGTCAGCCATGAACCCGGCACCTTGCTCATGACGCGGGGTGATGTGGCGAATGGAAGAGCCCGCCAGGCCACGATAGAGCTCCACGGTATGTACACCGGGGATGCCAAAGACATGATCGACGCCATAGCCTTCAAGGAGTTTGACCAGTACTTCGCCGCAGGTTGCCATCAGGGGTCACCATGAATCTTGTTGGGGTATGCCCCTATTGGACCCAAGCCACGGCTATCGCCACAATGTAAAAAAACACATACTAGCCATGTCCTGTGATCATGGCTTAATGCAATGAAACGCCTCCCGCCCCTGCCTGCGCTACATACGTTTCTGGTCACCGCCCAGCACTGCAACTTCACCCGCGCCGGGCAGCAGTTGCACATCACCCAGGGCGCTGTCAGCCGCCAGATTGCAGCCCTCGAAGAACACCTCGGTTACGCCCTGTTCAAGCGCGAGGCGCGTGGGTTGAGTCTGACCCGTGAAGGCCTGGACTGGCTGCCGCGGGTGCAGCAGGTGTTCGCGCTGATCGAACAAGGGGTGCACGAGGTGGGTGAGCACAGCACTACCTTGCAGCTCAAGGCGCCAACCTGCGTAATGCGCTGGCTGCTGCCGCGCCTGATGGAATGGCAGGCGCTGCGCCCGGATGTGCCGGTTGAGCTGACCACTACCGTGCAGCACGGGGTGGATTTGCGCCGCGAGGGCTTCGATGCGGCAGTGGTCTACGGCGATGCGCCGAACCACGGGCTGCAGGTGCGCAAGCTGTTCGATGAGCAACTGACCCCAGTGTGCGCACCGTCATTGCGTGAAGGGCCAGTGCCGTTGCAGCAGGTGGAAGACCTGGCCCGACATATGTTGCTGCACCCCTCGCGGGATGAACACGATTGGCGGTTGTGGTTGCAGGCGGCTGGAGTGACGCTGGCCACGCATGGCCCTAAACAACATTTCGAGACACTGGACATGGCGATGGCCATGGCCTCGCAGGGGACAGGGGTGGCAATCGGTGACTGGTCGCTGATTGGCGATGACCTACGCGGCGGGCGGTTGTGCATGCCGTTTGCGCTGAAGGTGCTGACAGGCAAGGGGTATTACCTGGTGAGCCAGACCAGGAGCTTGCCGCCAGGGTTGCTGGAATTGCTGGACTGGCTGGAGCGCCAGGCCAGCATGTGACGGCTCGTTCGCAGGCGACTCAATAGCCGACAGTGAACCGTTGCCGCGAGTGCTGCGGCTTCTCCAGCTCATCCAGCATGGCAATCGCATAGTCGGCAAACGTGATCCAGCTCTTGCCGTCCGCACCGATCAACAAATGATCCTTGCCCAGCGTGTAGTGACCTCTGCGTTCACCCTCAACAAACTCAGCCGAAGGCGAGAGGAAGGTCCAGTCCAAGTTCGGCTCGCGCCGCAGCGCCTCCAGAAAACGCACACCGGCACTGGCCTCGGCTTTATACGCCTCCGGGAAATCCGGGCTGTCGATCACCCGATGGCCTGACGGCAGCAACAAGCTACCGGCGCCACCCACCACCAGCAGGCGCTTGACCCCGGCACGCTTCACCGGCTCGATGATGGCGGGCGGCTCCATTGTCGAGAAATGCGCGGCACTCAACACAGCCTCCATACCTGCGACGGCTGCTTGGAGGGCCGCGCTATCCGTGACATCCAGCGACTTGACGGTCACACCCTCACGCCCTTCAAGCGTAGAAGCGTCGCGGGCAATGGCCAGTACACGGTGACCACGGCGCAGGGCCTCTTCCAGTAACTGGCTGCCAGCACGGCCGGTGGCACCGATGATTGCGATCTTGCTCATGAAATACTCTCCCATCAATTGAACAGAATTACCGCCCTTGGTGACCTTCGCTGCCAGCGCCAGGGCACTCGTCTGCTGGCTTCGGGTAACGCCTTCTGCCAAACAATGTGCACAGCTTAGTTACCCGATTCGCCACAAAAAATGCGATGCTCAGACATAGTTTGTTTCTGAAATCGGGCAAATCATGGACCGTCTCAACGCCATGCGTGTGTTCGTCACAGTCATCGACCTGGGCAGCCAGTCGGCGGCGGCGGATTACCTGCAATTATCCCGGCCGGTCGTGTCGCGCTACCTGGCCGAACTGGAGGACTGGGTTGGCGCACGGCTGATGCAGCGCACCACGCGCAAGCTCAGCCTCACCGCAGCCGGCCAGGAAACCCTGCCCCGCTGCCGGCAACTGCTGGAACTGGCCGGCGACCTGCAGGCTGCAGTACAGCAGCCGGATGATGCGCCAAGGGGTGTATTGCGCATCAGCGTCAGTACCTCATTTGGCCAGGCACAGCTGGTGGATGCGGTGGCGGCCTATGTACAGCGCTACCCTCGGGTAAAGGTCGAACTGCAGATGCTTGATCGCACCGTCAACCTGGTAGACGAACGCATCGACCTGGCCATTCGCACCAGCAACGACCTTGACCCCAACCTCATCGCTCGGCGCCTGAGCGTCTGTCGTTCGGTGGTGTGCGCGGCACCGGCCTATCTACGCGAGCACGGCACGCCGCAACAGGTCGAAGACCTGAGCCGCCACAATTGCCTGACCCACGCCTATTTCGGTCACAGCCTTTGGCATTTCGAGGTAGCTGGCCAGCAGGTCGCCGTACCGGTAGCGGGGAATATCAGTGCCAACGAGGTGATGACCTTGCAGCGGGCCGCGCTGGCCGGCGCCGGGATCGCCATGCTGCCAACCTTCCAGGCCGCAGACGCAATACGCCGGGGTGAACTGGTGCGCCTGCTGCCCGAGGCCAAACCGCGTGAACTGAACCTGAATGCGGTGTATACGTCGCGCAAACACATGCCGGCGACCTTGCGCAGCATGCTGGATTTCCTGGTACAGCGGTTCAAGGACGAGCCAGACTGGGACCGAGATCTATACTAGAAAAGCAGGTATCACCTGTCGCTGTATCAAGGGTGAGCTGCCACATTGCGTGACTCACCCAGTCACCTTGAGCGCCGTCCGTTGAATTGACGGCGCCCCGCTGGTCACTCTTCGACGCTCATGTATTCCTTGGCCCAGCGAATGTAGTCTTCAGGCTGAGTGTAGGTGTGCGAGAGTTCGGTGGCACTGAGGTTGTCCGACTTGTTCTGCCGACCACGCTGCAGCCGCAGGCAGTCGTAAGTGGCCTTGATCGCGGCAAAGTAAGCCGCATGGCCATCGACCACGATGCGCACGCCCAGACGCGCCAGGCGCTCGTCATCGCGCAGGTTCGGGTTGCCATAGGTAACCAGCATCAGCGGTACCGTCAGGTGCTCGGCAATCTGCTCGAGCTGCTCGAAGTCTTTGACCCCCACCATGCAGATGCCATCAGCTCCCGCCTTCTGATAGCTCTGGGTACGCACGATGATTTCTTCGGTGCTGAGCACGCCAGCGTTGGTACGGGCAATGATCGACAGGGACGAATCGACTCGTGCCTCCAGCGCCGCACGGATCTTGCCAACCCCCTCCTCGACCGGGATCAGGTCGGTGGACTTGCGCCCGAACTGGGCAGGCAGCAGGGTGTCTTCGATGGTCAGTGCGGCCACACCGGCGCGCTCCAGTTCGGTCACCGTACGCATCACGTTCAGTGCGTTGCCGTAGCCGTGGTCGGCGTCGGCCAGTACCGGCAGTTGCGCGACTCGCCCAATGCGGGTGGCCTGCTCGACGAACTCGCTGAGGGTGATCAGAGCGAAATCCGGAGCAGCCAGTACCTGCAACGAAGCGACCGAACCGCCGAGGATACCGACTTCAAAGCCCAGGTCTGCAGCAATGCGTGCCGACATCGGGTCGAACACCGAGGCAGTGTGAAAACACGAACCTGAAGCGAGCAGCTCGCGGAAGGCAAAACGCAGATCTTGGTGGGAAGCCTTGGGCATGATCACTCCGCAAAAAAGTTGAAATGTGAACGGTAACTACCGACCCCTGTAATCGGGTCTACCTGACCTGTTCCAACCGTCGCCATCTGGGCGGTCATGCTCGACATGCAGGCAGAGGAATAAAAGGTGTGGGAAACAGCGGCTGAGAAACGTACGGGAAGATGTTGCACCAACCTGGTGCAAGCCCCGGATTTCAGCCTCTGTGGCATACCAACGATATCACGCAGCCATGCAGCACTGGATGAATGCGCCAATGCCGATCTTGCATAGGGGATGCATAGAGTACATAGGAAGCTACCTAACTCAGGTTACAATCCGAGGGCTTCTGTGAGAGCAGGCTCGCCCGCCAAGGGGCCGCCGTAGACAAAACAAGGTATTCCCGTGACCGCCGCCCTGCCCCCCACTTCCCTGCGCAACGTGCTCACCGCCCTGATGCTGGCCATCTTCCTCGGCGCACTGGACCAGACCATCGTCGCCGTCTCGCTGCCCGCCATCTCGGCGCAGTTCAGTGATGTCGGCCTGCTGGCCTGGGTCATCTCCGGTTATATGGTGGCCATGACCGTGGCTGTGCCGATCTACGGCAAACTGGGCGACCTTTACGGCCGGCGTCGGATGATCCTCACCGGCATCAGCCTGTTCACCCTGGCCTCCATTGCCTGCGCCATGGCCCAGGACATGCCGCAACTGGTGCTGGCCCGGGTGCTGCAGGGTATCGGCGCCGGCGGCATGGTCTCGGTGAGCCAGGCGATCATTGGCGACTTCGTGCCCCCGCGCGAACGCGGCCGCTACCAGGGCTATTTCAGCAGCATGTACGCCGCGGCCAGCGTGGCCGGGCCGGTACTGGGCGGCGGGTTGACCGAGTACCTGTCGTGGCGCTGGGTGTTCTGGATCAACCTGCCGCTGGGGCTGGTCGCCTTGTGGGCCATTGGCCGTGCGCTCGGTGGCATGCCGGTGCAGCGTCGCAAGGCACAGGTGGACTACCTTGGCGCCATGCTGTTGATTCTTGGCCTTGGCAGCCTGCTGCTGGGCATCACCTTGGTAGGCCAGGGCCATGCCTGGGCCGACCCGGCCGTGCTGGCGCTGTTCGGCTGTGCCCTGCTGGGCCTGGCGCTTTTCATTGCACACGAACGCCGTTGTCCGGAACCGCTGCTGCCGCTCAGCCTGTTCAGCAACCGTGTGGCAGTGCTGTGCTGGGCGGTGATCTTCTTCGCCAGCTTCCAGTCCATTTCCCTGTCCATGCTCATGCCCTTGCGTTACCAGGGCATTACCGGCGCCGGTGCCGACAGCGCCGCCCTGCATCTGCTGCCGCTGGCCATGGGCCTGCCCATGGGTGCCTTCACAGGTGGCCGCATGACCAGCCGGACCGGGCGCTACAAGCCACAGATCCTGGCCGGTGCACTGCTGATGCCAGTGGCCATTTTCGCGATGGCACTCACGCCGCCGCAATCAGCCTTGCTCAGTGCGCTGTGCATGCTGCTGACCGGCATAGCCTGCGGGCTGCAATTTCCGACCTCGCTGGTGGGCACACAAAGCGCGGTGGCCAGCAAGGACATCGGCGTGGCCACCAGCACCACCAACCTGTTCCGCTCGCTGGGCGGAGCCATGGGCGTGGCGTGCATGTCCAGCCTGTTGCTGGCACTGTTGCATCAGGGTGGTTTCGAATTGCTGGGTAATCCGTTGCTGGGGAGTTTGAAGGCCGCAGAGGTGGACCTGATGACTCAAGGGCGGTTGCTGGAGACGTTCAGGCAACTGCTGCTGGGGAGTGCGCTCGTCGCGGTGCTGGGACTGTTCGCGGCATTTGCCTTGCCTGACCGGCAATTGCGCGGCCGCTGAAGGTTGCACACTCGCTGCCAGAGCCGCCTTGTGGTGCCAACAGCCGCAAGGCGGGCGCGACCTTAATCCCCCCTTAACACAAAGGGGAAACACTCCCTCACAATCCTTAACAAAGTGTCATTTGCGCAGAGCCGGGCTCAAGCGCAGCATATCCAGCCCGGTGTCGACCCATTTTTCGACGTCACCCAACAAATCGACACTGTCAGGCAGCAACAGCCAGCGCCCGATCAGGCCATCGACATAGGCAAACATGGCCACCGCCGCGCGCTCGGCATCCAGCTCGCCAGGCAACTGGCCCCGGCGTACGGCATTGGCCAGCGCCAGGGTGATGCCCTTGTGGCAATCCAGCACGGCACTCTGGCGCTGCTGGCGAATTTCACACATGTCATCGGTGAACTCGCACTTGTGATGCAGGATTTCATTTATACGCCGGGTTCGGGCATCGAGCACCAGCTCGTTGAACACTTGCAACAGCAACTTGCGCATGCAGCCAAGCGGGTCGACTTCATCCTCGCTTTCGCTCGCCCGCGCCAAATGGTCATGGGTTTCGTGCAGGCTGTCGAGCAACGCCTGCACCAGCTCGGCCTTGTTGTTGAAATGCCAGTAGATCGCCCCCCGCGTCACACCCGCCAGTTCGGCGATGTCGGCCAGGGTGGTTCGCGCAACCCCGCGCTTGTAGAAGGCCCTTTCCGCCGCCTCGATGATCTGGGCGCGGGTTTCCTGGGCTTCTTCTTTGGTTCGACGGACCATGGCAGTACAACCTCATCTGGCCCGAACGCGCAGCGCGTGCGGGGGAACGCTCCGGGGCACCTCTGCCGGGGCCTCACGGATGAACTGATCAAGCGCTGAGGCAGTACCTGAGGACAACCCAGCAGTATTTACAAACAACCATGAATGTAAGTATATTCCTTAGCAAGCTATTTATCCACCGGATAGCATTTTTTCCAGATCAAGATCTCTTCCATTACTCTTGAGCGTCTCCCTGCTCCAGCGACCCGAGGATCCTCATGCAATTCAAGCCAGCCGTTACCGCTCTGGTTTCCGCCGTCGCCCTGGCAACCCTGCTCAGTGGCTGTAAGAAAGAAGAAGCAGCGCCAGCGGCGCAGGCTCCTCAGGTCGGCGTCGTGACCATCCAGCCACAAGCCTTCACCCTCACCTCGGAATTGCCGGGGCGAACCAGTGCCTACCGCATCGCCGAAGTGCGCCCGCAGGTCAACGGCATCATCCTCAAGCGCCTGTTCAAGGAAGGCAGTGAGGTCAAGGAAGGCCAGCAGTTGTATCAGATCGACCCTGCCGTGTACGAAGCTACCCTGGCCAATGCCAAGGCAAACCTGCTGGCTACACGCTCACTGGCCGAACGCTACAAGCAACTGATCGACGAACAGGCCGTCTCCAAACAGGAATACGACGACGCCAATGCCAAACGATTGCAGGCCGAGGCTTCGCTCAAGAGCGCACAGATCGACCTGCGCTACACCAAGGTTCTGGCGCCGATCAGCGGCCGTATCGGTCGCTCTTCGTTCACCGAAGGTGCACTGGTGAGCAATGGTCAGACCAACGCCATGGCCACCATCCAGCAGCTCGATCCTATTTATGTCGACGTTACCCAGTCCACCGCCGAGCTGCTCAAGCTGCGCCGTGACCTGGAAAGCGGCCAGTTGCAGAAGGCCGGCGACAACGCCGCCTCGGTTCAGCTGGTACTGGAAGACGGCAGCCTGTTCAAGCAGGAAGGTCGCCTGGAATTCTCCGAAGTCGCGGTCGACGAGACCACCGGCTCGGTGACCCTGCGCGCCCTGTTCCCCAACCCCGATCACACCCTGCTGCCAGGCATGTTCGTGCATGCGCGGCTCAAGGCCGGGGTCAACGCCAACGCCATCCTGGCACCGCAACAAGGCGTGACCCGCGACCTCAAAGGCGCCCCCACCGCCCTGGTGGTCAACCAGGAGAACAAGGTCGAACTGCGCCAGCTCAAGGCCAGCCGCACCTTGGGTAGTGACTGGCTGATCGAGGAAGGCCTCAACCCAGGTGACCGCCTGATCACCGAAGGGCTGCAGTACGTGCGCCCGGGCGTGGAGGTGAAGGTCAGCGAAGCCACCAACGTCAAGAAGCCGGGCGGCCCTGATCAGGCCAGCGCGGCGAAAGCAGACGCCAAAGCGGAGTAAACCATGTCGAAGTTCTTTATCGATCGCCCGATCTTCGCCTGGGTGATCGCCTTGGTGATCATGCTGGTCGGGGCCTTGTCGATCCTGAAGCTGCCCATCAACCAGTACCCCAGCATCGCGCCGCCGGCCATCGCCATCGCCGTGACCTACCCGGGCGCCTCGGCGCAAACCGTGCAGGACACCGTGGTGCAGGTGATCGAGCAGCAGCTCAACGGTATCGACAACCTGCGTTATGTGTCATCGGAAAGTAACTCCGACGGCAGCATGACCATTACCGCCACCTTCGAACAGGGCACCAACCCCGACACCGCGCAGGTACAGGTACAGAACAAGCTGAACCTGGCCACCCCGCTGCTGCCGCAGGAAGTGCAGCAGCAAGGTATCCGCGTCACCAAAGCAGTGAAGAACTTCCTGCTGGTGATTGGCCTGGTCTCCGAAGACGGCAGCATGACCAAGGACGACCTGGCCAACTACATCGTCTCCAACATGCAGGACCCGATCTCGCGGACTGCGGGCGTGGGTGACTTCCAGGTGTTCGGTGCGCAGTACGCCATGCGTATCTGGCTCGATCCGGCCAAGCTGAACAAGTTCCAGCTGACCCCGGTCGACGTCAAGACCGCTGTGGCCGCACAGAACGTGCAGGTGTCTTCCGGCCAGCTCGGCGGCCTGCCGGCCCTGCCGGGCACCCAGCTGAACGCCACCATCATCGGCAAGACCCGTCTGCAAACCGCCGAGCAGTTCGAGAATATCCTGCTCAAGGTCAACAAAGACGGTTCACAGGTGCGTCTGGGTGACGTCGCCCAGGTGGGCCTGGGCGGTGAAAACTACGCCGTCAGCGCCCAGTTCAACGGCAAGCCGGCTTCCGGCCTGGCGGTTAAACTGGCAACCGGCGCCAACGCCCTGGACACCGCCAAGGCACTGCGCGAGACCATCAAAGGCCTGGAACCGTTCTTCCCGCCGGGGGTCAAGGCGGTATTCCCGTATGACACCACCCCCGTGGTCACCGAATCGATCAGCGGCGTCATCCACACCCTGATCGAAGCCGTGGTGCTGGTGTTCCTGGTGATGTACCTGTTCCTGCAGAACTTCCGCGCCACCATCATCACCACCATGACCGTACCGGTCGTATTGCTGGGTACCTTCGGTATCCTTGCCGCCGCGGGCTTCAGCATCAACACCCTGACCATGTTCGCCATGGTCCTGGCCATCGGCTTGCTGGTGGACGACGCCATCGTCGTGGTGGAGAACGTCGAGCGGGTCATGTCCGAGGAAGGCTTGCCGCCCAAGGAAGCGACCAAGCGTTCGATGGAACAGATCCAGGGCGCCCTGGTGGGTATCGCCCTGGTGCTCTCGGCCGTACTGCTGCCCATGGCGTTCTTTGGCGGCTCCACGGGTGTGATCTACCGGCAGTTCTCCATTACCATCGTCTCGGCCATGGGCCTGTCGGTGCTGGTTGCGCTTATCTTCACCCCGGCGCTCTGCGCAACCATGCTCAAACCACTGAAGAAGGGCGAGCACCACACCGCCAAAGGCGGTTTCTTCGGCTGGTTCAACCGCAACTTCGACCGCAGCGTCAATGGCTACGAGCGCAGTGTAGGCACCATCCTGCGCAACAAGGTGCCATTCCTGCTGGCCTATGCGCTGATCGTGGTCGGCATGATCTGGCTGTTCGCCCGTATCCCTACCGCGTTCCTGCCGGAAGAAGACCAGGGCGTACTGTTCGCCCAGGTGCAGACCCCGGCCGGCTCCAGTGCCGAACGCACGCAGGCTGTGGTCGACCAGATGCGTGAGTACCTCCTCAAGGACGAAGCCGATACCGTATCGTCGGTGTTCACCGTCAACGGCTTCAACTTCGCAGGCCGCGGCCAGAGCTCGGGCATGGCCTTCATCATGCTCAAACCCTGGGATGAACGCTCCAAGGAGAACAGCGTGTTCGCCCTGGCCCAGCGCGCCCAGCAGCACTTCTTCACCTTCCGTGATGCGATGGTGTTCGCCTTCGCCCCGCCAGCGGTGCTTGAACTGGGTAACGCCACCGGCTTCGACGTATTCCTTCAGGACCGCGGCGGTGTCGGCCACGCGAAGTTGATGGAGGCGCGCAACCAGTTCCTGGCCAAAGCTGCGCAGAGCAAGGTCCTCAGCGCCGTGCGACCAAACGGCCTGAACGATGAACCGCAGTACCAGTTGACTATTGATGACGAGCGTGCAAGCGCCTTGGGCGTGACCATTGCCGACATCAACAACACCCTGTCGATTGCCTTGGGTGCCAGCTACGTCAACGACTTCATCGACCGTGGCCGGGTCAAGAAGGTGTACATCCAGGGCGAACCAAGCGCGCGGATGAGCCCGGAAGACCTGCAAAAATGGTACGTGCGCAACGGCGCAGGCGAGATGGTGCCGTTCTCCTCCTTCGCCAAAGGCGAATGGACCTACGGTTCGCCGAAGCTGTCGCGTTACAACGGTGTCGAAGCGATGGAAATCCTCGGTGCACCGGCGCCTGGTTACAGTACCGGTGAAGCCATGGCCGAGGTCGAGCGCATTGCAGGCGAGCTGCCGAGCGGTATCGGCTTCTCCTGGACCGGCATGTCCTACGAGGAAAAACTCTCCGGCTCGCAGATGCCAGCACTGTTCGCCCTTTCGGTACTGTTCGTGTTCCTGTGCCTGGCGGCCCTGTATGAAAGCTGGTCGATTCCGATCGCGGTGGTGCTGGTAGTACCGCTGGGTATCATCGGTGCGCTGATCGCCACCAGCCTGCGCGGCCTGTCCAACGACGTGTACTTCCTGGTTGGCCTGTTGACCACCATCGGTCTTGCGGCGAAAAACGCCATTCTGATCGTGGAATTCGCCAAGGAACTGCACGAACAAGGCCGTAGCCTGTACGACGCAGCGATCGAAGCGTGCCGCATGCGTCTGCGCCCGATCATCATGACCTCGCTGGCGTTCATCCTGGGCGTGGTACCGTTGACCATCGCCAGCGGCGCCGGCGCCGGCAGCCAGCACGCCATCGGTACTGGCGTGATCGGCGGCATGATCAGTGCGACCGTGCTGGCTATCTTCTGGGTACCCCTGTTCTTCGTCGCAGTGTCGTCGCTGTTCGGCAGCAAAGAGCCGGAAAAAGACGTCACCCCTGAAAATCCACGTTATGAGGCTGGGCAATGACCAAGTCTTTGTTGTCCCTGGCGGTAACCGCTTTCATTCTCGGCGGCTGCTCGCTAATCCCTGACTACCAGACCCCGGAGGCGCCGGTGGCTGCGCAGTGGCCGCAAGGCCCTGCTTACTCGCCGACGCAATCGGCGGATGTTGCCGCTGCTGAACAGGGCTGGCGCCAGTTCTTCCACGACCCGGCGCTGCAACAGCTGATCCAGACCTCGCTGGTCAATAACCGCGACCTGCGGGTCGCGGCGCTGAACCTCGACGCCTACCGTGCGCAATACCGCATTCAGCGCGCCGACCTGTTCCCGGCAGTTTCGGCCACCGGCAGCGGCAGCCGCCAGCGTGTCCCGGCGAACATGTCGCAAACAGGCGAATCTGGCATCACCAGCCAGTACTCGGCCACGTTGGGCGTCAGCGCCTACGAGCTGGACCTGTTCGGCCGCGTGCGCAGCCTGACCGAGCAGGCCCTGGAAACCTACCTCTCCAGCGAGCAGGCGCGTCGTTCCACGCAAATCGCCCTGGTAGCCAGCGTGGCCAATGCCTACTACACCTGGCAGGCCGACCAGGCCCTTTTCAAGCTGACCGAAGAAACGCTGAAGACCTACGAGGAAAGCTACAACCTCACCCGTCGCAGCAACGAGGTCGGCGTGGCCTCGGCCCTGGACGTCAGCCAGGCGCGTACCGCCGTGGAAGGCGCCAGGGTCAAGTACTCGCAGTACCAGCGCCTGGTCGCCCAGGACGTCAATAGCCTGACCGTGCTGCTGGGCACCGGCATTCCTGCCGACCTGGCCAAGCCGCTGGAGCTTGATGCCGACCAACTGGCCGAAGTACCGGCCGGCCTGCCATCGGATATCCTCCAGCGTCGCCCGGACATTCAGGAAGCCGAGCACCTGCTCAAGGCCGCGAACGCCAACATTGGCGCAGCCCGCGCAGCGTTCTTCCCGAGCATCAGCCTGACCGCCAACGCCGGCAGCCTGAGCCCCGACATGGGCCACCTGTTCTCGGGCGGCCAGGGCACCTGGTTGTTCCAGCCGCAGATCAACCTGCCGATCTTCAATGCCGGTAGCCTGAAAGCCAGCCTGGACTACTCGAAAATCCAGAAGGACATCAACGTCGCCAAGTACGAAAAAACCATTCAGACAGCCTTCCAGGAAGTCTCCGATGGCCTGGCGGCACGCAAGACCTTCGAAGAGCAATTGCAGGCTCAACGCGACCTGGTGCAGGCGAACCAGGACTACTACCGCTTGGCCGAACGCCGTTACCGCATCGGGATTGACAGCAACCTGACCTTCCTCGACGCCCAACGCAACCTGTTCAGTGCCCAGCAGGCGCTGATCGGAGACCGCCTGTCGCAGCTGACCAGTGAGGTCAACCTGTACAAGGCGCTGGGCGGTGGCTGGTACGAGCAGACCGGGCAGGCCAACCAGCAGGCCTCGGTGGAAACACCGAAAGGCTGATTGGCCTTGTTACAAAAGCAGAAAGCCCACCCTTAGCGGTGGGCTTTGTTTTTACTGCCTGTGCCGGCTGGGCGCAAGCCGTCGTAGGAGCGGGTTTACCCGAGAAGAGGCCAGCACAGGAGAGTTATTAACCAACCGGAACATTCCGTTCGATTATCGCCCCGTTCCGTTTGCGGCGAATTGCCTCACCCACGCACTACCCCGCACCATCCCCCCACGCAACGTTACCCAAGTTCATCAAAAACACCCGCACCTGCAGGCCCGAACCTGCAGTGCACCGGCTCGACCATAAAAACAAGAGATCCACGACAGATGAGCATTTCGCTACCCGCACGCCAGCTGCTGCCCGGCCTGTTGGCCATGTCCTGCGCCCTCCCCGCGTTCGCCGCCAACCAAGGTGGTTTCCTGGAGGACGCCAAGGCCACCCTCAACCTGCGCAACTTCTACATCAACCGCAACTTCGTCGACCCGGCCCACCCGCAGGGCAAGGCCGAGGAATGGACGCAAAGCTTCATCCTCGATGCCCGCTCTGGCTTCACCCAGGGCACCATCGGTTTCGGGGTGGACGTGCTTGGCCTGTACTCGGTCAAGCTCGACGGCGGGAAAGGCACTACCAACACTCACCTGCTGCCAGTGCATGACGACGGCCGCCCCGCGGATGACTTCGGCCGGCTGGGTGTGGCGCTGAAGGCCAAGCTGTCCGAAACCGAGCTGAAAGTCGGTGAATGGATGCCGGTACTGCCAATCCTGCGTTCGGACGATGGCCGCTCACTGCCGCAAACCTTCCGCGGTGGTCAGCTGACCTCCAGGGAAATCGCCGGCCTGACCCTGTACGCCGGCCAGTTCCGCGGCAACAGCCCGCGCAACGATGCCAGCATGGAAGACATGTCGCTCAACGGCAAAGCCGCCTTCACCTCCGACCGGTTCAACTTCGGCGGCGGTGAGTACACCTTCAACGACAAGCGCACCATGATCGGCCTGTGGGATGCCCAGCTCAAGGACATCTACCGCCAGCAATACCTCAACCTGACGCACAGCCAGCCGCTGGGCGACTGGACGCTGGGCGCCAACCTGGGCTACTTCATTGGCAAGGAAGATGGGGCCGAACGGGCCGGCCAACTGGACAACCGCACCGCCTCCGCCTTGCTTTCGGCGCGCTACCAGGGCCACACCTTTTACGTTGGCCTGCAGAAGGTCAGCGGTGACGATGCCTGGATGCGGGTCAATGGCACCAGTGGCGGTACCCTGGCCAACGACAGCTACAATTCAAGCTTCGACAATGCCAAGGAGCGTTCCTGGCAGGTTCGCCATGACTTCAACTTCGCCACCGTCGGCGTACCCGGGCTGACCCTGATGAACCGCTATATCAAGGGTGACAACGTCACCGTGGGCAGCGTGGACGATGGCAAGGAATGGGCGCGGGAAACAGAACTGGCCTATGTGGTGCAGTCGGGCAGCTTCAAGGACCTGTCGGTGAAATGGCGCAACTCGACCATGCGTCGCGACTTCAGCACCAACGCGTTCGATGAGAACCGCTTGATTGTCAGTTATCCGCTGAATCTTCTGTGAATCAAATGGCCTTTTTGCGGATAGACCCGCGAAGAGGCCACACGCCTTCTCAAATGCCCTGAAGCTAGAAAAATCCATGCACTTTCTTGAGTGCATGATTTGCAACAGCTTGATGAAAACCCTGCCATGAATTTGCCAGTGCACGCTGCCGCCATTCGCTGAGCTGATGATGGTGGTGACTGCAAGCTATCCTGATCACTATCAGGTACAGGTGAAACAAAGCAGAACAGGGAGGCACAACCATGAAAACCCTCGTCGACCACCTGAGCCAATACGCCACCTACCACCGCGATCCTCGCAACATCGCCACGCACTTCGTCGGCATCCCCATGATCGTGCTGGCAGTCACCATCCTGCTTTCACGCCCAGGCTGGGAAATAGCTGGCATGTGGCTGTCCCCTGCCCTGGTAGCAGCGGCGGCGGCTGTGTGGTTCTACCTGCGCCTGGACCTGCGCTTCGGGCTGGTGATGGGGCTGTTGCTGGGCCTGTGCCTGTGGGTCGGTGAGGCGCTGGCAGTGCAGTCGACAACGTTATGGCTCGGCGCCGGACTGGGAGCGTTCGTGGTGGGCTGGATCATCCAGTTCATCGGCCATTACTACGAAGGCCGCAAACCAGCATTTGTCGACGACGTGAGTGGCCTGATCATCGGGCCATTGTTCGTGGTGGCGGAGGCTGCGTTCATGCTAGGCCTGTGCCCGACCCTCAAGCGCGCCGTGGAAACCAATGCCGGCCCGATTGCCCTGCGGGGAAAAAAGGCATCGGTGTAAGGCCATTCGCGGGCAAGCGCCCTGTTGCAGGGGCTTGCCGCGAACACGATTTACTGGCGCGACTCTACGCCGAGTTCATCCCACACCGACTCAGCCAGGTGGAACGTGGCATTGGCCGCCGGAATGCCGCAGTAGATCGCGCTCTGCATCAGCACTTCCTTGATCTCGTCGCGGGTCACACCATTGTTGGCCGCCGCACGCAGGTGCAGCTTCAGTTCGTCGTTGCGGTTCATGCCGATCAGCATGGCGATGGTGATCAGGCTGCGGGTATGGCGCGGTAGCCCCGGGCGGGTCCAGATGTCACCCCAGGCGTGGCGGGTGATCATCTCCTGGAACTCACCGTTGAAGTCGTTGAGCTTCTCCAGGCTGCGGTCCACGTGGGCATCACCCAGCACTGCGCGGCGCACTTGCATGCCAGCGTCGTAACGTTGTTTCTCGTCCATGGCGTTGCCCTCAGTGAGCCAGCAGAAAATCGAGCACGCGACGGCTGAAGGCCTCGCCAATCTCGACGTTGGACAGGTGCGCCGCCGGGAAGTCGACGTACTCGGCACCTTGGATACCGGCCTGCATGAAGCGGCCATGCTCAGGGGTGGTAACCACGTCTTGCGTACCGGCAACGATCAGCGCGGGCACCTGGATGCGGCCCAGTTGCTCACGATAATCAGCGTCACGTACCGCTGCACAGTTGCCTGCGTAGCCTTGCGGGCTGGTTTGCGCCAGCATCTGGCAGATACGCTGGGCCTGCTGCGCCTGTGCCTGGGCAAAGCCCGGGGTGAACCAGCGGGCGATGGAGGCATCGCGCAGGTCGAGCATGGCCTGCTGGCCGCCTTTGAGCACAGTGTCGATACGGGTGTTCCACACCTCGTCGTTGGCGATCTTGGCGGCCGTGTTGCACAGGGTCAGGCTGTACAGGCGCTCACCTGCATGGATACCCAGCCACTGGCCGATCAGGCCGCCCATCGACAGGCCGACGAAGTGAGCCTTCTGAATGTCCAGGCCATCGAGCAGGGCCAGCACGTCGCGGCCCAGCTGTTCGATGCTGTAAGGGCCTTCAGTCACCAGCGATGCGCCGTGACCACGCGTGTCATAGCGCAGCACCCGGAAGTGCTGGCTCCAGAGAGGAATCTGGGTGTCCCACATGCCCAGGTCGGTACCCAGCGAGTTGGACAGGACCAGCACCGGGGCGTCTTCCGGACCATCGATCTGGTAATTCAAAACGCCATCGGCCAGTTGCAAGTGCGCCACAGCGGTCTCCTTCAGGCAGTAAAACGTTGATGTTCGGACACGGCGCGCGCCACCCAGACGCGGGCCTGGCCCAGGTAATGAGCAGGATCGAGCAAGCGATCGAGTTCTTCGCCAGACAGCTCGGCGTTGACCTGCGGCTCGTCACCCAGCACGGCACGCAGGTGCCGCTGTTCGGCCACCGCGCGCTGGCAGCATTGTTCCAGCAGGTGATGGGCACGGTCGCGACCCAGACGCTGGGCGAGGACGATGCTAACCGCCTCAGCCAGCACCAGGCCTTGTGTCAGGTCGAGGTTACGGCGCATGCGCGCGGCATCCACCTCCATGCCCTCGGCAATCACTTGAGCCTGGCGCAGGGCGCCAGAGACCAGGCAGCAGATATCCGGCAGGGTTTCCCACTCGGCATGCCATAGGCCCAGGCTGCGTTCGTGCTCCTGAGGCATGGCTGCAAACAGCGTCGACAGCAGGCCCGGCACGCGTGTTGCGGCACCGATCAACACGGCGGCACCCACCGGGTTGCGCTTGTGCGGCATGGTCGAAGAACCACCCTTACCCGGCGCAGAAGGCTCAAATACCTCACCCGCCTCGGTTTGCATCAGCAAGCTGATATCACGGCCGAACTTGCCCAGGCTGCCGGCAACCAGGCCCAGTACCGAGGCAAACTCCACCAGGCGGTCGCGATGGGTGTGCCAGGGTTGCTCGGGCAGGGACAGCTTGAGCTGTTCGGCCAGCGCTTCGGCCACTGGCATTGCCTTGCTGCCCAGGGCCGCCAGGCTGCCCGAGGCACCGCCAAACTGCAGGGCCAGCAGGCGCGGGCGCAGTTCCTGCAGGCGCTGACGGTGGCGGGTCAAAGCACCCAGTACACCGGCCAGTTTCATGCCCAGGGTCACCGGGGTGGCGTGTTGCAACCAGGTACGCCCCACCAAGGGCGTATCGGCGTGCTTCAAGGCCTGCTGCGACAGGGTATCGGCCAGCTTGCCGAGGTCGGCCTCGATCAAATCGAGGGCATCGCGCAGCTGCAGAACCAGGCCGGTGTCCATCGCATCCTGGCTGGTGGCCCCAAGGTGCACATAGCGCTCAGCTTCAGGTACGCCAGTGGCAATCACCTTGCCCAACGCTTTCACCAGCGGAATCGCCGAGTTGCCGGCGGTGGCGATGGCATTGGCCAGCGCGCCAACGTCATAGCGCTCGGCCTGGCAGGCTGCCTCGATGGCGGCGACCGCGCTGTGCGGGACCAAACCGGCAGAGGCTTCGGCACGGGCAAGGGCTGCTTCGAAGTCCAGCATGCCTTGCAGGCGGCCACGGTCGGAGAAAATCTCGCGCATGGCCGGCGCGGTGAAATAGGCGTCGAACAGTTGGTTGCTCATGCAGCGTCCTTAGTCATCATGGTGCAGGTACGCCGCCTGCTTCGGCAGGCGCAGGCTGAACAGGAAGGCAATCGCCATCATCGCTGTCACGTACCAGTAGAAAGTGTTTTCCATCCCCAGGGTTTTCAGGCCCAGGGCCACATACTCGGCCGAACCGCCGAATGCTGCGTTGGCCACCGCATAGGCCAGGCCAACACCCAGTGCACGCACCTGCGGCGGGAACATCTCGGCCTTCACCAGACCGCTGATCGAGGTGTAGAAACTGACGATACACAGGGCCAGGCTGATCAGCACGAAGGCCATGAACGGGCTGGTCACGGTTTTCAGTGCCATCAGCAGCGGCACGGTGCATAAAGTACCGAGGCCACCGAACAGCAGCATCGAATTGCGCCGACCGATACGGTCGGACAGCATGCCGAAGAACGGCTGCAACACCATGAACAGGAACAACGCCCCGGTCATCACGTAGCTGGCGTTCTTGGCTGTCATGCCTGCAGTGTTGACCAGGTATTTCTGCATATAGGTGGTGAAGGTATAGAAAATCAGCGAGCCACCCGCGGTGTAGCCCAGTACCGTGATGAACGCCGCTGCGTGATTGCGGAACAGACCACCGATCGAACCTGCATCCTTGTCATTGCGGGCTTCGGCGCTACTGGTCTCGTGCAGCGAACGGCGCAGCATCAGCGAGATCAGGGCGGCGATGGCCCCCACCACGAAGGGAATGCGCCAGCCCCAGGCCCGCAGTTCATCTTCAGTCAGCAGCTGTTGCAGAATCACCACGACCAGTACCGCCAGCAATTGGCCGCCGATCAGCGTGACGTACTGGAACGAAGCAAAGAAGCCGCGCTGCCCACGCAGCGCCACTTCACTCATGTAGGTGGCCGTGGTGCCGTATTCGCCCCCTACCGACAGCCCCTGGATCAGGCGGGCCAGCAACAGCAGCGCCGGGGCCCAGGTGCCAATGCTGGCATAAGTGGGCAGGCAGGCGATCATCAGGGAGCCGAAGCACATCATCAGCACCGAGATCATGAGGGAGTTCTTGCGACCATGGCGGTCGGCGAGGCGGCCGAAGATCCAGCCTCCAATGGGGCGCATCAGGAAGCCTGCGGCGAATACGCCTGCCGTGTTCAACAGCTGCACGGTGGGGTCGTCGGAGGGGAAGAAGGCCGGGGCGAAGTAGATTGCGCAGAAGGCGTAGACGTAGAAGTCGAACCATTCCACCAGGTTGCCTGATGAGGCACCGACAATAGCGAAGATGCGCTTGCTGCGTTCTTCGCCGGTGTAATAGGTTGAGGTCATGAGGGTTTCACTCCTGGAGGGTCCTAGGTAAGTCTAGACATACCTAGTAACACACTCGTTCCGCTATCTGGCTGGCAATCGGCCTTGTGTCTCACAGGGCAGGCCGCTTCGCGGGCAATCCCGCTCCCACAGGTGATTGCGTGGATCGCTGTAAGAGCGGGCTTGCCCGCGAAGCGGCCGGTACAGGTCAAACCCGCTCGATGGCCAGTGCCAGACCTTGGCCAACGCCTACACACATGGTCGCCAGGCCTTTACGCCCACCACTCTTCTCCAGCTGGTGCAGCGCAGTCAGCACCAGACGCGCACCGCTCATGCCCAGCGGGTGGCCCAAAGCAATGGCGCCGCCGTTAGGGTTTACCTGCGGTGCATCGTCAGCCACACCCAGCTCACGCAGCACCGCCAGGCCTTGGCTGGCAAACGCTTCATTAAGCTCGATCACGTCGAAATCACTTACCGCTATACCCAGCCGCTCGGTCAGTTTGCGCACCGCCGGCACCGGGCCAATGCCCATGACACGTGGCGCAACGCCGCCGCTGGCCATACCCAGAACGCGGGCACGCGGGGTCAGGCCGTGTTTCTTCACCGCTGCGGCCGAGGCCAGGATCATCGCCGCGGCACCGTCGTTCACGCCCGAGGCGTTGCCGGCGGTGACCGTCTTGTCCGGGCCGTTGACCGGTTTGAGCTTGGTCAGCACCTCCAGCGTGGTTTCCGGGCGCAGGTGTTCGTCACGTTCGACGATGATTTCGCCCTTCTTGTGGGCGATACGCACCGGCACAATTTCTTCGGCAAAGAAGCCGGCAGCCTGTGCAGCGGCAGCCTTCTGCTGGCTGCGCAGGGCGAAAGCGTCCTGGTCGGCACGCGAAACCTGATAGTCGTCGGCCACGTTGTCGGCGGTTTCCGGCATGGAATCCACACCGTACTGGCGCTTCATCAGCGGGTTGATGAAACGCCAGCCAATGGTGGTGTCTTCCAGCTTCATGTTGCGCGAATAGGCGCTTTCAGCCTTGCCCATGACGAACGGGGCGCGCGACATCGACTCGACGCCACCGGCAATCACCAGTTCCATCTCGCCGCTGGCGATGGCGCGGAACGCCGTGCCCACGGCATCCATGCCCGACGCGCACAGGCGGTTCAGGGTAACGCCCGGGATGCTTTCCGGCAGGCCGGCCAGCAGCAGTGCCATGCGGGCCACGTTGCGGTTGTCTTCACCGGCCTGGTTGGCGCAGCCGAAGAACACTTCGTCTACCTGGTCCCACTGCACGCCTGGGTTGCGCTCCATCAGCGCCTTCAGCGGTACGGCTGCCAGATCGTCGGCCCGTACGCTGGCCAGGGCGCCGCCGAAGCGGCCGATCGGGGTTCGGATGGCATCACAGATGAATACGTCGTGCATCAGGCTTCTCCTGCCAGCTGGCAATGGTCAGCGGCGGTACGGGCGTCGAGGTCACGCATGGCGGACAGCTCGATTGGGGTGGGTTCGGAAATGGTCTGCGCGTGGCATTTGGAGGCTCCTGGTCAGGGTGCTTCAGTAAACGCAGATTAAGGAGACGGGCAGGTACCTTACAATCCGATAATCGACTATCTGTGCGATTAACGAACAATTTGTTGCACAGCTATCCATCCACGCGGGGGGGGCAGCTGTGCGCCCTGATTGCCTTTAGGTTGCGTCGGCGTGGCTGACCAGCCCCTTGACGACTACACCCACAGTCGCCAGCGCTGCCGGTACCAGCAACGCCGTCAGCACCTGCTCGAAGCTCCAGCCCAGGCCCAGCAACGTTGCGCCACTCCAGGCGCCGAGAATCGCACCAAAGCGGCCAATACCCAGCATCCACGATACACCTGTGGCCCGGCCCTGAGTGGGATAGAAGCGCGCCGCCAGCGATGGCATTGCCGACTGCGCACCGTTCACACACATACCGGCGACGAGCACCAGCGTGGCTAGCACGGTAATGTTGCCCAGGCTCTGCCCCACGGCGTAGGCAAATACCCCGGCCAGCAGATAGAAAATGCCGATCACCTTGTGCGGATTGAAACGGTCCATGGCCCAACCCACGCCGACTGCACTTAGCACTCCGCCAAACTGGAACAGCGCGCCGATGAACGCCGCCTGCTCCATGCTCGCGCCGCTGTCACGCATCAGGGTTGGCAGCCAGCTGGTCAGAAGGTAGACGATCACCAGGCCCATGAAATAGGTCAGCCACAGCAACACGGTGCCCAAGCCGTAGGAGCCAGAGAAGATCACCGCAAACACATTGCGCGCAGCCACCGCCTTTTGCTCAGGCACGCTGAAACTGCCTGCCTCGGCCACCACTTGCGGGGCGATTGGCGACAAGGTCTTACGCACCTTGTCGGTGCCGCGGTTGCGCACCACCAGGAACCGCGCCGACTCCGGCAGCCAGACCATCAGTACCAGCGCCAGCAGCAACGGCAGCACGCCACCGATGACCAGCAGGCTGTGCCAGCCGTAGGCCGGGATCATCTTGGCGGAAATGAAGCCACCACCCGCCATGCCCAGGTTGAAGCCACAGAACATGCTGGTCACCAGCAGTGACTTGAGGCGCTCCGGGGTGTATTCGGACAACAGCGTGGTGGCGTTGGGCATGCCTGCCCCCAGGCCCAGGCCCGTCAGGAAGCGCAGTACCAGCAACTGGTCGACGTTGGTGGCATAGGCCGAGGCCAGGCTGAAGCCACCGAACACCAGCACTGCCCCCACCAGCACGCCTTTGCGGCCGAAACGGTCAGCCAGCGGCCCGGAACCCAGGGCGCCGAATACCATGCCGATCAACGCGGCACTCATGACCGGCCCAAGGCTGGCGCGGTCGATCCCCCACTCTTGCGACAGTGCCGGGGCGATGAACCCCATGGCAGCGGTGTCCAGGCCATCGAGGAAGACGATCAGGAAGCACAGCAGCACGACCCGCCACTGATAGCGGGACAGTGGCTGCTGATTGATGAACGACTGAACGTCGAGGCTTTTGCCGACGTTGGTTTGCGCTTGGTTCATTGTTGTTATCCAGAATGTGGGGCACAGTCAGGCCATTGCACGCGGGTTACCGGTACAAGGGCGATGATTGAGGTATATGGCCTGGGTCAGCCTGGATACAACGGTACTGCATGCGGGTGCGGCCGCAGCAGCGAGGTGACAGTATTCATGCGTAAGTGCCTCTTATGTTTTTTTTGTTCGGTCGGCTAGCCGACCGTTGCGAGAGACATTAATCAGCGGGCCGGTGTGAAGCAATTCACCCGGCACGACACTGTGCGTTTATCGCACAGGAAACGGTATTGCCTGTTCGGATCCGGGGCCGCAACACGCTCCCTGCGGTCTCAACCAAACAACTGATGGCAAAGGTCCCGGCTGGCTGCCAGCAAAATCGGCAAGAACCGCTGCTCCAGTTCACTGCGGGTCACTCGACCAACATGGGTACTTACGTTCAACGCAGCCAACACCTGCCCCGAAGCGTCATACACCGGCACCGCTATCGATCGCAGCCCCTGTTCCAGTTCCTGGTCAACCACACACCAGCCCTGGGCGCGCACCTGCTGGATGCAGGCGAACAACGATTCGGGGTCATTCAGGGTGCGGCTGGTGCGCGCCTTGAGATCGGCACGCTCCAGGTACTCACGCAGGCTGGTGTCGTCCATGGCCGCCAGCAGAATGCGCCCCATCGACGTGCAATAGGCCGGCAGGCGTCCGCCCACCGAAAGGTCGACCGAAATCAGCCGCTCGACCGTGGCTGAACGGGCTATATACAGAATGTCGTCGCCTTCGAGGGTGGCCATGTTGGCCGCCTCATGCAGCTGGTCGCTAATGCGATCCAGGTATGGCTGGGCAGAAATTGCCAGCGGCGTCGACGACAGATAAGCATGCCCCAGGGTCAGCACTTTGGGCAGTAGCGAATAGGTACGCCCGTCGGTAGTGGCGTAACCCAGCTTGATCAATGTGTGCAGGCAACGGCGCACCGCTGCGCGAGGGATTTCGGTACGGTGGCTGATCTGGGCGATGGTCAGGTGACGCTTGCGCTCCTGGAATGCCTGGATCACGGCCAGGCCACGTGCCAGTGAGGTCATGAAGTCCGGGTCACCGGTAAAGGCCTGGATGCGCTTGGCCGGGGAAGCCACGATCGGCGGCGCCATGGCAGCCGAAGCAGGTCGCGCTACCTCTGCATTGCCGGAGTCGTTGCCCAGGGTTTCGTCACTCATCGCACACCTCAAAAAAAACGCCGGTTCGTGCGATTATCGAACAAACGGCCGATAATCGCAATTGACCGCCGACACTTTTGCTTATACCTTTCCCCTGCCACTTGTGGCTTCTTTGGAGAGACTGGTCAGGTACCCACCGTAGAAGTCCCAGGCAACGGCCTCGCCTTTCGGCGAGGCCGTTTTTCGTTCCGGCCCGCCCTGACATTGCAACGAACTTCTGTCCGTCATTCCTTTCCAACTTGTACGAAAGGCCCAAACTGTTCGCGGGCACATCCTGCTATTTACGCCAGATGCTGTTAGGCCAGAGTAAATTAACGATGATCGGCGAATTATCGGTTGCTATAATCGTCTGCGCAGGCCCTCCGCTTACCGTGGTCATGAAACCTTCCCGCTTTATCAAGCCGTTGCGGCCAGCAAGGCACTGTGCATGTTGCACAATGCTCAACAACCGTCATTACACTTATTTCAGGTACTGCACGTGACGAAAGATGAACTGCGCGCGGAACTCGAGCGCCAGGCTGAACGTTACAAGGATGTTTACGGTGGCGAAGTCACCACATACGCCGCACAACCGGATCCGGAACGCAAACCCTGGCGCAAGCGTGCCAGCATTCGCGACCAGGCCTTCAGCCAGGAACTGGAACGTATAGAAAAAGAACTGCGCAGCGACAATCCCTGACCCTCGGGGGCCTTCTGCGCGTCGTCGCCCGGTGAACCCGGGCGAGGTCAATCTTTACTGCCTGGCCGATGATGAAATGGAATCACACAAATTTCATACGGTCGTTTGAATTTTGGAGCAATGGCGGTTTCTCAACATTTCGACCGTATTTCACCCTCTTTTCTGATTTTTTACTGCCATTTACCTCCTTGAGCGCCCCCGTTCGCACGACAAGGTTGCAGCATGAAGGCTGTCATCTGTCTGTTGCAGGTGCATCGATTGCCAAGGTTTTCTGGCATAATCCGGCCCCCCTATGACCCGCCAGACAACCTTCATGATCGATTTATTCAGCGGACTGGATGCCTGGGTGTTGGTGAGCCTGCTGCTCGCCTTGACCTTCGTACTCGCCTTCGAGTTCATCAATGGCTTTCATGACACCGCCAACGCGGTAGCTACCGTCATCTATACCAAAGCCATGCCGCCGCACCTCGCCGTGTTCTTTTCCGGCGTGTTCAACTTCCTTGGCGTTCTGCTGGGCGGTGTAGGGGTGGCCTATGCCATCGTGCACCTGTTGCCGGTAGAGCTGCTGATCAATGTGAACACGGGACACGGCCTGGCCATGGTCTTCTCGTTGCTGGCTGCGGCCATCACCTGGAACCTGGGCACTTGGTACTTTGGCATCCCCGCCTCCAGTTCGCACACGCTGATCGGCTCCATTCTCGGTGTCGGCCTGGCCAACGCCCTGATCAACGACATTCCGCTCGGCGACGGCGTCAACTGGCAGAAAGCGATCGATATCGCCATGTCGCTGGTGGTCTCGCCAATGGCCGGCTTCGCCGTTGCTGCCCTGGTGCTGATCGGCCTGAAATGGTGGCGCCCGCTGTCGAAGATGCACAAAACCCCGGAACAGCGCCGCAAGCTCGACGACAAGAAGCACCCGCCCTTCTGGAACCGTCTGGTCCTGGTGGTTTCCGCCATGGGCGTGAGCTTCGTACACGGCTCCAACGACGGCCAGAAAGGCATCGGCCTGATCATGCTGGTGCTGATCGGTATCGTCCCGGCCAAATTCGTTCTCGACCTGAACAGCACCACCTATCAGATCGAACGTACTCGCGACGCTACCCTGCACATGAGCCAGTTCTACCAGCGTAACGCGGCCACCCTAGGCGAGTTCCTGGCACTGGGCAAGTCCAAGGCCAGCGACCTGCCGGAGCAGTTCAGTTGCAACCCACAGCAGACCGAACCGACCATTGCTGCGCTGCAGTCCTCGCTGCAAGGCGTGACGGACTACCACAGCCTGGATACCGAGAAGCGCGTCGAAGTGCGCCGCTACCTGTTGTGCCTGGATGACACGGCGAAGAAGGTTGGCAAGCTGCCAGGCCTGGACGCCCGTGAAAAGTCAGACCTTGAAAAACTGCGCAAAGACCTCACCGCCACTACCGAATACGCCCCGTTCTGGGTGATCGTGGCCGTCGCCCTGGCCCTTGGCCTGGGCACCATGGTTGGCTGGAAGCGTGTGGTGTTGACGGTGGGCGAGAAGATCGGCAAACAAGGCATGACCTATGCCCAGGGCATGTCGGCGCAGATCACCGCAGCCTGCGCCATCGGTATGGCCAACGTATTCGCCCTGCCGGTGTCGACCACCCACGTGCTGTCGTCCGGCGTAGCCGGCACCATGGTCGCCAACAAAAGTGGCCTGCAAGGCGGCACCGTGAAGACCATCCTGCTGGCATGGGTCCTGACCCTGCCTGCCTCGATGGGCCTGGCGGCCGGCCTGTTCTGGCTGGCGTCCAAAGCCATTGGCTGAGTGACACCGCAATGAATGAAGGCGCCCTCGGGCGCCTTTTTCATGGCTGTTATTCCTGTGTCCCTTGTTCTTTGCCGGAGCAGCCTTGTGCTACCAGGGGGAATGGGCGCGGCGCAGGAAGACTACCTTTTCTTGCCCCCTAACAACGACCCCATCAACCCGCGTACCAACTGCCGCCCCAACTGGTTAGCGGCCTGGCGGACTGCTGACTTGATCGCCTGCCCCGCTGCACTCTGCAAGAACTCACCCGCCTTGTCGGCAAAACTCTCTTCATCCGCCTTCGGTTGCGGCGCCGGTTCCACCGGCTCGCCCTTACGCTGGCTCAGCATTTCATACGCTGACTCACGGTCCACCGGTTTGTCATAGCGCCCCGCCAATGGCGAATCCGCAATCAGCGCACTGCGCTCAGCCGCACTCAGTGGCCCGATACGCGACTGCGGCGGTGCAACCAGCACTCTCTGCACGAGGGCCGGGGTGCCCTTTTCTTCCAACGTACCCACCAGCGCTTCGCCAATACCCAGTTCGGTAAGCACTGCCAGGGTGTCGAACGTCGGGTTGGAGCGAAAACCATCGGCTACCGCCCGCAGCGACTTCTGCTCCTTGGCAGTGAACGCCCGCAAGCCGTGCTGAATGCGCAAGCCCAACTGGGCCAGCACCGCGTCGGGCAAGTCACCCGGCGACTGGGTAACGAAATAGACCCCCACCCCCTTGGAGCGGATCAGCCGGACCACTTGCTCAAGGCGGTCCTGCAGCGCCTTGGGCGTGCCGTTGAACAGCAAGTGTGCTTCATCGAAGAACAGCGCCAGCACCGGCTTGTCGGCATCACCGCGCTCCGGCAACTGCTCGAACAGCTCGGCCAGCAACCACAACAGGAACGTCGCGTACACCTTGGGCGCCTCGTGCACCAATCGGCTGGCATCGAGCAGGTGGATACGTCCACGGCCATCCGGATCAGGGCGCAGCAGGTCCTCCAGTTGCAATGCCGGCTCGCCGAACAGTGCCTCGGCGCCCTGCTGCTCCAAGGTAGCGAGCCGGCGCAACAACGCCTGGGTGGAGGCCGTGGTCATCAGCGCGCTGTCTTCGCCGAGTAGCTGCGGGTTGTCCTTCAGATGCGCCAGCAGGGCCTTGAGGTCTTTGAGGTCCAGCAGCAGCAGGCCTTCGCGGTCGGCCACCTTGAATGCTGCATACAGCGCCGCCTGCTGGCTGTCGGTCAGTTCCAGCAAGTTGCCCAACAGAAGCGGCCCCATTTCACTGAGGGTGGTGCGCAGCGGGTGGCCCGACAGCCCGGCGATATCCCACAAACTCACCGGGTAGGCCCTGGGCGCATGCCCCAGCCATGGCATGCCGGCGATGCGCTCAGCCACCTTGCCTTGTGGCGCACCGGCAGCCCCCAAGCCACAGAGGTCGCCTTTGACATCGGCGGCGAACACCGCCACCCCTGCGTCGCTGAACACCTCCGCCAAGTGCTGCAGGGTGACGGTCTTGCCAGTACCGGTTGCGCCGGCCACCAGACCATGGCGGTTGGCCAGGCGCATGGCTTGCCCGATTGGCTGGCCATCCGGGCCCGCGCCTACAACGATGGTCGAAAATTCCGACATCTCTTTAATCCTCTGCTCAAGCTTTAGCTTAATTCGGCCGATACCTGTGGGTGTTATTCGCCTTAGTTAGAGAGGAACAGCCGAAAAGGGACTTTTCGGGATGTTGCACAGCCTACGGCTCCACTCGTGCGAACGCCTGATATAAAACCTTAGCGGAACCGATTACGCCATGAACAAAAGCCTTCGTTTCAGCCACAAGATTCTTTTGGCAGCATCACTGATCGTGATACTCGCCTTCAGCCTTTTCACCCTCTACAACGATTACCTCCAGCGTAATGCGATCCGCGAGGACCTGGAAAACTATCTGGCTGAAATGGGCACCTCCACGTCGACCAACATTCGCAACCTGTTCGAAGGCCGGATAAAACTGGTGGAGAACCTGGCGCAGAACATTGCCCAGAACCCAGCCAACGCCGAAACCCTGATGGGTCAGAATGCGCTGATATCCAGCTTCCTTACGGTCTACCTGGGCAAAGTCGACGGCGGTTTCAGCGTACGCCCGGACGCGAAGATGCCCGACGGCTACGACCCGCGCACCCGCCCTTGGTACAAGGACGGCATGAACGCCAGCGGCGCGACGCTGACCGAACCCTACATCGATATGACCACCAACAAGATGGTCATCGGCATCCTCAGCAAGGTCTCCAGCAGCGTTGGCGTGGTCGGCGGCGACCTGGCCCTGGACGGCCTGGTGCAGATCATCAACTCGCTGAACTTCGGCGGCATGGGATACGCTTTCCTGGTCAACGACCAGGGCAAGATTCTGGTGCACCCGGATAAAGATCTGGTCATGAAGTCGATGTCGGACCTGTTCCCGCAGCGCACGCCGAAACTGACCGGTGAGCTGACCGAAGTGCAAAGCGATGGCCAGACCCGCCTGCTGACCTTCAGCCCCATTACCGGCCTGCCATCGGCAAACTGGTACATCGGCCTCTCGGTGGACAAGGACAAGGCCTTCTCGATGCTCAGCACCTTCCGCACCTCTGCGGTGATCGCCACGGTAGTGGCAGTGGTGATCATCATCGGCTTGCTCGGCCTGCTGATCCGCGTGTTGATGCAACCGCTGCACACCATGACCCGCGCCATGGAAGACATCGCCCAAGGTGAGGGCGACCTGACCAAGCGCCTGCACATCCACAACCACGACGAATTCGGCGTCCTCGGCAACGCCTTCAACCGCTTCGTCGAACGCATTCACAGCAGCATCCGCGAAGTGTCCTCGGCCACCGAGCAGGTCAACGAAGTAGCCCTGCGGGTGATCAGCGCTTCGAACTCGTCGATGACCAACTCCGACGAGCAGTCCAACCGCACCAACAGTGTCGCAGCCGCCATCAACGAATTGGGCGCTGCGGCTCAGGAAATCGCCGGCAACGCCGCCCAGGCTTCGCAGCACGCTAGCTCCGCGCGCCTGCTGGCCGAAGAAGGCCAGCAAGTGGTCGAGCGCAACATTGCCGCGATGAACCGCCTGTCCGACCTGATCGTCACCTCCAGCGCACACATCGAAACACTGAATAGCAAGACTGTGAATATCGGCCAGATCCTGGAAGTGATCACCAGCATTTCCCAACAGACCAACCTGCTGGCGCTGAACGCCGCCATCGAAGCAGCCCGCGCTGGTGAGGCCGGGCGTGGCTTTGCCGTGGTCGCCGATGAAGTGCGCAATCTGGCGCACCGCACCCAGGAGTCGGCGCAGCAAGTGCAGACCATGATCGAAGAGCTGCAGGTCGGTGCCCGCGCGTCGGTCGACACCATGGAGCAGAGCCAGCGCCACAGCCAGGACAGCATGCAGATCGCCAACCAGGCGGGTGAGCGACTGGACAGCGTTACCGTGCGCATTGGCGAGATCGACGGCATGAACCAGTCGGTGGCCACTGCCACCGAAGAGCAGACCGCCGTGGTCGAGGCGATCAACATGGACATCAACGAGATCAACATGCTTAACCAGGAGGGCGTGGAGAACCTGCAGGCGACCCTGCGCGCGTGCTCCGACCTGGAGCAGCAGGCTGGCCGCCTGAAGCACCTGGTGGGCAGCTTCCGTATCTGATAATGCCTATACCTTCGCCTGGCGCAGCCTCTGTGCTGCGCCAGGCACTGCGCACTCCCCTCCTCTCAAACCGATCGAACAAACTATCCTTCTGATAGGTCCACCTTTAGGCATTTCATCGCCGGCAGTTCAACGCCGGATGACAGACCCGAAGACGATCCCGGAGGGATGCTGATCGTGCACATCGCCGACATCACCATGTTCTACGCCCCGGCCAGCGGTGGCGTACGTACCTATCTTGATGCCAAACATCACCGTCTCGACGCCATTCACGGCGTACGTCACAGCCTGTTGATTCCCGGTGCCAGTGCCCAGCACGGCGATGGCATCTATCAGGTACCTGCGCCGCCATTGCCATTTGGCAAGGGCTACCGCTTTCCGGTGCGCCTGGCCCCCTGGTGCAATACACTGCGCACGCTCAAACCCGACCTGATTGAAGTTGGCGACCCCTATCTGACCGCCTGGGCGGCGCTGGAAGCGCGGCGCCAGCTCGACGTGCCAGTGATCGGTTTCTACCATTCCGACCTGCCGTTACTGGTCAGCAACCGCATGGGCAACTGGTTCGCACCCAATGTCGAGGCCTACGTCAGCAAGCTGTACGGCAATTTTGATCGGGTACTGGCCCCCAGCCAGGTGATGGCTGACAAATTACGCCGCTTGGGCGTGCGCGATGTCCATGTGCAGCCGCTGGGCGTTGACCTTGCCACTTTCCACCCCTCCCGGCGCGACCCACATGTACGTGCCGAACTGGGCATTGCCGACACCAGCCGCCTGTTGATCTTTGCCGGCCGCGGCTCGCGGGAAAAGAACCTGCCGGTGCTGCTTGACTGCATGCAGCAACTCGGCGCCCCGTACCACCTGTTACTGGTGGGCTCGAACATGCCGGCCAGCGTGCCGCACAACGTCAGCGTCATCGATCACTTCTGCCCGGCGGCAGAGGTGGCCCGGCTGATCGCCAGCGCCGACGTGTTGGTGCATGCAGGCGACCAGGAAACCTTCGGCCTGGTCATTCTCGAAGCGATGGCCAGCGCCACCCCCGTGGTGGCTGTGCGTGCCGGTGCGTTCCCTGAAATCATCAACGAACAGTGTGGCCGCCTGTGTACGCCCAACGATGGTCGGGCCATGGCGTGCGCCGTGCGCGAGGTGTTCGAGGCGGGTACCCGCGAGCTCGGTGTGCAGGCCCGTCACCATGTCGAGCAGCATTATTCATGGGATAACGTGGTAGCCGGCCTGCTACAGCACTATCAGGCCGTGCTCGGCCACCAGCCGCAGGTACGCGCCCATGCTTGAGCCCACCGCCAGCCAGCGCAGCCTCATGCTGGTGTTGCATGATGTTGCCCCGGAAACCTGGCCGGACTATGAACCGTTCGTAGCGGCCGTGGACGCGCTGGGCCATGTGCCAATGACATGGCTGGTAGTCCCGGACTTCCATCGTCGTAATCCGCTGCACCAGGCACCTTCGTTCTGTCGTCTCCTGGACGAACGCCTTGGCAAAGGTGACGAGCTGGCGCTTCACGGCTATGCCCACGCTGACGAAGGACCAGCACCGCGCAGCCCTATCGACTACTTCATGCGGCGCATCTATACGCATGAAGGTGAGTTCTACAGCCTTGATGAGAACGAAGCGCTTACCCGGCTACAGGAGGGCCTGGCGCTGTTCGAAGGCCAAGGTTGGCCTGTGGCAGGGTTTGTCGCACCGGCCTGGCTCATGAGTCAGGGCACGCGGCAAGCGCTGTGCCGCCTGCCACTCAAGTACACCAGTACACCGCAGCATCTGTACCGGTTGCCAGACTTTACGGCCATTGATGCGCCAGGCCTGGTCTGGAGCGCCCGGAGCGCATGGCGTCGCGCATTGTCCCGCACACTGTGCGACTGGCAATGCCAGCGCTGGCGGGGCGCGAGCACGTTGCGCCTGGGGCTGCACCCTGTAGACATGCGTCATCGCTCATCCCGTGACTATTGGTTACGAACGCTGGAGACACTGTTGAAGGATGGCCGCGAACCGCTGACAAAATCTGCCTGGCTGGAGCGCCAGGGGGCAGCATGAAGCGTTGGGCCTGGCTGGCGCTGGCATTGCTGGGCGCAGCGCTGGTGCCAGCGTTGCTGGGTGGTAGCGAGCTGCTGCCGAGGCTGAGCCGGTTCGACCCGCACCTGCTGCTCATGCTGCTCGGCATGATTCTGTTGTGCTGGGTAATCAATGCGCTGCGCCTGCGCCTGTTGCTGGGTGAGCAGGCAAAACAGTTGAGCCATGCGCGCAGCCTGGGCGTGGTCATGGCCACCGAGTTTGCCATCTGCACCACCCCGGGCGGCAGTGGTGGGCCGCTGACGCTGATGGCCCTGCTGGCGCGAGACCGCATTCGCCCGGCGCGCAGCGGCGCCGTTTTTGCCATGGACCAGTTGAACGACCTGGTGTTCTTCTTCTGCGCAATGCTGGCGATTGCCGGCTATGCGCTGTTCCACAGCCTGGGCCGCAGCCAGGAAAGCATGTTGCTTGGCAGTGCGTTACTGCTGTGCACAGCGTTGGCCGGGGTGGTCGGGCTGTTGCGCTACCGGCGCCCGATAATGCGCATGAACGGCAGGCTGTTGCAGCGCATGGGGGTGGGCCAGCCGCGCAAACGTCGCTGGGCGCGCAAACTGCTGCACTTCGTCGCAGCACTGGCGCAGACCTGGCGCCTGCCCAAGCGCAGGCTGAGCCTGGTGTTCACCCTGACCTGCATCCACTGGGGGCTGCGCTACAGCGTGCTGTACCTGGTGCTGCGGGGCTTGGGGGAAGACCTGCAGTGGATTCCCAGCTTTCTGGTGCAGATGCTGTCGCTCAGCGCCGGCCAATTCAGCCTCCTGCCTGGCGGAGCCGGTGCCGCCGAGCTGACGTCGGCCAGCCTCTTGACCCCCTTGGTGGGCAGTTCGACCGCTGCTGCGGCAATCCTGATATGGCGGGCGGTTACCTACTACTTTTATCTGCTGGCTGGGGGGCCGGTGTTTGTGTACCTGCTGGCGCGTCCACTGCTGGAGCGCTGGCGCCGTCAGGCGGGTTGAGCTGTTGCCAGAGTTCGGCGGCGCCGGGGAAGTCGGTGCCATCCATGTCATCCAGAGCTTCAGGGTCGTAGCGGGCCAGGCAGCCTTCGCCAAGGATTGGTGGAGGTGAGGCGACGGGGTTGTTGCGTTGCTTGGTCATTGCCATTTCACCCAAGGTTGCCGGGCGCCCTGCACCCCTGTCGCGACAGGGCTGCGCAGCAGCCCGGAATCTCACCGCAAGCCGGGTGGTGTCAGTCGAACACCACAGTCTTGTTGCCATGCACCAGCACGCGGTCCTCAAGGTGATAACGCAGGCCACGGGCCAGCACCATCTTCTCCACATCACGGCCAAAGCGAACCATGTCCTCGATGCTGTCGGCATGGCTGACACGCACCACATCCTGCTCAATGATCGGGCCGGCATCCAGCTCTTCGGTGACGTAGTGGCACGTTGCGCCGATCAGCTTCACCCCACGCAGGGCGGCCTGGTGGTAAGGCTTGGCGCCGACGAACGACGGCAGGAAGCTGTGATGGATGTTGATCACTTTCTCGGCATAGTCCCGGCACAGTTGTGGCGGCAGGATTTGCATGTAGCGGGCCAGCACCACGACGTCGGCGGCATGCTCCTGCACCAGGCGCGACACTTCGGCAAAGGCCGGGGCCTTGTCCTTGGGGTCGACCGGTACATGGAAGAACGGAATACCGTGCCACTCGACCATGCTGCGCAGGTCGTTGTGGTTGGAAATCACGCAAGGGATCTCGCAGTCCAGTTCATCGGTGTGCCAGCGGTGCAGCAAGTCTGCCAGGCAGTGCGACTCGCGGCTGGCCATCAATACCACGCGTTTTTTCTGAGCCGAGTCGGTAATGCGCCAGGTCATGGAGAACTCTTCGGCGATCGGCGCAAACGCCTCACGGAAGGCTTCGATACCGAACGGCAGCGATTCAGCGCGGATTTCATGACGCATGAAGAACCAACCGCTCTGCTCATCGGAGTGGTGGCTGGCTTCGTTGATCCAGCCGTTGTACAGGGCCAGGAAATTACTGACTTTCGCCACGATGCCTACACGGTCGGGGCAGGCGATCACCAGACGATAGGTGCGCATGAATGAGACTCCAGAACTTCGCAAAGGCGCCTATTCTAGCGGCCCGCCAGAAAAAACGCAGTATTGATCGCCGCCGCGATTGCATATGCAGCCCCCGAAAACGCCACACGGGCGCTGCCAGACAGACAACAGGAAACGCACGAGGCATATGTAAAATTTTGTTCACGTAGAGAAATCCTGTCACAGCTTAATTAACAGTTAATTGCCCAATCTTATGTTTACTTGCGAGTATGGGCTGTCTATTATTGCCCCACACATTTCTGAACACGCATTAAGGAACACTCCATGTCCCTGATCAACGAGTACCGCGCTACCGAAGAAGCCATCAAGGAACTTCAGGCCCGCTTGGCCAATCTGTCGCAGGATGACAAGCTGAAGAAAGAACTGGAGTTCGAAGGCAAACTGCGCACACTGATGGGCGAGTACTCCAAGTCGCTGCGCGACGTGATTGCCCTGCTTGATCCAGAGTCGAAACTGAGCAAGGCACCTCGTGGTTCGGTCAAGACTACCGCCACCAAGCGCGCACGCAAGGTCAAGCAATACAAGAACCCGCACAACGGTGAAGTGATCGAAACCAAAGGCGGCAACCACAAGACCCTGAAAGAGTGGAAAGCCACTTGGGGCGGCGATGTGGTTGAAAGCTGGGCAACCCTGCTGGACTGATTATCCGCCTACGCCCTCTTGCTTCACACAACAAAAACGCCGGCACACTGCCGGCGTTTTTGTTTACCAATCATCAGCCGATTGAATAGTGCTCCTGCAATTGTCGAGCATGCAGTTGCCAGGCCTCCAACACTCGCCTGCCCGCCTCGTCGGCGCCCTCCCAGGCTTGCTGGCGTGCCTGTTCGAAGTCGCCCAAGGTATTCGGCGCGCCCCACTGCGGGTCGCTCAGGCGTTGCTGGCAGAAGCCATGCCAACGTTGCCGCTCCTCGCGGGTCAAGGTCTCAGGGAAGTTACGTGCCCGATAGCGGAACAACAGCTCCGGCAAACGCGGATCATCGAACATCCAGCGGCCATGGCTCAACTGCACCGGTCCCAGCGCACGAACTTGCTCGCATAAACGCCGGTCGCGGTCACCTATAAAACCCTCATACAACTGCTGTTCCGGGTCTTCACTGGGGGCGAACTCGTCCTTGCCATAGATGTGCTCCAGCTTTTCTTGCCATTGCGCCTGCTGATTCGCCAATTGTTCGCCGCGCGATTGTAACAACGTCAAGTCCAGGCCCAATCGTTGTTGATCGACCGGGCGTAATACCGACAGCGGCGCCACTACCGGGCAACGATTGATCTGCACCAATTTGAGCGGTACCGGAAATTCACCTTCGGCCAATTCATCATGCCGCGTGTACAAGCGCTGACGCAAAACTTCAGCACTTTCCCGCAGTAACGGTAGGGTTTCCTGATGCAGGTCGCAGACAATCAATGCATTGCGATTACGCGGGTGCCAGGCCAGTGGCAATACGACCCCCAGGTAGTTGCGCGCCGCCGAAAAACGCCCGGATATATGCACCAGTGGCTGCAACAAACGGATCTGCTCCATCACTTTATGCTTGCTGCGCAGCTGAAACAGCCAGTCATACAACTTCGGTTGTTTTTGCCGAATCAGGCGAGCCAAAGCAATGGTTGCCCGCACGTCGGAAAGCGCTTCGTGGGCATGACCGTGGTCAATGCCGTTGGCCTTGCTCAACAGCTCCAGACGCAGGCTGGTGCGCCCGTCCTGCTGCGGCCATTCAATGCCCTCCGGGCGCAGGGCATAGGCGGTGCGCACAATGTCGATCAGGTCCCAGCGGCTATTGCCGCCCTGCCACTCACGGGCATAGGGGTCGAAAAAGTTGCGGTAAAGGCTGTAGCGGGTCACTTCATCGTCAAAGCGCAGGGTGTTGTAGCCGGCACCACAGGTGCCCGGTTGCGCCAGCTGGGCATGCACGCGAGTCATGAACTCGGCTTCGCACAGGCCCTGCTCCGCCAGCAGCTGCGGCGTGATGCCTGTCACCAGACAGGCCGCCGGGTGCGGCAGGATGTCGTCCGACGGTCGGCAATAAAGGCTGATTGGCTCGTCGATTTCGTTAAGGTCGAAGTCGGTGCGCAGGCCTGCCACCTGCAGCGGCCGATCGCAGCGCGGGTTGATGCCGGTGGTTTCATAGTCGTGCCAGAAAATGCTGGAGGTCACGGGGTCGTCCTGTATCGAGGTCGACCCGATTCTAGCGCGATTCTGAAAAATGAACGTTCAGACGGGGGCGTTGGCGGGGCGGAAACTGAAATAGTCGCGCAACGAACGTACGAAATCATCGTACTCGCGCGGAGACTGCAGCAGCATGAAGCCCGAATCGTAGTGCCCAGGCGTCTGGTCCTCGCGGCACCACAGGCAACTGGCAGTGAGGTTGACGAACTGATGCCCGCCGCCAGGCAGGGGCATACGCAGTTGCAGTTCGTAATCGGGCCCAACCAACACGGGCAGCTGGCTGATAACCATCAAGCCATTTTCGGAGGCATTGCCTAGCTGACCGATCTCCTGACCGGTGAAGCGATTGAACACCTTGAGGACACAAGGCAGTTGATGACGTTCGATGTGGCGCTTGTTGAACATGATCGCAAGTGTATTCCGTACCTGATGCCAGGAATACAAGGTACTGGCGGTTGTTGTAACAGCTGAGTTACAGATTAGCGCAGCACGCGCAGCAAATCTCGTGAAATAAACCACACCTTTGTGTTAGCGCCAAGGTACGGTCGTCACCGGATTGGCCACGGCCGTTTCTGCGCCGCGCAAATGGCCGAGTTTTTCCAGGGTCTGCAGACGCGCTCGGGCGCGATAGGCATATTCGTTGCCCGGGTACTGCTGGATCAGATACTGATAGGTCTGCGCCGCGTCCACGTACAACGCCTGGCGCTCCAGGCACTGACCGCGCAGCAGGGACACTTCGGGGTGGATGAACGGCCGGGCACGGCTGGTGCGATCAACCTGCGACAGTTCGAGCATGACCCGTGCGCAATCGCCGCGGTCGTAGGCGCGGTAGGCATTGTTCAAGTGATGGTCCATCGACCAGCGGGTACAGCCGACGGCGCTGACGGCAAGGGCTAAAACGATCAGGGCTCGCATGGGGATCTCCTTTGATGCCAGTGTATCGGCGTTTGCCTGCAAATCTTCACACCCTTTTGCAAGGATACCCTGCCCCGTTCAAATGCCACGCTGCCTTGGTCGCAGGTAGTGCAACGGAACAATGACTACAGCGAGATTCAGGAGTAGCCTTTCGCTGCGCTTCACTATAGGAGTCTGTGCATGAGCATCCGCCGCACCAAAATCGTCGCCACCCTTGGCCCCGCCAGCAACTCGCCGGAAGTGATCGAACAACTGATCCTCGCCGGCCTGGACGTGGCACGTCTGAACTTCTCCCACGGCACGCCGGACGAGCACAAGGCCCGCGCGCGCCTGATCCGTGACATCGCCGCCAAGAACGGCCGCCATGTTGCACTGCTGGGCGACCTGCAGGGTCCGAAGATCCGCATCGCCAAGTTCGCCAACAAGCGCATCGAACTGAAGATCGGTGACAAGTTCACCTTCTCCACCGCCCACCCGCTGACCGAAGGCAACCAGGACATCGTCGGTATCGACTACCCCGATCTGGTCAAGGACTGCGGCGTTGGTGACGAACTGCTGCTCGACGATGGCCGCGTGGTCATGCGCGTCGAAACCGCCACTGCAGATGCCCTGCACTGCGTAGTGATCATCGGTGGCCCGCTGTCGGACCACAAAGGCATCAACCGTAAAGGTGGTGGCCTGACCGCACCGGCCCTGACCGAAAAAGACAAGGCCGACATCAAACTGGCTGCGGAAATGGACCTGGACTACCTGGCCGTGTCCTTCCCGCGTGACGCCAGCGACATGGAGTACGCGCGCAAGCTGCGTGACGAAGCCGGCGGTAGCGCCTGGCTGGTGGCCAAGATCGAACGCGCCGAAGCGGTGGCCGATGACGAGACCCTCGACAAGCTGATCGCCGCCTCTGACGCCGTGATGGTTGCCCGTGGTGACCTGGGCGTGGAAATCGGCGACGCCGAGCTGATCGCTATCCAGAAGAAGATCATCCAGCACGCCCGCCGCAACAACAAGGCAGTGATCGTGGCGACTCAGATGATGGAGTCGATGATTCAGAACCCGATGCCGACCCGCGCGGAAGTGTCCGACGTGGCCAACGCCGTGCTGGACAACACCGATGCGGTGATGCTGTCGGCCGAAAGCGCCGCCGGTTCCTACCCGATCGAAGCTGTCCAGGCCATGGCACGCATCTGCCTGGGTGCCGAAAAGCACCCGACCAGCCAGAAGTCCAGCCATCGCCTGCACACCACCTTCCAGCGCTGCGACGAAAGCATCGCCTTGGCGGCCATGTACACTGCCAACCACTTCCCGGGCGTTAAGGCGATCATCGCCCTGACCGAAAGCGGCTACACCCCGCTGATCATGTCGCGCCTGCGTTCGCATGTACCGATCTTCGCCCTGTCGCCGCACCGCGCCACCCAGGCGCGCGCCTCGATGTTCCGTGGTGTGTACCCGATTGCCTTCGACCCGGCCGCGCTGCCGGCCGACAAGGTGAGCCAGGCGGCGGTCGACGAGCTGCTCAAACGTGGCCTGGTGGAGCAAGGTGACTGGGTGATCCTGACCAAGGGTGACAGCTACCACACTATCGGTGGCACCAACGGCATGAAGATCCTGCACGTCGGTGATCCGCTGGTCGGTTGATCCACGCTTTTCACAGCACAAGGCTCAAGCGCAGCCTTTTGCTGCGAAGAGGCCCCGACAGCAATAAAAAAAGCCCCGGTTCTCGCGAACCGGGGCTTTTTGATGGTGCTGGGGGTAAGGCTGGCTTACATCATGCCGCCCATGCCACCCATGCCGCCCATGTCTGGCATGCCGCCGCCAGCTGGGGCTTCGCTCGGAGCGTCAGCAATCATGGCTTCGGTGGTGATCATCAGACCGCCAATTGAAGCAGCAGCTTGCAGGGCCGAACGGGTGACCTTGGCTGGGTCCAGGATGCCCATCTCGATCATGTCGCCGTATTCGCCGGTAGCAGCGTTGTAGCCGAAGTTGCCCGAACCTTGCTTGACCTTGTCAGCAACCACGCTTGGCTCATCACCGGCGTTGGCAGTGATCTGGCGCAGCGGGGATTCAACAGCGCGACGCAGCAGCGCAATACCGACGTTCTGGTCTTCGTTGTCGCCTTTCAGGTCGATGATGGCTGCCAGGGCGCGAACCAGGGCAACACCACCGCCAGGCACCACGCCTTCTTCAACGGCTGCACGGGTAGCGTGCAGGGCGTCTTCAACGCGGGCTTTCTTCTCTTTCATTTCAACTTCGGTGCCGGCACCCACCTTGATCACGGCAACACCGCCAGCCAGCTTGGCCAGACGCTCTTGCAGCTTCTCACGGTCGTAGTCCGAGGAAGTTTCCTCGATCTGGGCACGGATCTGCTTGACGCGTGCTTCGATCTCGGTGTCAGCGCCAGCACCGTCGATGATGGTGGTGTTTTCCTTGGACAGGATGACGCGCTTGGCGTTACCCAGGTGCTCCAGGGTAGCGGTTTCCAGGGACAGGCCGATTTCTTCGGAGATGACCTGACCGCCAGTCAGGACGGCGATGTCCTGCAGCATGGCCTTGCGGCGATCGCCGAAGCCCGGAGCCTTGACTGCAGCAACCTTGACGATGCCGCGCATGTTGTTGACTACCAGGGTAGCCAGCGCTTCACCTTCAACGTCTTCGGCCACGATCAGCAGTGGGCGGCCGGCCTTGGCAACGGCTTCCAGAACTGGCAGCAGCTCACGGATGTTGGAGATTTTCTTGTCGACCAGCAGCAGCAGCGGGCCTTCCAGCTCGGCAACCATGGTGTCCGGCTTGTTGACGAAGTACGGCGACAGGTAGCCGCGGTCGAACTGCATGCCTTCTACGACGGACAGTTCGTTTTCCAGGCCCGAGCCTTCTTCAACGGTGATCACGCCTTCTTTACCGACTTTTTCCATGGCTTCGGCGATGATTTCACCGATGGAGTTGTCGGAGTTGGCAGAGATGGTACCTACCTGGGCGATGGCCTTGGAGTCGGCGCATGGCTTGGACAGGTTCTTCAGCTCGGCAACAACGGCAGCAGTGGCCTTGTCGATACCGCGCTTCAGGTCCATCGGGTTCATGCCGGCAGCGACGGCTTTCAGGCCTTCGTTGACGATGGCCTGAGCCAGAACGGTAGCGGTGGTGGTGCCGTCACCGGCAGCGTCGTTGGCCTTGGAAGCAACTTCCTTGACCAGCTGGGCGCCCATGTTTTCGAACGCGTCTTTCAGCTCGATTTCTTTGGCGACGGAAACGCCGTCCTTGGTGATGGTCGGCGCGCCGAAGCTCTTGGCCAGTACCACGTTACGGCCTTTCGGGCCCAGGGTCGCTTTTACTGCGTCAGCCAGAACGTTGACACCAACCAGCATTTTCTTACGAGCGGAATCACCAAATTTTACGTCTTTAGCAGCCATGATCGTTTAATCCTTGAAAAACTTTGGAGTAACGGGAAGTCGGGGGAAATCAGCCTTCGACAACGGCGAGGATTTCGTTCTCGGCCATGACCAGCAGGTCTTCGCCATCGACTTTCACGGTGTTGCTGCCCGAGTACGGGCCGAAAACCACTTTGTCACCCACTTTCACGGCCAGCGCGCGAACTTCGCCGTTGTCCAGGACGCGACCGGTGCCGACGGCTACAACTTCGCCGCGGTTTGGTTTTTCAGCGGCCGAACCCGGCAGGACGATACCGCCAGCGGTTTTCGATTCTTCTTCGCTGCGACGGATGACTACGCGGTCATGCAGAGGACGAAGTTTCATTGTCGATCTCTCCCAAATTGTGGTTTTCATCGGCCGGTTCGACACCGGCGGTTTTGATGCTGTCCGGCGTTGCCGGGGGTGGCCCGCTGTGAGCGAACCACCTGTGTAATGTCTGGTGTTGCCACCAGAAACCTTGCGGTGACCACATACATGAGGCCGCCATATCCAATTACAAGGCTCGAGACAGAAAATTTTTCATCAGGCCGAAAAAACCGGGGCCGCTTGCGCGGCCCCGGTCTTTTTACTTGTCGCGGCGCTCGTACTCGCCTTCGATCACGTTCGGGCGGTGGCCGCCATCACGCGGCTGCGCCTGGAAGGGGTCATCCTGGAATGCACGCTGGCGCATGGCCTGGGCCTCGGCACGCTCACGCATCTTGCGCGCCGCCAGGCGGCGGGTGAATGGCAGCAGGCACAGCACACCCAGCACGTCGCTGATGAAGCCGGGCAGCAACAACAGGCCACCACCCACGGCCAGCATCATGCCCTGGAACATATCCTCGGCGGGCAATTCACCGCGCTGCAGGCTTTCACGGGCGCGCAATGCGGTAGCCAGGCCGGCCACCCGCATGACCAGTACACCCAGGGCGGAGCCGGCGATGATCAGCAGCAACGCCGGGAAGAAACCGATTGCCGCGCTGACCTTCACGAAGACGAACAGCTCCAGCACGGGAAAAAGCAGAAACAGCAGTAGAAAAGCACGCATCAAGGGTTCCTCGACGGAAGATAACCTTCCAATAAGACCTCAAATGGATGCCTGCGCTCCGGATTTCAACCCTCGGCTTGCACCACAAGCGGCCAATGGTCGGCGCGAGCCAGCAAAACCAAGGCCTCGCGGACTTGTGTCGGCGTGTTGCAAGGTGCGGGGAAAGGCAACCAGTGCACTGCCTGGCCGATGCGCAGGTGCATGCCTTCACTGTCTACCCCAACCATCTGCGCCGGCACGTGCTGTGGCAACCCGGCCAATTCGACGTAGTGGGCAATGGCATTGGCATGATCGCTGTTCATGTGTTCGATCATGCTCCCCTCGGCCTTGCCGGCGAACGGGTTGACCAAGGTCACATGGTCAAGCCAGTGGATCGCACCGAAGCCGCCGATGTAGCGGTGGCGCACCGGTTGCAGCACCCAGAAATCGAAGTCGTGGGCCTTGTGGTAGTTGGCCGCGTCCGGGAAATAGCGGTAATAGCGTTCGGCGGCGGCTTCGATGACGGCCTCGTCGACCAGCTTGTGCGCTTCGGCCATCACCGTCAGGCGCCCTACCGCCTGCACATCCTCGGCCTCGCGCTCCCCCACCAGCAGCGAACACTTGGGGTCCTTTTGCAGGTTGTGGGTGTGCTGGGCAATGCGGCTGATCAGGATCAGCGGGTTGCCCTGGGCGTCCAGGCAGTACGGCACGACCGAACCGAACGGGTAGCCAGGCATCGACTTGGAATGTGTCGAAAGCACGCCGCGGTATTCCTTGAGCAGCAGTTCCCGGGCGGGGCGGATGGCGTTGGTACTCACTTGAGGGCAGCTCCTGGCGGACGGGTTGGGGACAAGATAAGCATTATCAGCTGCCTGTGCCACTGACCTGCATCCAGACGCCTTACCAGGTAACGCCGAAGCCCGCGGTATAGCGTGTCTTGTCCAGGTCACTCTCGCGCGTGCCCGAGATGATATCCTTCTCCGCCTTGAGGTTGAGCGAGGCCCACTCGGTGACCTTGTAGCGCAAGCCAACCTCGGCATCCAGCGAGTAGTCGGCCACGCCACCCAGCGGTTTGGCGAACTCGCCGTTGGTGAACAGCTGCACGTTCTTGCCGATCAGGTAGCGGGTGTAATCCCACTTCACGGCCGCAGAATAGAAATTGTCCTTGCCGCCGTCCTGATACTCGAAGTCGGTACGGTTGATCAGTGAGCCCAGCGAGAACGCGCCCAGCTCATCGTCCCAGAACTGGTAACCCGGGCCGGTACCCACGGTGCGCTGACGGGCCAGGTCTTCGATGCGATCGCGCTTGTATTCCGCGCGCCCCTGCCAGAACCACTTATCGGTAATGAAACGGTCCAGCGCGTACTCGGCGCTCCAGTTGTCGGTGGTGGTGACGTCGTCCTTGGTCTCGCGGTTGTACTCACCCTCGGCGTTGTGCCGCCAACGGCCATGGCGGGCAGTGGTCTTGAAGCCCACGTCGTAATCGTCGGTGTCGTTCTCGGCGCGCTTGTAGTCCAGCGCCACGTCGACATTGCCTTTCCACACGAAATCCTCGACCAGCGGTTTGGGCTTCATGATCTGCTCAATACTCGCCAGCTCCACCGTCTTCGGTGCCTCGCCATTGGCCAAGGTCACCTTGCCAGGCTCTGCCGCCTTGAGCGACTTGGCTTTCTCGCCGCTGTAAGCGTCCTGCTTGACCAGCATCTCCTGGTCACTTTCCAGCGTCTGGACCTGTTTCCAGTCCAGGGCGATGGACCCGCCATAAGGGGTTTCCAGCAGCAGCTTGCCGCCGTCGAATACCTTGATCTTGCCGCTGAGCCGGTCACCGTTCTTCATCCACACAGTGTCGGCGAACACCGGAGAGGCACACAGGGAAACAGCAAGAAGGCACAACAAGGATCTAGAATTCATAAACGGGCTTTATTTGCGGACTATGGGTTCGATTTGACGAAAAAGCCGGGCATTATCCAGATACCCACGACCAGAGCAAGGACAGACCGGGAGTATGCCGTTGAGTTCAACTCTCATTTACCGGACCACCGGTCCGGTTTCATCTGCAGCCCAAGGCGGGCGAGATGTCTGATGGATATGAGCACGGCGTTGATTCGGCCGAGGGCCGACGAACGGCGCTGTATTCAGTACTTGGCCAAGTGCCACCTGGCAAGGTCGTGAGCTATGGCCAACTGGCCGAACTGGCTGGGCTGGGTCGTGCGGCACGCTGGGTCGGCCGCACCCTGGGGCAGTTGCCTGCCGACACAAGCCTGCCTTGGCACCGGGTGCTCGGTGCAGGTGGCCGGCTGAGCCTGGCGCTGGGCACCCCGTCGGGCGATGAACAACGGGCGCGGTTACGCGGGGAAGGTGTGAATGTAAGCAACAATCGTGTGGATATGACGCGCCATGGCTGGCGCCCAATGGAGCACAGCGGTTAGAGTGCGCGCTTTGTTTTCGAAAACTTGAGGCAGATGTTGGCCCATGCCCCGTAAAACCTGGCGCGCTGCGCTTGCTGCCTATGCCAGCCCGTCAACATTGGTACTTTTGCTACTCGGTTTCGCCGCCGGCCTGCCCTACATGCTGGTGTTCTCGACCCTGTCGGTATGGTTGCGCGAAGCTGGCGTTGCCCGTGAAACCATTGGTTATGCCAGCCTGATTGGCTTGGCCTACGCCTTCAAGTGGGTCTGGTCACCGCTGCTCGACCAATGGCGCTTGCCGCTGCTTGGCGGCCTGGGGCGCCGGCGTTCGTGGCTGCTGTTGTCGCAAGCGCTGGTAGTGATCGGGCTGGTCGGCATGAGCCTGTGCGACCCGCAACAGCATCTCTCCTGGCTGATTGCCATGGCTGTACTGGTGGCCTTCGCCTCGGCTACCCAGGACATTGCTGTCGACGCCTACCGCCTGGAAATCGCTGACGACCAGCGCCAGGCCGCGCTCGCTGCCAGTTACATGGCCGGCTACCGAGTGGCTGCCTTGCTCGCCACGGCCGGTGCCCTGTTCTTCGCCGAGTGGTTCGGCTCTACCGGCTTCAGCTACCTGCACAAGGCCTGGGCCGGCACTTACGTGATGTTCGGGGTGATGATGCTGCCCGCCCTGTTCACCACCTTGGTCATGCGCGAACCGCCAGTGCCCTTGCGCACCCAGCTGTCGGCAGCGCGCTACGGGCTGGTGCACCAGATGGCCTCGGTGTTCGTGCTGATCATCCTGCTGGTCTCGGTACCGGCCAGCTTTACCCAGATGTTCAATACCGGCTGGTCCAGCGTGGTCTCCGGTGATGCCACGCCGCTCGACCTGCTGCTGGAAGACCGCGCCTTCCTGCGCCTGATCCTCTACGTGCTGCTGACCTGGGCCTGCCTGTCGAGCCTCGGCCGTCGCGGCCTGGCCCCCGTGCTGACCCCGATCAACGACTTCATCACCCGCTACCGCTGGCAGGCTCTGCTGCTGCTCGGCCTGATCGCCACCTATCGCATGTCGGACACGGTGATGGGGGTGATGGCGAACGTGTTCTATATCGACATGGGCTTCACCAAGGACCAGATCGCCAGCGTCAGCAAGATCTTCGGCCTGATCATGACCCTGGTCGGCGCCGGGGTGGGCGGCCTGCTGATCGTACGCTTCGGCATCATGCCAATCCTGTTCATTGGCGGCGTAGCCTCTGCCGGCACCAACATCCTGTTCCTGATGTTGGCTGACATGGGGCCGAACCTGGAAATGCTGGTGGTGACCATCTCACTGGACAACTTCAGCTCCGGCATGGCTACCTCGGCCTTCGTCGCCTACCTGTCAAGCCTGACCAACCTGAAGTTCTCGGCGACCCAGTACGCGCTGCTCAGTTCGATCATGCTGCTGTTGCCGCGGCTGATCGGCGGGTACTCGGGCGTTATTGTGGAGAAGTTCGGCTACCACGACTTCTTCCTGATCACGGCGCTGCTGGGGGTGCCTACGCTGATCCTGATCGCCCTGCAGTGGCATCAGGAAGCCGGGCGGGGGAAGCCGGTGGCCGAGGATCACTCGGTGGCTGAGCGGCCCTGAAGCTTTGTATTGCCTGTGCCGGCCTCTTCGCGGGTGAACCCGCTCCTACGTCGGGCCGTGCTGCCTTGTAGGAGCGGGTTTACCCGCGAAGAAGCCGGGCCGCGCTGCCTTGTAGGAGCGGGTTTACCCGCGAAGAGGCCGGGCCGTGCTGCCTTGTAGGAGCGGGTTTACCCGCGAAGAGGCCGGGCCGCGCTGCCTTGTAGGAGCGGGTTTACCCGCGAAGAGGCCGGCACAGGCAATATCGCTTATCAAGCAACTGCCCCTTCCCCAGGCCGCCCACCCACCACGAACCACAGCGGCCACAGCGCCAAGGCCCCCGCCACCCCCGCCGCCAGGGCAAAGTGCAGCAAGCTGGCACCGGCGCCAATCATCGCCAGCAGCGCACCGCCGAGCCCCAGCAAGGCAATGGTGATCATCCCCAGCATGGCCGAAACCAGCCCCTTGCTTTGCTCACTGGAGAACAGCGTCATGCGGTACAGCACCGCATTGGCCACCCCCAACCCCAGCGCATACAGCGACAGGCCAGCCACCACACTGGTCACGCTCGGCCAGTACCAGGTCGCCAGCACCATCAGGCACAGGCCAGCCAGGTAGGGCCAGAGCGCGCCACGCACCAGGGCTGGCAGCGGGTAGCGATCGGCAATACGGTTGATGATCAGGTTACCGAGGATCAGCCCGCCAAATACCGGCAACTGCCACAAGGCATACGCCAGGGTACTCAATCCCTCATCGTGAATCAGCAGCACCGGAGACAGGCCAATCCAGCCAATCAGCGGTAAGCCGACCAACCCGAGGGCGGCGCTGCCTGCAACGAAGCGCCGGTTGCCCAGCAGTTGGCCATAGCCCGCCAACAGTGGCAGCAGGTGAATCGGCGTGAACGCCAACCGCGAGCCGTCACGGCGCTCCACGCCCAAGGTTTCCGGCATCAGGCGGTACAACAGCAGCCAGGCCAGCACCGCGCCGACGGCGAACGCCACGAACAGCCAGCGCCAGTCCAGCCATTGCAGCAGCAAGGTGCCCACCAGCGGCCCGAGCAAGGGCGACAGCAAGGCGATATTGGCCAGCAGGGCCATCATGCGTACCGCATCCGCCTCGCTGAACGCCTCGTTCAGGGCCGGGTAGCTGACCGTGACCACAAAGCCCAGGCCAATGCCCTGCAACAGGCGCAACAGGTTGAACAGGCCGATGTCCCGGACCCAGAAGGTAGCCAGGCAGGCCAGGCCAAAGCATGCGCAGCCGACCAGCAGCAGCGGGCGCCGCCCATAACGGTCGGCCAACGGGCCGATCAGCCATTGCAGTACCACGCCCCCCAGCAGGTACAGGTTGAGGGCATGGGGTATGTATTCGGGGCTGGCCTCTAGGTCACTGACCACGACCGGCATGGCCGGCATGACCGCGTCGCTGGCCAGGTAGGTCAGCAGCTCGAACAGGGCCAGGGTCAGGCCGAACAGCAAGGCACGCAGCGGGGTGATATACAGCAGTGGTTTCATGATGGCATATCGGGTGTGGCAGGTGGGGTCACGCTATATGCCAGAAATGGTAGGAAATTGCTGTGAGCAAGTGTAATCAGGGCAGGAAAAAGCTGGGGCCGCTTTGCGCCCCAGCTTTGACGCGGTATTACTGCGTTGCCGTCTCCTGCACCACGCGGATAACCCGCTGCGGAAACGGAATGTCGATCCCTTCGGCCTTCAACCGGTCACGCGCATACTCGTTGAGCATGAACATCACATCCCAGTAATCGGAGGTCTTGGTCCACAAGCGCAGCGATACGGTGATCGAGCTGTCGCCCAGCGTCGACACGACCGCCTGCGGTGCCGGGTCTTGCAGAACACGCGGGTCCTTTGCCAGCTCCAGCAACACATTGCGAGCCTTCTGCAGGTCGGCCTCGTAGTCAACGCCTACATCGAACACCACCTTGCGCGTCGGCTGTCGGTTGGTGTTGGTAATGATGCCGTTGGACAAGCTGCCATTGGGCATGATGACCGTCTTGTTGTCACCGGTGCGCAGCACGGTATGGAAGATCTGGATACTGTCGACGGTGCCGGCAACGCCCTGGGCCTCGATCCAGTCACCGATACGGAACGGGCGGAACATCAGAATCAGCACACCACCGGCGAAGTTCGCCAGGCTACCCTGCAAGGCAAGGCCGATGGCCAGGCCTGCGGCACCAATGGCGGCGACGAACGAGGTGGTCTCGATGCCGATCATCGAGGCCACGCTGACCATCAGCAGCACCTTCAGCACGATGTTCGCCAGAGAGCTGATGAAGCCCTGCAGCGCCAGGTCGGCGTTGCGCAGGCCAACCAGCTTGCCGAGGCGGGCGCTGATCTTGTTGATGATCCACCAGCCAACCGCCAGGGTCAGCAGTGCCAGCAGCACACGGCTGCCGTACTCCATGATCAAAGGGATCCACGTCTGGGATTGGCGGACGAGCTGGTCGACCTCAGCGTTCAAATCCATATTCATCTCCTGATGCCGAGCGGCAAGTACACGGTAGAACAGGCCGCGCGTGTTATTACGCAACCCCGGCCCCCATGGACATCATTTGGCCATCGGGGTTCCGGGCCACCCCCACATCAGTCGCGGAAGTTGTTGAACTGCAGCGGCATGTCGAATTCCTTGGTGCGCAGCAGGGCAATGGCTTCCTGCAGGTCGTCACGTTTCTTGCCGGTTACCCGTACCTGCTCACCCTGGATGGCGGCCTGAACTTTGAGCTTGCCATCCTTGATGGTGGCAACGATCTTTTTCGCCAGGTCCTTGTCGATGCCTTCGCGGAACTTGGCTTCCTGTTTCTTTTCCTTGCCGGAGGCGTAGGGGTCCTTGGTTTCCAGGCACTTCACGTCGATCTTGCGCTTGACCAATGCAAGGCGCAGGATCTCCAGCATCGCCTCGAGCTGGAACTCTTCCTCGGCGGTGAGCATCACGGTCTGCTCTTTATCCTTGAACTCGAAGGTGCCCTTGCCCTTGAGGTCGTAGCGGCGGTCCAGCTCCTTGATGGCGTTGTCGACCGCGTTCTGCACTTCGTGCTTGTCCAGTTCCGATACCACGTCGAACGAAGGCATGGTTGTTCTCCCAAAATAAAAGCGCGCTCAGGCTGAAGATGGAGCGCGCTGGGTTTGAAGGTTAAAATGCGGGCTCATTATAACGGGTTGCGAAACGCATATGAGCAGCACCTGGCATATTCTCGGCGCCGGTAGCCTTGGCAGTCTGTGGGCCTGCCGGCTGGCACGCGCAGGCAAGGCTGTGCGGCTGATCCTGCGTGACGGGCAACGGCTGCAGGCTTATCAACAGGCCGGTGGCCTGACCCTGGTCGAACAGGACCAAACCCGGCGCTACGCCATACCGGCCGAAACGGCGCAAGCGCAAGGCCCGATCCACCGGCTGCTGGTGGCCTGCAAAGCCTATGACGCTGCCCCGGCGATTGCCGCTCTAGCGCCTCGGCTGGCCGAGAGCGCCGAAGTGCTGCTGTTGCAGAATGGCCTGGGCAGCCAGGATGAAGTCGCCGACCTGGTGCCGCACGCTCGCTGTATCTTCGTCTCCAGCACCGAAGGCGCCTTCCGCGAGGGGGACTGGCAAGTGCGTTTTGCCGGCCATGGCTTCAACTGGCTGGGCGACCCACGAAGCCCCATGCTCCCCGCCTGGTTCGATGACCTGCACGAAGCCGGTATCCCCGCTGAGTGGACAGTCGACATACTTACCCGCCTGTGGCGCAAGTTGGCGCTCAATTGCGCCATCAACCCGCTGACCGTGCTTCACGATTGCCAGAATGGCGGGCTGCTGGGTCACCTGGGTGAAGTGCAGGCCCTGTGCGTTGAACTGGCCCGACTGCTGCACCATTGCGGCCAGCCGCAGGCAGCCGAGGGGCTGGACGAAGAAGTGCAGCGGGTAATTCTCGCCACCGCAGCCAACTACTCTTCCATGTACCAGGACGTGCATGCAGGACGGCGCACCGAGTTGCACTACCTGCTCGGTCATGCTTGCCGCGCTGCGGGCCGTCATGGCCTGCAACTGCCGCAACTGGAACACCTGCTGCAGCGCTTGGTCGAAAACCTGCGCGTGCGTGGCTTGCCTTGCGACTGACGCGGCCCTTCCACCGGATACGGACATTGCCTTGCCCATGACCTTGCGCCAACGCCTGGAAAACCTCCCGGTCGGGCAGAAGCTGCTGGCGGCCCTGCTGGTATTGCTGGTGACCATCCTGCTGATGGCCAACCTCACCTTCATCAGCGCCGCCTACTGGATCACCCAGGAAAGCATGGCGCCGCAGGCTATGCAGACCATCGGCCGGCTGGTGGCCAACCCACAGCTTGCAGCCCGTGCCGGCGACACCCCGGACACTGCCCGTGCCCTGCTCAAGGAACTGGACAGTTACACACCGCTGCGCGCCGCCGCCGTCTACGGTGGCGATGGCCGAATGCTGGCGCAGTTGCAGCATGGCGAGCCGCTGGCCCTGCCCAAGCGTTTTCGCAACATCGACGGCTGGCGCCTGATGGAGTTTCGCAGCACTCAGTTGATCCGCATCCCCCGCGATGCCAACCCACCGGCACATTTGCTGCTGGTAGCCAGTAGCGAACTGCCCACGGCCTTCTACACCGGCACACTCAGCGCCAGCCTGGGCATCCTGGTGTTCAGTGTCCTGCTCTGGATCGTCATCGCCCGGCAGATCAAACGCCTGATCACCCAGCCGATCAACCAGCTTGAGGAGCTCAGCCGCCAGGTTACCCGCGAAGAGAGCTACGCCTTGCGCGCCCAGCGCGGCAACGACGATGAAATCGGCAGCCTGGCCGAGGCCTTCAACACCATGTTGTCGCGCATCGAGGCCCGCGAGCAGCAGCTCAAGAGCGCCCGCGACGAGTTCCAGAGTGCCTACGATCAGGCCCAGGGCCTTGCCGAAGAAACCCGCCACACCAACCGCAAGCTGGAACTGGAAGTACAGGTACGCAGCAAGATCGAGAAAAAACTGACCGGTTTCCAGAACTACCTCAACAGCATCATCGACTCGATGCCCTCGGCACTGATCGCCCTCGACGAACAGCTCTACGTGACCCAATGGAACCACGAAGCCACGGTGCTTTCCGGCACGCCACTGGACGAGGCACTTAACCAGCCGGTGTTCATTGCGTTCGAGCCGCTGAAACCGTTCCTCCCGCAACTGAAGGAAACCGTGGAAAAACATCGGGTGGCGAAGATCGAGCGGGTAACCTGGCCCAAGGGCGATGACCTGCGCCACTACGCCCTGACCTTCTACCCACTGACAGGCGGCGGCGGGCGCGGCGTGGTCATTCGTATCGACGACATCACCCAGCGCCTGTCATTGGAAGAGATGATGGTGCAGTCAGAAAAAATGCTCTCGGTGGGTGGTCTGGCTGCCGGCATGGCGCACGAAATCAACAACCCGCTGGGCGCTATCCTGCACAACGTACAGAACATTCGCCGGCGCCTGTCGTCCGACCTGCCGCGCAACCAGGAACAGGCAGAAGAGCTGGGCATCGACCTGGCCACGATCAACCGCTACCTGGACAGCCGCGAGGTGCCGCAACTGCTCGACGGCATTCAGCAGGCCGGCGCCCGGGCGGCGAAGATCGTCACCCACATGCTCAGCTTCAGCCGCCGCAGCAACCGCCAGCTGGTGCCATGCGAGCTGCCGGCACTGATCGATCAGGCGCTTGAAATTGCCGGCAATGACTTCGACCTTGCCATCGGCTTCGACTTCAAGGGGCAAGCCATCGTGCGCCAGTTCGACCCCGACCTGGGGCCGGTGCCCTGCACCGCCAACGAACTGGAGCAAGTACTGCTCAACTTGCTGAAGAACGCAGCCCAGGCGATCCACCAACGCCCGCAACCCAGCGAGCCGGGGCGCATTACACTGCGCACCCGGCTAAACCCGCCATGGGCAGAAATCCAGGTCGAGGACAACGGCGTCGGCATGCCCGAGGCCGTGCGCAAACGCACCTTCGAGCCGTTCTTCACCACCAAGGAAATCGGCCAGGGCACCGGGCTGGGCCTGTCGGTCTCGTACTTCATCATCACCAACAATCACAAGGGGCAGATGGAAGTGCAATCCACGCCAGGCCAAGGCACCTGCTTTACCCTACGCCTGCCCCTCACCCAGCCGGCAGCGGCGGTGCCGGCCCGAACGGAGCAATGACATGGGCTACCGCCTTTCGAAGATCTATACCCGCACCGGCGACAAAGGCGAAACCGGCCTGGGCGACGGCCGTCGGGTGCCCAAGGACCACCCGCGGATCGAAGCGATTGGCGAGGTGGACAGCCTGAACAGCCAGTTGGGGTTGCTGCTGGCGGGGCTCGCCGAGCATGGGCTGAATGAAGTGACCACAGTGCTGGCGCCGTGTCAGCACCGCTTGTTCGACCTGGGTGGCGAGCTGGCGATGCCCAGTTACCAGGCGTTGAACCTGGCGGAAGTGGAACGCCTGGAGGCGGCCATCGATGTGTGGAACGAAGAGCTGGGGCCGCTGAAGAACTTCATTCTGCCCAGCGGTTCGGCGCTGGTGGCGCAGGCGCATGTGTGCCGCAGCCTGGCGCGCAGTGCAGAGCGCCGGTGTCAGCAGTTGAATGCCATGGAGCCGCTGGAAGGCGTCGGTTTGGCCTATATCAACCGGCTTTCCGACCTGCTCTTTGTAGCGGCACGGATCATTGGGCGGCGGCAGGGGATTGCAGAGGTTTTGTGGCAGCCCGCACCCAAACCTGAAGGCTGATACGAAGGGGGCTGCTTTGCAGCCCCATTACTCAGGCCTCGGGCCAGAACGCCCGGATCCCGGCCACACCCTGTGCACCCGCTTCCCAGGCCTGCTCGCGCTCACTTGGCCCTACTCCACCCAGCAGATAAACCGGCTTGGTGAACCCGGCTATCATGCGCTGCGCCTCATCCCAGCCCAGCGGCACCGCCTCCGGATGCGTCTGGGTCGCCTGCACTGGCGACAAGGTGACAAAGTCCACGCCCATCTGCTCAGCCAGCGCCAGCTCTTCGGCACTGTGGCAGGATGCCGCCAACCAGCGCTCCTTGGGGAACGGCCGGCCCCTGGCGGCGTACTTGCGCAACTGCGCGGCCGTCAGGTGCCAACCGGCCGCCGGGAAATCACCCAGCCATTCCAGCGGACCTTTGAGCATCAGCTGCGCCTTGCCCGCACACAGCCCGACCGCATCCACCGCCACGTCGCGGTACTTGGGGTCGTACATGTCCGGGGCACGCAACTGGATCAGGCGAATGCCATTGGCCACCGCCTTCTGGATGCCCTTGAGCAGTTGCGGCACTTCCAGGCCGTCCGGGGTGATCAGGTACTGGTCCGGCAGGCGCGCAGCAGTGACGATCGGCTTGTTGGCCTCGGGGAATGCGTACTGCGGCAAATCACGCGGGGCAACCCATTCCAGCGGCTGGCCTTCGGCACCATGGGGTTCGCCAGTGAACACTTCGACCTCGCGCACGTCCAGTAGCACCTGCTTGTCCGGGTAGTCATGGCTGACCTTGATCAGCGCACGCGACCGGCTTACCTCGATGCCCAGCTCCTCGCGCAACTCGCGGGCAAGCGCCACTTCGACGCTTTCACCTGCTTCCACCTTGCCACCGGGGAACTCCCACAAGCCCCCCTGGTGCTGGGTATCGGCCCTGCGGGCAATCAGAATGCGGCCGTCAGTACCGCGAATGACCGCAGCTACAACATGTATCCGTTTCAACCTTCACGCTCCGCCAGGCCGGCCTGCTGCCACGCCTGGAAGGCTGGCCACTGATAAATGGTCTCGATGTAGGCTGCCGCCTCTGCCGGCACTTCCACACGGTAGGTGCGCAGGCGCACGGCAACCGGGGCGAAGAAGGCGTCGGCCAGGCTCGGCTTGCCGAACAGGAACGGGCCGCTGTCCTTGGCCACCACGCGGCATTCGGACCACAGCGCGACGATACGGTCGATATCGACCTGCACGTCCAGCGGCACATTGTCCAGCGCCTGGTCACGCGACAGGTCGAACGGCATCGCGCCGCGCAGGGCAAAGAAGCCGCTATGCATCTGCGCACAGGCCGAACGGGCCTGGGCACGCGCCGCCACATCGGCAGGCCACAGCTGGGCGTCGGGGTGCTGTTCGTTGAGGTATTCGGCGATGGCCAGGGAATCGGCGATCACACCGTGCTCGGTCTTGAGCAGCGGCACCTTGCCGGTGGAGGAGAAAGCGAGGATGCGCTGGCGGGTATCAGGCTGGTTCAGCTTGATCAGGGTTTCTTCGTAGGGCACGCCAGCCAGCTCGAGCGCCAGGGCGCCACGCAGCGACCAGGAAGAGTACAGCTTGTCGCCGATGATCAGGTGATAGCTCATGGTTCGGCTCCATCGGTTTGGAATGCTGGGGCTGCTTTGCAGCCCCATTTTCGATCAGGTACGGTACTCGGCGTTGATCTTCACGTACTCGTGGGACAGGTCGGTCGTCCAGATGGTTTCGCTGCACTGGCCACGGCCCAGCTCGATGCGGATGGTGATTTCTTCCTGGGCCATCACTGCCGAGCCCTGTGCTTCGGTATAGCTCGGGCTGCGGCCGCCTTTGCTGGCGATGCACACGCTGTCCAGGTACACGTCGATCAGGCTGACATCCAGTTCCGGCACGCCTGCACGGCCAACGGCGGCCAGGATGCGGCCCCAGTTCGGGTCGGAAGCGAACAGTGCGGTCTTGATCAGTGGCGAGTGGGCCACGGCGTAGCCGACGTCCAGGCATTCCTGGTGGTTGCCACCACCGTTGACCTGCACGGTCACGAACTTGGTCGCGCCTTCGCCGTCACGGACGATGGCCTGGGCCACTTCCATGCACACTTCGAACACGGCCTTTTTCAGTGCTTCGAATAGCGCGCCGCTGGCTTCGGTCACTTCCGGCAGGTCGGCCTTGCCGGTTGCGATCAACATGCAGCAGTCGTTAGTCGAGGTGTCGCCGTCGATGGTGATGCGGTTGAATGATTTGTTGGCGCCGTCCAGCATCAGGTCCTTGAGGACCTTTGGCGCCACCTTGGCGTCGGTGGCGATGTAGCCCAGCATGGTCGCCATGTTCGGGCGGATCATGCCTGCACCCTTGCTGATACCGGTGACGGTAACGGTCACGCCATCGTGCTGGAACTGGCGGCTGGCCCCCTTGGGCAGGGTGTCGGTGGTCATGATGCCGGTAGCGGCCTCAGCCCAGTTGTTCTCCGACAGGTTGTCGAGGGCGGCCTGCAGCGCGCCTTCGATCTTTTCGACCGGCAGCGGCTCGCCAATCACGCCGGTGGAGAACGGCAGTACCGACTCGGCCGGTACGCCAGCCAGTTCGGCCAGCTTGGCGCAAGTGCGCTCGGCGGCGGCCAGGCCTGGCGCGCCGGTGCCGGCGTTGGCGTTACCCGTGTTGGTCAGCAGGTAGCGCACGGTGCCCTGTACACGCTGCTTGGACAGGATCACCGGCGCTGCGCAGAAGGCGTTGAGGGTGAACACGCCAGCCACGCTGGAGCCTTCGGCACAGCGCATGACCACCACATCCTTGCGCCCCGGGCGCTTGATACCGGCAGAAGCGATACCGAGTTCAAAACCCGGAACCGGGTGCAGGGTGGGCAAAGGACCAAGACCAACAGCCATTAGAGCGCTCCTAGAGAAAACGATGATGTCGAAAAAGGGGCCGCTTCGCGCCCCATCGCGACACAAGGCCGCCCCCACAAGGAGCGCGCCCGTTCATGGACGAGCGTGGTACCTGTGGGAGCGGCCTTGTGTCGCGAAAGGGCCGCACGGCGGCCCCAGGCTTTTACAACGTAAGGTTCAGATCACTCGATCTGACCATGGCAATGCTTGAACTTCTTGCCCGAACCACACCAGCACGGCTCGTTGCGGCCCAGCTTCTGGTCATTGCGCACTGGCGCCGAGGCTACCGCTACTTCGGCACCCTCCTCGCTCAGTTGCTCACTTTCCAGGCCCGGTGCAGCGGCGTGCTGGAATTGCATGCGACTCGCCAACTCTTCGGCCTCGCGGCGCAGGCGGGCTTCTTCTTCGGCCGGGTCTTCGCGGCGAACCTGTACGTGCGACAGCACGCGGATGGTGTCGCGCTTGATCGACTCCAACAGCTCCTGGAACAGGCTGAACGACTCGCGCTTGTACTCCTGCTTCGGGTTCTTCTGCGCATAACCACGCAGGTGAATACCGTGACGCAGGTGGTCCATGGTCGACAGGTGGTCTTTCCACAGGTCGTCCAGTACGCGCAGCAGAATCTGCTTCTCGAAGGTTCGCAGGGCCTCGAGACCGGCCTGGTCTTCCTTCTCGGTGTAGGCAGTGGTGATCTCGCTCAGCAGCTTCTCGCGCAGGGTCTCTTCGTAGAGGTGATCGTCCTCGTCGAGCCATTGCTGAATCGGCAACTTGATGGCGAAATCGCTGGCCAGCGAAGCCTCCAGGCCGGCGACGTCCCACTGCTCTGGCAGCGACTGCGGCGGGATGTGCTGGCTGATGGTAGCGTCCAGTACTTCCTTGCGGAATTCGACGATGGTGTCGCCGATGTTCTCGGCGGCCAGCAGGCTGTTGCGCATGTGGTAGATCACCTTGCGCTGCTCGTTGGCGACGTCGTCATATTCGAGCAATTGCTTACGAATATCGAAGTTGCGGCCTTCGACCTTGCGCTGGGCTTTCTCGATAGCGTTGGTGACCATGCGGTGCTCGATGGCCTCGCCCGACTGCATGCCCAATGCCTTCATGAAGTTCTTCACCCGGTCAGAGGCGAAGATGCGCATCAGGCTGTCTTCCAGCGACAGGTAGAAGCGGCTGGAACCCGGGTCGCCCTGACGACCGGAGCGGCCACGCAGCTGGTTGTCGATACGGCGCGATTCGTGGCGCTCGGAAGCGATGACATGCAGGCCACCCGTCTCGATCACTTGCTGGTGACGCTTCTGCCAGTCGGCCTTGATCTGGGCGATCTGCTCGGCTGTCGGGTTTTCCAGGGCAGCCACTTCGGCTTCCCAGTTACCGCCCAGCAGGATGTCGGTACCACGGCCAGCCATGTTGGTGGCGATGGTCAGTGCACCTGGCGCGCCTGCTTGCGCAATGATCTCGGCTTCCTTCTCGTGATACTTGGCGTTGAGCACCTTGTGGTCGATCCCTTCCTTTTTCAGGAGGTTGGACATGTGCTCGGAAGTTTCAATGGTCGCGGTACCCACCAGCACCGGGCGGCCCAGCTTCATGCTTTCCTTGATGTCGGCAATGATCGCGGCGTATTTCTCGTCAGCGGTCAGGTACACCAGGTCGTTGTAGTCCTTACGCGCCAGTGGCTTGTTCGGCGGAATGACCATCACGTTCAGGCCATAGATCGATTGGAACTCGAACGCTTCGGTGTCGGCGGTACCGGTCATGCCGGACAGCTTGGTGTACAGGCGGAAGTAGTTCTGGAACGTGGTCGAAGCCAGGGTCTGGCTCTCGGCCTGGATGTTCAGGTTCTCCTTTGCCTCGATGGCCTGATGCAGGCCCTCGGACAGGCGACGGCCCGGCATGGTACGGCCGGTGTGTTCGTCGATCAGCAGAACCTGGCCGTCCTGGACGATGTACTCGACGTTGCGGTGGAACAGCTTGTGTGCACGAAGACCGGCATAGACGTGGGTCAGCAGCCCCAGATTGTGCGCGGAATACAGGCTCTCGCCTTCGGCCAGCAGGCCCGCCTGGGCCAGCATCTCTTCGATGAACTGGTGACCGGCTTCATTCAGCTCCACCTGGCGACTCTTCTCGTCGATGGTGAAGTGGCCTTCCTGGGTGACCTGGCCTTCGACCTCTTCGATGTGCTGGGTGAGGCGCGGGATCAGGCGGTTGATCTCGATGTACAGCTTGGAGCTGTCCTCGGCCTGACCGGAAATGATCAGCGGGGTACGCGCTTCGTCGATGAGGATGGAGTCGACTTCGTCGATCACCGCGAAGTTCAGTTCACGCTGGAACTTCTCGTCCTGGCTGAACGCCATGTTGTCGCGCAGGTAGTCGAACCCGAATTCGTTGTTGGTGCCGTAGGTGATGTCGGCTGCATAGGCGGCGCGCTTTTCTTCCGGCGGCTGGAAGGCCGAGACGATACCGACCGACAGACCGAGGAACTCGTACAGCGGGCGCATCCAGTTGGCGTCACGGCGCGCCAGGTAGTCGTTGACGGTGACCACATGCACGCCCTTGCCGGACAATGCGTTGAGGTAGACGGCCAGAGTACCGACCAAGGTCTTGCCTTCACCGGTGCGCATTTCTGCGATCATGCCCTCGTGCAGGGTCATGCCGCCGATCAGCTGCACATCGAAATGGCGCATGCCCATTACACGCTTGCCGGCCTCGCGGGCCACGGCGAAGGCTTCGGGCAGCAATTGGTCCAGTGTCTCGCCTTTGGCCAGGCGCTCCTTGAACTCTGCAGTCTTGCCACGCAGTTGCTCGTCGGAGAGGGCCACCATCTTCTCTTCGAAGGCATTGACGATACTCACCGTCTTGAGCATGCGTTTGACTTCACGCTCGTTCTTGCTTCCAAAAAGTTTTTTTAACAAAGGCGCAAACATATCGGCAGGATCTTCCACACGTAGGGATGGAGGGCGGCCCCATGAGTCGCCCGTGCAGCCCATAGGCCGCATGCGAACGAGCATTCTACCCGGAAACGATGGTGAGGAAAGTGGTGGATTTCCACGATGCTGATACAGCGTTTTGGCAGGGGCTTGTTTTAGATAGGGGCATTTTCCCTGAGTTCAAGGCTTGGCAACATGAAAGCTATCGAGAACCAGTCTTGTCTTTGGCTGCCTGTGCCGGCCTCTTCGCGGGTGAACCCGCTCCTACAGGATACCGATAACCCTGGTAGGCGCGGGTTCACCCGCGAAGAGGCCGGTACAGGCAACGGAGATGTTAGACTCTGCCCACGTCAATTCACGCGTACCCCCATGGCCTACAAACCTTCCCCCGCCCAGCCACCTTCGGCCCTGCTGCGCCAAGTGCGCCCGCTGCGCCTGCTGCTGAACCAGGCCGAACGCCTGGAGCACCTGCAGCGCCTGCTGGAGAGCCAGTTGCAACCCGCTGCCCGCGAGCATTGCCATGTGGCGTCCTGGCGCGATGGCACTCTGTTGCTGGTGGTCACCGACGGCCACTGGGCAACCCGCCTGCGCTACCAGCAGAAGCGTCTGCTGGCGGCGTTGCAGGCCATGGAAGCGTTCGGCAACCTCAGGCGCATCCTTTATAAGGTGCAGCCACCGCTGGTGCCAGCCAAACGTGGTGGGCATGCCGCCGAGCTTTCCAATAGCGCCGCCGAGAGCCTGCGCGACACTGCCGAGGGCATTACCGACCCCAAACTGCGCGCCGCACTGGAACGGTTGGCTGCCCACGCTCAGGAAAAGCCATAAAAAAGGCCACCCGAAGGTGGCCTTAATGAACTAGAGAGTGTTCGAACTTACACGGCCGCAACAGGGCGCATGTACGAGATCGGTGCCGTGCTGGCATCTTCGAAAGTGACCACTTCCCAGGCATCGGTTTCAGCAATCAGCTTGCGCAATAGCTGGTTGTTCAGCGCGTGGCCGGACTTGAAGCCCTTGAACTCGCCGATCAGGCTGTTGCCCAGCAGGTACAGATCGCCGATGGCGTCGAGGATCTTGTGCTTGACGAATTCGTCTTCGTAACGAAGGCCGTCTTCGTTGAGCACGCCGTCCTCATCGACCACGATGGCGTTCTCGACACTGCCACCCAACGCAAGGTTGTGCTTGCGCAGGTACTCGATGTCACGCATGAAACCAAAAGTACGCGCGCGGCTGACTTCCTTCACGAACGACGTGCTGGAAAAGTCGACACTGGCGCTCTGGGTCCGGTTGCGAAGCACCGGGTGATCGAAATCGATCTCGAAGCTCACCTTGAAACCTTCGAAAGGCAGGAACGTGGCGCGCTTGTCGCCCTCTTCCACGGTTACCTCACGCAGGATGCGGATGAACTTCTTGGCTGCGTCCTGTTCTTCCAGGCCGGCAGACTGAATCAGGAATACAAAAGGACCGGCGCTGCCATCCATGATCGGCACTTCCGAGGCGGAGAGCTCGACGTAGGCGTTATCGATGCCCAGGCCCGCCATGGCGGAGAGCAGGTGCTCGACCGTATCGACCTTGACGTCACCGTTGACCAACGTCGTCGACATGGTTGTCTCGCCGACGTTGGCCGCACGCGCAGGGATCTCGACCACAGGGTCGAGGTCGGCGCGGCGGAAGACGATGCCGGTGTCAACAGGTGCAGGCTTGAGGGTCAGGTAAACCTTCTCCCCGGAGTGCAGACCGACACCTGTGGCACGGATGGTATTCTTCAGGGTGCGTTGTTTAATCATGGCATTGGCCGCTTCAGCGCAAATTGCGAACAGGTATCAACAAAGGCTGGCGATGATAACAGACCCAACCTTTGATGAATACCAATCACCTTTATACCCCTGATAAATTCCATTAATCAGCCTGACGACGCAGGAATGCCGGGATATCAAGGTAGTCCAGGTCATCCTGAGGGTTCAGTTTAGCGGCTGCTGCAGCGCCTGCATGCGCCTGGTTGCGCATCACGGTCGGGCGCTCCAGGTCACGGTAGTTGACCGCTGGCTGCTCCTGGCGCACCGGCGCAGGATTGGACGCTTCGTACGCCTGCTGGGCAGTCTGCAGGGTATTGTCGACCACCTTCACAGGCTTCTCGATGCGTGCGCCCAGACCAGTGGCCACCACGGTCACGTGCAGTTCATCACGCATGTCCGGGTCGATCACGGTGCCGACCTTGACCATGGCGTGGTCGGAGGCGAAGGCTTCGATGATGCTACCCACGTCGGAGTACTCACCCAGCGACAGGTCCGGGCCAGCGGTGATGTTCACCAGGATACCGCGGGCGCCCTGCAGGTTGACGTCTTCCAGCAGCGGGTTACGGATAGCTGCCTCGGTGGCTTCACGCGCACGGTTCGGGCCGCTGGCGCAGCCAGTACCCATCATGGCCATGCCCATTTCACCCATCACGGTGCGCACGTCGGCGAAGTCGACGTTGATCATGCCTGGGCGCTTGATGATGTCGGAGATACCGCGTACGGCACCGGCCAGTACATCGTCAGCCTTGGCGAAGGCGGACAGCAGGCTGGCATCCTTGCCCAGGATGGTCAGCAGCTTCTCGTTGGGGATGGTGATCAACGAGTCGACGCTTTCAGCCAGCATGCGGATGCCTTCATCGGCGATCTGCATGCGCTTGCGGCCTTCGAACGGGAACGGACGGGTCACCACTGCGACGGTGAGGATACCCATTTCCTTGGCCACTTCGGCAATGATTGGCGCTGCACCGGTACCGGTACCGCCACCCATGCCAGTGGTGATGAACACCATGTTGGTGCCCTGCAGCACTTCGGCGATGCGCTCACGGTCTTCCAGCGCGGCCTGACGGCCGACTTCTGGATTGGCGCCGGCACCCAGGCCCTTGGTCACACCCGTGCCCAATTGCAGGATGGTGCGCGCGCCAATATTTTTCAGCGCCTGGGCATCGGTGTTGGCGCAGATGAATTCCACGCCTTCGATGCTGCTCTTGACCATGTGATTGACGGCGTTGCCGCCACCACCACCAACGCCGATCACCTTGATGACCGGACTTTGCGGGACGTTGTCTACGAGCTCGAACATTTTCCCTCTCCTTACAGTTCTCTAGTTGTTGCGCCTACCACTACTGCTTTGAAACTTAGAAGTTGCCCTGGACCCACTTCTTGAAGCGTTCAAGCACGGGGGCCTTCGGTTCATCGCCATAGCTGTTGCTGCTGCTGTTGCTGTTACCGGTCAGGGCCAAGTCTTCGGACTGCTTCAGCAGACCGTAGGTGAGCAAGCCCACACCGGTGGAATAGATCGGGTTGCGCACCACGTCGCTCAGCCCCCGAACGCTGTGCGGCACGCCCAGGCGTACCGGCATGTGGAAGATTTCCTCGGCCAGCTCCACGGCGCCTTCCATCTTCGCGGTGCCGCCAGTGAGGACGATGCCGGCGGGCACCAGGTCTTCGTAGCCGCTGCGGCGCAGTTCGGCCTGGATCAGGGTGAAGAGCTCGTCGTAACGTGGCTCCACCACCTCGGCCAGGGCTTGGCGCGACAGCTCGCGCGGTGGGCGATCGCCCACGCTCGGCACCTTGATGGTCTCGCCAGCGCCAGCCAGTTTGGCCAAGGCACAGGCGTAGCGGATCTTGATTTCTTCGGCGTACTGGGTCGGGGTACGCAGGGCCATGGCGATGTCGTTGGTCACCTGGTCGCCAGCAATCGGGATGACCGCCGTGTGGCGGATGGCGCCCTCGGTGAAGATGGCGATGTCGGTGGTGCCACCACCGATGTCCACCAGGCACACGCCCAGTTCCTTTTCATCATCGGTCAGTACCGAGTAGGCCGACGCCAGCTGCTCGAGGATGATGTCGTCGATTTCCAGGCCGCAGCGGCGCACACACTTCTCGATGTTCTGGGCGGCGTTGACTGCGCAAGTGACCACGTGAACCTTGGCTTCCAGGCGCACGCCAGACATGCCCAGCGGCTCGCGCACGCCTTCCTGGTTGTCGATCACGTAGTCCTGCGGCAAGGTGTGCAGCACGCGCTGGTCGGCCGGAATCGCCACGGCCTGGGCGGCGTCGAGTACGCGCTCCAGGTCGGCCAGGCTGACCTCGCGGTCACGGATGGCGACGATACCGTGGGAGTTCAGGCTGCGGATGTGATTACCGGCCACACCGACGAACGCCGAGTGGATACGGCAGCCGGCCATCAGCTGCGCCTCTTCCACGGCGCGCTGGATCGACTGCACGGTGGACTCGATGTTCACCACCACGCCTTTTTTCAGGCCACGGGACGGATGGGTGCCGATCCCGACAATTTCCAGGGTGCCGTCTTGGCCCACTTCGCCCACCAGCGCCACCACCTTGGAGGTGCCAATGTCCAGCCCGACGATCATTTTGCCGCTATGCGCGTTTGCCATGGTCCTGCCTCTCTCTAATTCTTCGCAACGGCGGGTTGGGCCGTCGTCGGTGCAATCGGTTCCCGCCAACCAACGGCAAGTCCGTTGGAATAACGCAGATCAATGCGGGCGATAGTGGTGATCTGGTCTTTGAGTGTCTTGTCGTAAATGGCAATGAAACGGCGCATCTTCTCCACCAGATGATCGCGCCCCAGCAGCAACTCGATGCCTGGCCCGGCACTGCTCGCACCGGTGGTCAGGAACCAGCTGCCTCGCTCGCGCAGCTCCAGACGAGCGATGGAAAAGCCCAGGGGGCGCAGCATCTGGCTCAATACCTGATACTGCTGCATGACTTGTTGCTGAGCACGCTGCGGCCCGGCCAGCTGCGGCAGATGCTCATAGTTGGCCAGCTCGCGCGGGGTGAACGCCTGGCCCTGGTTGTTGAGCAGGGCTGCGTCCCCCCAGCGCGCCACCGGCAGCTGCTCCTCAAGGCGGATCACCACCTCGTCGGGCCACACCCGGCGCACTTCGGCGTGGGCGATCCACGGCATCTGCTCGAGCTCGGCCCGCATCGCCGGCAGGTCGACGCTGAAGAAGCTCGCCGCCACGTAGGGCGCGATACGCTGCTGCACCGATTGCTGACTGATGTAGCTGAGGTCGCCCTGCACATCGATCTTGGTGATCGGGCGGTCGGCGTACGGCATCAGGCGAATGGCGCCCTCGTAGGCACCAAAGCCGGCCGCCACCAGCAACACCGGCCACAGCAAGCGCTTCAGGCCGCCCAGGCTTGGCCGAGGCAGGCGCGCCGATACGGGCTCGTCGGCCACCAGCCGGCTGGCACCACGCGGCACCGGCTTGCTACGGCCGGTAACGGGTTGCTGCTGACGTATCATCGCGCCTTGCATGGTTATTAACCTCGCGTCGCCACGCTTTCGGCCAGGATTGCCAGCACCAGTTGCTGGAAGTCCAGGCCGGCCGCGCGGGCCGCCATGGGCACCAGGCTATGATCTGTCATGCCTGGTGCGGTGTTGACTTCGAGCAGCCAGAACCGGCCCTGCTCGTCCTGCATCACGTCCAGCCGCCCCCAACCTTCGATGCCAATGGCATCGCAGGCGCGCGCGGTCAGGTCGATCAGTTCCTGTTCCTTGACGCTATCCAGCCCGCACGGGATGCGGTACTGGGTATCGTTGGCGATGTACTTGGCGTCGTAGTCGTAGAACACGTGCGGCGTCCCCAGGGCGATCGGCGGCAGCACCTGGCCGCGCAGTACCGCGATGGTGAACTCCGGGCCGTGGATCCACTGCTCCACCAGTACCTGGGAATCGTATTTGGCGGCGTCCTGCCAGGCGGCGACCAGTTCCTGGGTGCTGTTCACCTTGGCCATGCCGATGCTAGAGCCCTCATGGGCGGGTTTGACGATAAGCGGGAAGCCCAGTTCCGTACTGGCCTGCAAACAATCGCTTTCGCTCGCCAGCACCGCGTGGCGCGGCGTGGGAATGCCCAGGCTCTGCCACACCTGCTTGGTGCGCAGCTTGTCCATCGCCAGCGCCGAAGCCAGGATGCCGCTGCCGGTGTAGGGGATGCCCAGGCACTCCAGCAAACCTTGCATGCTCCCGTCTTCACCGCCACGGCCGTGGAGGATGATGAAGGCGCGGTCAATCTTCTCGCTCTGCAGGCGTGCGAGCAGGTCGTCACCGACGTCAATGGCCACCACGTCGACGCCGGCAGTGCTCAGCGCATCGATCACTGCGGCGCCGGATTTCAGCGACACCTCACGCTCGGCGCTCTTGCCACCGTAGAGCACGGCGACGCGGCCGAACGCCTTGACGTCCAGGGTCGAGTGCAGCTTGTCGTAGGCGCTGGTCATTTCGACTTCTCCTGCTTGGCGCCTGCGAACAGCGGGCTTTTCATCAACTGCGGGGCCAGGCCGCCGACATCACCGGCCCCCTGGCAGATCAAAATGTCGCCAGCGCGCAGCAGTGGCTTGACCAGCGGTGCCAGCTCGGCGCCGCGCTCGATGTAGATCGGGTCCAGCTTGCCGCGCTGGCGAATGCTGTGGCACAGCTGACGGCTGTCGGCACCGGGGATCGGCTCTTCGCCGGCCGGGTAGACCTCCATCAGCAGCAGCACGTTGGCATCGCCCAGCACCTGGACGAAATCGTCGTACAGGTCGCGGGTACGGCTGTAGCGGTGCGGCTGGTAGACGATCACCAGGCGGCGGCTTGGCCAGCCACCGCGCACAGCCTTGATCACCGCCGCCACTTCGGTGGGGTGATGACCGTAGTCATCGACCAGCATCACACTGCCGCCTTCAACCGGCAGCTCGCCGTATACCTGGAAGCGACGACCGACACCCTGGAAGCCGGACAGGCCCTGGACGATGGCCTCGTCAGTAATGCCTTCATCAGTGGCGATGGCGATGGTAGCCAGGGCGTTGAGCACGTTGTGGTTGCCGGGCATGTTCACCGAAACATCCAACGGCTCGCGATCACGGCGCAGCACGGTGAAGTGGGTCTGCATGCCCTGCTGACGCACATTGATGGCGCGGATGTCAGCCTCTTCGCTGAAGCCGTAGGTCACGGTCGGGCGCTTCACCTGCGGCAGGATCTCGCGAACCACCGGGTCGTCCAGGCACATCACCGCCAGCCCATAGAACGGTAGGTTGTGCAGGAACTCGACGAAGGTTTTCTTCAGCTTGTTGAAGTCACCTTCGTAGGTCGCCATGTGGTCGGCATCGATGTTGGTAACAACCGCCACCATCGGCTGCAGGTGCAGGAAGCTGGCATCGCTTTCGTCTGCTTCAGCGATCAGGTAGCGGCTGGTGCCCAGCTGCGCATTGGTACCGGCAGCGGTAAGGCGGCCACCGATGACGAAGGTCGGGTCCAGGCCACCGGCGGCGAACACCGAAGCCAGCAGGCTGGTAGTGGTGGTCTTGCCGTGCGTACCGGCAACGGCCACGCCATGGCGGTAACGCATCAGCTCGGCGAGCATCTCGGCACGCGGCACTACCGGAATGCGCCGCTCGAGGGCGGTGGCAACTTCCGGGTTGGCCGGGTTGATGGCGCTGGACACCACCAGCACATCGGCAGTGGCGGCGTTCTCGGCGCGGTGGCCGACGAAGATCTCAGCGCCAAAGGACTCCAGGCGCTCGGTCACCGGCGAGGCTTTAAGGTCCGAACCGGACACTTCATAGCCCAGGTTCAGCAACACTTCGGCAATACCGCACATGCCCACGCCGCCGATGCCGACGAAGTGAATACGGCGAATACGGCCCATCTTCGGCTGGGGCATGGCTTTCTGGCTCTCAACCATGGGCCACCTCCAGGCAGATATCGACCACGGTGCTGGTTGCAGCAGGTTTGGCCAGGCGCCGTGCGGTGCCAGCCATGACGTTGAGTTTCTCGGGTTGCATCAGCACCTCGTTCAGGCGTTCAGCGAGTTGCGCTGCGCCAGTTGTCGCTTGTGGCATCAGGAAGGCAGCACCTTCGCGGGCCAGATATTGGGCGTTGTGGGTCTGGTGATCGTCGATCGCGTGGGGCAAAGGCACCAACAGCGAAGGCAGGCCTGCTGCCGCCAGTTCACTGACAGTCAGGGCACCGGCACGGCACACCACCAGGTCGGCCCAGCCATAAGCTTGGGCCATGTCGTTGATGAAGGGCTCTACCTGAGCCTCGACGCCCACCTCGTGATAACGCTCGGCGGTGATCGGTGCGTGCTGCTTGCCGGCCTGGTGGAATACCTCTGGCCGCAGCGCCGCGGGCACTTCAGACAGGGCCTTAGGCAACAATTTGTTCAATGGTTCCGCACCCAGGCTGCCACCGAGCACCAACAGGCGAGCGCGGCGCTCGCCCAAGGGCACGCGTTGCGCGTCCATGAAGAGCTCCGGACGCACCGGGTTGCCGGTGGTGCGACGTTTGTCGCTGGCCTCGAAGGTGTTCGGGAACGCTTCGCAGACCCGCGCCGAGAGTGGCACCAGCAACCGATTGGCGGTACCGGCCCTGGCGTTCTGCTCATGGATCACCAGTGGCACACCGCACAGCCGCGCGGCCACGCCGCCGGGGCCGGTCACATAGCCGCCAAAGCCCAGGACACAGACGGGCTTGAGCTGGCGAATGATGCGCCGGGCCTGCAGCACGGCCTTGACCAACGTGAAAGGCGCCTTGAGCAACGACAGCTTGCCCTTGCCGCGCAAGCCGCTGACCTGAATCAGGTGCAATGGCAAACCCGCCTGTGGCACCAACTCGTTCTCGATGCCACGCGGAGTGCCCAGCCAGTGCACGCTGTAACCGCGCTTCTGGAACTCACGGGCGCAGGCCAGCGCCGGGAATACGTGCCCCCCGGTGCCGCCGGCCATGATCAATACATTTTTGCCTTCAGCGGCCATGACTGGTCTCCTCGGCAAAATCGCTTTCGCTGAATTCGTGCTCCTCACTGCCCAGATGCGTGCGGCTCTCCCACTCGATGCGCAGCAACAGCCCCACGCAGGCGCAGCAGATCACCAGCGAGCTACCCCCGTAACTGAGAAACGGCAGGGTCAGGCCCTTGGTCGGCAGCAGGCCGACGTTCACACCGATGTTGATCAGGAACTGGCCAATCCACAGGAAAGCCAGGCCGAACGCCATGTAGGCGGCAAAGAACTGTTTGGCTTTTTCGGCCCACAGGCCGATGTACAGGGCGCGCACGGTGACGAACACGAACAGCGCGACGGTCAGCAGCGAACCGACCACGCCCAGTTCTTCCGCCAGGACCGAGAACACGAAGTCGGTGTGCGCTTCAGGCAGGTAGAACTGCTTCTGCACGCTGTTGCCCAGGCCAACGCCCAGCCACTCGCCACGGCCGAAGGCGATCAGTGCCTGGGTCAGCTGGTAGCCGGAGCCGAACTGATCGGCCCAGGGGTCGGTGAACGTAATAAGGCGCGCCATGCGGTAGGGCTGCGCCTGTACCAGGACAAACACCGCCAGCACCGCCAGCACCACCATCAGGCTGAAGCGGAACAGCCCCACTCCACCCAGGAACAACATGGCCGCCGCCGCGCCCATCATCACCACCGTGGCACCGAAGTCTGGCTCCATCAGCAGCAAGGCGGCCATGGGCAGCAGTACGATGAACGGCTTGAAGAAGCCCATCCAGGTTTCGCGCACCTCGGTCTGTCGGCGTACCAGGTAGCCGGCCAGGTAGATGACCACGAACACCTTGGCGATTTCCGAAGGCTGCACGTTGAAGAAGCTGAAACCGATCCAGCGCATGGAGCCGTTAACCTCACGGCCGATACCCGGCACCAGTACCAGTACCAGCAGGCCGAAGGCGCCAAGCAGCATCATGAAGCCCATGCGCTGCCAAGTGGCGATCGGCACCAGCATGGTTGCACCACAGGCCACCAGGCCAAGGAACACGTACACCAGGTGGCGGAACATGTGATACAGCGGGTTGCCGGACTGTACAGCAGCCACTTCCGACGATGCCGAAGTGATCATAACCAGGCCCAGGCCCAGCAAGGCCAGGCAACCGGCGAGCATCGGGAAGTCGAGGTCGATGCCACGGCCGCTGATCAGCGGCGACGGGTAGGGTTTGAAGATGCCGAAGATCATGCAAGACCTCCCGCTGCCTGGGCGAACAGGCGCCCCCGCTCCTCGAAGTTCTTGAACATGTCGAGGCTGGCGCACGCTGGCGACAGCAGCACGGCATCGCCGGCCTGGGCCAGCTCGGCACACTGCTGTACAGCATCGTCAAGCGTCTTGACCCGAACCAGTGGCACGGCATCGCCCAAGGCCTCGGCCAGGCGCTCGGCATCACGGCCAAGCAATACCACGGCGCGGCAGAAACGCTTGACCGGCTCGCGCAGCGCAGTGAATTCAGCACCTTTGCCATCACCACCGGCGATCAGCACCAACTTGCCTTCGATATCGGCGCCCAGGCCTTCGATGGCGGCCAGGGCAGCACCGACGTTGGTGGCCTTGGAATCGTCGTACCAGTTCACGCCATTACGCTCGCGTACCCACTGGCAACGGTGGGCCAGGCCACCGAACTCGCGCAGGGCCGCGAGCATGGGCTCGAACGGCAGGCCGGCAGCATGCCCCAAGGCCAGCGCTGCCAGGGCGTTGCTCTGGTTGTGAGCCCCGCGAACCTTCAGTTCGCGCGCCGGCATCAGCGCCTGGAACTCGAACGCCAGGTATTTCTCACCGTCCACTTCACGCAGGCCAAACGCTTTGAAGTCAGGCGAGTTGAGGCCGAAGGTCCAGCATGGACGGCCTTCCACCGGCAGCGGCCGGCTCAGGGCGTCCTGGCGGTTGACCACCACCTGGCGGGCACCGCGGAAAATCCGGTGCTTGGCCAGGTGGTAGGCCGGAAGGCCGCTATAGCGGTCCATGTGGTCTTCGCTGATGTTCAGAACGGTCGCCACTTCGGCGTTGAGCTGGTCAGTGGTTTCCAGCTGGAAGCTGGAGAGTTCCAGCACGTACAGCTCGATGTCATCAGCCAGCAGGTCGAGCGCCGGTGTACCGAGGTTACCGCCCACGGCCACGCGCTTGCCGGCCTTGGCGGCCATTTCACCGACCAGCGTCGTGACGGTGCTCTTGGCGTTGGAACCGCTGATGGCAATGATCGGCGCCTTGGCATGGCGAGCAAACAGCTCTATGTCGCCAGACAGCTTCACGCCACGCGCGGCCGCCTGCTGCAAGGCCGGTGTGGCCAAGGCCAGGCCGGGGCTCACATACAACTCGTTGGCGCGGCACAGGAAGTCCACGTCCAGTTCACCACAGCGCACTTCCACCTGCGGGTAATCACGGCGCAGGGTTTCCAGTTCCGGCGGTTGCTCGCGGGTATCGGCGACCGCAAAGGCAATGCCCCGGCTCGCCAGGAAGCGAACCAGGGACATGCCGCTCTTGCCGAGGCCGACAACGATGCGGAATTGGTCGGAAGCGATCAAGGACACGCTCATCTACCTCAGTTTCAGGGTTGCAAGGCCAATCAGTACCAGGATCACGGTGATGATCCAGAACCGGACGATCACCCGGGGCTCTGGCCAGCCCTTGAGTTCAAAGTGGTGGTGGATCGGCGCCATGCGGAACACGCGCTTGCCGGTGAGCTTGAAGGAGGCGACCTGGATGACCACCGACAGGGTTTCCACCACGAAGATGCCGCCCATGATGAACAGCACGATTTCCTGGCGCACGATGACGGCGATGGTGCCCAGCGCGGCGCCCAGCGCCAGCGCGCCGACGTCACCCATGAACACTTGCGCGGGGTAAGTGTTGAACCACAGGAAGCCCAGGCCGGCACCGATCAGCGCGCCGCAGAACACGATCAGCTCGCCCGAGCCCGGCACGTAGGGGATCAGCAGGTACTCGGCGAACTTCACGTTACCCGACAGGTAGCAGAAGATGCCCAGCGCGCCGCCGACCATCACCGTCGGCATGATCGCCAGGCCGTCAAGGCCATCGGTGAGGTTGACCGCGTTGCTCGAACCGACAATGACGAAGTAGGTCAGTACGACGAAGCCGACGCCCAGCGGAATGGTGACATCCTTGATGAACGGCAGGATCAGCGTGGTCTCGACGCTGGTTGGCGCCGTCTTGTACAGGAACACCGCCGCCGCCAGGCCGAACACCGACTGCCAGAAGTACTTCCAGCGGCTTGGAAGGCCACGCGAGTTCTTTTCGATCACCTTGCGGTAGTCATCGACCCAGCCAATGGCACCGAACGCCAGGGTGACGATCAGCACAACCCATACATAGCGGTTGCTCAGGTCGGCCCACAGCAAGGTGCTGACGGCGATGGCCGACAGGATCAGCGCACCACCCATGGTCGGGGTGCCGGACTTGGACAGGTGCGATTGCGGGCCATCGTTACGCACGGCCTGGCCGATCTGGCGAATTTGCAGGGTACGGATCATCCAGGGGCCCAGCCACAGCGCCAGGGACAATGCGGTCAGTACTCCCAGGATCCCGCGCAGGGACAGGTACTGAAAGACCGCAAAGCCTTTATGGAACTGTTGCAGATACTCGGCCAACAGCAGCAGCATTAATGTTTCTCCCCGCTGGCACCGCACAATGCCGCTACGACGTTTTCCATCGCAGCGCTGCGCGAGCCCTTGATCAAGATAGTGGTGTCACTGGCATTCTCGGCACTAACTGCATCGATCAGCTCAGCTTGAGTAGCGAAATGGCGGCCATTGGCGCCGAACGCCTTGACCGCATGTGTCATGTTGGAACCCACTGCGTACAGGGCGTTGACCTTGCCACGCGCGTAGTCACCCACCTGACGGTGGCCTTCTTCCGCCCATTGCCCCAATTCGCCGATATCCCCAAGCACCAGAACGGTGCGCCCGGAAAAGCCGGCGAGTATATCAATGGCTGCGCACATAGAGGTGGGATTTGCGTTGTAACTGTCGTCGATTACCCGTACCCCGTTCGGCGCGATCTGCGCCACGGTACGCCCCTTGACCGGTTGCATCGCAGCCAGGCCAGCGGCGATGCCGCTCAGGCTCAGACCAACGGCGTGTGCAGCGGCGGCAGCGGCCAGGGCATTGCTGACGTTGTGTTCACCCAGCACATTGAGTTGCACGTCTACCGTTTCACCGGCGCCATGCAGGGTGAAGGACGGGCAGCCACGGGCATCGCGGCCGATGCCTGAAGCGTGGAAGTCGGCCTCCGGGTTGCTGCGCGCGAAACTGACAACCTTGTGCGCACCGGCACGCGCCTTCCAGATATCAAAGGCTTTGTCGTCCAGGTTGAGAATGGCAATACCGCCCTCGCCCAGGCCTTCGAGAATCTCGCCCTTGGCTTCGACGATCTTTTCCGGCCCGCCGAACTCACCAACGTGGGCAGTACCGGCATTGTTGATGATGACCACCTGCGGTTGTGTCAGGCCCACGGTGTAGCGGATTTCGCCAATGCGCGAGGCGCCCAGCTCGATCACTGCCGCGCTGTGCTCCGGTGCGATCTCCAGCAGTGTCAGCGGTGCACCGAGGTCATTGTTCAAGTTGCCGCGGGTAGCGTGCACCAGGCCACGGGTACGCAGGATGCTGGCGAGCATTTCCTTGACCGTGGTCTTGCCGCTGGAACCGGTAATGGCCACTACAGGCTTGCCGAAAGCCGCGCGGTTCAGGGCGCCGAGCTGCCCCAGTGCTAGCCGGCAATCCTTGACCAGCAACTGCGGCAGGTCGACACCGGCCACTTCACGCTCGACCAGGGCTGCTACCGCGCCTTTGGCTTTCACGTCTGCCAGGTAGTCATGGCCATCGAACCGCGGGCCGGCCAGGGCGACGAACAGTTGCCCGGCGCTGACACTGCGGCTATCGATGCTGACGCCGGCGAACGTGGCATCGCCACCGATGAGTTGACCGTCCAGTGCTGTGGTCAGCTGGCTGAGTGACAACGGCTTAAGCATGCGGAGCCTCCCAGGCTGCAAGTGCCTTTTCGGTTTCGGTCAAATCGGAGAAGCCATGGCGCTCGCCATGGATTTCCTGGTAATCCTCGTGCCCCTTGCCGGCCAGCACGATCACATCGTTGGCAGCGGCGGTGGCAATCAGGTGCGCAATGGCTTCGCCACGCCCGGCGACGAACTCGACGTCGTCAGGCCTGGTGAAACCGGGGCGAATGTCATCGAAGATGCGCAACGGATCTTCAGTACGCGGGTTGTCGTCGGTGACCAGTACGCGGTCGGCCAGGCGCTCGGCCACTTCGGCCATCAGCGGGCGCTTGCCGCGATCACGGTCACCGCCGCAGCCGAACAGGCACAACAGCTTGCCATGAGCGTGCGGGCGCAGGGCCTCGAGTACTTTTTCAAGTGCATCCGGCGTGTGTGCGTAGTCGACCACCACCAGCGGCTTGTCGCCGCCACCCAGGCGCTGCATGCGGCCGACCGGCCCCTGCAGTTGCGGCGTGACCTTGAGGATCTCGTCCAGCGCATAGTCCAGCGCCAGCAGGGTCGCCACAGCGGCAAGCATGTTGCTCAGGTTGAAGCGACCCAGCAGTTGGCTGCGCAGGATACGCTCACCCTGGGCGGTGACGAGGGTGGCGCGCACGCCATCGTCACTGAATAAGGCTTCGCGGCAGAACAGCGAGGCTTCAGGGTTTTCCAGGCTGTAGCTCAGCAGCCGGGTCTCGAGATGGTCGACACTCGGGCGACGCGCGAAGTCGGCCGCCAGACGACGACCAAAGTCGTCATCCAGGTTGACCACCTGGCAACGCAGGCTCGGCCAGGCAAACAGCTTGGCCTTGGCGGCCTCATAGGCCTCCATGCTGCCGTGATAGTCGAGGTGGTCGCGGGACAGGTTGGTCATCACCGCGATGTCGAATTCCAGTGCGGCAACCCGGCCTTGCTCCAGGGCATGGGAAGACACTTCCATGGCCACGGCCTTGGCGCCGCCTTTCTTGAGGTCGTTGAGGGTCGATTGCACGGCAATCGGGTCCGGTGTGGTCAGGCGGCCGCTCTGCAACTCGCCGTAGAAACCGGTACCCAGGGTGCCAATCAGGCCGCAGCGCTGGCCAAGCAGGTCGAGCGCCTGGGCGACCAGTTGGGTCACGCTTGTCTTGCCGTTGGTGCCAGTCACGCCGACCAGATTCAACTGGCGGCTCGGTTCACCGTAGAAGCGCCCGGCAATATCCGACAGCTGAGCGATCAGGCCTTTGACCGGAATCAGGGGCGCATCGGTCAGCGGCAGCACGTTGGCGCCCTGCTCTTCGTAGGCCACGGCGGCAGCGCCACGGGCCAGGGCATCGGCGATATGTTCGCGGCCATCGACCTTGGCACCCGGCACCGCCAGGAACAAGTCCCCCGGGCGCACATTACGGCTGTCCAGGGTCAGCTCACGAATCAATGGGTCACGGCTGGCGTGGGCGAAAAGTTTGCTTAATGGCATTGTCATCATCCACGCCCTCCCTTGGCGGCTGCTGCATTGACTTGCGATTGCACGGCGGGTACTGGGGCAGGTGCAGGTGGCGGCAGGTTGTCTGGCGGCACGTTCATCAGGCGCAGGGTGCCGGACATGACCTTGCTGAATACAGGCGCCGAAACCAGGCCACCGAAGTAGCCGCCCTTGCCCGGCTCGTCGATGACCACGACGATGGCGTAGCGCGGGTCGCTCATTGGCCCGAAGCCGGCAAACAGCGAGCGGTAGGCGTTTTCGGTGTACCCCTTGGCCCCCACGGTGGCCTTACGCGCGGTGCCGGACTTGCCGGCCACGTGATAGAACGGCACCTGGGCACGGAAGACGCCGCGCGGCGCTTCGATCACCTGCTGCAGCATGCCCTGAACGGTTTCGGCGACATCCTTCGGAATGGCCTGCACGGCCTCCGGCGCCTTGTCGACCTTGATGATCGACAGCGGCACCATCTTGCCGTCGTTGGCCAGCGCTGCGTAGGCATGCACCAGCTGCAGGGCAGTCACCGATACGCCGTAGCCATAGGACAGGGTTGCGGTCTCGGCCTTGCGCCACTCACGGTGGTTGGGCAGGTTGCCGACACGCTCGCCCGGGAAGCCAAGACCGGTGTACTGGCCCAGGCCGACCTGGGACATGACCCGGTAAATGGCCTCGCCGCCGATGTCGAAGGCGATCTTGCTCATGCCAACGTTACTGGAGTTGATCAGGATGCCGGTCAAATCAAGAATCGGGCCCTCGCTACGCGACACGTCCTTGATGGTGTAGCGACCGATCTGCAGGCTGCCAGGGTACACCTCGACCTTGTCGGTAGGCTTCCAGCGGCCGCTCTGCAACGCCGCACTCATGGAGATCGGCTTGACCGTGGAGCCCGGCTCGAACACGTCGATGATCGCCCGGTTACGCATGGCCGCCGGGAACATGCTACGGCGGTTGTTGGGGTTGTAGGTCGGCTGGTTGACCATGGCCAGGACCTCACCGGTCTTGACGTCCATGATCACCAGGCTGCCGGCCTTGGCGTCCTGTTCGGCAATGGCGTTGCGCAGTTCGCGGGTAGCCAGGTACTGCAGGCGCAGGTCTATCGACAACGCCAAGGTCTTCCCGGCCTTGGCGTTCTTGGTTACCTGAATGTCCTTGATCAGCCGGCCACGCCGGTCCTTGATCACCTGGCGCTTGCCCGGCACACCGGCCAGCCACTCGTCATAGGCCAGCTCTACCCCTTCACGACCATGGTCGTCGAGGTCGGTAAAGCCGACCATGTGCGCAGTCACATCCCCGGCCGGATAGAAGCGGCGGAACTCTTCCAGGCCGTACACACCCGGCACTTTGAGGTCGAGCACGTGCTGACCCTGCTCGGGGGTCAGCCCCCGGACCAGGTAGATGAACTCTTTGTTGGCCTGCTGGGTCAGGCGCTCGATCAACTGCTGCGGGTTTTGCCCCAGCGCTGCCGCCAATTGCGGCCAGCGCTCCCTGGAGGCCTGCATCTCTTTGGGGTTGGCCCACAAGGTGGTAACCGGGGTACTCACGGCCAACGGCTCACCGTTGCGGTCGGTAATCAAGCCGCGGTGGGCCGGGATGGGGATGTGACGCAGGCTGCGTGCATCGCCCTGGCCCTTGAGGAAGTCACGGTCAACCACCTGAAGGTCGATGATGCGCCAGCAAATGGCGCCGACCATGATCGCCAGCAAGCCGATCACTACGCGGAAGCGCCACGGGTAGAGTGCGCCTTCGAGCTTCATCATGGCGCCACCATCCGGACTTCGTCAGCTGACGGCACGCGCATCTTCAACTGCTCGGAGGCCAGGCTCTCGATGCGGCTGGCAGCGGTCCAGGTGCTCTGCTCAAGAATCAGCCGGCCCCATTCGGCCTGCGCCTTGTCGCGCTCGTTCAATTCACCGTACAGGGTGTTGAGCAGTTGACGGTTCCAGTGCGCACTGTAGGACACGGCAATGGCCGAAACCAGCACGCCGGCAAACAGCAGAAGCATCAGGAAGCTTCCGCCTGGCAAGGGTTTGGCAAGTAGCCTGCTCACCGCAGCTTCTCCGCCACGCGCATCACGGCGCTACGCGACCGCGGGTTGGCCTTGAGCTCGGCCTCGGAGGCGAACTGAGCCTTGCCGATGAGCTTGATTTTCGGCTCGAAGACCTTGTGCTGAACCGGCAGGTTACGCGGCAGACTGTCAGCCTCACCCTTCACCAGCTTGCGCATGAACAGCTTGACGATACGGTCTTCCAGCGAGTGGAAACTGATGACCGCCAGGCGACCACCGACTTCCAGTGCATCGAGCGCAGCCTCAAGGCCAGCCTCCAGGTCACCCAGCTCGTTGTTGACGTGAATGCGAAGGCCCTGGAAGGCACGGGTAGCCGGGTTCTTGCCCTTTTCCCATGCCGGGTTGGCCACTTTGAGCACCTCCGCCAGGTCGGCGGTACGGGTGAAGGGCTGTTTTTCACGGCGCTCGACCACTGCACGCGCCATTCGCCCGGCAAAGCGTTCTTCGCCGTACTCCTTGAAGACGCGGGCGATTTCTTCCACGGGCGCAGTGGCGATGAACTCGGCGGCGCTGATGCCTTGGTCCGGGTTCATGCGCATGTCCAGCGGGCCATCATTGAGGAAGCTGAAGCCACGCTCCGGGTCATCCAGCTGCGGCGAGGACACGCCCAGGTCCAGCAACACACCACTGACCTTGCCGTGCAGGCCGCGCGCTGCCACTTCCGCACCCAGCTCGGCAAAACTGCGCTGCACAATGACAAAGCGGCCGTCTTCGGCCGCCAGCGCTTGCCCCGTGGCAATCGCCTGTGGATCTTTGTCGAAGCCCAAGAGCCGCCCTTGCGGCCCGAGCTTGCTGAGAATCAGACGGCTGTGTCCGCCACGGCCGAAGGTGCCGTCCAGATAGCAACCGTCGGCGCGCAGGGCCAATGCCTCGACAGCTTCGTCGAGCAGGACGGTAATGTGGTTGAAGCCGCTATCTATGGTCACAGGATCAGGTCACGCAATTCGTCGGGCATGGCGCCCGGTTGTTGAATAGCTGCAAGGTCAGCTGCCGAAACCGCGTTCCAGGCATCTTCATCCCACAGCTGGAATTTGTTCAGTTGCCCCACCAGCATCGCCTTCTTGTCGAGCTTGGCGTACTCACGCAGGCGGGGCGGCACCAGGAAACGCCCACTGCCATCGAGCTCCAGGTCAACCGCGTTACCGATCAGCAAACGCTGCAGGCGGCGGTTTTCCTCACGCAATGATGGCAAGGCACGCAACTTGGCTTCTATCTGTTCCCACTCATCGAGGGGATAAACACACAAGCAGGGGTCTACGGCGTCAATGGTCACGATCAGTTGGCCATTGCAACGTAAGTCGAGCTCGTCACGGTACCGGCTCGGCATGGCGAGACGGCCCTTTGCATCGAGGCTGACGGCGTTGGCTCCGCGGAACACGGCTGTGATTCCCCACAATGTTAGCTTTTTTGTGTCAGAAAACCCACTTCATCCCACTTTCTGCCACTTGCGCACACTATAGGAATCCGCCCGCAGCACCGTCAAGGCACGTTCATAAGGAAAAGCCTTACAGGACCGAGATTTAGCGCGACAACGGAAGGTGGAAGGACTGCCAGGGAGAAAAAAACACGAGAAAAATCAAACCCACGCAAACGCATGGAGTTCGAAGTTAAAGTAATTTATTAAGAGTAAGATTTTTTCGGTATTACCAGAGAGGATCTGCTATCGATTCAAGCAGGGAAAGAAAGGTGGAGAGTCGATCTGTAAGCCGGGTTTTGTCGAGGACAGTCATTCCTCTACGACGGCCATCACTGGACGCCTCTAGCAACCTACCCGGTTCCGACGCGGGCCACGCCTGATGGAACCCTATTTGGTCTTGCTCCGAGTGGGGTTTACCTAGCCACGAACTGTTGCCAGCCGTGCGGTGCGCTCTTACCGCACCTTTTCACCCTTACCGGCACCGAAGTGCTTAGGCGGTTATTTTCTGTGGCACTTTCCGTAGGCTCGCGCCTCCCAGGCGTTACCTGGCACTCTGCCCTATGGAGCCCGGACTTTCCTCCCCCTGCTGCTCACACAACAAAAAGTTGCGGAACAAAAACAGGCAGCGACTGTCCGATCGACTCTCCGCCGCCAAGGTTACCGACACGCGCGCGCAAGAACAAGCGCTACCGACATTTATATCAAACTGCCACTATTCGGCTTTCTGCTTTTCCAGGGCAAGTTGATACAACAGGTTCTTGCGTACCCCGGTAATTTCCGCTGCAAGCGCCGCTGCCCGCTTCAGTGGCAACTCAGCCAATAGCAGGTCGAGCACGCGCTGCGCTTCGGCACTGATGGCCTGCTCGCCCTCCGGCGCACTCCAACCGCCGACCAGCACCACGCATTCACCGCGCTGCTGGTTGCTGTCGCCAGCTACGAAAGCACGCAACTCTGCCAGCGGCAAGCCCTTGAGGGTCTCGAAGGTCTTGGTCAGTTCGCGCGCCAGCAACGCCGGACGATCGCCACCAAATACCGCCTCCATGTCTTCAAGACATTCCAGGATTCGATGCGGGGCTTCATAGAAGATCAACGTGCGCGGCTCTTCCCTCACCTGCTCCAGGCGCGCCCGGCGCCCTGCCTGCTTGGCCGGCAGAAAGCCTTCGAAGATGAAGCGATCCGACGGCAGGCCTGCCGCCGATAGCGCGGCGATCAAGGCACAGGCGCCTGGCACCGGCACCACGCTCACCCCCGCGGCCCGCGCCTGCCGCACCAGGTGGTAGCCCGGGTCGGAAATCAGAGGCGTGCCGGCATCAGAGACGAGCGCCACATTTTCACCCGCCAGCAGCTTGGAGAGAAAACGCCCGCCCTCGTCACGCTCGTTGTGCTCATGGCAAGCGGCCAACGGCGTATCAATGCCAAAGTGTTGCAGCAGGCGGATTGAATGGCGGGTGTCTTCGGCCGCGATCAGCGCCACGTCCGCCAGCACCTTCAGCGCCCGGGCGCTCATGTCGTCGAGGTTGCCGATGGGGGTTGCCACCACATACAGCGTCCCCACCGTGGATTTCGAAGCCCCTGCCACATCAGTCACTGCGCACACCTGTCATTCGGATCAAAGGCGCCATTGTAGCCCGAGCGCCTGCAACAGGGCGCAAAGAACTTCGCCGGCGATCAGGAACAAGCCGCCTATAGTGAAGGATCGACACAGCAACATCGCGCCCCGGCCAGTGCTTGGGTACAATTGCCGGCCAACTTGATCGAGTAACAGGACCTTTACATGATCGCTTGCCTGCGGCTGCTCACAGCCCTCTGCCTCGCCGCCCTGCTGGCAGCCTGCGCCAGCTCGCCCTCATCCAGCCTGGGCGAACTGCCACGCACCCCGGACGCCAGCATCGAGCAACTGCTCGAAAAGGCCGCTTCCAGCAAGTCTGCGCAAGACGCCGCTCTGCTGCGCCTGAGCGCGGCCAACCTGGCCTACAAGCAGAAGGACTTCCCACGCGCCGCACGCATTCTCGAGCAGGTCCCGATGGACACGCTCCAGCCGGCCCAGCAAGTGTTCGCCAGCACCCTCGCGGCGGAACTGGCCATGAGCCGCAACCAGCCCAAAGCAGCGCTGACCGCCCTGGCCCACCCCAGCCTGCAGCGCCTTGCCGAGCTGCCGACAGAACAGCAAGTGCGCACCTACAGCGTGCACGCCGCCGCGCTCGAAGCCGATGGCCAGGCCCTGGCTGCCGCACAGCAGCGCATTCTGCTGGCCCCGCTGCTTGGCGGCCAGGCCGCCAGCACCAACAATGACGCCATCTGGGCCTTGGTTGCATCGCTTCCGGCAGAGCAACTGCAGCAGCCAACCAACGATCAGACCCTGGCGGGCTGGACCAGCCTGGCCTTCGCCGTGAAAAGCGCCGGCACCCTGGAGCAGCAGCAAGCGGCCATCGAAGCCTGGGTCAAACAGCACCCGGACCACCCTGCCGCCCAGCAACTGCCGCTGGCCCTGACCAAACTCAAGGAGCTGGCCAGCCAGCCGCTGACCAAGATCGCCCTGCTGCTGCCTCAGGAAGGCCCGCTGGCCGGTGTAGCCCGCGCGCTGCGCGATGGCTTCATGGCCGCCCACTTCCAGGCCCAGCAAAGCGGCCAGCCAGCGCCGGCGGTGCAAGTGTTCGACAGCTCGCGTATCGGCTCGCTGGACGACTTCTATCGCCAGGCGCAAGCCGCCGGCGTGCAGCTGGTCATCGGCCCGCTTGAAAAACCATTGGTCAAACAACTGGCCGCCAAACCACAGCTGCCGATCACTACGCTGGCCCTGAACTACGCCGACGCCGGCCAGAAGGCGCCGCCACAACTGTTCCAGTTCGGCCTGGCGGCCGAGGACGAAGCCCGTGAAGTGGCCCGCCGCGCCCGCGCCGATGGCATGGTCCGCGCCGTAGCCCTGGTGCCGAGCGGCGAATGGGGTGACCGTGTCCTGGCCGCCTTCCGTCAGGACTGGGAAGGCAATGGCGGAACCCTGCTCGCCGCCGAGCGCATCGCCCAACCGGTCGCCCTGGCCCAGCAGATTGCCGACCTGTTCCAGCTGCGCCAGAGTGAAGGCCGCGCCAAGAGCCTGCAAAGCACGGTGGGCGGCAGCATCGCTGCACAACCGTCGCGCCGCCAGGACATCGACTTCATCTTCCTCGCCTCTACCCCACAACAGGCGCAGCAGATCAAGCCGACCCTGAACTTCCAGTACGCCGGTGACGTGCCGGTCTATGCCACCTCGAACCTGTACAGCGCCAGCGGTGACATCAACCAGTACAATGACATGAACGGCATCCGCTTCTGCGAAACACCGTGGCTGCTCGACACCAGCAACAGCCTGCGTCAACAGGTGGTGCAGCAGTGGCCGCAAGCCGCCGGCAGCCTCGGCCGCCTGTATGCCATGGGCGTCGACGCCTACAGCCTGGCGCCGCGCCTGGGCCAACTGAAAGCGCTACCGGACAACCGCGTCCTGGGCCTTTCGGGCAGCCTGAGCATCAATGCCAACCAGCGCGTCGAGCGCCAGCTGCCATGGGCCGAGTTTACCGGCGGCCAGGTCAAGCGCCTGCCTGACACCGCGCGCTGATGGCCGCAGCATCGCCTACCCGTGCCGGGCAAGCGGCAGAAACCCAAGCCCTTGAGTACCTTCAGGGGCAAGGGCTGCAGTTGCTGGCGCGCAACTGGCGGTGCAAAGGCGGCGAGCTTGATCTGGTCATGCTCGACGCCGATACAGTAGTATTCGTCGAAGTCCGCTACCGGTTGCACGCGGGCTTCGGAGGCGCCCTCGACAGTATCGACGGGCGCAAGCAGAAACGGTTGGTGCTTGCCGCTAGCCTGTTCCTGCAGAAGGAGGCCCACTGGGGCAACCACCCCTGCCGCTTCGACGTAGTCGCCCTGCAGGGTAGCCACCATGCAGGCAGACCGCTTCAATGGCTGAAAAACGCCTTCGAATGCTGAACCCACTTCGTTTTTTTTGCTCTATGTATCGCGGGCTGGTCGTTGTTGCGCGTAGCAAAGGCCACCGCCCCCTTTAAGGTCACCAGATGGACATGCAATCCCGAATTCGCCGGCTGTTCGAGGCCAGCATCGAAACCAAGCAACAGGCAATGGACATCCTGGCACCGCACATCGAGCAGGCCAGCCTGGTCATGGTCAATGCGTTGCTCAACGAGGGCAAGATGCTCGCCTGCGGCAATGGCGGCTCGGCCGGCGATGCCCAGCACTTTTCATCGGAGCTGCTCAACCGCTTCGAGCGCGAGCGTCCCAGCCTGCCAGCCATCGCGCTGACCACCGACAGCTCGACCCTGACCTCAATCGCCAACGACTACAGCTACAACGAAGTCTTTTCCAAGCAGATCCGCGCCCTGGGCCAGCCCGGTGACGTTCTGCTGGCGATCTCCACCAGCGGCAATTCGGCCAACGTAATCCAGGCAATCCAGGCCGCACATGACCGTGAAATGATTGTCGTAGCATTGACGGGTCGCGACGGCGGCGGCATGGCTTCGCTGCTGCTGCCCGAGGACGTGGAAATCCGCGTGCCTTCGACAGTTACCGCGCGTATCCAGGAAGTCCACCTGCTGGCGATCCACTGCCTGTGCGATCTGATCGACAGCCAACTGTTCGGGAGTGAAGAATGACCCCTATGCGCCTCGGCCTGATGGCCCTGACCCTGTGCCTGAGCGTCACTGGTTGCAGCTCGGTACTCACCTCTACCCGCAATTCGCCGATCGAGGACGATCGCGGCACGCGCACCATCGGTAGCAAGATCGACGACTCGCTGATCGAGACCAAGGCTGCCGTGAACATTTCCAAAGCCAACCCAGACCTGGACAAGGGCTCGCACATCGTTGTCAGCAGCTACAACGGCATCGTCCTGCTGGCCGGGCAAACCCCGCGCGCCGACCTCAAGAGCCTCGCGGAGCAAACCGCCAGCCAGGTCCAACGGGTCAAGAAAGTACACAACGAGCTGCAAGTGATGCAGCCCTCCTCCATTCTGGCGCGCAACAACGACGCCTGGCTGACCACCAAGATCAAGACCCAGATGCTGACCGACAGCGCCGTGCCCAGCTCGCGCATCAAGGTGATCACCGAAAACGGCATCGTCTACCTGCTGGGTCTGGTCACCCGTCAGGAAGCCAACTCGGCCACCGCCGTGGTGCAGGGCGTGTCGGGCGTACAGAAGATCGTCAAGCTGTTCGAATACATCGATTGACGGAGTGATTGCCTGGACAAGGCCAAACAAAAAGGCGATCCATCTGGATCGCCTTTTTTGTTACTTGACCACTTTCAGGCTTGGCCGGCCAGTCGGACGCGGCGGCTGCCCTCCACCTTCTGGCGGGCCATCGTCATCCGGCTGCACAGCATCGTCTTCCAGCTCGTCGCCTTCCATCGAAGACGACTCCAGCTCGAAGACCATTCCCTGGCCATTTTCGCGGGCGTAGATACCCAGGATTGCACCAACCGGTACAAACAGCGAGTGAGCCACGCCACTGAAGCGGCCCTCGAAGCTGACTGCGTCATTGTCCATGTGCAGGCTACGCACAGCACTTGGCGAGATATTCAAGACGATCTGGCCATCACTGGCGAAACCATCCGGCACCTGAACTTTCGGGAATTCGGCATTGACCAGCATATGGGGCGTGCAATCGTTGTCGACGATCCACTCGTACAGTGCTCGAACCAGATAGGGGCGACTGGAGTTCATCAACGGCTCCTTAAAGCTTGCGCATTTCACGTTCTACGGAGGACAGGCTCGCCTGAAAAGGCTCGCGGGCGAACTGGCGCTCCATGTAATCCAGCAGCGGCTTGGCTTGCCGCGGCAATTCGATACCCAACACCGGCAAACGCCAGAGTATGGGCAATAGACAGCAATCGACCAGGCTTTGCTCATCACTCATGAAGCAGGCGAACTCGCCAAACAACGGCGAGACCCCGGTCAGGCTTTCGCGCAAGGCCTTGCGCGCCTCGGTTCGGGCAGCTTCACTGCTACGCGGGTCAAGCACGGTATCGGCCAAGGCACACCAGTCGCGCTGGATGCGGTGCATCAGCAGACGGCTGTTGCCACGCGCAACCGGGTATACCGGCAACAGCGGCGGGTGCGGGTAACGCTCCTCGAGGTATTCCATCACCACGGTCGATTCATACAACGCCAGGTCACGATCGACCAAGGTCGGCACGCTGCCATAAGGGTTGACCTCGGCCAGCTTCGGCGGCAGGCGGGTGGGATCGACATCGATCAACTGCACGCTGACGCCCTTCTCAGCCAGAACCAGGCGCACCCGATGAGAATAGTGATCAGCGGGATCGGAATAGCAGGCTAACCTGTTGGTTGCGCCCATGTAGCGGCTCCTCGCACGGATGCTTGTGCAACTTTAAATGAAAACGCGCCCGGGGAGACCTGGCAATACTGCCAGGCCGCCCCGGGCGCGTTCAACAACCAGAAACTACTGCGTGATCAGTGCACGTCCTTCCAGTATTCACGCTTGAGCAAGTAGGCGAATACGAAGAAGAAAGCCAGGTACAGCAACACATAGGTACCGATGCGCTGGCTTTCCAGTTTGACTGGGTTGGCCGAATAGGCCAGGAAGGTCACAAGGTTCTTGACCTTCTCGTCGAACTGCTCGGTCGTCAGGGTACCGGAATTCGGCGTAATGGTCAGCTGATCGCAAGCTTCATGGGTCAACGGGCTGCCGGTCAACGGGTCGAATTGCTTCTTGCCATCAACCACCGTCTGTACCTGCTTGCAACCCACCACCTGGTTACCTTGCAGACCAACCAGCACGTTAGGCATGCCGACGTTCGGGAACACCTTGTTGTTCACCCCGTAAGGGCGCGATGGGTCCTCATAGAAGCTGCGCAGGTAGGTGTACAGCCAATCGGTACCGCGCACGCGGGCGACCAGCGTCAGGTCGGGCGGCGCGGCACCAAACCAGGTCTTGGCGTCGCTTGGCTTCATGCCGATCTGCATGTGGTCACCGATCTTGGCACCCGTGAACACCAGCTTCTCGAGCATCAGCTCGTGTGGGATACCCAGGTCATCAGCCACCCGCTCATAACGCTGGAACTTGGCACTGTGGCAACCCATGCAATAGTTGGCGAAGGTCCGCGCGCCGTCCTGCATGGCGGCCTTGTCAGTCAGGTCGATATCGACCTTGTCCAGCTCCAGGCCATGTTCGGCAGCGAAGGAAAAGGCAGGCATCACTGCCAGCAAAAATACTGCAATCAACTTTTTCATCAGCCAGTCACCCTTTCCGGAACCGGTTTGGTCTTCTCGAGCCTTGTGTAGAACGGCATCAGCAGGAAGTAGGCGAAGTACAGCACCGTGCACACCTGCGACAGCAAGGTACGCCCAGGTGTCGGTGCCAGGACCCCCAGCACGCCGAGGATGACGAAGGCCACGCAGAACACCAGCAGGAAGACCTTGCTGATCCAGCCCTTGTAACGCATGGAACGCACCGGGCTGCGGTCGAGCCAGGGCAGCACGAACAGCACGGCGATGGCCGCCCCCATGGCAATGACGCCCATCAGCTTGTCGGGCACCGCACGCAGAATTGCGTAGAACGGTGTGAAGTACCACACCGGCGCGATGTGCTCAGGGGTCTTGAAGGCGTTGGCTTGCTCGAAGTTAGGTTTCTCCAGGAAGTAACCGCCCATTTCCGGGAAGAAGAACACCACGGCGCAGAACACGAACAGGAACACCACCACGCCGACAATGTCTTTGACGGTGTAGTACGGGTGGAACGGAATACCATCCAGCGGAATACCGTTTTCGTCCTTTTTCTTTTTGATGTCGACGCCGTCAGGGTTGTTCGAACCCACTTCGTGCAAGGCGAGGATGTGCAATACCACCAGACCAAGAATCACGATTGGCAGGGCGACCACATGCAGGGCGAAGAAGCGGTTCAGGGTGATGCCCGAGATCAGGTAGTCACCGCGGATCCACTGGGTAAGGTCATCACCGATCACCGGGATGGCACCGAACAGCGAAATGATCACCTGGGCGCCCCAGTACGACATCTGACCCCATGGCAGCAGGTAGCCCATGAACGCTTCAGCCATCAGCGCCAGATAGATCAGCATGCCGAACAGCCAGACCAGCTCGCGTGGCTTCTGATAGGAGCCATAGAGCAGGCCGCGGAACATGTGCAGGTAGACCACGATGAAGAACGCTGACGCACCTGTGGAGTGCAGGTAGCGCAGGATCCAGCCGTATTCCACGTCACGCATGATGTACTCGACCGAGGCGAACGCCTCTTCCGCCGAGGGCGTGAAGCTCATGGTCAGCCACACGCCGGTCACGATCTGGTTGACCAGCACCAGCAATGCCAGGGAGCCGAAGAAGTACAGAAAGTTGAAGTTCTTGGGTGCGTAATACTTGCTGAGGTGGTCTTCCCACATCTTGGTGGCGGGGAAGCGAGCATCAATCCAGTCCATGAACTTGCTCATCATGCGTTCTCCTGGTCGACGCCAATGACGATGATCTCGTCCGACTCGTAAGAGTGCGGTGGCACGGGCAGGTTGAGAGGCGCTGGCTGGGACTTGTAGACACGGCCAGCCAGGTCATAGTGAGAGCCGTGGCACGGGCAGAAGTAACCCCCTACCCACTTCGGCCCCAGGTCGGCGGGCGCCACTTCTGGTCGGAAGGTGGGCGAGCAGCCCAGGTGCGTGCACAGGCCGACGAGAATAAGAATTTCCGGCTTGATCGAGCGAACCTCTGGGTCGACGTACGCTGGCTGTACCGAGGCCTTGGACTCGGGGTCCGACAGGTCACCCGTGATTTTTTTCAGATTGCCAAGGATTTCCTCCGTTCGCCGCACGATGAATACGGGCTGGCCACGCCACTCGGCCACCATCTGCTGCCCCGCCTCGACCTTGGCGATGTTGACCTTCACCGGTGCACCCGCGGCTTTCGCCTTGGCACTGGGAAACCATGACCCCACGAACGGTACCGCAGCCCCCACTGCCCCCGCCGCCCCGACCACGGATGTCGCGGCTACGAGGAAGCGGCGCCGGCCTGCGTTGACGCCGTCATTGCTCATTCAGTCCTCTCCCATCAGCTTGCTTGGCCAGTTGGACCTGGCCTGTACTTAGGTTGTGTCAATGGCACTAAAAATTGGCCGCCATGGTAAGAAACAAATCCACACACTGACAAGGTGATTACCTTGGCAAGGGCGACAACCCACGCTTTGCTTGATCTACGTCTATGCGACGAGCGGCCACTGACTGCTGACAGGTTAGTTCAAGGCTAAAAAAAAAGCCCGGTTCCAAGGAACCGGGCTTTTTTCGACTGCCGAAGCGGTATTAACGCTTGGAGTACTGAGGACGCTTACGCGCTTTACGCAGACCCACTTTCTTACGCTCAACTTCACGAGCGTCGCGGGTGACGTAGCCAGCACGACGCAGAGCGCCACGCAGGGTTTCGTCGTATTCCATCAGAGCGCGGGTGATACCGTGACGGATCGCACCGGCCTGACCGCTGACACCACCACCGGAAACGGTGACGTAGATGTCGAATTTCTCAACGGATTCAGTCAGCTCGAGCGGCTGGCGAACAACCATGCGAGCGGTTTCGCGACCGAAGAACACGTCCAGAGAACGGTTGTTGATGGAAATGTTACCAGTACCCGGACGCAGGAATACGCGAGCGGTTGCGGTCTTGCGACGGCCAGTGCCGTAATTTTGAGTCGCCGACATAATGAACTATCCCGTTAGATCTTCAGTTCTTGAGGCTGCTGAGCAGTGTGTGGGTGAGCAGCACCCGCGTACACTTTCAGCTTACGGTACATGTCGCGACCCAGCGGGTTCTTAGGCAGCATGCCTTTGACCGCAGTTTCGATAACACGCTCAGGGGCCTTGGCGATCAACTTCTCGAAGTTGATTTCCTTGATACCGCCTGGGAAACCGGAGTGGGAGTAGTACATCTTGTCGGAAGACTTGGCACCAGTCACACGAACCTGCTCGGCGTTGATAACGACGATGTAGTCGCCGGTGTCAACGTGAGGGGTGTATTCTGGTTTGTGTTTGCCACGCAGACGGGTAGCGATTTCGGTAGCCAGACGACCCAGGGTCTGGCCAGCGGCGTCGACTACGAACCACTCGCGCTTTACTGTTTCCGGTTTAGCAGTAAAAGTTTTCATTCTCTAAAGCCTCAGAGGCCGCCCAGCGAAAAATAGACGGCGAATCTTACTGGATAGTGCACAGCTTGCCAAGGGCAAGCGCGCAGCCGAACACAGACGCTTTTGGGGGCTCGGGTCGGGCACGCCAATGTTCGACGGGGTTCTTCCTGCGTGATGGTGCATCACTTCCGCCACGCGGAGAGGGGCTGAATTATCCAGATTGCGCGAAAAATATCAACCTGCTTTGATTGGCTTCTATTGCCAAGGAGTGACTAACCGATGGAATACCGCCAGCTCGGCCGTACCGACCTCAACGTCAGCGCCCTGTGCCTGGGCACCATGACCTGGGGCGAGCAGAACATCCAGGCCGAGGCCTACGAACAGATTGCCCGGGCCAAGGCCGCCGGGGTCAACTTCATCGACACCGCCGAAATGTACCCGGTCCCTCCCCGCCCGGAGACCTACGCGGCCACCGAGCGCATCATCGGCAACTGGTTCCGTGACCATGGCGACCGCGACGAGTGGATCCTGGCCAGCAAGGTTGCAGGCCCGGGCAACGGCATCAGCCATATCCGCGACGGGCAGCTCAAGCACAACCGCCAGCACATCGTCGCGGCGCTGGACGAAAGCCTCAAGCGCCTGCAGACCGATCGAATCGACCTGTACCAGTTGCACTGGCCAGAGCGCAGCACCAACTTCTTCGGCAAGCTGGGCTACCAGCACCTGCCGCAGGATCACTTCACCCCCCTGGAAGAAACCCTCGAAGTGCTCGACGAGCAGGTGCGTGCGGGCAAGATCCGCCACATCGGCCTGTCCAACGAAACGCCGTGGGGCACCATGAAGTTCCTGCAACTGGCCGAGAGCCGTGGCTGGCCGCGGGCCGTATCGATCCAGAACCCGTACAACCTGCTCAACCGCAGCTTCGAGGTGGGCCTGGCAGAAGTGGCGATACGCGAGCAGTGTGGCCTGCTGGCCTATTCGCCGCTTGCCTTCGGCATGCTCTCGGGCAAGTACGAGAACGGCGCACGGCCTGACAATGCACGCCTGACCCTGTTCAGCCGCTTTGCCCGTTACTCCAACCCACAGACCGTGGCAGCCTGCAGCCGCTACGTGCAGCTGGCCCGCGAGCACGGCCTGGACCCGGCGCAAATGGCCCTGGCGTTCGTCACTCGGCAGCCGTTCGTGACCAGCAACATCATAGGCGCCACCAGCCTGCAGCAGCTGGACAGCAACCTGGCCAGCCTTGAACTGAACCTGAGCGCCGATCTGCTGACAGCGATCGAAGCCATTCATCAGGAGCAGCCCAACCCGGCGCCTTGAGCCAAACACTGCGCCCCGCTTCGCGCCGCTGTGACATGGGGTAGACACAATCGCCAAAAAATAAGACGATCCAGCCGGTGATTGACCACTCTACCCTATAAGAACAATGACAATGATGTTTACCCAACCCTCAGCGTCGCTGCGGCGCGTCAGCATCCTGGCCATTGACAAGGTGTTCGCTTCGACCTTGATGCAGGCCAAGGACTTCTTCCACCTCGCCAGCCTGCGCTACAGCAAGCAGCTGGGCCTGGGCTTGAAGCCCATGTTCGACATCCGCCTGGTGAGCCCTGATAGCCAGCCCGTGGACAGCTTCAGCAATGTGCAGTTACCGGTTGACGGTGGCCTGGACGACGCCGATGTGATCATCCTCCCGGCCTACTGGGATGATTTCGACAACCTGCTGCAACGTTATCCCCAGGTGCTGCCGTGGCTGCGTGAACAGCATGCACGTGGCGCGGTGCTGTGCGCCGAGGCCAGTGGTGTGTTCTGGCTGGCCGAATCCGGCCTGCTCGATGGCAAGGAGGCGACCACCTATTGGCGCTTCTTCAACAGCTTTGCCGAACGCTTCCCGAAGATTCGCCTGAACCAGGACAAGCACCTGACCGACGCCGACAACATCTATTGCGCCGGCGGTGCAACTTCGGCCTGCGACCTGTACATCTACCTGATCGAACGCTTCTGCGGTGCCAACGTGGCGCGTGCAGTGTCCCGCGACATCCTCTACGAAGTGCAACGCAACTACACCCCGGGGCGCATGGGCTTTGGCGGGCAGAAGCTGCACCAGGACCTGATCATCCTGCAGATCCAGCACTGGCTGGAGGAACACTTCGCCGACAAGTTCCGCTTCGAGGATGTGGCCCGTAACCACGGCATGAGCATCCGCAACTTCATGCGCCGCTTCCAGGGCGCTACAGGTGACAAGCCGCTGCACTACCTGCAACGGTTACGCATCGAGACAGCCAAGGGGTTGTTGTCGAGTACGCGCAAGAGCATCAAGACCATCAGTTACGAGGTGGGGTATGACGATGCCAGTTTCTTTGCGCGGCTGTTCCGCCAGCACACCGAGTTGTCGCCGAACCAGTATCGGCAGCAGTTCATGCAGGAAGCCTGAAAGGCTTCCCGAGCGGCACGTTTCGAGCTTGAAGCGACAAGGAAAACCAGAGCGGATCGCGCGTTGCCCTGACGTTCCCTTGCCGCCTACCCCGAAGCTGCCGCTGCGGTCAGGGCTTGTGCGGGCGCGACAGGAATTCGTGCGACTGCATCTCCAGCAACCGGCTCAGGGTACGCTGGAACTCGAAGCTCAGACGCCCACCGGTATACAGGTCCTTCAACTCCACCTCTGCCGAGATGATCAGCTTGACGTTGCGATCGTAAAACTCGTCGACCATGTTGATGAAACGACGGGCGATGTCGTCGGTGGTGACGCCCATCTGCTCAACGTTGCTCAGCAATACGGCGTGGAAGATCTTGCCTAATTCAATGTAGTCGTTCTGGCTACGCGGCCCGTCGCACAGGGCGCGGAAGTCGAACCAGGCAACGTCGTCGCAAGTACGCAGGGCATTGATCGGGCGGTTCTCGATCATCAGCACGTCATTTTCGATCGCCTGGGTACACTCAGGGGTGAGCGCCTTGAAGCTCGCGCGCATGCTCTGGTGCGCTGCGTCATCCAGCGGGAAGTGGAACAGTTCGGCCTGCTCCAGGTGACGCAGGCGGTAGTCGACCCCGCTATCGACGTTCACCACGTCGGTGTACTGCTTGATCATGGCGATGGCCGGCAGGAAGCGCGCACGCTGCAGGCCGTCCTTGTACAGGCCGTCCGGCACGATGTTGGACGTGGCCACCAGCGACACACCATTCTTGAACAGCTCTTCCATCAAGGTGCCGAGGATCATGGCGTCGGTAATGTCCGACACGAAGAATTCGTCGAAGCAAATCACCTTGGCTTCTTCGCTGAAGCGCTTGGCAATGATGGTCAGCGGGTTCTTCTCGCCCTTGAGGGTTTTCATCTCCTCGTGCACCCGCTTCATGAAGCGGTGGAAGTGCGTACGCATCTTCTGCTTGAAGGGCAGCGCTTCATAGAAGGTATCAACCAGGTAGGTCTTGCCTCGCCCCACCCCACCCCAGAAGTACAGGCCCTTGACCGGGGTCTGCTCCTTCTTGCCGAACAGCTTGCCGAACACGCCCGGCTTGTTGTTCTGCGCGTGCACCAGGTCGTCGTACAGGCGCTGGAGGTGACGCACCGCAGTTTCCTGCGCCGCGTCATGGAAGAAGTCGGGACGTTTCAGATCTGCTTGATAGCGTTCTAAGGGAGTCATGATTCGTTAGCGAGGCAACAAAAAACGGGCCGTCACTGTAGCGACAGGCCCGCTTAATGGCAATCAGACTTGCGTCAATATGCCTCATCCAGCATAGCTTATGCGTTGGATGGCACCGGCTTTGCCGGTGTTCGCGAGTAAACTCGCTCCTACAATGGCTGAAGCGCTACCCGTAGACCTTCGATGGCGGCATCACGGGCTTCGGCGCTGTCGAACTGCGGCCCTTCGGCAACCTGCTCGCCATTGAGCCACAGGCCGAAGCTCAGGCCTTCGACCCGGACATCGGCCTCGCCACCCTGCTGCAACTGCTTGCTCACGGCACCGGCACTCTTGCCGTCAGCGAAGCTGCGCGACAGCAACAGTTGCTCACCGTCAGCGGCCAGCAGGCGGAAACGGAAGCTGCCGTCTTCGTCACGGAAGCTAACAAAGCGTGCGCTCTTGGCAGCCTTCTTCTTCACCTCGGTGCTGGCCTGCACGCTGCTGCGGAACGAACGCAGGCCAACGGCCTCGCGCAGCTGCTCGAGGAACGGTGTGGCGATCTTGCGGGCCTTGGCGGCGCCGGCCAGCAGGATGTCTTCCAGGTCCGCAGGACGTGCGATCAGCTGGTGATAGTACTCGCGCTTCTCGGCCAGTTGCCCGTCCAGCAGCTGGAACAGGCGCTGCTTGGCATCGCCCCAACCCAGGCCCTGCAGCAGCTCTTCGCGGAACCCGGCGCATTGCTCGGGCGTCGAGAAGGCCTGGTACAGGGTGAACAGGTGCGCGTTGTCCGGGTCTTTCGCTTCACCGGGCGCGCGCGAATCGGTGACGATGCGCGAGATGGCGTCTTTCATGTCCTTGGCGCTGGTGAACAACGGGATGGTGTTGTCATAGCTCTTGGACATCTTGCGCCCATCCAGGCCCGGCAGGGTCGCCACGCTTTCCTCGATCACCGCCTCCGGCAAGGCGAAGAAGTCCTTGCCTTGACCGAACAGGTGGTTGAAGCGCTGACCGATATCGCGGGCCATTTCCACGTGCTGGATCTGGTCACGGCCGACCGGCACCTTGTTGGCGTTGAACATCAGAATATCGGCGGCCATCAGCACCGGGTAGCTGAACAGGCCCATGGTCACGCCGGCGTCCGGGTCTTCGCCGTTCTCGACGTTCTTGTCCACCGAGGCCTTGTAGGCATGCGCACGGTTCAGCAGGCCTTTGGCAGCAACGCAGGTCAGCAGCCAGGTCAGCTCGGGGATTTCCGGGATGTCGGATTGGCGATAGAAGGTCACCTTGTCCGGGTCCAGGCCACCGGCCAGCCAGGTGGCGGCGATTTCCAGGCGCGAGCGCTGGATGCGCAGCGGGTCGTCGCACTTGATCAGGGCGTGGTAGTCGGCCAGGAAGTAGAACGAGTCGACACCGGGCTGCTGGCTGGCACGGATCGCCGGGCGAATGGCGCCGGCGTAGTTGCCCAGGTGCGGAGTGCCGGTGGTGGTGATACCGGTAAGGATGCGCGTGGTCATGGGTGTTCGCTTATTCAGGCTTGGCTCAGTTCGAAAGGCGCGGCAGCAGCAGATCCTTCAGATCGGTCAGCTTGCCATGGAAGAAGTGTCCGCATTCTGCCACTTTCAGCAGCTCATGGGGACGCGACAGGCTGTCGGACCATTCGTAAACCAGCTGCGGCGCGACGACTTCGTCGGCGTCCGGCTGCACCACGGTGAGCGGGCAGCGCTGCGGCAGCGGGAATTCGGCGGTCAGGCGCATGACTGCCGGGGCGATCATGAACAGGTGCTGCAACTCTACGCCTGCAGTTTCAAGGCGCCCGGCCAGGCTGGTGGCAACGAAACCACCGAACGAAAAGCCCATCAGCACCAGCGGGAGCTCGGGGTGCCTGGCACGCAGCCATGCTGCAGCGGCCTCGGCATCGGCCACTTCGCCAGCACCCATGTCGTGGCTGCCGGCGCTCTGGCCGACGCCACGGTAGTTGAAACGCAAGGTCACATAACCGGCATCACGTGCGGTGCGCTGCAGGGTCGAGACAACCTTGTTGAGCATGGTGCCGCCCTGGACCGGGTTAGGGTGACAGATCAGCACCGCGCCACGGGCTTGCGCCACGTCCAGGTACAACGCTTCCAGTTGGCCGCTGGGGCCATCGATGAACAAGGGGGTTTCGCGGACAAGCAAGGCACTACTCCGTGACCTCGGGAAGGGTCGATTCGTCTAGGTGTGAAATTCTGTTCTGATTTGCGATCGCTCGCGGTATACAGCGCAGGTCTGAGCCGTTAACGTAAAGCAAAGCCGTTTATAGAGGAAGGACTCGTGGAACTCTCGCTCCTTGTTTGGTTGTTGCCAACCCTGGCCCTGGTCATCGGTGTGGCAGTCGGTTTCATTGTTGCCCGCCTGCTGCCCAATGCGGCCCCGAGCAACACCCAGCGTCAACTGGATGACATCCAGAAGCGCTTCGACAGCTACCAGAACGAAGTGGTCACCCACTTCAACAGCACCGCCATGCTGGTCAAGAAACTGACCCAGAGCTATCAGGACGTACAAGATCACCTGGCTGAAGGCGCCAACAGCCTGGCCCTCGATGACGTCACTCGCCAACGCCTGCTGGCTGCGCTGCACTCCGACGCACCGCAAGGCCCGCGTGACCGCCTGACCCCACCTAAAGACACCGCTGAAGTACCGCGCGACTATGCGCCGAAAGTGCCCAACTCGCCGGGCATGCTGGATGAGAGCTACGGGCTCAAGCGTTGATCTGCTGAAAATGAAAAAGGCCTCGCAAGAGGCCTTTTTTGTGGGCTGGATTTACCGGCCTCTTCGCGGGTGAACCCGCTCCTACAGGGCCGCGCAGGTTTCAGATATTACGCTCAACCTGTGGGCGTGCCCGCGAAAGGACCAGTGCAGGCAACCTAACAGCAGGCCTGCAATGCCTGTTCGACATCTGCCAGCAGGTCCTCCACATCCTCCAGTCCAACCGACAGACGCACCAACCCCTCCGAGATCCCGTGATGCGCCCGTTCCTGCGGCGTATAGCTGGAGTGCGTCATGCTCGCCGGGTGCTGCGCCAGCGACTCGGCATCCCCCAGGCTCACCGCCCGGGCAAAAAGCTGCAGCGCATTCATGAAGCGCCGCCCCGCCTCTATGCCACCCTTGAGCTCAAAGGCAATCATCCCGCCAGGCAACCGCATCTGCCGCTGGGCCAGCTCGTACTGGGCAAACGACGGCAACCCTGGGTAGTGGATAAGCTCCACCTGCGGCTGCCGAGCCAGAAATTCCGCAACCTGCCGGGCATTGCTGCAATGCCGGTCCATGCGCAGAGCCAGGGTCTTGATACCTCGCATCAGCAGCGCCGCATCATGCGGTGACAGCACCGCCCCGGTCATATCCTTCAGGCCTTCCAGGCGGATACGGTCTACCAACGCCTTGCGCCCCACCACCAACCCGGCAGTGATGTCGCCATGCCCACTGAGGTACTTGGTCGCCGAGTGCACCACCAGGTCCGCCCCCAGCTCCAGTGGCCGCTGCAGGTACGGCGTACAGTAGGTGTTATCGACCACCACATGCACATCATGCCCCCGCACCGCCTCGACTACCGCCGCAATGTCCACGAGTTGCATGTTGGGGTTGGCCGGTGTTTCGAAGTAGATCATCCGCGTTTTGCTGCTGATCGCCGCTTTCAGGGCCTTGGCATCGTTGAGATCCACATGGCGAACTTTCACCCCGAACTCACCAATACCGTGGTGCAGAAACGCGAAGGTACAGCCATACAAGGTGCGTCCGACAATCAGCTCATCGCCAGGCCTTAGCAGGGTCCATATGGTTGAGGTAATCGCGCCCATCCCCGAGGCCAACGCCAACCCCGCTTCACCGCCCTCCAGCGAAGCCATGCGCTGCTCCAGCAAGGCCAGTGTGGGGTTGGAAATGCGGCTGTAGAAATGCCCAGGCTCCTCCCCGGCGAAGCAGGCAGCCCCGTATTCAACAGTGGGGAAGGCATAAGTAGCCGTCTGGTACACCGGTGGCACCAGGGCGCCACCATGGGAAAGCGGGTCATAGCCATGATGAATGGCCCGCGTGGAAAAACCGGTGTTGTGGTGGGAGTCGCGCATGGCAACAGCCTCTTGTGGTTTGCTATAAGCTTATGCCACCGAGCTGCCCGATTTTTTCCAAAGTGGCCCACATATCCGTGCGTCTGTTGGAATGAAAACAAAAATTACCGGATCAGGAGGGCAAAAAATGCCTTCAAGCCTCGACCGCACCGACCGCGCCCTACTCGCTGCCTTGCAAGACAACGCCCGCCTCACCGTTGCAGAACTCGCCGACCAGGTGGCACTGACCACCTCGCCCTGCTGGCGACGGGTCAAGTTACTGGAGGAAAACGGCTACATCACCGGCTACCAGGCCATCCTCTCGCCCAAGTCGCTGGGGTTTGGCGTGACCGCATTCGTCAGCATCATGATGGACTCGCACACCAAGGACATGGCACTGGCGTTCGAACAACGCCTGATGGAAATCCCCGAGATCGTCGCCTGCCACAACATCTCCGGGCGCTATGACTTTCTGCTGGAGATCCTGGCACGGGACCTGGAATCGTTTGGCGAATTTACCCGGGAAGTGCTGCAGCGGTTGCCGGGGGTGAAGGAGATCTATTCGAGTTTTTCGTACAAAGCGGTGAAGGACAGACGGGTGATACCGGTGTCGGAAAAACATATCTGAGACAGATCTTTCCGAGCATTGGGAAGGATCCTGAACGTGAGACAAAAAACCCCGCCGAAGCGGGGTTTTCAATTGCAGGCTGGCGCTTAGATCGCGCCACGCTGACGCAGCACGTCCAGCACCTGTTTCACGCCCTCGTCCACGCTGGTGGCCTGGGTGTCGATCACCAGATCAGCATCCAGCGGCACATCGTACGGGAAGCTTTCGCCCGGGATGTTGTCGCCACCGGCAGCGTACAGGCCTTGCGGGTCACGCTCGCGGCAAACCAGCGGCGAGGCCTGGACGTAAACGGTCACCAGGCGTTCCTTGCCGATCAGCGCCTTGGCCTGTTCGCGGCCTTCGGCATCCGGGGCCACGAACGCAGCCAGGGTCAGCATGCCGGCCTCGTTGAACTGGCGCGCCACATGGGCGGCGCGGCGCCAGTTCTCGGTACGGCCAGCGCGATCCTGTGGCAGGCCCTTGTTCAGGTCGTGACGCAGGTTCTGGCCATCGAGCACGTACACCGCACGGCCCATGTCGAACAGCTTGCGCTCCACGGCATAAGCCAAGGTGCTCTTGCCGGCACCGGACAGGCCGCTGAACAGCACGGTGGCTGGCTGCTGGCCGAAGCGCAGGGCGCGCTCTTCGGTGGACACATGGGCCTGTTTGCCATGATGGCCGGTGCTGCCGTGTGGCAATACTGGCGGGGCGATGATCATGCCGGCGCCAACGGTGCCGTTGGTCAGGCGGTCGATGACGATGAACGCACCGGTGGTGCGGTTGCTGTCGTAACCGTCGAGGGCGATCGAGGTGTCCAGGGCTACCTTGACGCGGCCGATCTCGTTCAGCTGCAGCGCGCTGGCAGCGCCCTGCTCCAGGGTGTTCACATCAACCTTGTGGGTGATGCTGGCAATCGAACCTGGCACGTAGCTGGTGGCACGCTTGATGTCGTATTTCTTGCCCGGGAGCATCGGCTCCTCGGCCATCCACACCAGCATGGCGTCGAACTGGTCGGTGACCGGCGGGACGTTGTCGGCATGTACCAGCAGGTCGCCACGGGAGATGTCGATCTCGTCTTCCATGGTCAGGGTCACGGCCTGGCCTGGGCCGGCGTTTTCCAGTTCACCTTCGTAGGTGACGATGGACTTGACCCGGCTGCTCTTGCCCGACGGCAACACGACAATCTCGTCACCTTTGTGCACCACGCCGCTGGCGATGGTGCCGGCGAAGCCGCGGAAGTTCAGGTTGGGACGGTTGACGTACTGCACCGGGAAACGCAGGTCGGTGAAGTTGCGGTCAGCCGAAACCTCGACGGTTTCGAGGATTTCCATCAGCGTCGGGCCGGCGTACCACGGCGATTGCTCGCTGTGGTTGACCACGTTGTCACCCTTGAGCGCCGACATCGGCACGAAGTGCAGGCTGCTCGGGGTCAGGTTGATGGCTTCGGCAAACTTCAGGTAGTCGGCCTTGATCGACTCGAAGACGCCTTCGTCGAAACCCTTCAGGTCCATCTTGTTGACCGCGACCACGATGTGCTTGATGCCCAGCAACGACGCAATGTAGCTGTGGCGGCGGGTCTGGGTCTGCACGCCGTAGCGGGCATCGACCAGAATGATCGCCAGGTCGCAGGTGGACGCACCGGTGGCCATGTTGCGGGTGTACTGCTCATGGCCCGGGGTGTCGGCGATGATGAACTTGCGCTTGGCGGTGGAGAAGTAGCGGTAGGCGACATCGATGGTGATGCCCTGCTCGCGCTCAGCCTGCAGGCCATCGACCAGCAGCGCCAGGTCGACTTCTTCGCCGGTGGTGCCGACTTTCTTCGAATCACGGGTGATGGCCTCGAGGTGGTCCTCGTAGATCATCTTCGAATCGTGCAGCAGGCGCCCGATCAGGGTGCTCTTGCCGTCATCCACGTTGCCGCAGGTGAGGAAACGCAGCAGTTCTTTACGCTCGTGCTGAGCCAGATAAGCGAGGATATCTTCGCTGATCAAATCGGATTGGTGCGACATGGAGTAACCCTGAAAATTAGAAGTAGCCCTGACGTTTTTTGTCTTCCATGGAACCGGCGCCATCGTGGTCGATGACCCGGCCCTGGCGCTCGGAAGTGCGCGTCAGGAGCATTTCCTGAATGATGTCGGTCAGCGTCTCGGCTTCCGACTCGACGGCGCCCGTCAGCGGGTAGCAGCCGAGGGTACGGAAACGCACCTTCTTCTTGACGATGCGGGCTTTTTCTTCCTCGGAGAGGTGCTCGAGGATGCGCTCGTCGTCGATCATGATCAGGGTGCCGTTCTTCTCGATGACTTCACGCTCGGCGGCGAAGTACAGCGGCACGATCGGGATGCCTTCAAGGTAGACGTACTGCCAGATGTCCAGTTCGGTCCAGTTCGACAGCGGGAAGACGCGGATCGACTCACCCTTGTTGACCTTGCCGTTGTACACGTTCCACAGCTCGGGGCGCTGGTTCTTCGGGTCCCAGCGGTGCTTGCTGTCACGGAACGAATACACACGTTCCTTGGCCCGCGACTTCTCTTCGTCGCGGCGCGCACCACCGAAGGCAGCGTCGAAACCATACTTGTCCAGCGCCTGCTTCAGGCCCTGGGTCTTCATGATGTCGGTGTGCTTGGAGCTGCCATGGGTGAACGGGTTGATACCCTGCGCCACACCCTCAGGGTTGACGTGGGTGATCAGCTCCAGGCCCATTTCCTCGACCATCTTGTCGCGGAAGCTGTACATCTCCTGGAATTTCCACTGGGTGTCGACGTGCATCACCGGGAACGGCAGCTTGCCCGGGAAGAAGGCCTTGCGCGCCAGGTGCAGCATCACGGCGGAGTCCTTGCCGATCGAGTACAGCATCACCGGGTTGTCGAACTCGGCGGCCACCTCGCGGATGATATGGATGCTCTCCGCCTCCAGCTGTTTCAAGTGCGTCAGTTTGTCGACCATGGCTACTCACGAAAAACGATCTTATGGACGGCCTACGGGCCGTGTTCGAGCGAGCCACTTTATCACAGCGGCTGCTTCTATTTAGGAGGCTGGCTAGATCGAAAAAGTCTAACGATATGACTGGGGGTTTGGGCCCGCAGGCCCGGCCTTTTCGCGGGTGAACCCGCGCCTACCGAGGCCCGCGCGTAAGAGCGGGTTCACCCGCGAAGAGGCCGGCCCTGCCATCAGATAGGATTCGGGCAATCGATGAACAGGTGTTCCACGGCAAACCGCCGCGCCAAGTAGTCACCCAGCGCCTGCACCCCATAGCGTTCGGTGGCATGGTGCCCCGCAGCGATGAAGCTGACGCCATTCTCGCGCGCACTGTGGTAGGTCTGTTCGGACGCCTCGCCGGTCAGATACAGGTCGACCCCGGCGGCAATTGCCGTGTCGATATAGCCCTGCCCGCCGCCGGTGCACCAGCCCACCCGGCGGATCATTTCATCGCCTTCGACCAGCAACGGCTCACGCCCCAGCACCTCTTGCACCCGCCGGGCAAAATCGCGCGCGGTCATCGGCTCAGCCAACGAACCGACCAGGCCGACCACCTTGGGGTTTTCCGGGTCAAGCGGCCCTTCGACAGTGATCTCCAGTTGCCGCGCCAGCTGCACGTTGTTGCCCACTTCCGGGTGCACGTCCAGCGGCAGGTGAAATGCCAACAGGCTGATATCGTTATTCAGCAAGGTCTTCAGGCGACGCTGGCGAATGCCGGTGATACACGGGTTCTCGCCCTTCCAGAAATAACCATGGTGCACCAGCACCAGGTCGGCCTCGGCCTCGACGGCGGCATCCAGCAATGCCTGGCTGGCGGTAACACCACTGACAATACGGCTGACCTGCGGCCGGCCTTCGACCTGCAGGCCATTGGGGCAATAATCCTGGATCCTCGCGCTGCCCAGGTAACGCTCGGCTTCCTCGACCAGGGTGTTTAGAGCGACGGCCATGAAAATCTCCTCGAAAACTGCGCTTTTCTCGGGCACAACGCCTGACGAACGCCCGTATAATGCCGGCCATTATGGGCCGTCGCTGTCACTGGGGGAACCGGTGTATGATCGCCCGCGCTCATGCCCCACTGCCAGGCCGCTGGCCCCTGCTCTTTCCAGGATTCGTTCATGTTCAAGGCTTTGCGTTACTTCGGCTGGCCCCTGCTTACCGGCATACTGATCGCCATGCTGATCATCCAGCGTTTTCCGCAATGGGTCGGGCTGCCCAGCCAGGACGTCAACCTGCAGCAAGCCCCACAGACCACGCGGATCATGCAAGGCCCGGTGTCCTACGCCGACGCCGTGACCCTGGCCGCCCCGGCGGTGGCCAACCTGTACACCACCAAGGTGGTGAACAAAAGCGCCCACCCGCTGTTCGAAGACCCGCAGTTCCGCCGCTTCTTCGGTGACAACCTGCCCAAACAGCGCCGCTGGGAATCAAGCCTGGGCTCGGCGGTAATCATGAGCCCAGAGGGCTACCTGCTGACCAACAACCATGTCACCAGCGGCGCCGACCAGATCGTCGTAGCCCTGAAGGATGGCCGCGAAACCCTGGCCCGCGTGATCGGCAGCGACCCGGAAACCGACCTGGCGGTGCTGAAGATCGACTTGAAGAACCTGCCGGCGATCACCATCGGCCGTTCCGACACCATTCACATCGGCGACGTGTCGCTGGCCATCGGCAACCCGTTCGGCGTCGGCCAGACTGTAACCATGGGCATCATCAGCGCCACTGGCCGCAACCAGCTGGGGCTGAACAACTACGAAGACTTCATCCAGACCGACGCGGCGATCAACCCGGGCAACTCCGGTGGCGCGCTGGTGGATGCCAACGGCAACCTGATCGGCATCAATACCGCGATCTTTTCCAAGTCCGGTGGCTCGCAGGGCATCGGCTTCGCCATCCCGGTAAAACTGGCACTGGAGGTGATGAAGTCGATCGTCGAACACGGCCAGGTGATCCGTGGCTGGCTGGGTATCGAAGTACAGCCACTGAGCCAGGAGCTGGCAGAATCGTTCGGCATGAAGGACCGCCCAGGCATCGTGGTGGCGGGTATCTTCCGCGAAGGGCCAGCGGCCAAGGCCGGGCTGCAACTGGGTGACGTGATCCTGAGCATCAATGGCGAGCCGGCCGGCGATGGGCGCAAGTCGATGAACCAGGTTGCACGGATCAAACCCAACGAGAAGATCACCATCGAGGTGATGCGCAACGGTCAGCAGTTGAAGCTGGTGGCCGAGGTGGGGCTGCGGCCGCCGCCGGCGCCGGCTGTAACGCAAGAAGAAAAGTAAAGCCGTACAGAGGACCTCTGTAGGAGCGGCCTTGTGTCGCGATGGGGCGCGTAGCGGCCCCAGGATTTCAGCGTTCCAGCAAATATCGGCGGGGCCGCGTTGCGGCCCGATCACGACACAAGGCCGCTCCTACAGGGACCGCGTCAGCCGCCCCGATGGGGCGGCCTTGGGTCACATCAATGCAGGATCTGGCTCAGGAACAACCTGGTCCGGTCGCTGCGCGGCCGGTCGAAGAAGTCATCCGGCGCGGCCTGTTCCACAATCTCGCCCTTGTCCATGAAGATCACCCGGTTCGCCACGGTACGGGCAAAGCCCATTTCGTGGGTCACGCAGAGCATGGTCATGCCATCCTCGGCCAGGCCCACCATGGTATCGAGCACTTCCTTGACCATTTCCGGGTCCAGTGCCGAGGTTGGTTCGTCGAACAGCATGATCTTGGGCTTCATGCACAGCGCGCGGGCAATGGCCACACGCTGCTGCTGGCCACCAGACAACTGACCAGGGTACTTGTGTGCCTGCTCCGGAATCCGCACACGCTCCAGGTAGTGCATGGCAATTTCCTCGGCCTTGCGCCGTGGCATCTTGCGCACCCACATCGGCGCCAGGGTGCAGTTCTCCAGGATGCTCAGGTGCGGGAACAGGTTGAAGTGCTGGAACACCATGCCCACCTCGCGGCGGATGGCCTCGATCTGCTTGAGGTCGTTGGTCAGCTCCACGCCATCGACCACGATGCGCCCTTGCTGGTGCTCTTCCAGGCGGTTGAGGCAGCGGATGGTGGTGGACTTGCCCGAGCCGGACGGCCCGCACAGCACGATGCGTTCGCCCTGACGCACGTTCAGGTTGATGTCCTTGAGCACATGGAACTGGCCATACCACTTGTTCACACCCTGCATCTGGATGATGCCTTCGGGGCCAGCAGGCTGCTTGATCGCTTCACTCATTTCGAAACTCCTAACGCTTGTGGCCAGTGTCCAGCTTGCGCTCCAGATGCATGGAGTAGCGGGACATACCGAAACAGAAAATCCAGAACACCAGGGCAGCGAACACGTAGCCCTCGGTGGCCATGCCCAGCCAGGCCGGGTCTGCGGCTGCTTGCTTGACGCTGTTGAGCAGGTCGAACAGGCCGATGATGATCACCAGGCTGGTGTCCTTGAACAGGGCAATGAAAGTGTTGACGATGCCGGGGATCACAAGCTTCAACGCCTGAGGCAAGATCACCAGCCCCATCGAGCGCCAGTAGCCAAGGCCCATGGCCGCGGCGGCTTCGTACTGGCCCTTGGGGATGGCCTGCAGGCCGCCGCGCACCACCTCGGCGATGTACGCCGACTGGAACAGGATCACACCGATCATCGCCCGCAGTAGCTTGTCGAAGCTCATGCCTTCTGGCAGGAACAACGGCAGCATCACCGACGACATGAACAGCACGGTGATCAGCGGTACGCCCCGCCAGAACTCGATGAAGGTCACGCACACCACTTTCACGGCCGGCATCCTCGAACGCCGGCCCAGTGCCAGCAGGATGCCCAGCGGCAAGGCGCCGACGATGCCCACGGTGGCGATCACCAGGGTCAGCATCAACCCGCCCCACTGGCTGGTCGGTACGCTTTCCAGGCCCAGGTACCCACCGTGCAGCAGGGTATAGGCCAGTACCGGGTACAGCACCAGGAATCCCACGCCGTAGAAGGCTTTGCGCGGGAAACGCTTGATGAACAGCGGCGCGGCGCCGAGCACGGCAAGCCACACGGTCAAGTCGACACGCCAGCGCAGCTCGGTCGGGTAATAGCCGTACATGAACTGGCCAAAGCGCTGCTGCACGAACACCCAGCAGGCGCCTTCCTTGGTGCAATCGGCGCGCGTGGTGCCAACCCAGTTGGCATCGATCAACGCCCACTGCAGTAACGGCGGCACGATCAGCCACACCAGGTAGATGGCGAACAGGGTCAACAGCGTGTTGAGCCAGCTGGAGAACAGATTGGCACGCATCCATGCGAGCACGCCGACGGTTTTCACCGGTGGCGGCATATCGGGTTTGAAAACATGGGCATTCACGGGCGTATCCTCACCGCTCGATCAGCGCAATGCGCTTGTTGTACCAGTTCATCAGCAGCGAAATGCTGATGCTGATGGCGAGATAGACACTCATGGTGATGGCGATCACCTCGATGGCCTGGCCGGTCTGGTTGAGCACCGTGCCGGCGAACAGCGAGACCATCTCCGGATAGCCGATACCGGCCGCCAGCGAAGAGTTCTTCGCCAGGTTCAGGTATTGGCTGGTCAGCGGCGGAATGATCACCCGCAGTGCCTGGGGGATGATCACCTTGCGCAGGGTCGGGCCCTCGCGCAGGCCCAGCGAGCGCGCGGCTTCGGTCTGGCCATGGCTGACCGAACGGATCCCGGAGCGCACGATCTCGGCGATGAAGGCTGCCGTATAGATAGTCAGCGCCAGGGTCAGCGCCAGCAACTCGGGGATCAGCACCCAGCCACCGACAAAGTTGAAGCCTTTGAGCTGCGGCACTTCCCAGCTGACCGGGCTGCCGAACAGCAACACGCTCAGCCCCGGGATGGCAATGAACAGCGCCAGGCCCACCCAGAACTTGTGGAACGGCACGCCGGTCTCGTCGAAGCGCTTGTTGGCGAAACGCACCATCAGCACGATCGCCACAATCGCGACTGCCAGGGCCGCCACGAATGGCCAGAAACCGTCGGCCATCGACGCGCCCGGCATGTTCAGGCCGCGGTTGCTGATGAAGAACATGTCATCGATGTTGATGCTGCCCCGCGGTCCCGGCAGGGTCAGGAACACGGCGAAGTACCAGAACAGGATCTGCAGCAACGGCGGAATGTTGCGGAAGGTTTCCACATACACGGTTGCCAGTTTGCTGATCATCCAGTTCGGTGACAGGCGCGCTACACCAATGATGAAGCCCAGAATCGTCGCCAGGATGACGCCGATGAAAGTGACCAGCAGGGTATTGAGCAGGCCGATGACGAACACCCGCGCATAACTGTCGGATTCCACATAGGGGATCAGGTGCTGGGCGATGCCGAAGCCGGCACTGCGGTCGAGGAAGTCGAAGCCCGAGGTGATACCCCGGTGTTGCAGGTTGGTCTGCGTGTTGTTGAACAGGTACCAGCCCAGCCCGACCACGAAGACGATCGTGAGGATCTGGAACAGCCACGCGCGCACACGCGGATCGTTAAGGGACAAGCCCTTGGGTGCGCCGATTTGATTTTGCATGAAGTGCCCCGGACAGTAGGGATTCGAACAGCCTGCGGCAGCGGGATGCCGCCGCAGGGTGCAGCCATCAGCGCACGGGAGGCGCGTACTGGATGCCGCCGTTGTTCCACAGGGCGTTCATGCCACGGTCGATCTTCAAGTCAGTGCTCTGGCCCAGGTTCTTCTCGAACACTTCGCCATAGTTACCCACTTGCTTGACGATCTGCACTACCCAGTCTTTGGGCAGCTTGAGGTCCTTGCCGTACTCGCCATCCGCACCCAGCAGTCGGGCGACATCCGGGTTCTTGGTGGCCTTGGCTTCGGCCTCGACGTTCTTGGAAGTGATGCCCGCTTCTTCGGCATTGAGCATGGCGAACAGGGTCCACTTGACGATGCTGAACCACTCCTCATCACCTTTACGCACGACCGGGCCCAGCGGCTCCTTGGAGATGGTTTCCGGCAACACCACGTAGTCGGTCGGCGCGGCCAGCTTGGAGCGCTGGGCGAACAGCTGCGATTTGTCCGAAGTCAGCACGTCGCAACGGCCAGACTCCAGCGACTTGGCGCTCTCGTCAGAGGTGTCGAAGGTAATCGGGGTGTACTTCAGGCCATTGGCGCGGAAGAAGTCCGATACGTTCAGCTCGGTGGTGGTACCGGCCTGGATGCAGATGGTCGCGCCATCGAGCTCTTTGGCGCTGGAAACGCCGAGCTTCTTGTTGACTAGGAAGCCGACGCCGTCATAGTAGGTGACACCCGCGAACACCAGGCCCATGCCGGCATCGCGCGAGCTGGTCCAGGTAGTGTTACGCGACAGCACGTCGACCTCGCCCGACTGCAGGGCAGTGAAGCGTTCCTTGGCGTTGAGCTGGCTGAACTTGACCTTGGTGGCATCACCGAACACGGCGGCGGCCACGGCGCGGCAGACATCGGCGTCGATGCCGACAATCTTGCCCTGCGCATCAGGTACCGAGAAGCCTGGAAGACCGTCGCTCACGCCACACTGGACGAAGCCCTTCTTCTTTACCGCATCGAGGGTGGCGCCGGCCTGGGCATTGCTCACGGCGCCCAGCGCGGCGGCAGCGGTCAGGACTGCCAGGGTGGTTTTCAACATCTTCATTCACAACCTCCAAATCGCTCTTGTTGTATCGAGCCGGAATTGCACCGCACCCTTTTGAGGCGTATCCGACCCGTATTGGCTTGTTATTGGGTCAATTGGCGCAATGGACTGTTCTGTGACAGCCTTCGCGTGCAGAGGGTGTTACCGTCACGGCCTGCCCTTTGCATCACAGGGGGAGTTGCAAACCGCGTACCAAATTTTCTGGCTGTAGCGTTTAAGCGCTCGTCAAGTAGTAAAAGTTGTATCGTTGCGACATTCTTTTTCCCACAATCATTTCCGGTGCTTTCTTTTCACGCACGCCATAACAAGACCCGCACACTTTCGGAGCAGTCATGACCAACCCGCTGATTCTCGAACCACAGAAAACCGCTGACGCCTGTGTGATCTGGTTGCACGGTCTGGGGGCCGACCGTTACGACTTCCTACCTGTGGCCGAATTCATGCAGGAGCGTTTGCTCAGCACTCGCTTCATCATGCCCCAGGCACCGACCCGCCCCGTGACCATCAACGGCGGCTATGCCATGCCCAGTTGGTATGACATCAAGGCCATGACCCCGGCCCGCGCCATCGACGAAGCGCAGCTGGAGGCGTCTGCCGAGCAGGTGGTTGCCCTGATCAAGGCCGAGCAGGCCAAAGGCATCAACCTGTCGCGGATCTTCCTGGCCGGCTTCTCCCAGGGCGGCGCGGTGGTGCTGCACACGGCCTATATAAAGTGGCAGGAAGCACTGGGCGGGGTGATCGCCCTGTCCACCTATGCCCCCACCTTCAATGACCAGCATCAGTTGAGTGCCTGCCAGCAACGCACCCCGGCCCTGTGCCTGCACGGTGTGCATGACCCGGTGGTCATCCCGTCCATGGGCCGTACCGCCTTCGAGTACCTGAACAGCTGGGGCGTCGCTGCCCGCTGGTACGAATACCCGATGGAACACGAAGTGGCGGTCGAAGAACTGAACGATATCCACGACTGGCTGAGCAACCAGCTGCAATAGGCAGCCTCGCTTGTAGTTGTGGGCGTATTCCGCTACGCCGCGCCCGGATCTTGCATTACACTGCCCGGCGTACATTCCTTAATCAGTTGATGAGACGACCGTGCTCAAAGCACTCAAAAAAATATTCGGCAAGGGAGAGGCCGCACCACAAGCCGCCGCTCCTGCTGCCAGCGTGACGCCGGAAGCCCGGCCCGCAGCAAAACCGGCCGCACCACAGGCCAACCCCGCCCCCAAGGCTGAGCAACCTGCCGCCGCGACACCACCTGCCGAACAACCGGCCAAGGACAAACCGCGTCGCGAACGCAAGCCCAAGCCGCAGGCCAGCCTGTGGAAGCCCGAAGACTTCGTTGTCGAGCCACAGGAAGGCAAAACCCGCTTCCACGACTTCAAGCTGTCCAACGAGCTGATGCACGCCATCCACGACCTGGGCTTCCCGTACTGCACGCCGATCCAGGCGCAGGTCCTGGGTTACACCCTGCGTGGCCAGGACGCCATCGGCCGGGCCCAGACGGGTACCGGCAAGACGGCCGCCTTCCTGATCTCGATCATTTCCCAGTTGCAGCAGACGCCGCCGCCTAAAGAGCGCTACATGGGCGAGCCGCGCGCGCTGATCATCGCCCCCACCCGCGAGCTGGTGGTGCAGATCGCCAAGGACGCCGCTGCCCTGACCAAGTACACCGGCCTGAACGTGATGAGCTTCGTCGGTGGCATGGACTTCGACAAGCAGCTCAAAGCCCTTGAAGCACGCCACTGCGACATCCTCGTAGCTACCCCAGGCCGCCTGCTGGACTTCAACCAGCGCGGCGAGGTGCACCTGGACATGGTCGAGGTGATGGTGCTGGACGAAGCCGACCGCATGCTCGACATGGGCTTCATCCCCCAGGTGCGTCAGATCATTCGCCAGACGCCGCCGAAAAGCGAGCGCCAGACCCTGCTGTTCTCCGCCACCTTCACCGACGACGTGATGAACCTGGCCAAGCAGTGGACCACCAACCCGGCCATTGTCGAGATCGAGCCGGAGAACGTGGCCAGCGAAACGGTGGAGCAGCACGTGTATGCGGTAGCCGGCAGCGACAAGTACAAACTGCTGTATAACCTGGTGACCCAAAACAAGTGGGAACGGGTGATGGTGTTCGCCAACCGCAAGGACGAAGTGCGGCGCATCGAGGAAAAGCTGGTACGCGATGGTATCAATGCCGCCCAGTTGTCGGGCGACGTGCCGCAGCACAAGCGCATCCGAACCCTGGAAAGCTTCCGCGAAGGGCGCATTACCGTGCTGGTGGCCACGGACGTGGCCGGGCGCGGGATCCATATCGATGGCATCAGCCACGTGATCAACTTCACCCTGCCGGAAGACCCTGACGACTACGTGCACCGCATTGGCCGTACCGGCCGTGCCGGCACCAGTGGTGTGTCGATCAGCTTTGCCGGTGAAGACGACTCGTATCAGCTGCCGGCGATCGAAACGCTGCTGGGACGCAAGATCAAGTGCGAAATGCCGCCGGATGAACTGCTCAAGCCGGTGCCGCGCAAGCATCACTGACATGCGCCCTGTGGGAGCAACTGTCTTGCTCAATGTCTAAAAGCTGGCGCGATCCCTGTAGGAGCGGGTTTACCCGCGAATACGGAAGTGGCGGCAACGGTGAACGGCGGGTGGAGATTGGCCAGCAGGGCCGGCCCTTTCGCGGGTAAACCCGCTCCTACGGGCGACCGGGGGCGCCTTGGTTACCAGCGCCCCGCCGCCTCCTGGTCACTCTCCTTCCCTTCCACCCATCTTGGCCCGTCCTGGGTATTCTCCTTCTTCCAGAACGGCGCCCGGGTCTTCAGGTAGTCCATGATGAAGTTGCAGGCATCGAACGCCGCCTGCCGATGGGCACTGGCCACCCCGACGAAGACAATCGGCTCGCCCGGCTCCAGCGCACCGATGCGGTGCAGCACCTCCACCTTCAATAGCGGCCAACGCTGCTCGGCCTCGACCACGATCTTGGCCAGGGCCTTTTCGGTCATGCCCGGATAGTGTTCGAGGAACATCCCCGCCACTTCGCGGCCATCGTTGAAATCCCGCACATAACCGACAAACCCGACTACCGCACCCACGCCCACATTGGCTGCATGCATGGCATTGGTCTCAGCCCCCGGGTCGAACGCACCTTCCTGCACTCGCACAGCCATGTTCAGCCTCCGGTCACCGGCGGGAAGAACGCCACTTCATCACCCTCTTCCAGCGGTTCATCGAGCTTGCACAGCTCTTCGTTGCGCGCGCACATCAGGTTCTGCTCGGCCAGTACTTCGTACTGCCCACCATTGGCTATCAAGGCCTGGCGCACATCATCGAGCACCTTGAACGCACCCTCTACCCGCTCGGCATCCACGCCCAACAGTTCGCGGTAACGGGCGAAGTACATCACTTTGACCTTCATCACGCCTCCACCTTGTAGTGGCCACTCTTGCCACCGAGTTTTTCCAGCAGGCGCACCTGCTCGATGACCATACCTTTATCCACAGCCTTGCACATGTCATAGATCGTCAGCGCGGCCACGCTGGCGGCGGTCAGCGCCTCCATCTCCACACCGGTCTGCCCGGCCAGCTTGCAACGGGCGACGATGCGCACGGCATCCTGCCCCTCGGCGCTGAGCTCGACCTTGACGCTGGTGAGCATCAGCGGGTGACACAGCGGAATCAGGTCGCTGGTTTTTTTCGCCGCCTGTATCCCGGCAATGCGCGCCACGGCGAACACGTCACCCTTGGGGTGTTCACCGTCGACGATCATCTGCAAGGTCTGCGGCAGCATGCGCACGCGCGCCTCGGCAGTAGCCTCACGCTCGGTCACGGCCTTTTCAGTGACGTCGACCATGTTGGCCCGCCCCTGGGAATCAAGATGTGTCAGCACTGCTCTGCTCCTGTGAAGGGAGTTCGCAGTGTAAACCTGTGGGTCAGGTTTGAGCAGAGATATGTGTCGGCAGGTTTGGCCCCTTCGCGGCCGAGCCCGCGAACAAGCCGGGCGGCGAACCGCCCGGCGGAAAGGGTTACAAATGCGACTCGGCGTACTCGGCCAGCACCGAGCGAGGCACACCCTGCAGAGTGATGTGCACGCCGTGGGGGAAGTCCTTGAAGCGCTCGGTCAGGTAGGTCAGGCCCGAGCTGGTCGCGGACAGGTAGGGGGTGTCGATCTGCGCCAGGTTACCCAGGCAGACCACCTTGGACCCGGAGCCGGCACGGGTGATGATGGTTTTCATCTGGTGCGGCGTCAGGTTCTGGCACTCGTCAATCAGGATCAGGCTCTGCTGGAAGCTACGGCCACGGATGTAGTTCAGCGACTTGAACTGCAGCGGCACGCGCTCAAGGATGTATTCCACGCTGCCATGGGTGCTTTCGTCATCCATGTGCAAGGCTTCGAGGTTGTCGGTGATGGCGCCCAGCCACGGCTCCATCTTCTCTGCTTCGGTACCCGGCAGGAAGCCAATCTCCTGGTCCAGCCCCTGCACGCTGCGGGTGGCGATGATGCGCCGGTAGCGCTTGCTGACCATGGTTTGCTCAATGGCCGCAGCCAGCGCCAGGATGGTTTTACCGGAGCCGGCGGCACCGGTCAGGTTCACCAGGTGGATATCCGGGTCCAGCAGGGCGAACAGCGCCAGGCTTTGGTGAATGTCGCGGGGTTTCAGGCCCCAGGCTTCCTGGTGCAGCAACGGCTCCTGGTGCAGGTCCAGCAGCAGCAGTTCGTCGTCACGAATGCCCTTGATCCAGCCGACGAAGCCCTGCTCATCGATGATGAACTCGTTGACGTGCACGGCCGGCAGGTTGTCGATCATCTGTACCCGATGCCAGGTGCGGCCGCGCTCCTGACGGGTATCGACCTTGCTCACGCGGTCCCAGAACGAGCCGGTGACCGAATGGTAGCCCTTGGACAGCAAGGACACGTCATCGACCAGTTGGTCGGTGCTGTAGTCCTCAGCCGCTATACCGCAAGCGCGCGCCTTCAGGCGCATGTTGATGTCTTTGGTGACCAGCACGACATCCAGGTCGGTGCGCCGGGCCCGTACTTCGAGCAACTGGTTGATGATGATGTTGTCGTTGAGGTTTTCCGGCAGCAGCTTGTTCGGCTCGTTGCGCGGGGTCATCAGGATGGACAGGAACCCCTTGGGGCCGCTCTTGTTGCGCTGGATCGGTACGCCCTGCTCGACATCGCTGGGCGAAGCGTCACCGAGGGTCTGGTCTATCAGGCGGATGGCCTGGCGGCATTCGGCGGCGATGCTCTGTTTGCCGGTCTTGAGCTTGTCGAGTTCCTCCAGCACCGTCATCGGGATGGCGACATGGTGCTCCTCGAAGTTCAGTAATGCGTTAGGGTCGTGAATCAGGACGTTGGTATCGAGCACATACAGGATTGGCTTGCTGGAGGAAGGGTTGCGTCCTTGGTCATCCATACTCGGTCACCTTATATCGAAGCCACACGGCGTGGTCTGTTACGCCGCAGAGTGACTGCCGCTGTCCCCGTATCCGCGTTGTTACGGGCGGGAAGCGAACCTGGCTAGGTGGGCCTGGATGACGCCACCTGTGCTGCAGGAATCGGCTGTCTGGTTTCTTCATACCGCAAAAACCATGACCGAAAAAAGCACTTTTACGCATTTTTGAAGTTTATTTTTCCGATTGACGAAGAGGCCTTGGCGCCAGCGTCAGAGGGGACTACGCTCATAAGTCATACCCTCTATTCGCTATATCCATATTCCCGGCAATCCTCCCAGCCGATACCGCTTTGCGCGGTATTGCGCAGCAACCATTCCACCGCCGGCTGCGCCTTGGGAAGGCTGTCATGAAACTGGATCACACCCTTGCGCCATAACAGCATCAGGGTCAACACGCGTTGCGCGGAGGCCTCTGCGTTCAATGCACCGTCGTCCTGAGCGTCGATGTCCCACAACGAGACCCGTAACTGCTGGCTGGCCATGAACGCCTCGCCGTCAGCCCGACGCTGGCCATAAGGTGGACTGAACAGCGGCACATACTGCTCGGGCAGATCAGCCTGCACCCGCGCCTGGCTGCGCCGCAGCGAATCCTGCCAGTCGGTCCACTGCGCATGGGAGCGGTATTCCCACCCCTGGATACCCACGCACTGCCCGTCATAGAGCTGGCGCAAGGCGTTTGCCGCCGCGCCATCACGGCGTTGCTGCAGGCGGTTACCGAGCGTGAAGAACGTGCCTTCGAGCTTTTGGCGGCGCAGGTAATCGGTGAGTAGATCCGTACTGCCCCCCTCGGGCCCGGGCCCGCCGACAAAGGTCAGCAGGAACATGCGGTCGTTCAGTTCGTCACCCTTGCGCTCGCGCGAAGACAACCGCTCAATTTCGCTGCTGGTCTGCGGCAGCAACGCCGCCTTGCGCAGCTGCTCGTCCAGGTAGCGGACATGGAACTGGTGGCTCGGCTCGATCCAGCCGGTATAGAACGCACCGACATCTGCAGCGAACGTCGCCGCTTGTGTGCGCAACTCCGCCATGGACGTGACCGGGTAGCAGAATGATGCATCCTGCTCACAACTGCGCTGCGCCTGTTGATAACCCTCCCACAGCCTCCGCCACATGCGCGCCCGAACCTGGCGCACCTTCTGTAGGTTGATCTGCCGCAGCCCCAGCCGGGCCGCCAGGCTTGCGTCATCCAGCAACTCGCTTTCGTGCAGCACTTGGGCGAACGAAAGGATTTCTGCCCGAGAGGCCACATCGAACAGCGCCGGGCTGTCCAGCTTTTCGGGCCACAGGCTGCGGTCCAGGCTGACCTGGGGTGAAGGGGCGGCTTGCGCGGCCAGGCTCAGCAGGCCGGCCAGCAAGGCAGAAGCAATGCGCACAGTGGAAGGCTCCGCAACGGCAAAACGCGAACTATAGCGCCTGCACCGACCATGGGCTGTGACTATTGTCGCCATAGTTTGGACTTGTACCGCCCACCCCGTAGAATCCTCGGCCAACGATGCCAGGAGCCGACCCGATGCTGACGGTGATTTCCCCCGCCAAGACCCTCGACTACGACACCCCGCCAGTGACCGAGCGCTTCACCCTGCCCCAGTACCTGGATGAATCCCAGGCCCTGATCCAGCAGCTGCGCGAACTGTCGCCGGCACAGATCAGCGAACTGATGCACCTGTCCGACAAGCTCGCCGGCCTGAATGCTGCGCGCTTTGGCAGCTGGACCCCAGACTTCACCCCGGCCAATGCCAAGCAGGCGCTGCTGGCGTTCAAGGGTGACGTGTACACCGGCCTCGATGCCGAGAGCCTGAGTGAAGACGACTTCAGCTACGCCCAGGACCACCTACGCATGCTCTCGGGCCTATATGGCCTGCTGCGCCCGCTCGACCTGATGCAGCCCTACCGCCTGGAGATGGGCACCAAGCTGGCCAACGCCCGCGGCAAGGACCTGTATGCCTTCTGGGGCACGCGCATCAGCGAATGGCTGAACCAGGCCCTGGCCGACCAAGGCGATGACGTGCTGTTGAACCTGGCCAGTAACGAGTATTTCAGTGCGGTGAAACGCAGTGCACTGAAGGCCCGGGTGATCGACGTCGACTTCAAGGACCAGAAAAACGGCCAGTACAAGATCATCAGCTTCTACGCCAAGAAAGCCCGAGGCATGATGAGCCGCTTCGTCATCCAGCAGCGCATCAGCACCCCGGAACAGCTCAAGCAGTTTGATGCTCAGGGGTACTACTACAGTGCCGAGCAGTCCAGGCCGGACCATTTGGTGTTCCTGCGCGATCACCCCTCGGAGTGACCCTGTAACGCCCCCTTCACGGCCAAACCCGCTCTTACAGGTAAATGCGCTACCTGTAGGAGCGGGTTCACCCGCGAAGAGGCCAGCAGCCATGCCCCCTCTCGCCCTGCAACAGGGCACGCTGCAAACCGCTATAACGCCATTAATTCGACGCCAAAAAACCAGCACCATCACCTTTATCGCAAAACGCCATAAGACCGTTCATACCTTTTTTGACGAATTCTGAAAAAATTTTTCAGATGCTGGCATAAAAATATCTCGCAACAGTTACGCCCTTGATACACGGGGGCGAAACACCCGCGTGCTATCAATTTGAAACTGTCCGCAACTGAATAAATATTTAGAAATCTTTCATTCGAGCGAAACCGGCTCCGGAACTTCTACCAAAGCCAATCGCTCATAGTGCCGTAACGATTTTCCTGCCTACGGGCTGTGAGAGATGACTTACAGATGACAGCGGCGGGTATCCACTGCCCGCCATAAAAAATTTGACAGGTATTACGGAACCCCCCGAAGACCTTGTCCATGCAGGAGAGAAGCGTCCCTTACAAATCGTCCTAGTGGTTGATTTCAAAGGATTTATTCACTTGAAAAAACAAGCACAGCAACGCGCCAAGTAGCGCGTTGCAATAAAGACGGCTGCATTTCAGGGCACGTTTTTTAATGAATGGCTATTGAGTGCCAACTTTGAGCGCATAACTTTTTGCGTTCCGGATTTATTTTGCCTGCGCTCGGCGAAGTGTGCATTCGCCATGGACCCGTGCGCCCGAAAACTGTTGTTAATCAACCCAGCCCGGCTCTCTGCGGAGGTGTCGGCGTGATAAACACATGAGGTGATAGCGATGCGTATCAGCATCTTTGGTTTGGGTTATGTGGGTGCAGTCTGTGCAGGCTGCCTGACGGCGCGTGGCCATGAAGTGATCGGTGTGGACGTGTCCAGCACCAAGATCGACCTGATCAACCAGGGCAAGTCGCCCATCGTCGAACCTGGCCTGGAAGCACTGCTGCAACAGGGCATCGCCAATGGCCGCCTGCGCGGCACTACCGACTTCGCCGAAGCCATCCGTGCCAGCGATGTGTCGATGATCTGCGTGGGTACCCCCAGCAAGAAAAACGGCGACCTGGGCCTGGAGTACATCGAGTCCGTGTGCCGCGAAATCGGCTACGTGCTGCGTGACACCACCCGCCGTCACACCATCGTGGTGCGCAGCACCGTGCTGCCTGGCACCGTCAAGAACGTGGTCATCCCGATCCTCGAAGATTGCTCGGGCAAAAAGGCCGGCGTCGACTTCGGTGTGGCGGTCAACCCGGAATTCCTGCGTGAAAGCACCGCCATCAAGGACTACGACCAGCCACCGATGACGGTCATCGGCGAACTGGACAGCGCCAGCGGTGACATCCTCCAGGCCCTGTACGAAGAACTCGACGCCCCGGTCATCCGCAAGCCGATCGAAGTGGCCGAGATGATCAAGTACACCTGCAACGTATGGCACGCCACCAAGGTCACCTTCGCCAACGAAATCGGCAACATCGCCAAGGCCGTGGGCGTCGATGGCCGTGAGGTGATGGACGTGGTCTGCCAGGACAAGGTCCTCAACCTGTCCCAGTACTACATGCGCCCAGGCTTCGCCTTCGGCGGCTCGTGCCTGCCCAAGGACGTACGCGCCCTCACCTACCGTGCCGCCAGCCTCGACGTGCGTGCACCGCTGCTCGACTCGCTGATGCGCAGCAACGAATCGCAGGTGCAGAACGCCTTCGAGCTGATCGAAGCCCACGACAAGCGCAAGGTCGCTCTGCTGGGCCTGAGCTTCAAGGCCGGCACCGACGACCTGCGCGAAAGCCCGCTGGTGGAACTGGCCGAGCGCCTGATCGGCAAGGGCTACCAGCTGGACATCTACGACGAGAACGTCCAGTACGCCCGTGTTCACGGCGCGAACAAGGACTACATCGAGTCGAAGATCCCACATGTGTCGTCGCTGCTCAACGCCGACCTGCAGCAGGTGATCGACAACGCCGACATCATCGTCCTCGGCAACCGTGACGAGCAGTTCCGTGCGCTGGCCCTGCAAGCGCCAGCCGGCAAGCAGGTGATCGACCTGGTCGGCTTCATGAACAAACCGACCAGCACCACCAACCGTACCGAAGGCATCTGCTGGTAAGTGCCCGACCGGGCAGCGATGAGGCACTCGACAAGAGCCGCCCCCTCGCTGCCCACCCTTTCCCGAATTCTCGACGGATGCTGAACATGCAAAGGCTCCAGACAGTGCTGTTGCAGTGTGCCGGGTGGCTGCTCTACATGAGCCTGCTCATGCTGATCGCCCTGGCCCTGCCGGCCGATATCTTCGACTCGCAGTCGAAGCACTTCATCTTCCTGGTCGGCGCAGTCGGCATCTGGCGCTATTCCATGGGCGCCACCCATTTCATCCGCGGCATGATCTTCCTCTACGGCGTGTACCCGTACCTGCGCCGCAAGGTGCAGAAAATGGGCAATGCCACCGACCCGTCGCATGTCTACCTGATGGTCACCAGCTTCCGTATCGAAGCGCTGACCACCGCCCAGGTATACAGCTCGGTGATCCGCGAGGCGATCAACTGCGGCTTCCCCACCACCGTGGTCTGCTCGCTGGTGGAAATGTCCGATGAACTGCTGGTGAAGAGCCTGTGGGCCAAGTACAACCCGCCGGCCCACGTGAAGCTGGACATCGTGCGTATCGCCGGCACCGGCAAGCGCGACGGCCTGGCCTACGGCTTCCGTGCCATCTCGCGCATGCTGCCGGACGACAACGCCGTAGTGGCGGTGATCGACGGTGACACCGTGCTGGCCGACGGCGTGGTGCGCAAGACCGTACCGTGGTTCAAGCTGTTCCCCAATGTGGGCGGCCTGACCACCAATGAATTCTGCGAAGTGCGTGGCGGCTACATCATGAGCGAGTGGCACAAGCTGCGCTTCGCCCAGCGCCACATCAACATGTGCTCGATGGCCCTGTCCAAGCGCGTACTGACCATGACCGGGCGCATGTCGATGTTCCGCGCCAGCGTGGTGACCAACCCCGAGTTCATCGCCGACGTCGAAAGCGATTCGCTGATGCACTGGCGCCTGGGCCGCTTCAAGTTTCTTACCGGGGACGACAAGTCCAGCTGGTTCAGCCTGATGCGCCTGGGCTACGACACCTTCTACGTGCCGGACGCCGCCATCAATACGGTCGAGCATCCGCCGGAAAAAAGCTTCCTCAAGGCCAGCCGCAAGCTGATGTACCGCTGGTACGGCAACAACCTGCGGCAGAACTCACGGGCACTGGGCCTTGGCCTGCACCGCCTGGGGCTGTTCACCAGCATCGTGTTGTTCGACCAGCGCGTGTCGATGTGGACCAGCCTGCTGGGCCTGACCGTGGCGGTGATCGCCAGCCTCAAATTCGGCATGGCCTTCCTGCTGGTGTACCTGCTGTGGATCGGCATCACTCGCCTGATCCTCACCATCATGCTGCTGTGCTCCGGCCACAACGTAGGCCCGGCCTACCCGCTGATTCTCTATTACAACCAGATCATCGGCGCGCTGATGAAGATCTACGTGTTCTTCCGCCTCGACAAGCAGTCATGGACGCGTCAGCCCACTGCCCTCAAGCGTGACCTCGCCAGCTTTCAACAATGGTTCAACACCTGGTCCTCGCGGACCATGACCTTCTCGGCTGCCAGCATCTTCGTTGCTGTGCTGTTCATGGTCGTGTGAGCCCAACCCGGATCGGATCTAACAGGAACAAACCACCATGAATACCGCCGTGAACGTCAATGTCGTGCATGAGTCCGAAGCCCAGCGCCAACACGCCCGGGTACGCATTCCCGCCAAGCTGCGGTTCCTGGACGCCCAGCGCCAGGTCCACGAAGTCAAAGTCGAAGACCTTTCTGCCGGCGGCCTGAGCTTCCACACCAAGCAACCGCAGTCGGTGGGCGATGTGTTGCGCGGGCGCCTGCAGTTCGTGGTCGACAACCTGGGCCTGTCGATCGACATCGAGTTCCAGGTGCGCTCGTACAACCCGGACAACGGCCGTATCGGTGCGCAATTCCAGAACCTTGAACCTCGCGACATCGCCACGTTGCGGCACATCATCACCAGCCACCTGTCGGGTGAGCTGATCAGCATCGGCGACGTACTCAGCACCCTGCAGCGTGACAACTTCACCAAGGCGCGCAAGCAGAAGGACGGCGGGTCGGGCCTGAGCGCCTTTGGCCGCTTCAAGGCGGTCACCGTCACACTGGGCGTGTTCGTGATCGGGGTTGCGGCCTTCGGCTTCGTCGCCAAATCGTTGTATGGCATGTACTTCGTCAGCCACGCCCAAGCAGGTGTGGTTGCAGTGCCGACCACCAACGTCACCATGCCGCGCGACGGTACCGTAAGCAGCCTGGTCGAAAGCGGTGGGCAGATCGCCAAGGGCGCGCCACTGGCCAGCTTCACCACCAGCATGCTGGACATGCTAAAGGGCAACCTGGAAGACGCACAGCTGGAGCCGGCGAAGATCGAGGAGCTGTTCGGCAAGCAGTTGTCCGGCACCCTCACCAGCCCCTGCGATTGCGTGGTCGCGCGCCAGTTGGTGGACGACGGCCAGTACGCCGCCAAGGGCCAGCCGATCTTCCAGCTGATCCCACGCACTACCAACCCGATGGTCGAGGCGCGCTTCAGCTACCGCCAGTTCGACGAGATCAAGCCAGGTACCCGGGTCAACTTCCAGGTGGCCGGCGAAGAGGAAGTGCGCACCGGTCAGATCGTCAGCAGCGCCAGCCTCAACAGCGAAGACCTGTCTTCCGACATCCGCGTGCAGATCAAGCCAGACAGCGGCCTGCCCGCCGAACTGGCCGGCCGCCCGGCCTCGGTCAACAGCGACCGTGGCCCGTCGCTGAACTGGCTGATCGACAAAGCCGTGGCCCGTGGCCTGTGAGGGACGGACAATGATCTCTGATACCTACAAAGCCCGCGCGAACCTTGGGTTGTGCGCGTTGGCCGCCGCCATCACCCTGGCCGGCTGTGCCGGCCTGCCCGACCAGCGCCTGGCCAACGAGGCCATGAAGCGCGGTGACACGGCATTGGCCGAGCGCAACTACAAGGCGCTGGCCGACCTGGGCTACAGCGAAGCGCAAGTCGGCCTTGCGGACATCAAGGTGGCCACCCGCGACCCCTCGCAAATCAAGGAAGCCGAAGCCACCTATCGCGCGGCAGCCACCACGTCGCCACGCGCCCAGGCGCGCCTTGGCCGCCTGCTGGTGGCCAAACCGGACAGCACCCAGGCCGAGCGCGAAGAAGCAGAGACCCTGCTCAAGCAAGCGGCCAGTCAAGGTGAAAGCAATACCCTGATCCCACTGGCGATGCTCTACCTCAGCTACCCGCAGAGCTTCCCCAAGGTCAACGCGCAGCAGCAGATCGACCAGTGGCGCGCCGCCGGCAACCCGGAAGCGGGCCTGGCCCAGGTGCTGCTGTACCGCACCCAGGGCACCTATGACCAGCACCTGGGCGAAGTGGAAAAGATCTGCAAGGCGGCGCTGAACAGCACCGACATCTGCTACGTCGAACTGGCCACCGTGTACCAGAAACGCGGCCAGGCCGACCAGCAAGCCGCCCTGCTCGGCCAGCTGAAGGCCGCCTACGCCCGTGGCGCAGTACCGGCCACCCGGGTTGACAGCGTGGCCCGTGTGCTGGCCGATCGCAGCCTTGGCCAGACCGACGAAAAAACCGCCAAGGACCTGCTCGAGCAAGTCGCCCCGGCCAACCCGGCGTCCTGGGTCAGCCTGGCGCAGCTGGTATACGACTTCCCCGAACTGGGCGACACCGACCAGTTGATGGCCTACATCGACAAAGGCCGTGAAGCTGAACAGCCACGCGCCGAACTGCTGCTGGGCCGTCTGTACTACGAAGGCAAAACCCTGCCAGCCGACGCTCATAAAGCCGAGCAGCACCTGCAAGCCGCTGCCGAAGCCGGTGAGATCAGTGCCCATTACTACCTGGGCCAGCTTTACCGCCGCGGCTACCTGGGCAATGTCGAGCCGCAGAAGGCCGTCGACCACCTGCTGGCCGCCGCCCGTGGCGGGCAGAACAGCGCCGACTATGCCCTGGCCCAGCTGTTCAGCGAAGGCCACGGCATCCGCCCGCAACCGGGCAACGCCTGGGTGTTCGCCCAGCTGTCGCAGGCCAACCCGACGCCGCAATCAGCCGAACTGCTGCAGCAGCTTGACCAGCAACTGACACCTGATCAGCGCAACCAGGCCCAGCAACTGCTGGACCAGGAAAAGCGTGCACGCGGCAGCATGGCGCAGGGCGCGAATAGCACCCTAGCCCTCGAAGCCCTGCAAGACGACGAAAAAGAAGTAGACGGTGAGGACTCGCTATGACGCTCAATCCCTTCGTGAAAGCCGGCATCGGCCTGAGCTTCGCCCTGCTGTGGTCCTGCCCGACCCTGGCGGAAATTACCGCTGAAAAAAACTTCGGCCTGGACGTGAAAATCACCGGCCAGTCGGAAGACGACCGTGACCTCGGCACCCGCTCTGGCGGCGACGTCAACGGCCTGGGCCTGGATCTGCGCCCGTGGGTGTATGGCGAGCGCGGTAACTGGAGTGCCTACGCCATGGGCCAGGCGGTCGCTGCAACCGACACCATCGAAACGGACACCTTGCGCCAGAACGACGACGGCACCAGCACCGACACCGGCGACGACAGCCGTCAACCCGACAAAAGCTACCTGGCCATGCGCGAGTTCTGGGTCGGCTACAGCGGCCTCACCGCCTACCCCGGCGAGCAACTGCGCTTCGGTCGCCAGCGCCTGCGCAGCGACGATGGCATGTGGCGCGATACCAACATCGAAGCGCTGAACTGGACCTTCGATACCACGCTGCTCAAGGCCGACCTGGGCGTAGCCCAGCGCTTCAGCGAATACCGCACCGACCTCACCGAGCTGGCGCCGGAAGACAAGGACCGCACGCACATCTACGGCAACGTCGCCACGCAGTGGACCCCTGGCCACTGGGTTGGCCTGCGCGCTCACCACACACATGACAGCGGCAGCCTGAAAAGCCCCGGCGAAACGGTCGACGCGCTGGACAAGACCCGCACTGGCGACCTCACCTGGCTGGGCCTGGAGGCCAACAGTGACGCCTACAACTGGCGCAACGACCACACCGTGAATTACTGGGGCAGCGTCACCTGGCTGACCGGTGACCGCGACACCCTCAGCAGCCAGGCCGTAGGTGATGAGCAGGTTGCCACCGGCAAGCAGAGCGGCGACGTCAATGCCTGGGCAACCGACCTCGGTATCCGCCTGCGCCTGGACCCGCAATGGCAGGTCGGCGCTGCGTACGCCCGCGGTAGCGGCGGCGGCGGGGATGACGGTTCGAACAACTTCGAACAGACCGGCCTGGAGAGCAACCGCTCCAACTTCACCGGCACCCGCTCGCGCGTGCACCGCTTCGGCGAAGCGTTCCGCGGCGAGCTGGGCAACCTGCAGGCCGCCACCCTGTTCGCCTCCTGGCAGCTGCGTGACGACTATGACGCGAGCCTGATCTACCACAAATTCTGGCGAGTCGATGGCAACCAGAACATCGGTTCCAGTGGCATCAACGCGGTGGTCAACGACAACGGCGTGAATCGCCCGCTGGTCGATGGCGAGAAAGACCTTGGCCAGGAAATGGACGTGGTCGTGACCAAGTACTTCAAGCAAGGCCTGCTGCCGGCTTCGATGAGCCAGGCAATCGACGAGCCGTCCGCCCTGGTGCGCCTGCGTGCCGGTGTATTCAAGCCGGGCGACGCCTACGGCAAGGAAGCGGACTCGTACATGCACCGCGCCTTCGTCGACGTCATCTGGCGCTTCTGAGGCCGGTAGGGGACTGACCGTGATGAACCTTCACCCGCACTTACGTCACAGCCTGTTGGCCAGTGCCTTGCTGCTGGCAAGCGGCCTGGCCACTGCCGCAGAGCCCCAGGTGATCGCCAAGGGGCTGCAGCAGGCCAAGACCTATACGGTGGCCAGCGCACCGATCGAGCCGCTGCAGATGGACCCGCCAAAGCTGCCCGACCTCACCGGTTTCACGGCCGAGGCGGTGCAGAAGAAAATCGACCGCCGTCACAAGGGCAAGGTCAGCCTGCGCCGTATGTTCCAGGAGGACACCCTCAAGGAGTTCGTCGGCGGCGACAACAAGGCCGCCGAGTGGGTGCAGCGCCAGCACGGCATCCCGCAGGCGATCTTCGTCGATGACGGCCATGTCGACCTGACCGAGTTGAGCAAGAAGGTACCCAAACAGTACTTCAGCGAAGTCGAGCCTGGGGTGTACCTGGCACGCCTGCCGATCGTGGTCGGGCAAAAGGGCATCCTCGAGATCGACGGCAAGGTCAAGCAGTTGCGCCTGTCCCAGGAGGGCGGCGCATTTCTGGTCAATGACGGCAAGCTGTTCGTAACCGACACCCAGGTGACCGGCTGGCGGGAAAAGGACAATGGCCCGGCGACCTTCCGCTCGCCCAAGGAATTCCGCCCGTTCCTGTTGTCGTGGGGCGGTACCGAGACCTACATCGTCAACACGAAGATGGCCAGCTTCGGCTACGCCAAGTCCAAGTCGTATGGCGTGAGCATCTCGCAGTACACCCCGAACATGGCCAAGCGCATGGGCCGCCCTGAGCCCACCGGCTGGATCATCGGTTCTGAGTTCAGCGACATGTGGTACGGCTTCTACTGCTACGAGACGCAGGACTTCGTGGTCAAGGACAGCACCTACCGCGACAACATCGTCTACGGCATTGACCCGCACGACCGTTCGCATCGCCTGATCATCGCTGGCAACACGGTGTACGGCACCAAGAAGAAGCACGGCATCATCGTTTCGCGTGAGGTCAACGACAGCTGGATCATCAACAACAAGAGCTACGACAACAAGCTCTCGGGCGTGGTGATCGACCGTAACAGCGTCAACAACCTGGTGGCCTACAACGAGATCTACCGCAACCACACCGACGGCATCACCCTGTACGAAAGCGGCGACAACCTGATCTGGGGCAACAAGCTGGTCAACAACCGCCGCCACGGCATCCGCGTGCGTAACAGCGTGAACATCCGCCTGTACGAAAACGTCGCCATGGCCAACGGCCTGGTCGGCGTATACGGCCACATCAAGGACCTGTCCGACACCGACCGCGACATCGCCCTCGACCCGTTCGACACCAAGGTGTCGCTGATCGTTGTGGGTGGCGAGCTGTCGGCCAACGGCTCCGGCCCGCTGTCGATCGACTCGCCGCTGTCGGTCGAGCTGTACAAGGTGTCCATGCTCGCCCCGCGCAAGGCCAGCGGCATCAGCCTCAATGGTGTGCTGGGCGAGCGCCAGGACGAAATCCTCGACCTGCTGGTACGCCAGCAGAAGGCTGTGCTGATCGACCCGGTCGAACGCCAGACCGAAATGATCGATTAAGGAAGCCCAGACCATGACTCCACACCTGATGAAACTGCTGGGCCTGTCCGCCGCCCTTCTGGCAATCAGCCAGGGCGTGCGCGCCGAAGACGTCAAGGCCCCGACCTTCAACGCCGAGCCCTGCTGCCAGCTGTGCCCTGAAGCGCACGATGCCAGCCGCTACACCACCCGCTATCAGCAAAACTTCACCACGCTGGTGCAGGCCAAGGGCGACTGGCTGTTCCGTACCCGCGAAGACCTGCGCACGGAGTTCAACACCACCCCGGCCGGCTACAAACGCCTGCAGCAAGTGCACGACGCGTTCAAGAAACGGGGCGTGGAACTGGTGGTGGTGTACCAGCCGACCCGTGGCCTGGTGAACCGCAACATGCTCAACCCGGCCGAAAAGGCCGCGTTCGATTACCAGAAGGCCCTGGGCAACTACCAGGCCATGCTCAAGCGCTTCGCCAGCATGGGCTACAACGTGCCCGACCTGTCACCGCTGACCAACGAGCAACTGGCCGCCGCCGACCAGGGCAAGGACTTCTACTTCCGTGGCGACCAGCACTGGACGCCGTACGGTGCCGAGCGCGCGGCGAAGATCGTGGCCGACACCGTGCACAAGATGCCGGCTTTCGAAGGCATCCCGCGCAAGGAATTCGAGACCAAGAAGTCCGGGCGCATGGGCAAGACCGGCACCCTGCACAACGTTGCCGGCCAACTGTGCGGCACCAGCTACGCCGTCCAGTACATGGACCAGTTCGCCACCGAGCCGAAAGGCGCGAGCGGCGGCGACGACCTGTTCGGTGACAGCGGCAACGCGCAGATCACCCTGGTCGGTACCAGCCACAGTGGCAAGAACTACAACTTCTCGGGCTTCCTCGAGCAATACATCGGCGCCGACGTGCTCAACGTCGCCTTCCCAGGCGGTGGCCTGGAAGGGTCGATGATCCAGTACCTGGGCAGCGAGGAATTCCAGAAGAACCCGCCGAAGATCCTGATCTGGGAATTCTCCCCGCTGTACCGCCTGGACCAGGAAACCATCTGGCGGCAAATCCTTGGCCTGCTCGATGACGGCTGCGACGACCGCCCAGCCCTGATGAGCGCCAAAGCCACCCTCAAGCCTGGCAAGAACGAGCTGATGGTCAACGGCAAGGGCGGCGTCATCAAGGACCTGATCAACCGCAACCTGCAGATGGACGTCAAGTTCGAAGACCCCTCGGTGAAGGTGTTGCAGGCCACCCTGTGGTACCTCAACGGCCGCCACGAGGACATCAAGCTGGAAAAACCGGAAACCTCCGACACCGACGGCCGCTTCGTCTTCCAGATGCGCGAAGACGAGGACTGGGCCAGCCAGAACCTGCTGGCGTTCGAGGTTCAGGGGCCGGAAAGCGGCACCCAGAAGGTCGAAGCCAAGCTCTGCAAACGCAACAACTTTGCCGTGCCTGCGCAAACCGCGCAGGCGGGCCAGTGAGGCGCGCCATGACCATTTTCAAGCGAATTTCCAGCCCCGCCCTGCTCGCGTTGGCCCTGTTTGGCGGTGCCGCGCACGCCGCGCTGGTACCGCCGCAGGGTTACTACGAGGGGATCGAAAAGCTCAAGGTCGGCGACGGCAATTTCCGCTGCGAAGCGGCGCCCAGGCCATACACCGGCCCGCTGCAGTTTCGCAGCAAGTACGAAGGCTCGGACAAGGCACGGGCAACGCTCAACGCAGCCTCGGAAAAGGCCTTCCGCACGTCGACCGAAGACATCACCACGCTGGAGAAAGGCGTGAGCAAGATGGTCGGCCAGTACATGCGCGACGGCCGCCCGGCGCAACTCGACTGCACCCTGACGTGGCTGGGCACCTGGGCACGCGCCGGTGCATTGCTGTCCACCGACTACAACCATACCGGCAAGTCGATGCGCAAATGGGCGCTGGGCAGCATGAGCGGTTCGTGGTTGCGGCTGAAGTTCTCCAACTCGCAGCCGCTGGCCGCACACCAGGCCGAGGCCGACCTGATCGAAAAATGGCTCACCCGCCTGGCCGAGCAGACTGTGCGCGACTGGAGCGACCTGCCGCTGGAAAAAATCAACAACCACAGCTACTGGGCGGCCTGGTCGGTGATGGCTACCGCCGTCGCCACCGACCGCCGCGACCTGTTCGACTGGGCCGTGAAGGAATACAAGGTTGGCGCCAACCAGGTGGATGACCAGGGCTTCCTGCCCAACGAAATCAAGCGCAAGCAGCGCGCGCTGGCCTATCACAACTACGCCCTGCCACCGCTGGCGATGATTGCCAGCTTCGCCCAGGCCAATGGCGTCGACCTGCGCGCCGAGAACAACTTCGCCTTGCAGCGCCTGGGTGAAGGCGTGCTGGCCGGCGCCCGCGACCCCAGCCACTTCAAGGCGCGTGCGGGCAAGCAACAGGACCTGACCGACCTCAAGGTCGACAGCAAGTACGCCTGGCTCGAGCCCTGGTGTGCGCTGTACCACTGCGTCGGCGACACGCTTGAGCGCAAGCACGACATGCAGCCGTTCAACAGCTTCCGGCTGGGGGGCGATGTGACCCGGGTCTACGACCCAAGCGCAGAGCGTAAAAAGTAACACCATCCCTGTAGGAGCGGGTTTACCCGCGAAAGGGCCGGGCCTGCCATCTGCGGTGCCCTGTGCCGGCCTCATTCGCGGGTAAACCCGCTCCTACGGGGGACTAGGTATCTCCCGCCTTTCGTGGGGGGTTTGGGGGGCGCTTTGCCCTGGATGCTGTGAACAAATTAGGAGAACCGGGATGGTCTTCTCGTCCAACGTGTTCCTGTTCCTGTTCTTGCCGATCTTCCTCGGCCTGTACTACTTGAGCGGGCAACGCTATCGCAACCTGCTGCTGCTGGTCGCCAGCTACATCTTCTACGCCTGGTGGCGGGTGGACTTCCTGGCACTGTTCGCCGGCGTCACCCTGTGGAACTACTGGATCGGCCTGAAAGTCGGTGCCGCCGGTGTACGCACCAAACCGGCACAGCGCTGGCTGCTGCTCGGCGTGGGTGTCGACCTGGCGATCCTCGGCTACTTCAAGTACGCCAACTTCGGCGTCGACAGCCTGAACGCGATCATGACTTCGTTTGGCCTGGAGCCATTCATTCTGACCCACGTGCTGCTGCCGATCGGTATCTCGTTCTACATCTTCGAGTCGATCAGCTACATCATCGACGTATACCGCGGCGACACCCCGGCTACCCGCAACCTGATCGACTTCGCAGCGTTCGTAGCGATCTTCCCGCACCTGATCGCAGGCCCGGTGCTGCGCTTCAAGGACCTGGTCGACCAGTTCAACAACCGCACCCACACCCTGGACAAGTTCTCCGAAGGCTGCACCCGCTTCATGCAGGGCTTCATCAAGAAAGTGTTCATCGCCGACACCCTGGCCGTGGTCGCCGACCACTGCTTCGCCCTGCAAAACCCCACCACGGGCGATGCCTGGCTCGGCGCCCTGGCCTACACCGCGCAGCTGTACTTCGACTTCAGCGGCTACAGCGACATGGCCATCGGCCTGGGCCTGATGATGGGCTTCCGTTTCATGGAAAACTTCAAGCAGCCCTATATCAGCCAGTCGATCACCGAGTTCTGGCGGCGCTGGCACATCAGCCTGTCGACCTGGCTGCGCGACTATCTGTACATCACCTTGGGCGGTAACCGCAAAGGCACCTTCAACACCTACCGCAACCTGTTCCTGACCATGCTGCTGGGCGGCCTGTGGCACGGTGCAAACTTCACCTACATCATCTGGGGCGCCTGGCACGGCATGTGGCTGGCCATCGAACGCGCGCTGGGCATCGACACCAACCCGCAGCGCTTCAACCCGGTGAAGTGGGCCTTCACCTTCCTGCTGGTGGTGGTCGGCTGGGTGATCTTCCGCGCCGAGAACCTGCATGTGGCCGCCCGTATGTACGGCGCCATGTTCAGCTTCGGCGACTGGCAGCTGTCGGAGCTCAACCGCGCCCAGCTCACCGGTCTGCAGGTGGCTACCCTGGTCATCGCCTACCTCACCCTGGCGTTCTTCGGCCTGCGCGACTTCTACCGCAATGCCAGACCGACGCCCAAGGCGACCCCGGTGCAGGTCAACGCTGACGGCTCGATCGGCCTGGACTGGACCCGGGTGATGACCCGCGCACTGATCCTGCTGCTGTTCGTCGCCTCGATCCTCAAGCTTTCGGCGCAAAGCTACTCGCCGTTCCTTTACTTCCAGTTCTGAGGTTGATGACCATGACCCGGACATTACGCATCACCTATTCCCTGTCGTTCCTCGGCCTGCTGGTCGGCATGGGCGTCTGGTCCACCGGTGGCCTGCAGAGTTTCCAGCGTACCGAGCAGATGACCCTGCTCAACGGCAAGCTGGCCAAGGCCGCCGAGACCCACTACGACGCCGAGTTCCCGATCAAGCGCCTGGGCACCAACCTGTGGGCGGCAATGGACTTCAAGCTGTTCAACGAAGGCCGCCCCGGTGTGGTCCTGGGCCGCGACCAGTGGTTGTTCAGTGACGAAGAGTTCAAGCCCACCGCCGGTGCCGAGCAACTGATGCAGGAAAACCTGGCTCTGATCCGTGGCGTGCGCGACACCCTGCAGCAACACGGTAGCCAGCTGGTGCTGGCGATTGTGCCGGCCAAGGCGCGGGTCTACGCCGAATACCTGGGCAAAGAGCAGCCTGCCAGCCTGCATGACGACCTGTACAACCAGTTCCATGCCCAGGCACGCCAGGCCAACGTGTTCGCACCGGACCTGATGGCACCCATGGAGCAGGCCAAGGCCCGCGGACAGGTGTTCCTGCGTACGGACACCCACTGGACGCCTATGGGGGCCGAAGTGGCGGCGCAGGCGCTGGCCGAAGCGGTCAGCCGCCAGAGCCTGCTCAACGGCGACCCACAAGCCTTCATCACAGAAGCCGGCAATACCGCCCCCTACAAGGGCGACCTGACCAACTTCCTGCCACTGGACCCCTTGTTCAGCAACCTGCTGCCGGCCCCGGACAACCTGCAGCAACGCACCACCCGGCCGGTCGATGCCGAGGGTGACGCCGGCGACGCATTGTTTGCCGACAAGCAGATCCCGGTTGCACTGGTAGGCACCAGCTACAGCGCCAACCCGCACTGGAACTTCCTCGGCGCGCTGCAGCAGGCCCTGCGCAGTGACGTCGCCAACTACGCCGAAGACGGCCATGGCCCACTGCTGCCGATGCTCAAGTACCTGCAAAGCGATGCCTTTAAAAACGCCGCACCACAAGTGGTGGTGTGGGAATTCCCCGAACGTTATCTGCCAATGAAAAACGACCTCAGCAGCTTCGATCCGCAGTGGATCGCGCAGCTGAAAAACTCCCGTAAATCCGAAGAAAACCTGGCCTTGTCGTCCACCCGGACAGACCACTGACTGATAGAGAGGAAATGCACATGACTACCAAGACTTCCATTGCCAAAGCCCTCACCCTCGCGGCCGGCCTTTCCCTTGCTTCGATGCAGGCCTTCGCCGGTGCCGACGCCGCACTGTATGGCCCAAGCGCGCCGAAAGGCTCGACCTTCGTACGCCTGTACAACGCAACCAGTGCACCCGCCGCCGCGTCGGTCGGCAACACCCAGATCAAACAGGTTGGCGCACAGGCCAGCAGCGACTTCAGCTTCCTGCCAGGCGGCGACTACACCGCTCAGGTCGGCGGCAAGAGCGTGCCGGTCAAGCTGGCCTCGGACAAGTATTACACCCTGGTCAACAGCAACAGCGGCAACCCGAAACTGATCGAAGAACCACCGTTCAAGAACAAGCAGAAAGCCCTGGTGCGCTTGCAGAACCTGAGCGACCAGCCACTGACCCTGAAAACCGCCGACGGCAAGACCGAAGTGGTCAAGCCGGTGGCCGCCAACGGCCGTGGCGAACGCGAAATCAACCCAGTCAAGGTCAACCTGGCGCTGTACCAAGGAGACAAGAAAGTGGGCGACGTGAAACCCGTCGCCCTGGAGCGCGGCGAAGCCGCAGTGCTGTACGTAACGGGTTCCGGCAACGCCTTGTCGCCGGTGTGGGTAACTCGCCCCGTGGCTAGCAACTGATTCCCCTGCCTCTCAACGACTATTGGAGAAACATGATGATCCCGGTAATTCTTTCTGGTGGTAGCGGTTCCCGTCTGTGGCCTCTGTCGCGCAAGCAGTTCCCCAAGCAGTTCCTGGCCCTGACCGGTGAACACACCCTGTTCCAGCAAACCATCGAGCGCCTGGTGTTCGAGGGCATGGACACGCCGATCGTGGTCTGCAACAAGGACCACAAGTTCATCGTCCAGGAGCAGCTGGCCGCCCTGAAGCTCGAAACCCAAGGCATCCTGATGGAGCCGTTCGGCCGTAACACCGCGCCGGCCGTGGCCATGGCGGCGATGAAGCTGGTCAACGAAGGCCGCGACGAGCTGATGCTGGTGCTGCCTGCCGACCACGTGATCGAGGACCAGAAGGCGCTGCAACGCGCCCTGGCCCTGGCCACCGTGGCCGCCGAGCGTGGCGAGATGGTGCTGTTCGGCGTGCCGGCAACCAAGCCGGAAACCGGCTATGGCTACATCCGTTCCAGCCAGGACGCGCTGCTGCCCGAAGGCGTGGCGCGGGTTGCCCAGTTCGTCGAGAAGCCCGACGAAAAACGCGCGGCCGAGTTCGTCCAGGCCGGTGGTTACTTCTGGAACAGCGGTATGTTCCTGTTCCGCGCCAGCCGCTTCCTCGAAGAGCTGAAAAAGCACGACGGCGACATCTACGATACCTGCGTACTGGCCCTGGAGCGCAGCCAGGAAGACGGCGATGTACTGAGCATTGACGAAGCCACCTTCGCCTGCTGCCCGGACAACTCCATTGACTATGCGGTGATGGAGAAAACCCAGCGTGCCTGCGTGGTGCCGATGTCGGCCGGCTGGAGCGATGTAGGCTGCTGGTCGTCGCTGTGGGAAGTGCACGAGAAAGACGACAACGGCAACGTCACCAAGGGCGACGTGGTGGTGCAAGACAGCCGCAACTGCATGATCCACGGCAATGGCAAACTGGTGTCGGTGATCGGCCTGGAGAACATCGTGGTGGTCGAGACCAAGGATGCCATGATGATTGCCCACAAGGACAAGGTCCAGGGCGTCAAGCAGATGGTCAAGACCCTCGACGAACAGGGCCGCACGGAAACCCAGAACCACCTGGAAGTGTATCGCCCGTGGGGCTCGTACGACTCGGTGGACATGGGTGGCCGCTTCCAGGTCAAGCACATCACCGTCAAGCCGGGCGCCAGCCTTTCGCTGCAGATGCACCACCACCGCGCCGAGCACTGGATCGTGGTATCCGGTACCGCCGAGGTGACCTGCGACGAGAACGTGTTCCTGCTGACCGAAAACCAGTCGACCTACATCCCCATCGCTTCGGTGCACCGTTTGCGCAACCCGGGCAAGATCCCGCTGGAGATCATCGAAGTGCAGTCCGGCAGCTACCTGGGCGAGGATGACATCGAGCGCTTCGAGGATGTGTATGGGCGCACGTCCACACCCATCGAGCGCGGCGTTTCGGTGAAGACCATCGCGCAGTAAATGCTGACTCGCCCCTGGGCTGACCAGGGGCGAGCCTGTTCATTCAAGGGTCGGGGCTATGACGTAGATGTCGAATGGGCCACCCACCACCTTGAAAGGTCGCTGCAAATCATCCTCCCCTTCAAATTCGAAGGACTCAGCCCTGATGCGTGTGGCGGTCATCTCGAGTTTCCGGATACGCCCGGATTTGGCATAGCCGCCATAGGTTGTGCCGCGCTTGTGAACAAGCGCCCGGTTCTCCTCCCCCCCGATAACGACATCCCGCACGCCTTCCTGTAATGCCAGGTCGAAGTCAATGTAGACGTCCGCATCCAGGCGTTCTTTTCATTTCTTGCACAAGCTTTTGCTCAACCGATGTGTCACTCATGGCCATGCTCCTTTTGAATTGGCATGGCGGAATCTAGAATGGATGTACCTTTTCCACTACTCGCAGCACTGCTAGGTCTAGCTTCTGGCACAGTGACTCACCGGTGACATGACCGCTGGGTTCTCGATAGGCTGTAGCCATCCATCCGCGCGAATGAGGCGATTACGCGATGCTGATCGGTGCCCTGCTGATCCTCACCTGGCTGGTGTTGTTGTTGCGCTACCCAGCCAAGGCTCTTCCCATTTCCCTGGCGGCCGTGTGTGGCTTGGGCCTGGTGGCCTTGTTCGTCGTCTGGCAAGACAGCCGCGAAAGCAGTCGACTGGCACGCTTGGACCTGCGCCTGACCTACGCTCCCGAACACTGTCCCGCCGACCGTGCGCTGCAGGTACGCATGAAGAACGGCAACGACGTGCCGCTGACCGAACTGCGCTGGCGCGTGGCGGCGTACGCACCGGGCGATACCGTGAATCTGGCCGAGAACACCTACAATGCACCGCGATACCGAGGGCCAGGTGAATTGCAGCCGGGTGCCGAGTGGCAAGACTGCCTGCCATTGCCGCCGCTGCGTTCCGGCTATCGGCCGCAGACCCTGGAATTCCGTGCCGAGCACCTGCAAGGTACGTTTGCCAATTGATGTGTTTCCTCCATGACAACAGGCCCCTACCATGCCCACCGTCCTGATCACCGGTTGTTCCAGCGGCATCGGCCGCGCCCTGGCCGACGCCTTCCGCGATGCGGGCCACCATGTCTGGGCCACCGCCCGCAAGCCTGAGGATGTCGAGAAACTGAGTGCCGCCGGCTACACGGCCCGGCAGCTGGATGTAAACGACGGTGAGGGGCTGGCCCGGTTGGCAGAGGAACTGGAAACCCTCGATATCCTGATCAACAACGCCGGCTACGGCGCCATGGGCCCACTGCTCGATGGTGGCGTCGACGCCCTGCGCCAGCAGTTCGAAACCAACGTCTTCGCCGTGGTCGGCGTTACCCGGGCGCTGTTCCCGCTGCTACGCCGCTCCCGCGGCCTGGTGGTGAATATCGGCAGTGTCTCGGGCGTGCTGGTCACGCCATTCGCCGGCGCGTACTGCGCCTCGAAGGCGGCTGTGCATGCCCTGAGCGATGCCTTGCGCCTGGAGTTGGCGCCGTTCGGTGTGCAGGTGATGGAAGTACAGCCAGGCGCAATTGCCTCGCAGTTCGCCAGCAATGCCCAGCGCCAGGCCGAGCAGGTGCTGGTGGCAGACTCGGCGTGGTGGCCTTTGCGTGAGCATGTGCAGGCGCGGGCGCGGGCATCGCAGGACAAGCCAACGTCGGCGGCGGTATTTGCCCAAGGCGTGCTGGCAGCAGTCGGCAAGTCGCCGGCGCCAGCGCGGGTGCGGCTGGGAAATGGCAGTACAGCCTTGCCGCTGATGGCACGGTTGCTGCCGCGGCGTTTGCTGGACTGGGCGCTGCGCAAGCGCTTTGGCCTGTTGCGACCGCTTTGAGTGATCGCCTGCCTGTATCCGCGAAATGGCCGGGCCAACTGGCCAATCTCCAACCGCCGTTCACTGTTGCCGCCGCTACCGTATTCGCGAGTAAACCCGCTCCTACACACATTGGTGGTGGACACACATCGGAGGTTGGACACAGCCCCCTGTAGGAGCGGGTTCACCCGCGAAGAGGCCGGTACAGGCTGTAAAGAATCAGGCCTTGAACCACAATGCCCCACCCTCCAAAACCAGCGCGTCCTCCCTAGCTGTGAGCATTCGGCTGCGGCTCGTCAAACGCCTGCCAGCCACCACCCAGGGCCTTGTAAAGCCCCACCAGCGCCTGCGACACCGCCGCCGAGCTGTCGATCCATTGCTCCTCGCTGGCCAGCAGCGCGCCTTGCACCGTCAGCACGTTGAGAAAGTCCACCGCCCCTTCCACATACTGGCGCTGGGCGGTTTCCAGGGCGATGCGGTTTTGCCGCACGGCCTCGGCAAGGTGGTCACGGCGCAACTGACTGGCGTTGTACAGGCGTAGCACATCGTCAATTTCATGCCAGGCCGCCAGCACCACCTTGCGGTAGTTCAACGCGGCTTCCTGCTGCTGCGCCTCGCGCAGTTCCAGGGTGCCCTTGAGCCGGCCGCCCTCGAAGATCGGCAGTGACAACTGCGGCCCGAAGGCAAAACGGCGCGAATCCCAGCCACCGAAATCCGACAGCTGCAGGGCCTGGAAGCCGACACTGCCCGACAGGCGGATGCTCGGGTAGAAATCCGCCTTGGCCACGCCAATGCTGGCGGTGGCGGCATGCAGACGGGCCTCGGCCTGGCGGATGTCTGGGCGCCGCTCGGCCAGTTCGGACGGCAAGCCGATGGCAAAGGTCTGCTGTGGCGCAGGCAGCTCGCCGCCTTGCAGCAATTCGGCCTGCAGGCTGCGCGGCGGCTCGGCAGCGAGCAGGCTGAGGGCATTGATCAGGTCATCACGCCGCGCTTCCAGGCTTGGCAGGCGCGATTCGATAGACGCGACCTGGGCGCTGGCCTGGGCCACATCCAGGCGTGTGGCAACGCCTTCGGCCTGGCGGTCCTGGGACAGCTTCAGGCTGTGCCGGGCGACCCTGAGGTTGTCCTGCGTCACAGCGAGGGTGTGCTGCACGGCACGCAGCTGGATGTAATTGCCGGCGGTTTCCGAAAGCAGTGCCAGCAGCACACCGCGGCGGTCATTCTCGGCCACTTCGACCGTGGCATCGGCAGCCTCGACCTGACGCCGCACACGGCCCCACAGGTCCAGTTCCCAACCGGCCACCAGGTCGCCCTGCCAGAGGTTGAAGGCTTCTTTCCCGGCCTTGCCGGACGGATCGCTCAAGCCATCGGCGCTGTTACGAGCGCGGCTGTAACCGGCGTTCACATCCACCGACGGTACTTCGTCGGCAGCCAGGGTACTGCGCAGGGCACGGCTTTGCAGCAGCCGCGCGCTGGCCATCTGCAGGTCGAGGTTGCGTTCGGCAACGCGCTGGATCAAAGCGCTCAGGCGGGCATCGTGGAACGTTTCCCACCAGCACAGCTCAAGCGGTTCGGCCTGCGGCTGGCTGGCCGCCGCCTCGCCTTGCAGCGGCGCCCACTGCTGCGGGGCCTGGCTATCTGGGCGCAGGAAATCCGGGCCCAGGGTGCAACCGGCCAGCAGCACGGCCAGCAGCAACGGGCTCAAGCGTAATCCCGGTTTCATCGCGCGCTTACCTCTTTGCCGTCCAGCTTGTCGCCACGCGTGTCGATGGTGGCTTCTACCGACATGCCCACACGCAGGCGGGTGAGCAGTGGCTGGCCATCATCGAAGACGATCTTTACCGGAATGCGTTGCACCACCTTGGTGAAATTGCCGGTGGCATTGTCTGGCTTGACCGCGGCGAAGGTGACGCCGGTAGCCGGGGCAATGCTTTGCACATGGCCTTGCAGCGTTTCGCCGGAGAACGTGTCGACACTGATGCGCACCGGCTGGCCCGGCTGTACGTGGGTCAGCTGGGTTTCCTGGAAGTTGCCGACCACATAGGCCTGCTGCAACGGCACCACCGACAACAGGCGGGCGCCCGGGTTGACGTAGGCCCCCACACGCAAGGCGCGTTCACCGACCATACCGTCCACCGGCGCTGTGATGCGGGTGTAGGACAGATCGAGCTGGGCCTTTTCCAGGCCTGCTTCGGCACGCTTGAGCTGGCCATCGGCGCTGGCCACTTGAGCCGTGAGGATGTCGACCTGCTTGCGCGCCGCCACCCGTGCAGCTTGAGCGTTGGCCAGGCGAGCACGGGCTTGATCGACAGCGCTGCGCGCCTGCTGTGCGTTCTGCACGGTACCCGCGCCCTGCTCGGCAAGGCGGCTGTAGCGGTTGACTTCATGGTCGGCGAACGCCACTTCAGCCTGGGCCGCCTTCACTGCCGCTTCGGCCTGGGCAATCAGCGCGTCCTGGCGTTCAAGCGTGGCGCGGGCATCGGCGCTTTGTGCCTGGGCTACCAGCAACTGCGCCTGCGCAGCATCCAGCGCGGCCTGGTAGTCACGCGCATCGATGGTCGCCAGCAACTGGCCAGCCGTGACCTGCTGATTGTCTTCCACCAGCACTTGCTTGATGAAACCGGCGACTTTGGGCGCGACCACGGTGTAGTCGGCGGTCACATAGGCGTCATTGGTGCGCTGGCGGTGGTCGCTGCCAAACATCCAGGGGCCGACGATGCCGGCCAGGACGGCCACGGCCAGCACCGAGCCGATGAACAGGGTTTTGCGGTTGTTGGTCATTTCAATGGTTCTCGAAATCATCCAGGGTTCAAGCGACCGCACGCGGCGGATAGACCCGGGTGGGCACGAAAGGAATCAGGCAGATCAGGGCCACGGCGATACAGGCGAGCACCAGATAGAGGTCGGCCGAGGTCAGTACCTGGGCCTGGTCGTGAATGCGCTTGGCCAGGCCAGCGGCATTGCCGTCGACCAGCGGGGCGTTGCCCAGGCTGTCCACCAGGTGATTGGAATGGAAATGCCGGCGCAGGGTGCCAAGAACATCCAGCAGGCCCCCGGCGATGACGGCGGCCAGGCCCTTGACGGTGTTGAACCAGCTGGAGGCGAACGGGCCCTCCTGCGGCGTCATGCCATTGGTGGACAGCATCAGCAACGGCAGCACTGCCATCGGCTGGCCGAACACCTGCAGCAGGTAGAACGGGTAGAAGTCGCCACGGATCCATTCGCTGGTCAGCAGGCTGCTGCCAACACAGGACACCGCCAACATCGCCAGGCCAAGGCCCAGCACCCAGCGGCAGTCCACCGCACGGATATTGCACAGTGCCGCCGTCAGCGGCAGGGCGATCAGTTGCGGCATGGCCACCAGCATCATCAACGGGCTGGTCTGCGCCGGGCGGTAGCCCTGGATCTGCGCAAGGTAGGCCGACGGGATGCTGCCCACACCCGAGAGCACGACCAGCACACCGGCCAGGGTCACCAAGGCGAAACTCAAGTTGCGCCGCTGCAACAAGCGCAACTGGAAAAAGGGCAACGGCTCGGACCACTCGTTGTACATGAACAACACCAGCAACAGCAGGCCACCGCCAAGCAGCCAGCAGATCAGCGGCGAGTCGAACCAACCCCAGCGGTCGCCCAGCGACAGGCCCAGCACAGTGCAACTGATGGCGGGCAGGCCCAGCAGTACACCCCGCCAGTCGAACTGTTTGAAACGTTCCAGGCGCAGTGGGTCCTGCGGCAGCCCCCAACCTACGCAGACGATGGCCAGCAACGAGGGCAGGATGATCTGCCAGAACGCCCATTGCCAACCGACGTATTCGGTCCACAGCCCCGCCAGTGGCGTGCCGAGGTTGGGGCCGAAGGTGGCGGTCAGGGCGTAGCAGGCCAAGCCATAGACCTTGATACCTGGCGGCAAAAAGCGCAGGGCCACGCTCATCAGCATCGGCGGCAACGCGCCAGCGGCAAAGCCCTGCAGCACGCGCAGCAACATCAAGCTGTGCAGGTTGGGGGCGAACGGTTGCAACAGGCCAAACACCGCGAACAGAGCAATTGCGCCCATGGTGAAGCGTCGTAGCGAGAAGGTCGTGGCCAGCCACGGTGCAAAGGCCATGGCCGAGACCGAAGCGGCGCTGTATACCGCCAGCAACCAGGCCCCTTCGTCGGCCCCAATGCCCATGGCACCGCGGATATCGGCCAGGGAAATCTTGGTTACCGACTCGTTGAGGCCGGCGCACAGCACCGCCAGCAACACACCGAACAACCCGACCACTACCTGCAGGCCGAACGCCGCCTGCGCGGGCGCAGCCGGCGCGGGGGCGGCGGCAATGGCGGCAGACGGGACAGACAGGGAACTCATGGGCAGACATCTCCGGCAACAAATTTGCGACTGGAGCAAGTCTAAAAAGGTCGAATGCTTACGAAAACTGACTTGTTGGCAGTTTTATATTGCGTCAAACGCAATCGGGCAGCGGGAGCGCGTGTGCCACATGCCTCAAGGGTCCATCCTGCCGCACGCCTTCAACATCTGCCGCAGCCAGCGATGGGCCGGGTCATTATCGAACCGCGGGTGCCATGCCTGCATGACGTTGACCTTCTCCAGTGGCACGGGGATCTCGAAGGACCTCAATGGCAGTTTCAACCGGTTCACACTGTTCAGGATATTGGCGGGTATCGGCAAGATCAGGTCCGAGTCCGGCAGCGAAAACATCGCGGAGTGAAAACTCGTCGTGATCAGCGCTACCCGGCGCTCCACCTTGTAATTGGCCAGCGCCACGTCGATAGGCCCGTTGGCACGGCCACGGCGTGACACGCTGATGTGCGGGTAGGCGGCAAAGCGCTCAGGGGTGATCTCGTCATCGAAAACCGGGTGCCCTTCCCGCGCCAAACCCACGAAGTAGGTGTTGAACAGGCTCTGAACTTTGATTTCGGGGCCCAGTTCAATGGCTGAGCTGATGATCAAGTCGATTTGCCCATTGCGCAGCACCGCATCATCGTCCCCGCTACCCTCCGGCACAAAACGCAGCACCGTATGCGGTGCCTGGGCCAGCATCATGCGCAACAACTGAGCGCCATACAGGGCGATGAACAGGTCATTGGTGCGGATGTTGAAGGCACGGTCCAGGTTCACCAGGTCGACATCGTCGCGACTGCGAAATACCTGCCCGGCCTGCTCCACCAGGCCATGCACCTGCTCGCGCAGGGCCAGCGCACGCGGCGTCGGCACCAGGCCACGGCCGGCCCGCACCAGGATCGGGTCGCCCAATGCCTCGCGGATACGCCCAAGGGTCCGGCTCATGGCTGCCGGGCTCAGGTTCATGCGTTGCGCCGCGCCAACCACGCTGCCCTCGTCGAGCAAAGCATCGAGGGCAACAAGCAGGTTCATGTCCGGAAGTTGCATGGCCGTTTTCCGTTACAGCTGTGGGAAATGCGATGGTATCAGGTTGATGGATTGCACCGGACGCAATGCGCTTGTGCGTGGTGGGCCATTTATTCAGGGAAAGGATTGGGTCAAGAATGGTGCATGGCAGGTTCGGCCCTTTCGCAGGAGCACCCGCGCCTACCCTGAATCAGGTGTTGCGGTGGCCTGTAGGAGCGGGTTTACCCGCGAAGAGGCCGCCCCAGCCCCCCAAATACATCAAGGATCCCGCATGCCCAGCCCCGTCCTGATCGCCATCGACGCCTCCCCTGCATCTGCCGCCCTGGTTACCCTCGCCCGCCGCTACTGCCGCCTGGGCGAGCACGAACTGCACGTGCTGCTGGCCATCGATTCGACCTTCGCGGTGCACGAGCAACCCGCGCCCTACACCGCCGAGGAACGGGCAGAATACCCCGCCGCCTGCGTGGAACAGCAGCATGCCGACCACGCCGTAGCCGAAGCCGTGCGCGAACTGCAGCAAGCCGGCTTCGCCAGCCAGGGCTGCATGGTGGCCGGGCTGCCGGTTGAAGCGATTGTCGCCAAGGCGCAGGAGTTGAACTGCGAACTGATCATCATGGGCCACCGCCATCTGTCGCGGCTGGGGCGGTTACTCGACCCGTCGATCAGCGCAAAGGTGATTGATCGGGTCGAAGTGCCGGTGTTGGTGGGGGCGACGAGTGCCTGAGTTGTGCGAGGTGTCTCTCAAGGCGAACTCGGCTTCACCACCACCGTACAGGTCGTCCCTGCCGCCAGCAAAAACCCTTCCGGCACTTCATCGATGTGAATGCGCACCGGCACCCGCTGAGCCAGCCGCACCCAGTTGAACGTGGGGTTCACGTCGGCGATCAGCTCGCGGCTCTGTGGGTTGTCACGGTCGTAGATGCCGCGGGCGATGCTCTCCACATGCCCCTTGAGGCGCTCGCCGCTCATCATCTGCAATTCGGCCTGATCACCCACCTTCACATGCGGCAACTTGGTCTCCTCGAAAAACCCGTAAACCCAGAACGAGTGCTCGTCGACCACCGCCATCACCGCTTCACCGGTACGCGCATAATCGCCCTTGTGGATGTTCAGGTTGGTCACGTAGCCGTCAACCGTCGCCACGATATGCGTGCGCTTGAGGTTCAGCTCGGCTGCGGCCAACGCGGCAAGGGCTTGTTGATAATCGGCCTGGGCGGAATTGGCGATGTTGCTGGCGTCGTCGCGGTTTTCCTTGGAGATCACCAGGTTGTCCATGTCGGCGCGGCGCTTGGCATTGACCTTGCGCATTTCCCAGGTGGCCTTGCGCGAGGCGACCAGTGCCTTGGCCTGGTCGACTGCCAACTGGTAGTGCTCAGGGTCGATCTGGATCAGCAGGTCACCCTTCTTCACCCGCTGGTTGTCCTTGACCGGTACATCCACCACGTAGCCGGGCACGTCGGCAGCGACGTTGATGATGTCGGCACGCACACGGCCATCCCGGGTCCATGGCGTGGTCATGTAGTGCAGCCACAACTGGCGACCGATGGCCACGGCAGCGACCAGCACCAGCAGGGTGGCGATCAGGCTGAAGAACTTTTTCATCGAAGGATTCTCACCAGTAGACAGTCAGCGCCATGGCGCCGAACAAGCAGACGAACAGGCTCAGGCGCAGCAGCGCCGGGTGCCAGAAGAAGCGGTAGCCATCATGGCTGGCAATGAACCGGTCCAGGCCCCAGGCCAGGCCCAGGGCAAACAGGAACATCAAGGTCATGGTGGGCATGTACACGCCATGGAAGGCGATCTCACGGGGCATGGTGCAGTCCTTTCGCCGGTGCCAGTGGCGACTGTGGGTCCAGCAGGGAAGTACGGATGAAGTGCAGGTAGCTTTGCACACGGCGCAGCACCGAGGTGTCGAAGTGCCGGGCGAATGGCTCGTCGGTGGCCTGCACGCGTGCAATGGCGTGGTCCACTGCCACCAGTGCGCGTTCGTGGTTGCTGGCGCTAGGCTGCAGGAACAGCCGGGTCAGTGCACGGCCCATGACACGGATTGCCTGGCGCCACGGCTGCGACTCGGCATAGGCCGGGTGCACCGGGGCGCAGGCTTGCTCCTTGCGCAGTTCGATGACGGCGTGGCCGATCTCCAGCACGGTGAACATCCAGCCCATCAGCTGGCTTTGCACCTGCGGCTTGCCGGCCGCCAGGCCATAGGCCTGGTGCAGCAGGTCGCGGGTGCGGCTTTCGAAGGCCGAGCCCAGGCCGCGCAGGCGGCCACTGATGGCGAACAGCACCTGCTCACGCAACGCCTGCTCCAGGCGGCTCCACAACCAGCGGCTGTTGGGCGGCAGGATGATCGCCCCGGCGGCGGCACAGACGATCATGCCGATCACCATGCCGATGTAGTCGTTGATGAAGGTGTACGGGTCATAAACGGTGAGGTTGTTCGGCACCGAACCAATCGCGAAGAACACCAGCAGGCCGATGCCATAACCGGCGTAGGCAGGGCGCGACGAAAGAAACGCGCCTAGCACGAACACGGGCGCCAGCACCATGCACAGCAGCGCAAAACCGTCGATCCAGGGGAACACGAAGAAGGTTTCGAAAAAGCCGACAAAAGCGCCGATGGCCGTGCCGCAAGCCATCTGGAACGACATGCGCTTGGGGTTGGGTGACGCCGCCGAAAGGCAGACGGTGACCGTGGCGATCAGGGTCATCATGGCGCCGCTGGGCCAATCGCTGAGCAGCCAGTAACTGCCCAGCAGCAACAGCACTGCCGAGGCGCGCACACCGGCCGCCAGCGATACCAGCCAGCTGGTCTGCGCCACGTAGGGTTCGTCCCACTGCTCGCGCTCGTGCTTGTGCGCGGCCAGCGAGGCATGGGTTTCGGCGTAGCTCAACATCTCGTCGACGAAGCGGTACAGCAGCTCGAACGCGGTGTGAAAATCAAGCAGGTCCGACTCGCTGGGGTCCGTTGCCAGGTACTCAGCCCGCAGCCCCCGCACCTGGGCCTGCAGGCCTTCCTTGTAGGCGGCCAGTTCCAGGGTCAGGCGCAGCGCATCGGCGTCAGTCAATGCCCGGCCCACATAGGGCTGCAGCAACTCCACCAGGGTGTCCAGGCCCGGTTCGATGGCACTGACGATCTGCAGCGGACCACGGGCACGCAGGCGCTCCAGCAAGCGGTGCAAGGCATTGAAGCGCGTGGTGATGGCCATGAACTCGCTGTTCATGCGCACCAGCCGGCCACTGCGACGGCGCATGTGCGGGTCTTCGAAAGCGGTGACGTTGCGCAGGCTTTCAAGGCCCACGGCCTCTGCCACGAAGCGCACGTTGCTGCTCTCGAAGCGGTCCTTTTGGCTATCGCCACGCAGGGCCTCGACCACCACCCCGGCAAACACGCCAAAGCGCTGGTACAGGGCGTTGCGCATGGCGGCACTGGCCGACTGCGGCAGGATCGCGGCACTGACGAAGGTCGACACCAGAATACCCAGGGCGATTTCCAGCGCCCGCCATACCGCTGCCATGAACGCCTGGTCGGGGTGTTGCAGCACCGGCAGGCCGATCATCGCTGCGGTGTAGCCGGCCAGCACGAAACCATAGGCGCGGAAGGTGCGGTAGCGCATGGCGCCGGCCGAGCACAGGCCCACCCACAGCGCCAGGCTGGGCAGAAACAGCTCGGTGTTCTGCGGGAAGATGGCGATCAGCGCCACCATCATCGCCGAGCCGGCCAGGGTGCCTAGCACCCGGTAGAAGCTCTTGGCGAACACATGCCCGCTTTGCGGCTGCATGACGATGAACACGGTGATCATGGCCGTGCGCGGTTGCGGCAGCTCCAGGCGCATGGCCAACCACAAGGTGATGAACGCAGCGGCCAGCACCTTGAAGATGTACACCCAGGTCACGCCGTCGGTGCGCGCCCAGGCAAAGAAGCCCCGCCGCCATTCCAGGCTTTGCAGCCAGCGCACGGGCAAACTGGAAGTGCTCATTCGGCGTTATCCGGCTTCTTGTCGAAAATGGCCAGGGTGGCCGGGGTCTTCGGGGCTGCCTGGCGTTCCTCTTTCGGCGCATCCTGACCAGCCTGCAGGCCACCGCCCAGGGCGGTGACCAGCTCGGCATGGGCAATCAGGCGGGCGGCCTGCACCTGCTGCTGCACCTGCTGCTGGCGGAACAGCAAGGTCTGCGCGTTGAGTACGTTCAGGTAGTCGGTAAGGCCGCGCTGGAACGCGACCATGGCGATGTCGTAGGTTTTCTGCGCGGCAGCAACCGATTCGGCGGCGAAGTGCGACTGTTCTTTCATCGACTCGCGGCGGATCAACTGGTCGGAGATGTTTTTCAGTGCGCCGACCACAGTCTGGTTGTAGCGCGCCACGGCCACGTCATAGCCGGCGGAGGCCACGCCCAGCTGCGAGCGCAAACGGCCACCGTCGAAGATCGGCAAGCTGATGGCCGGGCCGACGTTGTAGTTGAACTTGCGCCCGGTGAGGAATTCCAGCGGGCCACCGCCGGTGGCCATGAAGCCCAGGCTGCCGACCAGGTCGACGTTGGGGAAGAAGCCGGCGTGAGCGACGTCGATGCCACGCGCCTGGGCAGCCACCTGCCAGCGGCTGGCAACCACATCCGGCCGCTGGCCCACCAGCTCGGCGGGCAGGTTCGAAGGCAGTTTCAGCGGCGCGGCCAAGGCCAGGGCCGGGCGCTGCAACTGCGCGCCTTCCCCTGGGCCCTTGCCTGCCAGTGCGGCCAGCTGGTTGCGGGTCAGGGCAATTTCTTCGTCGAGGCTATCGAGCTGGCGGTGGGTTTCCGGCAGCGGCGCTTCGGCCTGGCTGACTTCGAAATGGGTGCCGATACCGGCCTCCAGGCGACGCTTGGCCAGGGCCAGGATCTGCTCCTGCTGCTGCAGTTCGGCCATGACGATATCGCGCTGGGCAAAATGCAGGCTCAGCTGGATGTAGGCACGCACCACATTGTTCTGCAACTCCAGCTGCGCCTGGCGGGCTTCGGCCACGCTCATGTGCGCCTGGTCCACGGCCTGCTCGCTGGCATTGCGCTCGCGCCCCCACAGGTCAAGGGCGTAGCTGAAACCGATGGCAGCGTTGTTGTCCCAGGTGTTGGCACCCGACAGCGCGCCAGGGCCATAGAACTGGTCTTCCGGCCAGTTGTGGCGCTTGAGCGTAGCCTGGCCGTTGGCCTGGAGCTTTTCCGCCGACTCGACCACACCGGCCATGGCCTTGGCTTCGCGCACCCGCGCCGCAGCCATGGCCAGGCTCGGGCTACCGGCCACAGCCAGGGCAATCCAGCGGTCCAGCTGCGGGTCGCCATAGGCGTGCCACCACTGCTGGTCGGGCCAGTGGGCGTCGGTCGCGGCTTCGCGAATGGCCGCGTCGGTGGTCAAGGTATTGGCTTGCAGCGTCTTGCTTTGCGGGGCAATGCCCCAGGTTCCGATACAGCCGCTCAAGGTGAGGGCAAGGGCACAGGCACTGAACGCCTTGAGCGTTCTGATGATGCGACGCGGCACAGCTGCGATTTCCCGAGGAAGAGGTGAAGGGGCCGGGCAATTCTAGGGGGCGGCAGCACTGGCGATAAGCACGGATTCCTGCGAATCTTTGTTACCAAAACAGCGATAATCCGCCTTTGGTCGAAGGTAACTTTTTCTCTTTTCCAAGTTACTTCGTGACACAATTTTGTCCTCTACCTCGAGAGTGACCCATGGACACCCTGCAAAACATGCGTGCTTTCAGTTGCGTAGCCCAACTCGGCAGCTTCACTGCCGCCGCGGCGCAGCTGGATACGACCACCGCGAACGTGTCGCGGGCGGTCTCCAATCTGGAAGCCCATCTGCAAACAAGGCTGCTCAACCGTACCACCCGCCGCATTGCGCTGACCGAAGCCGGCAAGCGCTACCTGATGCGTTGCGAACAGATTCTTACCTACGTCGAAGAAGCCGAGGCTGAAGCCAGCGACGCCCATGCGCGCCCGGCCGGGCAGTTGAAGGTGCATTCAATGACCGGGGTCGGCCAGCACTTCGTGGTCGATGCCATCGCCCGCTACCGCGAAACGCACCCGGACGTGACCTTCGATTTGACCATGGCCAACCGCGTGCCCGATCTGCTCGACGAGGGTTATGACGTCTCCATCGTGCTGGCCACCGAACTGCCCGACTCAGGGTTCGTTTCGCAGCGCCTGGGCATCACCTACAGCATTGTCTGTGCCTCGCCCGCCTACATCGCTCAGCATGGCGTGGCCCACAAGCCTGCCGACTTGCTCAGGCACGCCTGCCTGCGCATGGTCAGCCCGGTCATACCGCTGGAGAAATGGCTGTTCGATGGCCCGGAAGGCCAGGAGATGGTCAACATCACCAGCTCGCCGTTCATGGTGAATACCGCCGATGCCATGAAGACAGCGATCCGCAGCGGCATGGGCGTAGGCGTGCTGCCGATCTATTCGGCTATCGAGGGCCTGCGCGACGGTAGCCTGGTAAGGGTGCTGCCCGAATATCGCCTGCAGGAGCTGAACCTGTATGCCATCTATCCATCGCGGCAGTATCTGGATGCCAAGATCAAGACCTGGGTCGAGTACCTGCGCAACTCGCTGCCAGAGATTCTTGCCGCGCATGAGGCCGACCTGAAAACCCATCAGGTGCTGATCGCCAACTAAAAAGCTGCTGCATTGCGGGGGCGGACAATGGTAGGTTGCTAACCATTGATTTCGCCTGTTCCGGCCCCTTCGCGGGCAAGCCCGCTCCTACAACGCACCGCGCCCCCCTGTAGGAGCGGGCTTGCCCGCGAATAGGCCGGCACAGCCCCACCCCGCTTAGCAGAGAAGTTGCCCGATGAAAAAGACCGTCCTGGCCTTCAGCCGTATCACCCCGGCCATGGCCGAGCGCCTGCAGCAAGACTTCAACGTGATTCTGCCCAACCCCAAGCTCGGCGACATCAACGCCCAGTTCAACGAAGCCCTGCCTGAAGCCCATGGCCTGATCGGCGTTGGCCGCAAGCTTGGCCGGGTGCAGCTGGAAGGCGCGGCCAGGCTGGAGGTGGTGTCCAGCGTGTCGGTCGGCTATGACAACTACGACCTCGACTACTTCAACGAGCGCGGCATCGCCCTGACCAACACCCCCGACGTGCTGACCGAAAGCACCGCCGACCTGGGCTTCTCGCTGATCATGGGCTGCGCCCGGCGCACCGCCGAACTGGATGCCTGGACCAAGGCCGGCAACTGGCAGGCTACCGTGGGCCCGGCCCACTTCGGCAGCGATGTACATGGCAAGACCCTGGGCATCGTCGGCATGGGCAATATTGGTGCAGCAGTGGCACGCCGTGGCCGCTTCGGCTTCAACATGCCGATCCTGTACAGCGGCAACAGCCGCAAGACTGCGCTGGAGCAGGAGCTGGGCGCGCAGTTCCGCAGCCTGGACCAGTTGCTGGCCGAAGCCGACTTCGTGGTCATCGTGGTGCCGTTGTCCGATGCCACCCGCAAACTGATCAGCAGCCGCGAGCTGAAGCTGATGAAGCCGAGTGCGTTCCTGATCAACATTGCCCGTGGGCCGGTGGTGGATGAGGCGGCGCTGATCGAGGCGCTGCAGAACGGCACCCTTCGCGGCGCGGGCCTGGACGTATACGAGAAAGAACCGCTGAGCGACTCGCCGCTGTTCAAGCTGCCCAATGCGCTGACCCTGCCGCACATTGGTTCGGCGACTGCCGAAACCCGTGCGGCCATGGCCAACCGGGCGATCGACAACCTGCGTGCGGCGCTGCTGGGCGAGCGGCCACGGGACCTGGTGAACCCGCAGGTGTGGAAGGGGTGACCGTTTGATGGTGCCTGTGCCGGCCCTTTCGCGGGTAAACCCGCTCCTACAGGGCGGGTTTACCCGCTAAAGGGCCGGCAAAGGCAACCCATCACCTATTTGGCGACCACAACACCCTCAGCCCCCCTGGCCCGGGGCTTGCGAAACACCAGCACATTCCCCGCCATCACCGCCACCAAGCCGAGCAAGGCCGGCGCCGTCCACTGGTAACCCTCGGCCACCGCCGACACATTCAACGCCACCAACGGGAACAGCACCGTGCAGTAAGCTGCCCGCTCCGGCCCCATGCGCCCCACCAACGTCAGGTACGCAGTAAAGGCAATCACCGACCCCGGTACCACCAGGTACAGCAGCGAACCGATATAGCGCGCATTCCACTCCATGCCGAACGGCACGCCGCTGACTACACAGAACCCCGCCAGCATCACTGCCCCATAGACCATGCCCCAGGCATTGGTGGTCATCGGCTTGAGCCCGGCCTTCTGCTGCATGCTCGACAGCAGGTTGCCGGCCGAGAAGCACAGCGTGCCGAACAGGGCCAAGCCAAGGCCGTACAGGGTTTCGCGGCTGGCTGCGTGATGCGACAGCTCCGGCCAGAACAACAGGCCCAGGCCGAGCAAGCCCAAGGCGCCACCGCCAAGCACGTTGCTGGCGATTTTCTGGCCGAAGAAAATGCGAGCGTTAAGCGCGTTCCACAGTGTGGCGGTGGAGAACACCACCGCGATCAGGCCGCTGGCAATCCACTGGCTGGCGCTGAGAAAGCAGATGAAGTTGACGCAGAACAGGCACAGGCCCTGGGCCAGGCAGATCTGGTGGCCACGGCGGTTCATCGGTTGCAGCCGACGCGTGAGCAACAGGAAAGCAAACAGGATCAGCCCGGCCAGGGCGAAGCGGTAGACGATCGACACTGGGATCGCGACCACGCCCAACTGGAGTTTCAGGGCGATCCAGGTGGTGCCCCAGATCAGGACGGTGAGCAGGTAGAGTGACAGGTTCATGGTGGCGGTTCCTTGGGCCTTTGGAAATCGGTGCCCGGCGCTTCGCGGGTAAACCCGCTCCTACAGGGATCACCAGTGTTCTTTCGATCGGCCTCTGTCTGCTTGCACGAACTTGCGCTTTTCTTGCGCCGGTAGCTGTCACTCGATCCAGAGCGCAGTAGGATGGCAGGCAGGAGGACCCGCCAATGACGCCACTCACCCAGTTGCAAGTGTTCAACGCCATGCATGCCTCGCCCAACGCCAGGCTGGAGCTGAGCGCGCACCTGGGCGACGGACTGGCGGCGGCGTTGTGGCACAACCGTGACGATGCGCGCGACTACCAGGCGCCCAGCCATCACACCCTGTCGTGCTACATCGCCGACGGCACCGGCACCTTCCGCCGCCAGCGCCCGGCCGACAAAGGTGCGCCCGACAAGCTGTGCGTGATGCCGGCCGGGCAGGAATCGAACTGGGTCGTCAATGGCGCGATCCGCCTGGCGCATCTGTATGTCAGCGAGGCGCAGTTCGCCCTGGGCTGCGTTCGCCTGCTCGACCGGGAACCGCGCGAGCTGCAACTGCAGGAAGCGACCTTTCTGGACGACCCGCAGCAGGCTGCCCGCTTTCGTCAATTGATCCAGCTGAACTGGGACGAGCCCGGCGAGCGCCTGTTGGCCAGCAGCCTGGCGCACGCAATCGTTGACCATGCGCTGCTCAGCCAGGTCGGGTTGCGCCAAGGCCTGCGCCTCAAAGGCGGGCTGGCGCCAAACCTGCGCCGGCAGCTGGTCGACTACATCGAGGCACACCTGGACCAGCCCATCACCCTGGGCGAGCTGGCGCTGCGCTGCAATCTGTCCGAATACCACTTTGCGCGCATGTTCCGCGCCAGTTTCGGGCTCCCACCGCACCAGTATCTGCTGGCTCGGCGGCTGCACCGGGCGTGCCAGTTGTTGCGGTTGGAAGTGATACCACTAGGAGAGATTGCCTTGTCGTGCGGGTTTGCCAGTGCCAGCCATTTCAGCAACCGGTTTCGCCAAGCCCTGGGGGCCACACCTGGCGAATACCGCAAGGCCTTTGGCATCTGAAACCGGGGCCGCTCTGCGGCTCCCTTTACCTAGAACTCGAAGGTGCTCGACAAACTTACCTGCCGCGCATCGCCAATCGCCACAAAGTACTGGTTCACCGCCGAGCTGTAATACACCTTGTCGAACAGGTTCTTCACGTTCAGTTGCAGGCGCACGTTGTGTTCGTCGAGTTTGGTTTCATAAGTGGCAAATGCATCGGCAACGGTATAGCTCGGCAGGTCGAAGGTATTGGTCGCATTACCCGAACGCTCGCCCACATAACGGGCGCCGGCACCGAAGCGCAGCCGGTCACCCCCGAACAGGCTGCCAAAGTCATACACCGCCGACAGCGAGCCGCTGTGCCGGGCCACGTTCTGCAGGCGGTTACCCTCAAGATCAGGGTCCTTGGTTACCTTGGCATCGGTCAGTGCATAGCTGCCGATCAGGCTCCAGCGCTCGCTGAGCTGGCCGGTCACGTCGAGTTCCACACCGCGTGAACTCACCTCACCCGCATTGCTGTAGACCGTCTCGCGGGTGATTGCGTCAAAGTTCGAGACCAGTACATTGCGTTTGGTGATATCGAACAAGGCCAGGGTGCCTGTGATGCGCCCTGGCATGTCGAGCTTGGCGCCCAGCTCCCACGACTTGCCCTCCTCAGGTGCCACCGAGGAGTCGAGCACGACATTACCGGTCAGCGGCGCGATGGTCGAGTTGGGCTTGAACGACTCGCTGTAGCTGCCATAGAACGAGAGCTGGTCGTCGACTTTGTAAACGATACCAGCGTGGGGTACCCAGGCCTGGCCACTGATGTCGGTATTGGCCGTGAAGGGGCGACCGCGGCCAGCGTATTGGTCGTACTGCTGGAAACGCGCACCTGCGACAAGGATCCAGTGCTCATCGAGGTGCAGCGCGTCCTGCACGAACAGCGCATCGGTGCGCAGCTTGTCGGTCTGGTCGCTGTCGCTGGCCCGTACGTTGGAGCCTTCCACTTCCTGCCCGTAGACCGGGTCCAGATAACTGAACGTGGACTGTGGTGTCTGGCGAATCAGGTCACCGCGAAAGATCTTGCGGTCCTCATGGTCGATGCCGAACAGCAGGTCATGCTGCATCCCCGCCAGCTCGACAGTGCCATTGAGGCTCAGGGTCACGAACTGGTCACGGCTCATCGCATTGTGGGTGCCGTCGATGCTGCGTGTCAGCGTGCCTTGGGTTTCATTGACGCCGGTCACGCGAACCTGGCTGGCATCGTAGGTCTCACGATTGAAGCTGTAGCCAACGTGCAGCTTCCAGTCATCGGCCAGCTGATGGTCGACTTCCAGGCGATACAGGTCGGAGCGCCCTTCCATGTCGTTGAACGGCTCGTCCAGGCGGCGCGTGGCGGGGATGTTCAGCGGGTGACCGTTGCTGCCGAACGCGGTGCCACGGTCGAAGGGATAGAGAAATTCACGGTGCTCGTAGGCCAGCACCACCTGCGTGTCTTCGCCCAGCCAGGCCAGCGACGGCGCCACCAGCGATTCGCGGTGCACGCCGTAGTTGCGCCAGTAGTCTTCGTCTTCGTGGTCGACGATCAGGCGGTAGGCGAAGTTGCTTTCACCCAGTGCACCCGTGCTGTCGAGCCCGCCACCGCTGCCGTTCTTGCCGCTGCCATAGGTCGAGCCGCGCACGGTCAGGGCGTTGTACTGGTGCAGCTGCGGACGCTTGCTGACCACGTTGATGACCCCACCTGGGTCCTGGATACCGTACAACAGCGAGGCAGGGCCCTTGAGCACCTCAACCCGCTCGGTGCTGGCGTTGAGGTTGCGACCCTGCACCACGGGCATGCCATCGCGCATGATCGAGCCGTCGCGGTTGTCGCCGAAGCCACGTTTCATCACCGTGTCGGATGTGCCGCCGAAGTTGTTGCCCTGGGTAATGCCGCTGACGTTGGCCAGGGCGTCATCGAGGTTGCGCGGGGCCTGGTCGCGGATGACCTGGGCCGGTACCACGTTGATTGCCTGGGGGATGTCCTGGTTCGGGCCCTGCCCGCGCATGATCGAAGCGCTGGCGGAGGGCTGGTAGCTGTAGTCGTCCAGTTGCGAGGTCACGGTTGTGGCCTGCAGGTTGAGCGCACCGGAGGTGTCAGCAGGTTCGAGGGTCAGGGTACGTGCGTCGACGCGGCGCCAGGCCAGCCCAGCGTTGCCCAGCAGTTGTTGCAGCGCCTGCTCGGCGCTGAACCGGCCATTCAGCGCTGGCGCTTGCACGCCCGGCAACTCGAGGGTGTAGACCACGCTCTGGCCAGTGGTGCGGCTGAAGGCGTTCAGGGCCTGGGCCAAGGGTTGGGCCGGCTGGGCGAAGGCATAGGCCTGCAGCTGCTCGACGGCGCTTGCCAGGGGGGCGACAGCGAAGGCCGGGAGCGCAGCAAGGCCGAACCAGAGAGGGACGCAACGCGGGGAGAACTTCATGGACGCTGACCTGTGAGGGGGTGATTATTGCGAATCAATCGCACTTTCACTCATTACACGGATGCCACGTGCTGTTACCTCACCTGTGCCTGGAAATATTTTTTGCTGTGTCGGGGGGGGGGGGGGGGGGCCCCCCCCCCCCCCCCCCCCCCCCCCCCA